>JAFXVP010000068.1 GCA_017524445.1 Clostridia bacterium | reverse complement strand
GTTTCTTAACGGCCCCTTTTGCATCTTGGCGGAAATCAATGTAAAAATTATCAAAAAACGGGAAAAATGTTGCAGTTTAGATACATTTTGGACGCAAATACGTGTTATAATAATCATATAAAATCGAAATTTATACCTTTTCAGGGGGAGAGAGAACGATGAACGATCCGAAATCCATTCTTGATGAACTGAAAAAAGCCGTTATCGGCAAGGACAACGTGCTGATCATGGCGCTTTTGGCGATCCTTGCGCGCGGACACATTCTGCTTGAGGACATTCCCGGCGTCGGCAAGACGACGATGGCGCTTGCGTTCTCGAAAGCGCTCGGGCTCGAATACCACCGCATGCAGTTTACGCCGGACGTTCTGCCGAGCGATATCGTCGGGTTCTCTCTCTACGACCGTGAACGGGGCGAGATGGTCTATAAACCCGGCGCAATCCTGTGCAATATGTTCCTTGCGGACGAGCTGAACCGCGCCACAAGCCGCACGCAGTCCGCGCTTCTGGAAGCCATGGAGGAGGGCAACGTGACCGTCGACGGCATCACGCATCCCGTACCCGATCCGTTTGTGGTCATCGCGACGCAGAATCCGGTCGGGGCAAGCGGCACGCAGCTCTTGCCGGATTCGCAGCTCGACCGCTTTATGGTGCGTCTGACGCTCGGCTATCCGCGTCCGAGCGACGAGCTGGATCTGTTGAGCCGCAAGCAGAAGGGCAATCCTTTGGACGACGTGCGCTGCATCGCGGACCGTGAGGGACTGAAACGGATCCGGACGTCGATCGACAACACGTTCGTCGACAGAAAGATCATGGATTACGTGATCCGCCTGTCGAACGCGACACGCACGCACACATCGGTCCTGCAGGGCGCAAGCCCGCGCGCGTCGATCGCCGTCGTTTCGATGGCGAAAGCGGCGGCGTGGGTGCAGGGACGCGATTACGTCATTCCCAACGACGTCAAGCTGATCTATCCGGCGACGATCACACACCGGCTGATCCTGACCGCCGAAGCCAAAGCGTCGGGACAGACCGGGGAAACGGTCCTGAACGACGTCATGGCGCATATCGCGCCGCCCGCCGCGCGCAGATGATTCTCCGGCGGTTGACATATGTCGCGGCGCTCATCGCGGCGGCAGCGCTGCATCTTGCTTACGGGCAGTATGTAACATTTTACTTACTGCTGTTTTTGCTGTTTCTTCCGATCCTTTCTCTTCTTTTGAGCCTTCCCGCGATCCTTTCTTCGCGCGCGGAGCTGACGGGCGGCGCAGACGTGCTGCGCGGACATCCCTGTGAAGTACGGCTGCGGGTTAGATGTTCGTTCTTCCTGCCGCCGGACGTTTATCAGGTCAGGATCGATCGCCGGAATCTGTTTCTGGAACGAGAAACGACGCGCGTCAAGGTGCTTATCTTCGGTACGAAGAACGGTGATGAGAACCTTATGCCGGATACCGACCGGCTCGGAACGATCTCATACCGGATCCGTTCGGCGCGCGCTTTCGATTATCTCGGGCTGATCGCGATCCCCATCAAAAAAAGCGGGGCGATTACGATGACGGTCCTGCCGAATACAGAAAGGCCTGAGCCGATGCCGGATCTTCTGAGAACGTCCGAGTTGATCCGAAAACCGAAACCGCTCGGATTCTCCGAGGAGCATGAGCTGCGTCCTTACCGTGAAGGTGACGCGGTGAACCTGATCCATTGGAAGCTGACCGAAAAGATGGACGCGCCGATCGTGCGCGAGCCGCAGGAGATGCTCCGCAGGAAGGTCATCTTTTCCATGGACCTTTATGAGAACTATGACGCGGAGCAGAGCGTGTTGGAACAGCTTCGCTGCCTTTCCGACCTGCTGATGGGAGACGGGATCCCGTTTACGGTCCGATACGGGCTGCGTACCGCACAGATCGAAGGGGAGGGCGATTTCGATCGGTTTCTGAAATCACTGCTTTCCGAGCTCATCCGGAGCGAAAAAGCCGAACCTGTCGCGGACGGGACCGATACGCTTGTCTATCGGATCGTACCGCGAAAGGAGGTGCGCCTGTGAACGCGAAGCAGATCGCATTGAAAGGGTTCGCGGATACCGTTCCGCTTTTTTGCGGTACGATCGCCTGCATTTCGATGGTAGTGACGTCGTATCAGATCGATTACTCGCTGACGCTGCTGATCCCGTACTGCGTTTTTATTTCTTTGCTGTTGTCGTTTTGGATGAACGTACCGAAATACGGCAATTTCTTCGGCGCCATGTTTATCGTGAGAGTGCTCCTGCTCTGTACGTTTCGCATGAAAAAGATCGGCCTCGGCGCGACTGTATTCGCATACCGACTGATCAGCGGGCTTCCGACCGCGGTTTCCAGACTGTTTGACCTCGATGCGCTTTCGGCGGCCGCCGTGCCGATCGAAGATCCCCGCGTTTTTGTCACGCTCTTTCTGATGGCTGTTGCAGCGGTGATCGGACTCATGCTGGCGTTCTCGCTGATCCGCAGTAAAATGGTGCTGCTGCCGCTTCTGATCCCGCTCCCGATGCTGCTTGTCAGCCTCATTTACACGAACCGGCAGCCCGCGTTGTGGACGATCATGTCTCTGAGCGTGTTTTTCGGATATACGCTGCTCGGAAACGGGCTTCGGAGGGGCGACGACCGAACGCGCGGCTGGCTGATCGCGATCCTTGCGCCGGCGCTGCTTTTGCTGACGATCGTGATCATGGAGGCATTTCCGCAGAAGTCCTATACGCCGATTGCGCCGGAGGTCCGGAACGAGATCTTCTCGGAACGGTTTGGTCTGATCACGGATAAGGCGATGTCGTGGTTCGGCATCAAAAACCCGCGCAGCATCGATCTCTCCGACGAGGGAGAACGCAAAGAGGACGATTCGGAGCTGTTCACCGTATATGCGCGAAACGGTACGTTCCTTTTGAGAACGCATTCCTATGGGCAGTACGGGAACAATAAGTGGCGTGCAGCCGACCGGTACAAGGGTGAATGGCAATCGATGGCAGCGCTTGGAAAGCGGCAGGAGCAGGCAGATTCGACGATGTGGATACTCGATTCGATCTCGGGCGAGAGGATCGTGCCGTATGCATGGACGGACGAACCGACGACAGGCGATGCGAACGAGCAATCGAAAAAACCGCTTTCGGAAGAGTCGTTTATCCGGTCTTACGGATGGCAGGATTACAGCTGGCGATATACGTCGCTGTATCGGCTGGAGCCGGGCACGGTGACGAAGGAAGAAAGCGCATATTACGAGAAGTTTGCCATGGAACAGTATGTGATGCCGGACGGCGAAGAAAAAAGCGCGCTTCTGGACATACTGAACGCAGCGGGTATCAAAGCTTCGGGCGACGCGCTGGAAACGGCAAAAGCGGTCGCGGCGTTTGTGCGCGATTCGGGCGAGTATTCCGTTACACCGGGAAAAGTGCCGAGAGGGAAGGACTTTATTCTGTACTTCCTGACAGAAAATCACAAGGGCTACTGCGTCCATTTCGCGAGCGCGACGACCGCGCTTCTGCAGGCGCTGGAGATCCCGGCACGATATACGGTAGGTTACCATGTGCAGATCCCCCCGGAGTTGAGAAACAAAGGAATGCCGGTGACCAAAAACAACGAGCACGCATGGGCGGAGGTTTACGTCCTCGGTGTCGGCTGGGTACCGATCGAAAGTACGCCCGGATGGGGCAATGACAGAGAAGGATTCGGCGCGGAAGGCGCGTCCGGCGAAGGCGGAGGGGCCGGAGAGGCCGAACCGACGCCCGAGCCGACGCCGGTTCCGCCGACGCCGATACCGGAAGAACCGGAACCGACGCCCCGGAAACCGGAGAAACCGGATCTGGATGAGATACCGACGCCGCCGGATCAGAGCGGCGCGAATACAAACAAGAAGCGCGGGAGCGCATGGTGGATCCTGATCCTGCTCTTGCCTGCGGCATGGGTCGGAACGGGGCTTTTGATCCGAAGACGCAGGGAACAGCGTTTCCGCGATCCGAACGTGAAACATTCGATCCCGGAGATGGCGCATTACCTCGACCGCCTGATGCGCTTCGGCGTAAAGAAGGACCCAGACGCCGACAAATGGGCGCTGGAAGCGGCATTCTCGAATCATAAGATGCAGGAGGAGCACAGAGCGCTTCTGAAACGCGTGCATGAGGCGCAGAAGGCGGTCTTCAAGGACAAACCGGCGTTGAGGTTCCTTCTCCGGTGGGTACTGTATCTGATCTGACGTTTTTTTGATCAAAGGTCTTGAAAACGCACGGCGGGTATGGTATAGTGCACAAGTTGAAAATGGGACGGACCATTCTCCGGACGGACGTCCGGAAGAACATACAGGGAGCATACAATGAACAATAACGGGGAACAGCGCTTTAAAGCGCTTCGAGTGATCGCGATGATCCTTGCGAATCTGACCGCGATCCTTTCGGCAAACTACATTGTCTTTTACATTCTGGATCACTTCAATCCGGGCTTTCACTTCGTCGTTCGTTCGGAGTTTTTCCTTGCGAAGTATCTGCACGTCGTAATCCCGATCCTGATGATCCTGACGGCGCTTCTGTACTTGCTGATATATGCGGCGGGCGGCGCAAAGCCGAAACGCTTTGAAAAAAAACGCCTTATCCGGATCCTTGTGATCGATGTGATCCTTGCCGGCGTGTTTGCGATGACCGTCAACGCGCGCGCGTTCGGTTGGGTAAAATGGCTGAGACCGGCGGAAGAGGCGCCTGTTGCGCTCGCAACGCTCGTTCCGACGGCCGAACCGACCAAAGCGCCGACGCCGGAACCGACCGCGGAGCCGGTCGAAACGCCTGTGCCGGCCAATACGGAAGCCGCGTCGTCCGCACCGGACGAGCCGACGCCCGAGCCGACGCCGGAGCCGACGCCGGAACCGACCCCGATCCCGGGACTTTTGGGCGATAAGTTTAAGGAAAAGTTCTCCGAAGGCGATCCGGTGATCACAGAGCCGAACACGAGCGAAACGCTCGAGGACGGCACCGAAAAGACGCTGATCTATACCTACGCGGGGCAGAAGGTCGCAGTCGAGCTGTATCACTATCAAAAGGGTAAGCTGGAGTATCAGATCGCGGATGTTTACGTCCGTGAGATCGAAAAACTGACAGCCGTGTATGATGAACAACGGGGCTTATCACAGGAGCTGAAGACGTTTTCACGCGATGCCGGCGCGGTGATCGCGATCAACTCTGACTACTTTACCAACAACGCGAATGACGCAGGTCTGATCATCCGCAACGGCATTATGGTCCGCAATAAACAGTGCAAGCATTCGGATCTCTGCGTGATCTATCAGGACGGCACGGTGCGGTGCTTTGACTGCAAACAGGACAAAATCGACAACAATGAGATCCTGAACAGTTATCCGTATCATTCGTTCTATTTCGGTCCTTCGCTTCTGGATGCGGACGGAAACGTGAAGACAAAGTTCAATTCCACGCTTTTGGCGAGCAATCCGCGCACGGTGTTCGGCTATTATGAACCCGGTCATTACGCCTTCGTATGCGTCCTCGGCGCTCGCGGCATCCGTGATATAGACGGTAAGAGCCTCGGTACCGGACAGTCTCCGGGCATGACGTTCGATGAGCTCTCGGCACTTTGCGCTTCGTTCGGCATGAAAGCGGCGTACAACTTTGACGGCGGCGGATCGAGCGGCATGTACTGGAACGAGCATCAGTTCGGACACAACACACGCGTCACCGGCGACATTCTCGCCATCGTGGACTGACAGGAGGGCAAAGATATGAAACGTAAAACTGTTTTGACCGTTGTTGCCTTGGTCGCGCTTTTCGTTGCGCTCATTTATCTTGCCGTGCTGGCGCTCACGGAATTCGGTGTTCTCCCGCAGGAACAGATGGAAAATACGCTGTTCGTGACGGGGTACCTCTTCCTGCCGCTGCCGCTTGTCGGGCTTCTCGCGGGCGTCCTGCTGCAGGTCTATTCGGTCCGCCCCGCAAAAAAGAAACGG
Organism: Clostridia bacterium; assembly: GCA_017524445.1. Taxonomy (GTDB): domain Bacteria; phylum Bacillota; class Clostridia; order Christensenellales; family CAG-138; genus UBA3792. The sequence continues at coordinate 13,847 of JAFXVP010000068.1, read as the reverse complement.
TAAGCGAGTATCCTTCAAACCGTCGCGAAAGCGGCGGTTTTTTATAATTGAAAACTTGTTGAAAACTTACGGGAGATCGGCGGTTTTGTCGGGCGGTTTCGCTTGACCGCGACGGGGAAAACCGATATACTGTATTTGTGAGATTTTACGGAAACGGAGAGAATACTATGCTGGATATTGCGATCATCGGAGGCGGACCGGCGGGACTCGCGGCGGGACTGTACGCCGTGCGCGGCGGCGGAAACGTCTGCCTCTTCGAAGAAATGTTTGCGGGCGGACAGATCGTGAAAACGCACCGGATCGATAACTACCCGGGCATTTCGGACGGACCGGACGGGTACGCGCTCGCGGCGCGGTTCGAGGAGCACGCGGCGGCGTTCGGGCTGAAGATCGAATACGGTCCGGTCTCGGAGCTCGTGCTCAATGAGGACCCGAAGCATTTTATGTGCAACGGTGAGCGCATCGAAGCAAAGACCGTGATCCTTGCGACCGGCGCGTCGCCGAAAAACCTCGGCATTCCGGGCGAGAAGGAATTGACCGGACACGGCGTTTCCTACTGTGCGACCTGTGACGGCGCGTTCTATAAGAACCGCACGGCAACGGTGATCGGCGGCGGCGATACCGCGATCTCCGACGCGCTGTATCTTGCAAAGCTTTGTAAAAAAGTCTTTGTCATGCACCGGCGCGATGCGCTCCGCGCAAGCGCGATCTTAGCTGACGCGGCGCTGAAAACGGAAAATATCGAGTTTATCTGGAACAGCGTGCCCGAGGCGTTTCTCGGCGAGAAAAAGCTTTCGGGTGTGCGGTACAAAAACCGCGCGACCGGCGAGATCGCAGAGATCGAGACCGACGGCGTGTTCGTTGCGGTCGGCGTGGTCCCGCGCACGGAGTTGTTCCGCGATCAGATCGCACTTTCCGAAAACGGCAGTGTGATCACCGACGAAAAAATGGAAACGAACATAAAGGGCGTATTCGCCGCGGGCGATGTGCGCAACACCCCGCTTCGACAGGTCGTGACCGCCTGCGCGGACGGCGCGATCGCTGCAACCTACGCATTGGAGGCATGCCGTGTTAAGTGAAGCAAAAAGAGCCGAGGCGCTTGATATCCTGAAAGAAACGTATCCGGACGCACGACCCGCGCTGCATTTTTCGTCGCCGTTCGAGCTGCTGGTCGCGACGATGCTGTCCGCGCAATGTACGGACAAGCAGGTGAACAAATGCACAGCAGTGCTGTTTCCGAAGTACAACACGGCAGAGGCGTTCGCGGCGCTCGACTTCGAGACGCTCGAACCGTACATCAAAAGCTGCGGCTTTTACCGTATGAAGGGCGAGCACATCATCGAAATGAGCCGCATCCTCGTGGACCGGTACGGCGGCGAGGTGCCGAGAACGCGCGAGGAGCTCGTCACGCTTCCCGGCGTCGGCAGAAAAACGGCGAACGTCGTGCTTTCAAACGCATTCCACGTACCCGCGATCGCGGTGGATACGCATGTGTTCCGCGTCGCGAATCGCATCGGATTGACCGAGGCGAAGGACGTGGAGAAGACCGAACAACAGTTGATGGCGCATATCCCCGAAAAGGATTGGGGCGACGCACACCATTGGCTCATCTATCACGGACGACAGATCTGCGCGGCGCAGCGGCCGAAATGCGCGTGCTGTCCCTTAAAGGAGATTTGCGAACATGCAGTTCATTGACAAGGCAACCATCCACATCAAAGCTGGCAACGGCGGCGACGGCTGCGCCGCGTTCCACCGCGAAAAATACGTGATGAAGGGCGGGCCCTCCGGCGGCGACGGCGGCAGAGGCGGCAATATCGTGTTCGTCGCGGATCCGCAGCAGTCCACGCTGCTGGATTTCAAGCGCTACCGGCACTTCCGCGCGCAGGACGGCGAGCAGGGACGCGCGGAGCTGATGGCCGGCGCTAACGGCGAGGATCTCACCATCAAGGTCCCGGTCGGCACGATCGTGCGGGACGTCGAGACCGGCAGCATTGTTGCGGACATGAGCGAGCCCGGAAAGACCCGCGTCGTGCTGTACGGCGGCAGAGGCGGCAAGGGCAACGCGCGCTTTGCGACGGCGACCAAGCAGGCGCCGCGTTTTGCGCAGAACGGGATCAAAACCGAGGAGCGCACCGTCGAGTTGGAGCTCAAAACGATCGCGGACGTCGGCATCATCGGGCTTCCGTCGGTTGGGAAATCGACGATATTATCTGTACTGACAAGTGCGAAGCCGAAGATCGCGGCGTACCACTTCACGACGCTGACGCCGAACCTCGGCGTGGCGACGCGCTACGACCGTTCGTTCGTCATGGCGGATATCCCCGGACTGATCGAGGGCGCGGCGGAGGGCGCGGGGCTCGGTCACGACTTTCTGCGGCACATCGAGCGCACGCGCATCCTCGTGCATGTGCTGGACGCTTCGGGAAGCGAGATGCGCGACCCGCTGGACGATTACGAAAAGATCAACGCGGAGCTTTCGAAATTTTCCGACGCGCTTGCTGCGCTGCCGCAGATCGTCGCCTGCAACAAGATGGACATTCCCGGCGCGGAAGAGAACTTCGAGCGCATCAAGGCGGCGCCGGAGCTCGAAGGCGTTCCGGTGTTCGCGGTGTCCGCGGCGACGACCGAGGGCTTCGGACCGATGCTCGACTGCATTGTAAAGATGCTTGACGCGGTCCCGCCGGTGCGGGTCTACGACGAGACGGACCTGCTCGTCGGCGCGCAGTACGAAAAGGGCTTCACGGTGCACCGCAACGACGCGGGCGTATTCGTGGTCGAGGGCGGTGACGTCGAGCGCATTCTCGATACGACCGACCCGGAGGACGACGTTTCGATGCGCCGCTTCCAGCAGCTTCTGATCAAGACGGGCATCATACAGGCGCTTCGCGAGATGGGAGCGAAGGACGGCGACACGATTCGTCTCGGCGAATGGGAATTTGATTTTACGGATTAAAGGAGATATACCATGACAGGAAAAGCACGTGCGGAACTCCGCAAACAGGCAAATACCCTTACCGCGATCTTTCAGATCGGCAAGGACAACATCACCGAACCGCTGATTGAGGCGGTCGACGCGGCGCTGAAAAAGCGCGAGCTCATCAAGCTTTCCGTGCTCGAAACGAGCGAGCTTTCCGCGAAGGAAGCGGCTGAACAGCTTGCGGAGGCGACGGGCGCCGAGGTCATTCAATGCATCGGCAGAAAGCTCGTCCTGTACCGCGAGAAGGAAGAGGAATAGACACCGCGTTATCTCGCAGATTCTGCGAAAATACCCGCTGTCATTCCCCTTGATGTGTCTTTCGCCGGGAATGCGTTCTGTGATACGATCAAGGAAGAAGAATAAGGAGAAAGGCCGTACATGAAAGGAATTTTGATTGGGTTGCTTGCGTGCCTGCTGCTTGCCGGCACGGTACTCGGCTGCGTAAAAACACCGGCGGCAGACCCGACCGCGGAGACGGTGCCCGCGCCGACGGCACAGCCCCTTAATGAAACGACTTCTGAACCGACGGCGGAAGCGACCGCAGAACCGACGCCGGAGCCGGAACCGATCGATCCGTTCGATGCGATCGACGCGGCGGAGATTGCGGACAGCAAACACGACTGGGAGGACGAGTACACCGCAAGATTCAATACGCATGTGCTTGATACCGCGCTGATCACGGTCCATCTCGAGGATAACCGGGAGTACAGCGACGAAACGCTGCGCACGTTTGCAAAGACGCTCGCGGCAGATGTTCTCCGGCTCGGCGAATATACCGGTGTAACACCCCGGAAGATCACGGTCTATATCGCAAAGCGCATGCTGCAGAACCGCCCGGTGCTGGTCGGCGATCATCTGTTCTGCACCATGGACGACATGGAGACCGGCGCGTACCGGGAAGCGCTGATCGGCGCATGTTTTGACCTTCCGCTTGCATGGAAACAGATCGGACTGTCAACAGTCGTGTTCGGCAATCCGGACGAAAGCGGTCTTGCAGACTACTACGGCAATAAAGCGCACGCAAATGTTGCGTCCTGCGCGGCGGTGTTCTATATTCCCACGGTATCGGATGCGGAAACGATCGCCGCTGCACGGAAGACGGCGGCAAGCATGACCGCGTTTATTCTGGAAACCGACGGATTCGACGCATTCCGCAGTATTGCGGATACCGCGGAGATCCTTCCCGCATGGGCGGCGCATCTTGGGATCGAACCGCCGGCTTTGATTGCAGGCAGCGCATATGCCGCATCGATGACGGCGGAAAGCGACAGCAGATACCTTGTGACCATGCAAATCGGCAACAAGGTGTTCCGGGTGGAGGAAGGCGCGCAATTCAAAACCGCGGACAAGCTGTACTGCTTTGTGTGCATCTTCTATTACGGCGCGGACCTGCTGATCGCGCACATGCGGGAAGATGTGCCGGCAGTGGGCGAAATGGCAGCGGCACGTTTTGAGGAGCCGATCGAGATCTACCTGTTCAAACCGGGACGGGAAAGCAGCAATTTGGCGCAGCCGAAACGCATTTATATCAGGGACTGGACTTCCTCATGGCATGAACTGACGCATACGCTTTTATGGACGGAACTGAAGAATATTGACTTTACGTGGCAAATGGAGGCGGTGGCGGAGTATTGGTCGGAGTCGGTCCTGCAGGACATCGACCCGAGGAAGGAATATGCCGGCGTGGACGATCTGATGAAGGATTCGCATGAAGCGCCGCGGGCGTTCTATGAGACTTTCTGGAACGTCTATCTGAATTGCAAGGCAAAGGATCCCGCGTCAAAGGAAGAGATCCGCTTCGGACCCGCCATCTATTATACGTACGGGGTCATGTCCCTGCTGTCTGAGGAGGCTCTGCTTCAGCCCGTATCCATCGCGGAGGTTTACGGACGACGTGCCGGCAGCAAAGAAACGGACGCAAACGCATTGAGTTATCCGGAAGCATACGTTTTGTTCCGGTACCTGGTGGATACTTACGGCGTGGAAACCGTCGTCACGGGATACCTGAATCAAACGTCGTTGGAGGAGCTGTACGGCAAGTCCTATCCGGAGCTTTACCGGGACCTGCTGGCGTATCTGACGGAAACATACGGCGCATTTTTTGAAAATGAATGAGACAGCGAGGAACAACCATGCTTGAGATCAGAAATCTCGTGAAATCCTACGGCAGCGGACCGCGCGCGGTTGACGGGCTTTCGCTTTCGGTCGAGGCGGGCGATATCTACGGCTTTATCGGACACAACGGTGCGGGCAAGACGACCACGCTCAAATGCATTTCGGGCATTCTGCCGTTCGACGAGGGTGAGATCTTCGTCGACGGGATCGATATCCGAAAGGATCCGATGGCGGCGAAGCGCATCATGCGCTACATCCCGGACAACCCGGACCTCTATACGTTTCTGACCGGCGAGGGATACTTGAATTTTCTCTGCGACATCTACGGCATCGACGAGGAGACGCGGCGCGAGCGCATTCAGAAATACGCAGCGGCGTTTGAGATCGAATCCAAGCTCGGCGATCTTGTCGGCTCGTATTCGCACGGCATGTGCCAGAAGCTCGCTTTGATCGGCGCGCTCGTTCAGCAGCCGAAGCTTCTGATGCTCGACGAGCCGTTCGTCGGGCTCGATCCGAAGGCGTCGCACACGCTGAAGGGCATCATGCACGAGTTGGTGGAAAGCGGCAGCGCGATCTTTTTCAGTACGCACGTGCTCGAGGTTGCGGAAAAGCTCTGCAATAAGATCGCGATCATCAAAAACGGAAAGCTGATCGCCGCAGGCCTTATGGACGAGGTGCGCGGAGATCAGTCGCTGGAAGAACTGTTTCTGGAGCTGACGGACAAATGAAGGCGTTCCGAACACTCGTAAAGCTGTATCTGGACAGCATCTTCCGCGTGTCCGTGATGCGGCATTCCAAAGATAGCAGAGAACGAAAAAACGCCGTTATGGGCGTCGTCGCGATCGGTCTCATCGTAGTGACTTACGGAGGTATGTCCGGTACGACCTCGTATCAGATGCTCAAAGCCGGCGTCGACCCCACAGCGCCGTTTCTGATGATCGCAACAATGGCAAGCCTGTTCGCGCTCGCGATGGCGTTCGCACAGGGCGGGGCGACGCTGTCCAGCTTTGCGGATTTCGATACGCTCATGGGCATGCCGATCCCGATCTCTTTGATCGTGCTTGCGCGGTTCTTTGCACTGTATTCCGTGGAGGCGCTGTACTGCGCCGCGTATCTTTTACCGTGCGGCGTGGTGTACACGATCGTGTGCAGTCCTGCGTGGTGGTTCTGGCCCGTGTTTCTCGTCGCGCTCCTGCTGCTGCCCGTTGTTCCGGTCGTGGTCGGAAGCGGCGCGGACCTGCTGCTTTCCGCAGCGTTCGCAAAGAGCAAGTATAAAAAGGGCGTTACCTCCGCGATCAAGATGATCCTGCTTTTAGGGTTCGTCGTTTTCGCGTATCTGTTCCCGCAGTTCAGCAGCAGGTTTATCGCCGCACCGGAAAAGGCGGTTTCCGCCGTTTCGCGAATCTATCCGCCCGCGCGGTGGTTTGCGAAGGGGGTCACGGGCGATCCGCTGCTTGCCCTGTTGTTTTCCGTGGGCTCTGCGCTGCTGTGCGCGCTGTTCGTGCTGATCCTTGATCGCACGTTCCTTTGGCTGCACGACCGGCTCACGGCGGGGTATCACGTGAAGAACTACCGGCTCGGCGCGCTCAGACGCAGCGGCACGCTGAAAGCATTGTTCAGGATCGAACGGAAGCGTTTTTTCGGCAGCACGGCGTGGGTCGTCAATACGATCATCGGCTCGGTACTGATCGCCGTGATCGGCGTCGCCGGCGCGGCGTTGTCTGAAAAAGTCATTCCGTTCCTGCAAGCGGTACCGGTGACAGGGATCGCGCCGATCGTGATCACGGGGATGCTGATCTTCTGCGCAACGATCTCACCGACGACCTCCTGCGCGATCTCGATGGAGGGAAAGCAGATATGGATCGCGAAAACGCTGCCGATATCCGCAAAGAAATGGCTTTCGGCAAAGCTTTTGATGAACCTGGTTCTTGTGGGACCGTCGCTTCTGCTTGCGATCACGCTGCTTTCGATCGCATACCGCAGCATGATGAATGCGGTCGACGTGCTCGGCGTCGTTACTATGTCGATCGCCGCGATGCTGTTTTCCACGGTGTTCGGACTGTATGTGAACGCAAAAATGCCGCGGCTTGACTGGAGATCGGATACCGAGGTGGTCAAACAAAGCGGCGCGGTACTCGTTATGGTGCTGATCGGGATGGGACTTGCCGCGATCTCCGTGCTGCCCGCGCTGATTTTCGGGCTTCGATGGCTTACGTCCGCGATCGCGGCGGCAGTTTTTTGCCTGACGGCAGCGGTGTACGCAGCCCTGATGAAAAACGCGGAACAAATTCGCGGGAATTTGTAATAATTGCGTGACAATTATGACACATTGATGGTATAATATGTTCGTCGAAGTATTTTGGTACGCTTAAGCGGCAAGTTTGAAAGAGAGGTGATCGGGAAGTTGGATCTGGAAACCATTTTCCATACCATTATCGGCGCGCTTACGACGCCCAGCGGCCTCGCAAGCTTCATCTTTGACGTGCTGATCATAGCCATCTTCCTGTATAAGATTCTGGAGTGGACGAAGGAGACGCGCGCATATCAGGTCATGAAGGGGATCGGGCTTCTGTTCCTGCTCTCCGTTTTGGCGCGCGTACTGAATCTGTGGACGATCTACTGGGTGCTGAACAGCACGCTGGCAAGCGGCTCGATCTTCATCATTCTGTTCATCCTTTTTACACCGGAGATCCGGCACATGCTGAGCAGGATCGGCACGAACCGCCTGACCCGGCTGCTCGGCGCGGACGACGAGACCGAAGCGCGTCGCCTCATTCAGGACGTAAAGCGCTCGATCATGCATATGTCCAAGCGCCGCGTCGGCGCGCTGCTCGTGTTTGAACGGCGTTCCGGTCTCGGCGATATCGCCGCGACGGGCATTCCGCTGAACGCGGAGCTGTCCGGCGCGCTCGTTGAGAATATTTTCGAGCCGAACACGCCTTTGCATGACGGCGCGGTCGTGATCCGCGGCATGACCGTGGTCGCCGCAAGCTGTCTTCTTCCGCTGTCCGACGATACGAAGGTCTCACGCGAGCTCGGCACCCGCCATCGCGCGGCGCTCGGGGTTTCCTCCGCGGCGGACTGCGTGGTCATCGTCGTTTCCGAGGAAACCGGCGCGATCTCCGTTGCAAAAGACGGCAAGCTGATCCGCTATCTCGATGAAAAAGCGCTCGCGAACACGCTCGAAGGGCTGCTGATCCAGGATCAGGGCTTCGTGCTTCCGTGGAAGAAAAAGAAAAAGGCGGCGGAGGTATGATATGACGAAACGGCAAAAGTTTTTCTCCGCTGTCGGACAGTTTCTGAAAAATGTTTTTACAAAGAATATCCCGCTGAAGATCATCGCGCTGGTGTTTGCGCTTCTGCTTTGGGGCTACGTGCTTTCGGAGGTCAAGCCGATCTACGTCAAGAAGCTGTACGGGATCGAGGTCGAGCTTCTGAATGAGGATGAGCTGATCGAAAACGGCTGGATCGTGGTCAAGGACGAGGATTATAAAATACCGACGATCGACGTGAATCTTGATGCGACGATCGACAATCACAGCAGGATCAGCAACAACAACGTCAGATACGGCGTAGACCTTTCCGGCATCTCGACCAGCAATCAGGATCCGGACGAAATGGACGTCCCGCTGAAGGTCAGCGCCATCGAGATCCCGAGCTACTGCGAGGAAAAGAAGATCTCGAATAACGAGATCACCCTGCATATCGCGCGGGTTTCGAGCAAGGATTTCCGATCGGTCAAGGTCAAAACGACCGGCGATTTTCCGGTGACGGAGAACCTCGACGGAACGACGGAGGGCTTTGAGTACACGCTGACGAAAACGGTCTCCTTAAAATCGGTCTTCGGCAGAAAAGCGGAGATCGACGAGATCTCCAGCGCGGAGGTGGAGCTGGATCTCAGCAAATTCACAGATTCGGAGCTCGCGCAGGCGCCGGACACCTTTTCGAGAACGCTGCCCGTCGTCTTCCGGAACGAAGCGGATCAGATCCTGAACACCGATGCGACAAAGGACGTTGAGGTGACGGTGGAGGGGATCGAGATCAAACGGTATAAGGAAGTCCCGGTGAAGATCGATCTCTCCGGCGAGGACGTGATCGATACGGACGTATATAATTATCTCTGCACGTTCGCGGACGGTACGCTTCCCAAAACGGTGCGCATTTACGGTTCCGCCAAGGACCTGGCAAAGATCAGCGAGATCAGCACCGAAATGATCCTGCTCGATCTGAAGTCCACGGACAACGGCGACGAGCTGAAGGTCATCCGCGAACAGGACCTGAACGCCAATACCGATTCGACCTTGCTGGATCTGAATCTTACGCGGGACAGAGTCACCATGAAGGTCGATCTCGACATTCCCTCCGGCATTACGTGCGAACAGAAGTCGACGCTGATCAGAATGGAGATCTGGAAGCTTGCGGCTGCTGAGAAGGAATACGACATCGCGATCGAATACGGCGATCCGGACGAAGGGATCGAGGTAAAGGATCGGCCCGAGACGATCGGAATCAAGGTGTCGGGTTTGTCAGACGCAATGGCCGCGTTCGATCCGGCATGGCTTTCGGCAAGCGTCGATCTGCATCACTACGGACAGGGAACGCACGAGATCCCGTTCACGATCCGCTGGAACGGCGTGGATCTGTACGTGCAGAACTATCTCCTCACGGAGCCGGAGAGCGGCGGCGACCCGGTGATCCGGATCCTGCTGACCGCGCAGGACGGAAAGCAGTATCAGATCGAACTGGTAACAAAGACCGTCAAGGTCGTTCTGGAGGAGATCCGGGTCGAAGAACCGGAGGGATAAACCGAACGGCATGAAAACCGTTTATCTGCAGAATTTAAGAAAAGAGCTCGATGCGACGGACGAATCGTTCGCCGCTTCGTGCTGTAAAAAGCTCGGCATTCCGAAGGACGCGCTCGTTCGCGTGCGCATCGTCCGACAGGCGCTCGATGCGCGTAAAAAGCAGGATATCTTTCACTGCATCCACGCGGAGCTCACGCTGACCGACGCAGCGGCAAAGCGCGTACTGAACGATCCGAAGATCAAGGCGGAGCTTGTCGGCGAACTTGAACCGGAGCACATTACCTTCGGCACGAAGCAGCCGGAAGGGCAGATCATCGTCACGGGACTCGGCCCCGCGGGGCTGTTCGCCGCGCTGACGCTTGCGGAAAACGGCTATCGCCCGCTTGTGATCGAGCGCGGCCGACCGATCGAAGAGCGTGTGAAGGACGTGGAAACGTACTGGTCCGGACGCATACAGAACCCGGATCCGGACAGCAACGTCGCGTTCGGCGAGGGCGGTGCGGGGACGTTTTCGGACGGCAAGCTCACGACGCGCATTCGCGATCCGCGCATCGACGGGATTCTCAAAGACATGATCGCGTGCGGCGCGCCGGAGGAGATCGCGTATCTTGCGAAGCCGCATATCGGCACGGACCGGCTGCGCACGGTGGTCGGCAATCTCAGAAAAAGGATCGAAGCGGCGGGCGGGGAAGTGCGCTTCTCCGCAAAGCTTACGGATATCCGCATGACGGACGGAAGGATCACGGCGGTCTGCGTGCGCGAAGGCGACCGCACGGTTTGGGAGCCCTGCGCGGCGCTGCTGCTCGCGATCGGGCACGGCGCGCGGGATACGGCGCGGATGCTGTTTGATATGGGCGTCGCGATGGCGCCGAAGGCATTTGCGATCGGCGTGCGCGCCGAGCATCCGCAAAGTCTGATCAACGCAAGCCAGTACGGACCGATGGCAGACCATCCGAGGCTCGGGGCGGCGGAATACCGGCTGACCGCGAAAAGCGGCGAGCGCGGCGTCTATACGTTCTGCATGTGCCCCGGCGGTCAGGTCGTGGCGAGCGCAAGCGGGAACGAACAGGTGGTTGTCAACGGCATGAGTAACTTCGCGCGCGACGGCAAGAACGCAAACGCGGCGGTCGTCGTGCAGATCACGCCGGAGGATTTCGGAACGCACCCGAGGGACGGGCTTCGGTATCTTGACAAGCTCGAACGCGACGCGTTCCTTCTCGGCGGCGCGGACGGTACGGCGCCTGCTTCCACGGTCGGTGCGTTTCTGCGGAACGAGCAGTCCAAACCCTCGCGTTCGGTCGAACCGACGTATCGACCGGGCGTGCGGTATACGCGGCTTTCGGACTGCCTGCCGGATTTCGTTTCCACAGGGATCCGCGACGGGCTCAAAGCGTTCGGAAAACAGCTGAAAGGGTACGACATGGAGGACGCGGTGCTGACGGCGGTGGAAAGCCGCACGTCGTCGCCGCTCCGGATCCTGCGCGACGAAACGATGGAGTCCGTTTCGCACAAAGGACTGTACCCGGTCGGCGAGGGCGCGGGATACGCCGGCGGCATCGTAAGCGCGGCGGTCGACGGACGGAAAGCGGCGGAAGCGATCATACGGATCTACGCCCCGGTTTCCTGAATTTTCCAAATTTGCAACATAGATTCGTCATCCTTGTAAACATTGTTTCAACAAACGCCGAAAGACGTTTGTTTTTTTGTCAGACTGTGATATAACGGAACCGTACAGAACCGAGGGGAAGGAGGCGCGCTTATGAAACGGGTGATTTGTCTTTTACTTTGCCTGTTCATGCTTCCGATCGTGATACAACCCGCAAAGGCGGCGGAGGATGAAACGACCGTGCGCGTGCTCCTGTCCACCAACGGCGCGGATACGCTCACGGTGAAGCTTTCGGGCAAGTATGCCGTCGGCAGCAAGACCGTAAACGGCGGAACGGTGACCGCAAAGATCAAAAACGGGACGATCACGGTTTCGCATTCATCCGCGGGCACGCTGAAAACCTCGGACACATCCGTACGGCTTGAGAGGGTCGGTACGGACGCCGCTACGATCCTGACATTTGATAATCCCAAACACGGCACGCGCAAGTATTACGGCGACTTCGTGTTCTATAACGACGGCGGGGCGCTAAGGCTTCTGAATTACGTGGATATGCATCGGTACCTCTACGGCGTCGTCAGCGGGGAGCTTTCGGATTCCTCGAAGCCCGACTTTCTGAAGACGGAAACGATCTGCGCGAAGGGATTTGCGCTTGCGGAGGTCGAGGCGAGAAAGAGCAAGTATTTCGATGTCTACGACACCACGACCTCGCAGCTCTATTACGGCTTCGTGGCGGAGGACAAGAACACGATCGCCGCGGTCGACGCGGTATGGACGCAGACGCTTCGATATAACGGAAAGACCGTCAAAACCTATTACAGCACCGCGAACGGCGGACAGGCAATCACGCCGCGCATTCGCTGGGGCGGCACGGCAAACGAAGGCGCGTACTGGTTCGGCTACGATCCCTTCGACCTTTTGGGCACGGTCAGAAACGTCGTATTGACGATCGACGGAACGGCGCCGAAAAACATGAACGAGAAGCTCTATGCGTTTCTTCTTAAACAGACCGGCGCAAAGGAGATCGTTTCGGTCGACGCGATCACCGGCGTCTACGATCCGAGCAATCCTTCCGGAACCGCGCGTTACCCGAGCACGCTTGCGCCCGAGAAGCGGTACGACTGGAAGCTGACGGTCAGGGACAGCGCGGGGAAACAGAAGCAGGTCAGCTTTTTCTGCACGCCGGACGAGGTCAAAACTGCCGTCGTACCCGACGCTGCCGGCGCGATCTGCTTTGTCGTGCGCACGCAAAAGAACGAATGGAAGCTCGTGTGGGGCGTGAACCGCGGACACCGCGCGGGGCTTTCGCACCGCGGCGCGGGGCAGATGGTGAAGAAGGGCTACTCCTACGTGGACGTGCTGAAATTCTACTATCGCGGCGCGACGCTGTACGATGAGAACGGCAGAGCGATCGAATCGACGGCGGACTTTAACTTTACCTATGAGGAAGGCGACGATCCGCAGCCGACAGCGACGCCTGCCGCTACGCCGAAACCGACCCCCACGCCGCAGCCCACCGCAACGCCGCAGCCCACCGCGACGCCGACGCCGGCGCCGCCTCCGGGACCGATCGAATACGACGTGATCGTCACGTCGACCTCCCTGAATCTTCGGTCGGGACCTTCGACCTCCTACGCGGTGATCAAGGAACTGAAGCTCGGCGCGATCCTCGGCGTGCTATCCGAAAGCGGCGACTGGCTGCAGGTGTATGACGAAACAAGCGGAAAGACCGGCTACGTGCACGGCGATTACGTCAGCTATTACGAGCGCAGCCCGCAGCCGCATTGGGAGGGCTTCTGCAACGCCGATGATTCGAATCTCCGGAAAGGTCCGTCCACGAATTTCGGAAAATATTGGCCGCTGAACAAGGGCGACAAGGTCTACGTCTACTATCAGTCGAAGAACTGGTACTATATCATGGACCGCGCGACGGGGCAGGGCGCGTTCATCTGGAAGAACTATATCACGCTCGGCGTCGAAACGCCGACGGTCCTCATGGGCGACGTCAACGGCTCCGGCTCGGTGACCGCGGCCGACGCGGCGCTGCTCCTGCGGTTCCTCGTGAATCTGCAGGGCGTTCCGGGGGCAGGCCTGCTTGCGGCGGATTATTCGGGCGACGGCACGGTGAACGCCTCAGACGCGGCTGCGATCCTGCGAAACGTGGTCGGGCTGAACTGACAGAACACGATATAAGCGCCTTCGGGTGCTTTTTTGTGTGTTTTTGCTTCGAAAAAACTTGCATTATGTTGATCTCCGATGTATAATATTTCGGTTCGATTTTTGAAAAACAGACAATCCGAAAGAAAGAGGAGCTTTTATGAATATTCGCAACGTTGCGCTC
>JAFXVP010000067.1 GCA_017524445.1 Clostridia bacterium | reverse complement strand
CGTCGGTGCGGCTGTCGCTTCCGGGGCAGGCGTCGGCGTTGCTTCGATCTCTACGCTGACCTGCGAATCGTTTCCGCCGCGGCAGGAGAACCATCCGCTCTTATTCGCAGATTGGCTCTGCTGTGCCGCCGCAGTCTGTACCGGCGCGCTCGTCGGCTCCGGCGTCAATTCTTCCTCTTCTATGATCACAAACACGTCGGAAGACGGTTTATTGTCCGCTTCCGTTGTCTCCGGGATCGGCTCCGGCGTCGGCGCTTCGGTCGGCTCCGGCGTCGGCGCTTCGGTCGGCGCGGGGGTCGGTTCATTGTAGGAGATCAAAGATGCGACCGGAATATGTTCGAGAAGATCGTTGCCTTCGGAATCGCTGCCTACCGTCTGTTTCTCCAGTCGGTACGCGGGCGTCTCATCGAGCTGTATCCGATACATGCCGCGGGAATCCATCAGCCGATACGCTTCGGACGCCGCTTTGTGCGCCGTACGTCCGCCGAGCGCTGGCATCGGTTCCGTGCAGTCGATCCTGGTTGTACCGAGGTCCGATGCAACGTACAGCTTTTGAACGGAAGATCCTTCCTGCAGCGCCGCGGTCACGAGCGAATACGTTTCCGCCGCGCGCAGATCCCGGTCGGATTGGTCCACGGTCAGGATCATTTTCGGCCGCAGCCGTTCGATCTTCTCCCTGAGCTTCGGTACGGAGTTGTTTGTCTCCCAGCACTTTTTGACTTCCTTGATCTGTGCTTTTCTGTCAGCGGCTATTTTTGTTTCCGGATACTCGCTGTAATTGTTGTCGACGATCCCGAGGGCGATCGGCGCATTCTCGATCCCAAGCTCCGTAAACGCGCGCTGAAGCTCAGCGAGGCGGTAGCGGTAGTCGACCGTCATGCAGAGCACGCCGACCGAAACGTTCAGCCCCGACGCATATTTGACAATGGTCGGTCCGAAAACCTCCATAACGTCGGCAGGCGTCGGCGCGATCACAAGAATATCGCAGGCCTCCGGCGTTTCGGAAAGCCATCCGCGATCGGGTCCCGGCGCCTGATCCGATACATAGAACGTTGAGACGGTGCATTCGGCGCCTTGTGCCGACAATGTGATTTTCACGCATGCGGGGTCGATCTGGATCTCCTCCGCATACCGGTCCGGAGAGGCAAAGGAAACTGTGTTCAGCAGCGCGTTCTTTGTGTCGAATTGCTCGATCACTGCGTCTGTCGGGAGCGAGAACCATTCAAGATAGAGCTTGCGTCCTTCTCCCGCATTTGACATTGTCAGTGTAAGCTTCTGCCACCGGTTCAGCGTCAGACGCGTCATCACGTCCGCGTCCGTCAGCCGACTTTCCGGCTGTCCGCCCGGGATCGCATACGAAACGGTAAAGCCGTTTTCGCCGGCAGCGGTCGATATATGCAGACAAATCATCAAAAGCGCAAGCAAAAAGCACCCAAGTCTCTTCATGTGTTGAATCCCTTCCTCATTCTTCCTGTCTGTTTCGACGCACGTTCCCCAAACCGTGCGCGATCTCGCCGATCGTATCCGCCGCAAATGGATCGTGCAATCCTGCGGCAGTCATCGTCTCGATATAATCTGCACATTTGCCGCGCGTCAGAAATCTCAGATACGCGGCTTTGGCGGCAGTCGGGTCTTTCTTTTCCAGAAGATACAGCTCCAGCGCGGCTGTCATGCCCGTCGCATAGCTGACGTAATAAAACGGCGCCTGAAACGTATGCGCGATCTGCGTCCAGGAACGGCCTTCCGTTCCGAGCGCATCCAGTCCGTACGCCCTGCACAGCCGGTCATACTCGGCGTCGAGCGTTGCAAGGTCCGGCTCCTTAAGTCCGTACGCAAACTGCTGAAACGCATCCTCCATGCAGCCGTCGATCAGCGTATACAGCGCGTAAAACAATTCGGCCGTTTCCGCTTCTCGGCACAAATCGCCATATAGTGTATCATACCGCAAAACGGTCAATAGTTCAAGACCCTGCGCATCAATTTCGGCAAGTTCAAGCGAGTTTTCCTCTCCCTTCACGTTTCCGTTCAGGTAAAATGACGCAAAGTGTGCGAATTCATGAATGACCGTCGGGATCGCGTCAAATCCGCCCGTCCAGTCGCCGAACAGAAACGGCGTGCCGTACGCCGCAAAATATGTCGTAAAGCTTCCCGGCATACGCCTGAAATCCGTGCCGAGATCGTACATTTGATGTGAAATCATGTAATCCCACGGTTCACTCAATTCCGGCAGCATCGATACAATCGCTGCTCCGATCCGCTCCATCGTCTGCGTCTGTCCGAAAGCCGCACCGTACAGCCCTCCGGCGTCGCGGTAAAAATCGTCCCGCATCTCCGTAAAAAGCGGTACGATCTCCTTTCGAACGCGTTCCGAAAGCAGCGCCGCATCCTTCGGCGAATACGCGCGTCCGTAACACGCATACCGGTAATCCGCACAGGAATCATACCCGAGCGTTTCCGCGATCTCCCTGCGCAGACGGATCAGTTCCAGAAAGATCTCACCGGCTTTGCCGTGAAACAGATCCAGATACGCCTCATACAGCGTCTCGAAGTCCTCCGCATCCAAAGACGGATCGGACAGGATCTTGTCCCCCGTCCATGCTCTGCCTTTATATTCGACCGAAAGCTCCTCTGACAGCGCTTCATACGCGCCGACAAGCGCACGCTCCCGCTCCAGAAGCGGCAGCACCGTTTCGTTCGAAAGCGCATTCTCATACATAAGCTTTTCAACGGTCTCCGCATCGTACACGTCCTTCAGCGCCGGATCCTCCGAAAGCCGCAGCGCCGCGTCGGTCAGGATGCAGGCAAGCGACTCGGTCTGTATCGAAAGCGTATCATATTTCTGCCGGTTCGCATCGTTCGTCACGTCCATGCAGTACCGGACGTACGCGATCGCCGCGTCGGTCTGCAGAGCTTTGAGCGCTTCCGTTCTCGCTTCGAGCGTCTCCTGCGCGTGCTTGCCGGAGATCTCGCCGCGCTCGATGCGGAACAGCAGTTCGTTTGCCCGCGCGATCTCAAGAGCGGCGGTGATGCCGGAATCGGTTATTTCGCAAAACGAAAGCTCCGTGTGATACGTGCCTTCCGGGACCGGTACAGTGCGTTTGCAGCCGGGTGTGCCGCACAGGATCATGACGATCAGAAGCAGAGACAGAATGCGTTTCATATGCCGCCTTTCCGGTGCGCCGTACGTTTATTTTACGGCGCATCCGATACAGCTTACGCGGATCGGGACGATTTTTGTTTGTAAAAACAAGAATCTGTTGTCATAGTCCGAAAAATGTGATATAAGAATATGTTAGCGAGGTATGAGTATGAAAATCGTAGTCTTGGCAGGCGGACTTTCCCCCGAACGTGACGTCTCGTTTTCGAGCGGAACGATGGCCGCAAACGCATTGCTTTCTCTGGGTCATCAGGCGATCCTGGTCGATCTGTTTTTCGGTCTGCCCGAATGGGACGGCAAGACCGATCTTTTTGCGCAGGCAAAGCCGCTTTCGCCGTTCCGCGTTGCGGAAGCCGAACCGGATCTCGACGCGCTGCGTCAGTCGCGCAAGGCGGGATTCAACGACTATATCGGGCTCAACGTGCCTGAGCTTTGCGAACAGGCGGATATCGTCTATATGGCGCTGCACGGCGACTGCGGCGAAAACGGCAAGCTGCAGGCGTTCTTTGACGCGCATGGGATCCGCTATACCGGCTCCGGTGCGGAAGGCTGCCGCAACGCTATGGATAAGTGGATCAGCAAGCAAATGTTTGAATCTGCCGGCATTCTGACCCCGAAGGGACAGCTTCTGAAAGCCGGCGATCCGTTCGATCCGGATTCCCTGCCCATCCCTTGCGTCGTGAAACCCTGCAACGGCGGCTCGTCGATCGGCGTTTCGATCGTGCGCGAACGCCGCGATCTCTACGACGCGCTGAAGCTTGCGTTCTCCATGGAGAATACGATCCTCGTCGAGGAATACGTCAAGGGACGCGAGCTGTCCTGCGGCGTGCTCGGAGATGTCGCGCTGCCGCCCATCGAGATCATCCCGCTGCACGGCTTTTACGACTACAAAAACAAATATCAGGCAGGCGCTTCACGCGAAGTCACACCCGCCGAGATCGACGCCGAGACCACCGAGCGTATCCAGAAGATCGCGCTTGACGTGTTCCGGCTTCTCGGGCTTTCCGTGTACGGACGCATCGACTTCCTTCTCACCGAACACGGCGACGCGTACTGTCTCGAAGCGAACACGCTGCCCGGCATGACGCCGACCTCCCTGCTCCCGCAGGAAGCGGCGGTCGTCGGTTACTCCTATGAACAGCTCTGTGACGCGATCATTTCGCTGTCACTCCGTAAATGATATGGCTGCACGGTTTACCATCAAAGAATTGCTCGAAGCGACCGGCGGAACGCTGTACGCGCCGTCGGATTTCGGCGATCCCGTCGTAGACGGGCTCACCATCGACACCCGCACGCTGCTGCCCGGCATGGCGTACGTCGCGATCCGCGGCGGCACGTTCGACGGACACCGTTTCATTCCGGACGCCATGGAAAAAGGCGCGGTATTGAGCATTTCCGATACCGACGTACCGTATCCGCATATCCGCGTTGAGAACACCGTCCTCGCCTATCAGAACATCGCAAAGATGCACCGCGAGCGCTTTGACCTTCCGGTCGTGTGCATCACCGGCAGCGTCGGAAAAACCACCACCAAGGAAATGGTGAAAGCGGTCCTTGAAACCACGCTTCGCACCCACGCGACCGTCGGGAATCTCAACAATCAGACCGGTGTTCCGACGACCGTTCTGCAGATCTCCGATGCGGACGAGGTCTCCGTCATGGAGCTCGGGACGAACCATTTCGGCGAGATCGACGCGATCGCGCGTGTCGCCGAGCCTTCGATCTGTCTCTTTACAAATATCGGCGAAGCGCACATCGAGTTTTTCGGCTCGCGGGAGGGCATCTTCCGCGGCAAGACCGAAATGCTCAAGCATATGCGTCCCGGCGGAACGGTCGTTGCAAACGGTGATGACGATTATTTACGGACCATACCGAACGCGATCACGTACGGTCTTTCCGAGGGCGTCGACGTTCGCGCCGTCGATCTGTTGGAAGACGGGCTTTCCGGCGTTTCCTTTACTGCCGAGCTGTTCGGCAAGCGCCTTCCCGTCCGGCTTTCCGTCGCCGGAAAGCATATGGTACTGAACGCGCTTGCGGCGCTGACCGCCGCGCATCTTCTGCACGTTCCGGACGACGCCGCTCTCACCGCTTTATCGGCGTTTCAGCCCGGCGCGGGGCGATCCGACATCATTCGCACGGACCGTTTCACGATCATCGACGGCACCTATAATTGCAACCCGACCTCGATGGAAGCCGCACTCGACGTGCTGAAAACCGCAGCGGGACGCAAGGTCTGCATTTTCGGCGATATGCTGGAGCTCGGCGAAAACGCGCCGGCGTTCCACGCCCGCATCGGCACATACGCAAAGCAGATCGGGATCGACCGCATGCTGACCGTCGGCACGCTTGCCAAAGAAGCTGCGTTCGACGAAGCCGACGCCTACGATTCGGTCGACGCGCTTCTTTCTGTCCTCCCCTCGCTTTTGTGCGACGGCGACACGATCCTTGTCAAGGCGTCGTTCGGCATGCATCTCAAATCCGTCGTCGACGCGATCAAAGCAATGTAATCAGTTCCATAGTCAGGCAAGGCCCCGCGAATCGCGAGGCCTTTTGTAATGACTTTTGTCTTTACGGCAGGGGCAGCGCTTTTTCCGCAATCGGCTGCGCCTGCGGATCCATTCGTATCTCACCGGCGCCGGTCGCGATGTTATAGCGCCAATCCTCGCCGACGGGATCGCCGTTGAACGCTGCGCAGAAGCTGTTCCAAAGCGATAGTGTCACGCCCTCCTTCTTCACTTGCTCATATTCCGACGGGAAGATCGGTACGATGCACGTAAACTTGCCGAACGGGCCGTAGCTTTCGTGTCCCGGGAACGTCCATTCCCCGTCGCTTCCCACGCGGTATTTCACCGTCATGCCGGTCGATTCGCCGTAATGGTTGGGATGCAGAAGCGCATTGGTATACAGCTCCGACCAACCATCCGGCGCGCTTTCCACCGTATAGGTCACATAGACGCCGGTCTGCCGGTAGACCGCTTCCTCCCGCAGCACAACTCCGTCGAGACTGACCCGTTTGTTATAGAACACGGGACCGTCTTCGCTGTTCCAATCCTCCACCGTGAGCATTGCGCTGCCGGAAAGCGGCACAAGCGTCACCGCGGGATTTGACGCCTCCTGCGCAGCGCCTGCGTCAAAGCTGAACGTAAAGCGCAGGACCGCCACGTCGCCGATGGGGTTCAGATCTTCCACTCTGGCGTCGCGAAGACCGACCTCTACGGTCACTTCCACTCTGCCTTCCTTCGGGAACGGCGCATCGTGCTCGATCTCGCCTTCCAGCGTGACGCCCGTTTCGTCAAAGGACTGGATACCGCCGGATGCGTTCAGCTCGTGCGTCTCCGTCTCGCCTTCCTCCCGGAAGCTGGCGTCGTCGACCAGCGCTTCCACCCACTGCCCCGCGTCCTCGCGCGGCCAGTCGAAGCTTGTACCGTGATCCGTATGCAGACGCACTGTGAACGTGCAGTTGCGTCCGTCGTAGAGCACCTCCGAAACCTCGGGTCGGATGCTTCGCATCCAGCCCCAATCCGCTTCCGAATAGGCGGGCTGCCCGTGCGCCTGCCGCTGACCGTTCAGAATGTCCGCTTCGGGCAGATCCGGTAGCATGGTGATCTCGTATGCTTTGGTTTCGGGCGCCGCGGAGGCAATGGCGGCTTCGACGTCGGGGATCGTAAGCCCGTTTTCCTCCCTCACCGTCTTCGGTTCGTCCAGATAATCGACCGGAGAATAGTTGTCCCGCAGCAGTACGCCTGCCGCCACCGCCGTTCCCGTGATGAGCAGCAGCGCTGCCGCTACCAACGGGATCAACAGTTTTTTACGGATCCGCAGACCGCCCGAGACCCTTTCTTTCTTTTCGCTGCGGCAGGCAGAAAGGGCACGTTCCACCGCGTCATAAACCTCTTTCGGCGTTTCGGGGATGATATCCCGCATGTTATAGTTTTTCTTTTCCATATCAGTTCTCCTGTAAAATCGTTCTTAATGTGCTCTTTGCCCGATAGATGCGGGATTTGACCGTCCCTACCGGCGTATCCAACGCGCGGCCGATTTCCTCTATGGAGTACCCCTCCTGCTGCAGGAGCAGCGCCGCGCGCTGATCTCCGTCGAGTTTCATGATCGCCGACTGAAGATCCAGCCTTTCGTCCGTATCCTCCTCCGGAGCGTTCCGTTCGGGCAGCTCGTCTACCGGTTGAATCCTCCGTTGTCTGCGCAGGATACCGTAAGCTTCGTTTCGCAGAATCTGCAGAAACCATGCGCGAAAGCTGTCCTGTATCTTGAGTGTTCCTCGGCTCTCATATGTGCGAAGGACCGCCTGACCGATTGCGTCCTCGCAATCCGTTTTGTTCCCCAATATGAGGTACGATACCGCAAAAGCCGTATCGGTCAGTTCCCGTACCTCCCGGGCAAAGGCATTGTCTGAGATCATGTTTCTTCCTCGCTTTTTTCTTCCTCGAATGATCATTCTATCCGTTAGATGCGCAGCAGCATGCAAAAGTTCCCGACTTTGACCGAAAAGAAAAGAATCGGAGAGAATGTGCCTCTCCGATTCATCTTTTTCACATTGCTGTTACCGTATCCTTACTTCAGCCGTTCGACAGCCGCAAGCAGCGCGTCGACGCGATCGGTCTTTTCCCACGGAAAGTCCGGATTGCCGAAGTGCCCGTTCTTTGCCGTCTGCTGATAGATCGGACGGCGCAGATTGAGCGTTTCGATGATCGCTTTCGGACGGAAATCAAAGACTTCCTGCACCGCCTTTTCCAGCAGCTCGTCCGAAACCGTTCCGGTGCCGAAGGTATCCACACGCACGGAGACCGGCTTAGCGACGCCGATCGCATATGCGACCTGCAGCTCGCAGCGGCGCGCAAGCTTTGCCGCAACGACGTTCTTTGCGATATAGCGCGCCATATAGCTTGCGCTGCGGTCGACCTTCGTCGGATCCTTGCCGGAGAACGCGCCGCCGCCGTGACGGGCGTATCCGCCGTACGTGTCGACGATGATCTTGCGTCCCGTGAGCCCCGAATCGCCCTGCGGGCCGCCGATCACGAACCGACCGGTCGGGTTCACCAAAACGCGGGTCTTCTCGTCAAACATCGCGGCAGGCAGTGCCGGGCGGATAACGTTTTCGATAACGTCCTTTTCAAGCTGTTCATGCGTCACGTGCTCGTCGTGCTGCGTCGATACGACCACGGTATCGATGTGTACGGGCTTGTCGTCCTCATACTCGACCGTGACCTGAGCTTTGCCGTCCGGACGCAGATAGGTCAGCGTGCCGTTTTGACGGACCTTGGTAAGCTTTCTGGTCAGCGCGTGCGCAAGGTCGATCGGCAGCGGCATCAAAATCGGCGTTTCATCGCATGCGTAGCCGAACATCATGCCCTGATCGCCCGCGCCGGTGTCCAAAGGATCGGCGTCCAGTCCCTGCTTGCTTTCGAGCGAACGATCGACGCCCAAAGCGATATCGTCCGACTGCGCGTCAAGCGCGACGATCACGCCGCATGTACTGCCGTCAAAGCCGAACTTTGCGCGATTATAACCGATGTCGCAGACGGTCTTTCTGACGATGCTCTGGATGTCCACGTAGCACTCCGTGGTGATCTCGCCCATCACGAGCACGAGACCTGTCGTGCAGGACGTTTCGCACGCTACGCGCGCGTTCGGATCCTGCGCAAGGATCGCGTCAAGCACGGCGTCGCTGATCTGGTCGCAGATCTTGTCGGGATGCCCGATCGTGACCGATTCGCTGGTAAATAACGATTTTCTCATATTCTCCTCTTTCCGCCTTACCGACAAACAAAAAAGCTCATGTTGCCGATGAGCTTTCATTCATCTCATCTGTCAGCTTTCGCTGCGGGAATTGGCACCTTGCAAATGCAGGTTGCCGGACTTCACAGGGCCCGTCCCTCCGTCACTCTTGATAAGGCATATTTATTTTTCGCGGGTATTGTAACATCGAATCCCGATAATTGCAAGCTTTTTTTCGGAAGTTTTCCGACAAAAAAGGCGCGGAAGCCTGCGCCGTGCCAAAGTGTCTCAAATTACAGTTTCTTTCCGAGGAAAAGGTTCAGAAGCGCGGCCGCAGCGAGCAGCACGATCCCGATGATCAGAACTGTCCACGCGAACGAATTGGACTGGATGCAAAGCGCAAGGATCCCGAAAATCAGGAAATATACGGCGGCAAAGATCTCGATCCAGCCGACGCGCTGCGCATAACGGCTGTCCACCTTGCCTGCATGCTTTTCCATGACATAGTTTGTGATCAAAGCATACTTGCCGCGCATTGCGATCATATACCCGAAGAACCCGAACGCCAATGCCATCAGAATCATAATAATACCGAGCGCCGTACTCATAAATCTGCCTCCTTTATCCAAATCAAACAATACCGCTATTCTTATTGTAAATAGTATAACTCCGATTTGCAACAAAAAATCGAATTCTATGTTACAAAATTACGAACTTTTTATATTTTGTCAAAACTCGATACGGCGATGCAAAGCGATAGTACTGTCTGCGATGAAATAATCGAGTGGCGCGCCTGGCAGGATACGGCATTTCTTCTGAATTGCTAAACCATATGAAGAAATGCCGGGTACGCGGCTTACGCCGCGTATACGATCCTCGGTTCGAATCTTCCATTATGTGACCAAAGAAAAACCCACCTCAAAGGTGGGTTTTCTTTGGCGCGCCTGGCAGGATTCGAACCTGCGACCTACCGGTTCGTAGGTCCCCCTTCGAAAGAACGGAAAACTTCGAGAATATCTGAAAAACGTAGATATTTAGGGCATTTCCGGCATTTTCATTTTGTGCCGAACAGTCCAAATAATCCATAAAATGATACCCCATAATCAGAATTATGAGGTAAAAATGGGGTGGTAAACATGTACGGTCCCACTTGCGCTCATTCCTCTATAGAAACGGATGCAAGCGACACTTTCCAAGTGTCCCGTAATCAGGCATCCGGCAGGAATGCATTTCGCAAACATTTGAACCCGTCAGATCTTTTCGGAGAAATAGCGCCGATATGCTTTTTTACAATAGCGTCCTATGGACGCTCCCTTCGGATCGCGTGTAAAATCGTACGGACCGTTGACTCGCATGAAATCGATAAGACCGATCCTTATCGCTTCGGTCGGGCATCGGAAGGAGCAGCGGACACAGCCGATGCAGTTTTTCCCGAAGCGGAATTTGCCGTCCTCGAAGGAGATATTCTTTGTCGGACAGCTGTTGACGCATTTCATGCAGCGGACGCATTTTATCTGATCCACGCGGAAAAGGCGTCCATTTTTCGGATAAAACCAGTGCTCGATCCGACAGAGCGCGGAAATCGCCTTTGCCGAAAAGGGCGATCGAATCGGCGTTTCCACTCCTTCTGCAATCATTTGCGCCGCTTCGGGAATGCGTTCTTCGGCGGTCTTCCACATCAGCGACGCTGTTTCGTCCGTATGCCGGAATACCATATTATAGGGCATGATATAGTGGAACTCGCCCTTGATCCGGTACCCTTTCTTTTTGAGAATGCGAATCATCTGTGCGGAGGAATTGTCGTTCAGATGCAGCGGCTCGCCGGAGGTTTTCAAAAACCAGACGTTCCCGCCTGTCGCAAGATTGCGGCAGAAGGTTTTCAAAATGCGCGGCATATTGAAGCCGTAGACCGGATAGCAGAGCACAAGATCGCGCTCCGCCGCCGTCTCCGATCCGTCCGCGATTTCGTGAAGGCGGACCGCAGCGCCCTGTTCCGTCAACGCCGTTTCAAGCGCCTTTGCGCATTTTAGGGTGTTCCCCGTGCCCGAAAAGACATAAATCCCGATCCGATTCGCCGTCTGTTCCATTCTCCCGCTGTCCTTGCCCCGATTGATGGCAACAGTTTACCATATCGCGTCCCGTGATGCAAGAAAAGAGCCGAAGCGCGTTGCTTCGGCTCGCATTGTATGAAATTACCCCTCCGTGTGTTCGGTTTGTGAATCGTCTTTCGATTTGCGTCTTGCCTCCAGCCATGGCATGAAGTATTCCCGGTACAGCATATCCAGGATCGCAACGCCGGGGATCGCAAGGAGGATGCCGACGATGCCGAACATCCGGCCGCCGATCACCACGCCGATCAGAATCCAGAGTCCCGAAACGCCGAGGGAATCTCCGAACAGCTTTGGCTTGATGAGATAGCCGTCGACGCACTGTAAAACCACCGTGAAGATCAGAAACGCGAGGGCGTACCACGGCTTGACCAGTACGAGCACGAACCCGCCGATGCCTGCGCCGATGACCGGTCCGAAGGTCGGGATCAGGTTGGTGACCGCGACCACGAAGGACACGAGACCGACGTACGGCATGCCGAGGATCGTCATAAAGAGCGCGTTCACGATCCCGATGATCAGGCTGTCCAGCAGATTGAACGCGATATAGCGGTTGAAGATCTTGTGGCTCTTTGCGAAGAAATCCTTGATCTTCTCGTATCTGCTCTCACTGACGAGCGCTTTGAGCAGGCGATTTCCGCCGTCCTTCAAACGGCGCTTTCCGCTGAGCAGATAGATCGACAGCAGAAACGCAATCAGGAACACCACCACGCCCTTTCCGGCGCTGACCGACATCGAAAGGATCGTATTGAGGTTGTTCTTGATGTAATCCGTAACCGTCTCAAGGATCGCTTCGGAGGAGCTGATGAAATGGTCCAGATTCAGCGTCGAAGCGGAGACGCCGATGCGGTCGAACATGTCGTTGATCGTCGCCGCGTAGCCGTCCAGATTTGCAACGAACAGGCTGACGCTTTCGATCAGCTGCGGAATCAGGATCAACAGCAGCAGCGCGAGGAACAGGATCACCGTCACAAACGCAAGAACGGTGGATAAGGCTTCCCGCGTTTTCTCCGTTTTGACGCGGCGGAACACGCTACGCTCATACAGCTTTGACAGCGGATTGATGAGATAGGCGATCACGCAGCCGAGGATCACCGGTCTGAAATACCCGAGGAATGTCCCGACGCCCTCCCGAACGCCCGGAAGATGCGTCAATACGGCATACAGAATGACCGCGATGCATGCGGCGACCGCGTAATTGAACCATGGTTTTTCCTTCAAGCGTTTCATCCAACCGTCTCCCCGAAGCTGTTCTGCAGGATGATTATACACCCGGCAGCGCCTGTATATCAAGATAAAATCTTTGCAGACCTGTCTGCCGTCCGTTATACGTCCAGTTCCGTGACTTCCTTCGGGTACTCGCGCAGCTCGTCCGGCTCGTGGAGCGGGTCCCAGACCTGCGCGAAGAACGGATCGACCTTGGCGCGGGCGCCGTAGTTCCAGCTCTTGCGCTCGCAAACGGGGCACCAGTGACCGCCCTCCAGCACGAGCCGCGGGCTTGCCTCGAACTCGTGACCGAACGCACAGCGGAAACGAAGCTTGGTTTTCCAGTCGCCTTTTTCCATCGTTTCGGAAAGCAGCCTGCCGCCGCGGAAGGTCGCCGCGCCCTGCATGTCCTCGAAAGTGAGCTCGCTTTCGGGCTTCGATTCGTCGTAGCCGTGGTCGATATGCACGACCGTGTCCCAATCGGTAAAGTGCTCCATTTCGGAGACCTTTTCGGGAAGCGCTTCCCATGCCTTTTTGCTCCCCCAATAGGCGTCGATGTGATCCTCCATGTTCGCGTCGATCCAATGCTGCGGTCCGTGCTCACTGTTCAGAAGCTTTTTGAACGTGCTCTTGATGATGCTTCCCATCAAGCGTTGCCCGCCGGGGAGCTTGCAGATGATCTTTCCGAACGGCTTTGCCGCGCCGAGCTCTTTGAGATACGCATCGTAGAAATACTGCATGCTGTCGGAACGGAAGTGCAGATAGTCTTCGAGCTTGTCCGAATCGAGATAGTACTGCCCGTGGAAGTTGCGTGTGGCGTTGACCTTGGGATCGATCACATAGTCAATATTCTTGATGCCGATCTCGCCGTACATGAGCTTGTACATCGTCAGCGTATCGACACGGCAGGCCTCTCCGCCGCCGATGTTGTAGATATGTCCCCAGAACGATTGATCGAGCGTGCCTTCCGCGTCAAAGGCGCAGAGATTGCGCATCGCCCGTCCGCTGTCGCGGTCGGACGCATATTCCAGCACATTGTCGAGGCAGTTATGGAACTGGATCGCGTCGCGGATCTTCGCCATCGCCGGACCGATGATGCCGGTCTGCCGAAGACTGACCCAGTAACGGAGACCGCTTTCGATCACGTACCGCTCCGCCGCGACCTTGGACACCGCGTAATAGTCAAACATGCTCGGCTTGATCGGATCGCCGACACGCCCCCAGTGGATCGGCGGCATACGATCGCCGGTTTCCGCGACGGTCCCGATGTACACAAACTTGCAGGTACCATTCTTTCCTGCGGCTCGGATCGCCTCGATCAGATTCCGCGTCGAACCGTAGTTGTTCTGCATCGCTTTCTTCGGGAAGTAGTCCGCCTGCGGAGATACGAACGCCGCAATATGCAGCACGATATCCGATTGCTTGATGCAGGCGCGCACGTCGTCCCTGTTCAGAAGATCGCCCCAGCGGATCGTGAGTCCTTTTGTGCCTTCATACGACGCGAACAGCTTATGATTCTTTTCGCTGTCGCGTACCAAAATGATAAGATTATAGAGCGTTCCGAGGTCGGGGAGCATCGCCTTGAAGCTTTCAAAGCCCATGCCGCCGCCTGCGCCGGTCATGAATACGGTCTGCATGTCATTCTCCCTTCATGCCGAGCACGGCTGTTTTCTTTTCGATAATGTCCTTGCAAAGCAGGATCGAATCGCCGATCGCGGCATCGATATCGTCGTCGGTCACGCCGAGGAACTCGCTGCCCTCGGACTTGTCGATGAATAAGTTCGAGCACATGATGTCGGTAAACTTCACCATATGAAGACCACCCTGAATGCCGTTCTTTTTCTGCTCCTTCATAATACCCTTGCCGCCGATCGCATACATCCAGTTCGGGATCGTCACGATCATCTTGTCGGGGCAGCCGAGATATTTATGCACGATTTTCAGCAGTTCCACCCATGTCAGGTTGTAGTAACCGATCGGGTAGCAGTTGCCGCCGCGATTCCTTTCGATCGCGCCCGCGATCGCCTGCCCGACCTGGTGTACGGTCACCATCGCCGAGCCGCCCTTCGGATACATCGTCACTTTCTTCATCTTCATCACGTTCTCGACAAGGAAAACCCATACCGGCTTTCTGCCCGGCTGCGTACCGAAAATGTACGGAAGCTCCAGAACCGCAACGTCCATATCATCGGCAAAAGCCATCGCAGCTTCCTCCTGATCGATGCGGCTTTTGATATACGGATGCCACTCGGTGAGTTTCTTTTCCGGCCATTTCTTGGCGGCATAGGAGAAATATGAACCGCAGATCGCGACGTGTTTGACGCCGCATTCCCGACACAGTCCCAAAAGACGCTTGACCGGGTCGATGTTGTATTTTTTGTAAAGATCATAGATCGGCGCGGATCCTTCCACGCGCTCGTCCACGCCCGCCGCGAACACAAATCCCTCGCAGCCGTTCAGGTGTTGTTTCAGTTCGTTGTCGCTCATTTCGAGATAGTTGCCGAATTCGAGCTTCATCTCCGGAGGCAGTACCGCTCCGGTGGGCAGCGGCGGCAGCGCCAGAGACGATACTTCATGCCCTCTTGCGATCAATTCCTTTGCTGCTTCCGAACCAAGCAGCCCCGTTCCGCCGATCATAAATACCTTCATCTTGATTTCCTCCTGTATGATTGATCAATCGTTGCTTCAGGGCAGATATCCTTCCCGGGCTTTGACGCCGAAGCGTTCTTCAAGAAGGTGCATCTGCTCATCGGTGATCGTCTGTTTGAGCGGCAAATGCGCGATCTTTAAGTAGATCTCCGCCGCTTTTTCTGCGGTTTCGATCAGTCCGAAGGTCTCGTCGAGGTCCTTGCCCGCGCCGTAGATGCCGTGTTGTGCCCAGACGACCAGACGCGCCGTTTCCATTTTCTTTGCGGTCGCGACGCCGATCTCATTCGTGCCGCAGAGCATCCAAGGCAGCACGTTCACGCCGTCCGGAAAGACCACAATGCACTCGGTGCACATCTGCCAGAGCGTT
>JAFXVP010000066.1 GCA_017524445.1 Clostridia bacterium | reverse complement strand
CGATCTCGTCGAGCGGGACGAGCCAAGTAACATCGAGGCGATCTTCTACAGCGCGTACGCAAAGGCAAAAACGACGCTGACGAGCGACGATATCTATCGCCGTGAGGCGGTGTTCCAATCGTTCAACAACAGCATCTCGATCGTAGACGATAACTTTGACGTTGCAAAGGAAGCGGAGCTGCGTCCGATGGTCGATCAGATGGTTGCCGATATATTTGCACTTGCAGGAAGTCGATTCGTATACACGGTCACAAAAGACGGTTACGGCAATTACAAGAGCGACAATTCGGAAGATACCGTTATTATGTTTGAAAAAACAGAACATGAATTGGCGCTTTCTCTGATGAATATCGGCGCAAAACTGAAAAAAGTCCACAATACAGCGACTGTACACTATTACGTGCTTGCAAGGACTGTTCTTTGCACGATAAAAAACGGATACGGAATTGATAAAGGCGAGTATCTGTTTTGGGAAGATTATCAAAGCAACAAACTGATCGAGATTGCAGAGGAAATGGCAGGGATTGATAATAAAAGTGCTTTTGAAACATATAAGCTGAACGTTGCAATGCATGATAAAAGAAAAGAAACATATGGGTTGACAAAAAAAGGCGTAGAGATGGAAACGCAGTATCACAGGAAAATGTTTACACGTATGAAAGAACTGGATCCTTCCTTTGATATGAACGAAGAATTGGAAAAGACCGATGAAAAGAGTGAACAGTTGGCAAAGAAAAACACGAAAGGGAATATCGGAACCGCAATCATTGTCGGCGTTTGTCTTATCATTACCGTCGTGTTCGTTGTAATAGCCATCCGCAGCTGCTTCTGACTGCTTCAAAAGATCCTTCGCTTCACAAGATCCTTCGCTTTGCAAGATCCTTTGCTATACAAGATCCTTCGCTTCGCTCAGGATGACACATCGGAGTCAGCATGTCATCCTGAGGAGCGAAGCGACGAAGGATCTTTTTCACTTTGCGAGGACAGAAATTGTCGGAAAATGACGCGGAAACGGTTGCCCTTTTCGGACGGGTGTGGTATACTTTACTTGCTATGAGCAAATATCATTGAAAAGGGGCAAGGGGAACAAATGTATACGGGATCCGGAATCATCAAGATCTTTGCAGGCAGAACGGGCAAGCCGTTTGCACAGCGCATGTGTGATTATCTCGGCGCGCAGATGGGCGACGCGACGACGATCATGTTCGACGAGGGCAACATTTTCGTTCGCATCAACGAATCCATCCGCGACAAGGACGTCTATATCGTACAGCCGATCGGCCGCGAACCGAACGATGAATTCACCGAGCTGCTGTTCTGGATCGACGCGTTCAAACGCTCCAGCGCAAACTCCGTCACCGCGATCATTCCGTATTTCTCCTACGCCAAGGGCGATAAAAAGGACGAGCCACGCGTTTCGATCCGCGCCCGCGTGTGCGCCGACTGTATCGAAGCGATCGGCGTCGACCGCGTGCTGTTCATGGACCTGCACGCGGATCAGGTCGTGGGCTTTTTCAAAAAGCCGGTCGACCACCTTTCCGCGCGTCCGCTGCTTCTGGAATTCGTCCGCAGGCAGGGCATTGTGAACGACGATCTCGTCGTGGTCTCGCCCGACGCGGGCAGCGCAAAGCGCGTGCACGGCTTTGCGACGGCGCTGCAGGTGCCGGTCGCGATCGGCGACAAGACGCGCTACGATCACAAGAGCGACGCGAAGGTGCTGAACATCATCGGCGACGTTCGGGATAAGAACTGCCTCGTCGTCGACGACTTCTCGATCACGGGCGGCACGCTCGTCGATATCGCAAGAGCTTTGAAGGAGAACGGCGCAAAGCACGTATACGGCGCGCTTTCCCACAATGTCATGACGCAGAAGGCGCTCCGCCGCATCGAGGACAGCGATTACGAATGGCTCGTCTCCACCGACACGCTCGAATGCCCGTGGGCGAACGAGAGCACAAAGCTCCGCACGATCTCCGCGGCGCCGATGTTCGCGCAGGCGGTCAAGACGATCCACGATCGCGCGCCGATGAGCTCGATGTTCGATCACCGCGTTCTGAAGCGTCTGATGGACATGAGCCTCGAAACAACGAACGACTGATCGAAAAAACAGGGGGACGAAGCGATCGTTCCCCTTTTTGCAACCTTTTTCCACCTTGCGCGGTATTATTGGCAAAGAAACAAGGGAGACACGACGATGAAACAGCAAAAGCTTTCCGGCTACAAACCGAACTATCCGAAAAAGGCAGTCAAGGGCATGACGCTCGCGGCGGCCGCGCTGCTGGCGCTCGGTGCGGCGACGGGCTGCCGCACAATGCGCCCGGAACCGCAGATAGACGGCGCAATTGCGGTCGACGACCCGACGCCGGGTATCGAGGAGACGCTTCCGCCGGAGACGCTTTCGCCGGATGAGCTGCAGACGGAGGGAATGGTTCCGATCTATGAGATGGAGACGCCCGAACCGCTGCTGACGACGGGCGAGCCGACGCTTCCGCCGACCGAAGAACCGATGCTGATGGGGACGCCGGCGCCGGAACAGACCGAGGAACCGATGCTGATGGGCGACGTGGCGGTCTTTGAACCGTAAAAATTTATCCAAACCATGTAACACATTTGCCCGCCGGATTGTCCTATAGACAGGAAAGTCGAAAGAGGAGGCATACAATGAAACAGAAACAGATCGGCGAATACCGCCCGAGATATCCGAAAAAGCTCATTAAAGGCGCGATCCTTGCGACCGCGGCGGCGGTCGCGCTTGCGGGAACGACCGGATGCGACACGCTTCGCACAGGCGGCGTACCGGAACCGGTGCCGACCGACGAGCTTGTGCTGGACGGTGAAGAGACAGTCGATCCATCCTGGAATGAACTCGAACTGGGCGGCGAGCCGCTTCCCGATGAATCGTACGACGAGGACGACGCTTCGACCGGACGCGAGGGACCCGCATTGCAGGGCAAGATCGCCGTGCCGGAAGAGAACCCGTGAGGAACGCCTATGAATTTTACCTTGCATCTGACGGCAGACTGTAATCTCAGCTGCCGTTATTGTTACGAAACACACAGCCGTCGCCGCATGACGGAGGAGACGGCATTAAAGGCCGTCGACATTGCGTTCACGTACGGACACGAAAAGAACGGCTTTTCGCTGTTCGGCGGAGAGCCGATGCTGGAGCGCGCAACGATCGAATCCGTCTGCCGCTATGCGTGCGAGAAGGCGAAGGCGACCGGCACGGAGATGCGCTTCAAGATGACGACGAACGGTACGCTTCTGGACGAGCCGTTTCTGCGTTTTGCGAACGAACATAACCTCGAGATCGCGCTGTCGCACGACGGGCTTCTGCAGGACGTACAGCGCGTCACGCGCGACGGAAAACCCACGATGGCGCGGCTGGAGCCGATCGTCGACCTGCTGCTTCGGTATCAGCCGAACGCGGTCGCGATGCAGACCGTGATGCCGTCGACCGTGGGCCGCATGGCGGAGTCGGTCGAATGGCTGTATGACCGCGGCTTTTCGCGCATCAATACGGCGATCGATTATCGCCCGGACGCCGGTTGGGACGACGATTCGATGGCGGAGCTTGAACGGCAGTACGCGCGTATCGCGGACCTTTCGGAAGCGCATTTCGACGAAGCGCGACCGCTCCTGTATCTCAATTTCCTGTCCAAGATCTCGGCATACCTGAACGACCGTCCGTGCATTGAATGCAAGCTCGGCATGCGGCAGCCGTCGGTCGCGCCGGACTGAGCGATCTATCCATGCAACCAGTTCCTCGACGATCCGGACTATCGTATGGGCGACGTCGAAACAGGCATTGACAAAGAGAAGCAGCGGGCGATCTACCGCGCGTCGCTGGACCCGGAGCCGAGCTGCGAGGGCTGCGCGATCGCGGACCGCTGCCGCCACCACTGCGCGTGCCTGAATTACTCGCTGACCGGCAAAATGCACGAGGTCGCGCCGGTGCAATGCGAGCACGAGCGCATCCTGATCCCGATCGCGGACGAGCTTGCCGCACGCCTGTACGAACGCAAGAGCGCGCGATTCCTTCTGAACTACCGCGACGATCCGCTGGACTGACTTGCATGATCATCAGCGCCGGGTTTCCGGCGCTTTTTGTGTCGAACGGTGCAAACGTACGGTTCATTATAGACAAGCGCTCTTTTCGGTGATACAATAAATATTACATTCCGTTATCATACGCGGTCGGAACCGGATCCGGACGAGCAGAAAGCGGAAAAAGACGAAGAAACGGACAAGGAGGTTTATCATCTTTGATCTGTCCGAACTGCGGCAAATTCATTGCACCCGACGAAAAGATCTGCAAGCTTTGCGGGACGCCGACAACGCCCTCCGCGCAAAAGAAGAGCGTTCCTCACAGAACGCCTGTTCCGGCAGCGGAAGAGGATGAGGAAGATACAGAGCTGTATTTCATGCCGGGGCGTTCAGCTGCGCGTGTAAACCGGGAAACAGAACGCGTCGAGCCTGAGAAGGAGACGGCAAAAGAACGCGTCGAGCCTGAGAAGGAGACGACCGGGCAGCGAAGGAAGCGGTTTCTGATCCTGATGATCATTACGTTGATTACAGTCGCTGCCGTCTGGGCCGCTGTTGTTTTGCTTGCCTGCAGTAACTGCGGACAAACGAAGAGTACGATCATGCCGTTGTCCGATCCAACGGACGCACCGCAGGCGACGGCCGAACCGATCGAAGTGCCGACGGAAGCGCCGACCGCGGAACCGACGGAAGCGCTGACCGCGGAACCGACGGAAGCGCCGGTCGAAACGCCGATTTCTGAGCCGACAGAAGCGCCGACGCCGACCGCAGCGCCGACCGTAACGCCGACCGCAAAGCCAACGCAGAAACCGGGGACGTCTGCGCCGTCGGCGACACCGACGGCAAAGCCCACGCCGACCGCAACGCCGACGGTCACCGCGACGCCGACCGCAAAACCGACCGCAACAACAGCGCCGACGCCGACCGTGACGCCGACTGCAACGCCCACGCCGACGCCGACCGAGGCGCCGACCGCAACGCCCGCACCGACGCCGACCGCAACGCCGCGTCCGACGCCTACGCCGGAGCCGACGGCTGCGCCGAAAACAAAGCCGCCGATAACGATCCCGCCGTCAACGCTGCCACCGCTCCCGTAAGGATGCCTTTGATCGGAGCGGCGCGATGGGGACGGTTTTCCCGACACGCTTTGCATTCCGGAATACTGTGTTTTCGCGATCTGCGCTGTTCTTTCCGGCGCATCGCGCTCCTATGGCCCGGTTTCTGTTCGGCTTTTCGTTCAGACGACCGGGCTTTTTGCATACGGTATTGACGGGACGCTGCGTTTTTTGGTATATTCTATACATAGAGAGCAGGTTCTTTGGGAAGACGTATGCAGATGCCGGAAGAGGAACGCAATTCATCGAATACGAACGGCGACGGGGGACCGCAAGGTGCGCCGGGCCGTCATGTATTGCAGTGGCACATCACGCATCGCTGCAATCTTTTTTGCGCGCATTGCTATCAGGATGACCGCGCCGCGCACACCTCCGCCGAAGCGCTTCGTGAAACGCTCGACAAATACTGCCGTTTCCTTGCAAAAATCAACTGCCGCGGACACGTCTATCTCACCGGCGGCGAACCGCTGCTGCATCCCGCTTTCTTCGAGCTTGCCGAGGAGATCACGCGGCGCGGCATGGCGTTCTCCGTGCTGACCAACGGTACGCTGATCGACCTGAAAACCGCGAACCGGCTTGCGCTGCTGCATCCGGCGTTCGTACAGGTCAGTCTGGACGGCGTGGGAGAGGTCCACGACCGCGTCCGCGGGCTTTACAGCTTCGAGCGTGCGCTGAAGGGGATCGACGCGCTCACCGTGATGCGTATCCCCGTTATGGTCTCCTTTACGGCACAGAAGTCCAACCTGAATAGCTTTCCGGCGCTTGCAAAGGTGTGCGAACAGCACGGCGTGAAAAAGCTTTGGTGGGACCGCGTTGTGACCGATACGCCGCAGACGACCGAAAAGCTTGCGCTTTCCACGCGTCAGTTCAGGCGGTTTGTAAAGAAAGCCGCGCGGCTTCGGGAGCGCTATAAAAGGGCGGACGGCAGCAGCCTGATCTCGATGGAACGGTCGCTGCAGTGTATGGACGGAGGCGGGTGCTATACCTGTCATCCGGGCGTCAACATGGTCACCATCCTTGCCGACGGTACCGTAATGCCCTGCCGCCGGCTGCCGTTTACGGTCGGCAACATCCGCGACGGAGAGCTGGACGAGCTGCTTTCTGCGGACCCGACGGCGCAAAAGCTGATGCAATTGCCCATACCGGAGGAATGCGCCGACTGCCGCTATGCCAAGACCTGTCGCGGCGGCGCAAAATGCGTCACCTACGGGCAGACGGGGAGGCTGTTTGTGAAGGACGTAAACTGCTTTTATAAAGCGAAGAAATAAAGCGGAAAGAAGGAATGCATTTATGTTAAAATGCCCGTCGTGCGCTTCCAGCCTGCGGTTCGATATCGCTAGCCAGAAGCTGCATTGCGACTACTGCTCCAGTTCGTTCGAGCCGGATCTTTTTGACAACGTAACGAAGGACGCTGAGCTGCAGTCCGATCTTGAAGAGTCAAAACCCGGGAAAACCGGACTGTATGAGACTGCGGTGTGGGTCTGTCCCGGCTGCGGCGCGGTGCTGACTTACGCAGACGATACGGACGTTACCTCCGTTTGCGCCTATTGCGGAGGCAGGAACATCATGTTCGAGCGTATTCGCGGCGAACGCCGTCCCGACAGCATCGTTCCCTTTACCGTAACAAAAGAGGACTGCATTAAAAAGTATCGTGCACAGGCACGCCGCGCATTTTTAAGTCCCGGATATCTGCGCAAGAAAAGCCAGGTGGAATCCTTCCGCGGGATCTACATGCCCTATTTTGACTACTACGCTTCTTTTGATGAGGACATCACACTTGAATCCGAGACCGAGGTCTCCCAAACGAGCGATTATACGAACTACGAGATCGACAGGCACACCGCGCACGTTAAGGGAAAGGTGCTGGGCAGATCCCATGACGCATCGATCCGTTTTTCCGACGACATCAGCGAAAGTCTCGGCGGCTTTACCGGCAAAAGACCCTTTACGCCCGGCTATCTCTCCGGGTTTTATGCCGAAACCGACGACGCGGGCGTGGAGACGCACAAACCCAGCAGCGAGGAGGTATTCGATAAGATCTGCGACGCAGTCGTTGCCGGCGCGATGAAGCAGGAAGAGAAATCGACCGCGTTCTGTCCGGAATGCGGCAAATCGCTGCCGGATGCGTCCTTGCGCACCTGTCCGAGTTGCGGCAAGGACTTTGATATCCCGGAACAGACGAAAGAGTTGAATGTCGACATCACCGGAACGGTTAACAGAGAGTCGATCAAGTTCAAATCAAAGAACGTGCGCGCCGAACGCACGCTGTATCCGGTTTGGTTCATGTCCCACCGCATGAAAAACGGCAAGCTGACCTATGCCGCCGTCAACGGCAGCACCGGTACGGTTGCGGCGGACTTTCCGCTGAGCGTTCCGAAGGTCCTGCTGTTTGCGCTTGGGGTCGCGTTCGTGCTGTTTCTGTTCGGAAACCTCGTCGGGATCATGCCCCGACCGCTCCCGGCATTGGGCATCTGCATGACCCTGTTTGCGGTTGCGTCCTTCATCAACAGTTTCGTTCTGGATGCAAAGCTGATGAGATTGAACCCCGGGTATCAGTGCAACGGTATCAGGGTCCCAAGGGTCATTTCGTTCGGTTTATTTGCACTTTTTGCGACGATCGGATTCATGTCGGGAGGAATAAGCAATAACGGATGGCGTGTTACTTTGCTCCTGGGTGTGTTCCCGTTCATTGCCGAACGTGTTTTGGCGATGATAAACGTGTTCAAGCTCGTTAACAGGATCAACATGGAATGGACGCAGGTCACGTATCGGGATCTTCGCTTTGCAAAGCGCATAGCGACGTTCAATACCATCTTTTCGATCCTGGTGTTTCTTGCGTCGTTAATCGTGATCTCGATGGACGTTTTGAATGAGGTGTATTATTACACTGCCGCGGCAAACTCGGTGTGCTTCATTCCGCTGTTCATACTCATAATCGTCGTGAACAACTACTTCTCCTACAGGAGACCGGTGCAGTTCAACAAGAAGGGAGGCGACGACAATGCGAATTAACCGCCGTTTCATTCCGACCCTGCTTCTTGCTCTGCTGATCGCATCGGTGTTCCTGCCCTGCTTCGCGGTTTCTGCGCAAGCGGATTCCGAACCGTCATTCGGCAGCATGCCTTCGCGGTATAACAGCGAAACGGGGTATTCCGCGGTCATCGCGGACGAAGCGGATCTGCTCACCGCCGATGAAGAGACCAGGCTGCTGGATAAGATGTATCCGCTGACCGAGTACGCGAACATTGCCGTATATACCGTCGATACGCCGACAAAGCTGCAGGATTACGAGCGCGCAAGGGAAAAGCGCGCGGAACTTTTCGGAGCGGACGCCGACGCGGCGGTATTCATGGTGGATATGTATCTGCGCCGTATCATCATCCAGCGCCGCGGCAATATGGAAACGTACTTCAACAACAGCCGCGCGAACAATATCACCAACAATGTCGCTTCGATTGCCAAGAAAGGCGACTACTACAAGACATGCGCTACGGCGATGGATCAGATGCTCTCTGTCGTCCGGGATCGCAATAACGCTCAGACCGACGACGTACCGAAGACCGTCGTACCAAGGCCTATGATGTATCTGAGCAACGGCGTGATCGCACTGATGTTCGGCGCAATGATCTCGTATTTCATTGCGGTCAAAACGTCTACCACTGTGCGTAAATCCGTTTTGAAAAAAGTGAGCAGCAGCGAAACGATCAGCATGAACGAGGAACCGCTTCAGGTGACAATTCTGAGCAGCGTCAAGGTCGGCGAACGATCCGTGGCGCGCAGCACCGGCTCCGGCGGCGGTTCCAGCTGCAGCAGCTCCAGCTGCGGTTCCAGCTGCGGCGGCGGTTCCAGCTGCGGTTCCAGCTGCGGCGGCTCAAGCTTCTGATTTCCCGGTCGAAACCGGCTATATCCGGTCCATACACCTCTTCCGTGGTTTGGCGGAAGAGGTTTTCATATACCGCCGCGTCTTTTGACCGACTGTGGAAGAGAACGGTACGCCGATCCGTCGGATCCCTGCCCGACGCCGGATTTCCGGTGCTTTTTTGCGGAAAAATTGCGCTTGACAGACAAACTTTCTTGTGGTATCGTAAATTTTTATTTGACAGGAGCCCGGGTTTTCCGCTATAATATATTTGAGAGAATCTTTAAGGAGGGGATCCGGTGTTTCAAATCGGGGATCTCGTCTGCTACCCGATGCACGGCGTCGGCGTGGTGGAAGCGATCGAAGAGCAAACCATACTGGATGAAACGGCGCAGTACTATCGCCTGCGGTTCACCATCGGCCGCATGACGGCGATGGTGCCCGTGAAGCGTGCCGCTGAGGTCGGGCTTCGCGCGCTTGCCGATGAAAAGACCTGCGAACAGGTCGTCGGCTTTCTGCAGAACGGCGAATGCTCCGAGGAGAGCGACAACTGGAACCAACGGTATCGCGACAATCTCGACAAGCTGCGCGGCGGCGACATCATGGTCGTGGCGGACGTGGTCAAGTGCCTGATGCGGCGCGACCGCGAACGCGGGCTTTCCGCGGGCGAGCGCAAGATGTATCTCACCGCGCGGCAGGTGCTGGTCGCGGAGCTCGCGGCGGCGACGGAAACGGACGAATCGAATTTCCTTCCGCTGGTCGGCGCCAACTGACGGATATCGGAGCGCGGAAGCGCTCTTTTTTGATGCGCAAACGAAAGTTTCGCTTGACAAATACGCGGCGTTTTTGTATTGTATATTTTGTTTTTTGCATCCCGGAAAGGAGGACGTTTTTATGGCAGGAACGATTTCAAGAGGCGTCAAGGCGCCGATCATCCGCGAGGGGGACGACATCGTACAGATCGTCGTCGATTCGGTTCTGAAGGCAGCGCAGGAGGAAAACTTTTCGCTGCATGAGCGCGACGTGATCGCGGTGACGGAGGCGGTCGTGGCGCGTGCGGACGGCAACTACTGCACGGTGGACGATATCTCCGCGGACGTACAGGAAAAACTCGGCGACACGGTGGGCGTGGTGTTCCCGATCATGAGCCGCAATCGCTTCGCGATCTGTCTTCGCGGCATTGCGCACGGGGCAAAGAAGGTGATCGTGCAGCTGTCCTATCCGGCGGACGAGGAAGGCAACCATTTGATCGACGAGGACGCGCTCTTCGACGCGGGTGTCAATCCGTACGCGGACGCGTTTACCGAGGCGGAATTTGTGGAGAAATTCGGCGAGCCGTGCCATCCGTTCACGGGAGTGAACTACCTTTCGTATTACCGTTCGCTGATCGAGGAGGAGGGCGCTGAGGCGGTGATCCTGCTTGCAAACGATCCGACCGCAATTTTGCAGTATACGCCGAATGTGCTTGTCAGCAACATCCACGAGCGCGAACGCACCGCAAGACGGCTCAAAAGGGCCGGCGCGGCGCGCGTGCTGACGCTTTGCGACATCATGAACGAATCCCGCAACGGCAGCGGTTATCAGCCGGATTACGGCCTTCTGGGATCCAACAAGGCGACGGAAAACGTCATCAAGCTGTTCCCGAAAAACGCGCGTGAGGTGGCGTTCGCGATCCGGAGTGAGATCCTTGCCCGCACGGGTGTGCGCGTTGAGGCGATGGTCTACGGCGACGGCGCATTCAAGGATCCGGTCGGCAAGATCTGGGAGTTGGCGGACCCGGTCGTTTCCCCGGGCTTTACCGACGGGCTGATCGGCCTTCCGAACGAGCTGAAGCTCAAGTACCTTGCGGACAACGAGTTCAAGGCGCTGTCCGGCGAGGAGCTGACCGCGGCGATCCGCGCGCGCATCCGCGAAAAGGAAAAGAACCTCAAGGGGCTGATGGATTCACAGGGCACGACGCCGAGGCGGCTCACCGACCTGATCGGCTCGCTGTGCGATCTGACGAGCGGCAGCGGCGACAAGGGCACGCCGATCGTACTGGTGCAGAACTACTTCAATAACTATGCGGATTAACGCGCAGCAAAAAACGGGCCGTTCGTTTGAACGGTCCGTTTCGTGTTTTTGGGCTTATGCCTTTGCGGCTTTCTTGGCGGCTTTTCTCTGCTCGAGGCGGGAGATCCAGATCGCGCAGGTCGCGTCGCCGGTGATGTTCAGCGTGGTGCGGCCCATGTCGAAGATCTTGTCGACGCCGATGATGAGCGCGATGCCCTCGACCGGTACGCCGATCTGCGCAAGGACCATGGCGAGCATGATCGGGCCGGCGCCGGAAACGCCGGCGGTGCCGATGGAGGCGAGGACGGCGGTCAGAACGATCTGCGCCATCTGACCGAACGTCAGGTTCATGCCGTAGCAGCTCGCGATAAAGACCGCGGCGACCGCCTGATAGATCGCGGTGCCGTCCATGTTGATCGTTGCGCCGAGCGGCAGGACGAAGGACGTGACGCCCTTATCCGCGCCGAGGTCGGTGCAGCATTCCAGATTGACCGGCAGCGTCGCGTTCGAGGACGTGGTGGTAAACGCCGTGATCATGGCGGGCATCATGCCGCGGAAGAACTTGAAGGGATTCATGCGGCTCAATAGCTGCACGCTGAGACCGTACACGACGAGAAGATGCGCGAGATACGCAAGGTACGCGACGCTGATGACCAGTGCGAGCGAGCCGATGATCATGGGACCGTTGACCGCAACGACGTTCGCCATCAGACAGAAGACGCCGATCGGCGTGATCTTGATGATCATCATGAGGATCTTGATCACGACTTCGTTCGCCGCGTTGACGAGATTCGTGACCGGGTCCGCCTTTTTGCCGGCGGCAAGGATGCCCGCGCCGAGGAAGATCGCGATGCAGATGACCGGCAGCATGTCGGCGTTGACGAGCGGTTTTAAGGCGTTGTCCGGGAAAATGCCCTTGATGACGTCCATCACCTTCGGCGCTTCCTTTGCCTGGTATTCAAGCTCGGTCAGGTTCGCGCCCGGCAGCGCAGGGAACATGCCCTTGAAGAGACTGACGATCAAAAGACCGATGACGACCGCGACCGCCGTTGTGCAGAGGTAGTAGAGGAAGGTCTTGAGACCGATGCTGCCGACCTTCTTGAGATCGCCGAGCGAGATGACGCCCGCGGTGATCGAGATCAGAACGACCGGCACGATCAAAAACTTCAGCAGGTTGATGTAGATGTCTCCGATGGGCTTCAGCCAGTTCGTGGTGAAGTTGACCATGGGCTCCTTCCATTCCGGATGGTTCAGCCAGTTCGGGAGCCAGAGACACAGAAGACCCACCAGAATGCCTGCGAACATGCCGATCAGGATCCACACCGGCAGCAGGGACCGTTTCTTTTTCGTTTCCATAGGATTTCCTCCGTTATCAGATTGATCCGACTGTTCACGCTTTCCCCAAAAGCTCCCCGGACAGAACAATCAGACAGAATATATTATTGCATATTCTGTGAAAAATGGCAAGCAATAGTTTGTATGAATATACAAACTTGTTAAAATTATGTAAGAATATGAGAAAACGGCAAGGAAAGCTTCCATGCCGTTTTCAGATCGGGAGGAATCAAATGAAGGCGGGGATGGCGTCCGCCGCATGCGACAGCGCTTCGTGGATCAGCTTTTGCCCGAGATCGCTCGGATGGATGCCGTCCGCACAGAGGTAGGGGAGCAAGGCGCGCTTTTCCAAAAACGCGCTGCGAAGATCGACGAGCGAGCAGCCCGTTTCCGCCGCGAGCCGTTCGATCGCGAGCGAGTATTTTTCCTGATAGCGATAGATCGCGTTCGCATCGCCGAGCCAGGTCAGGATGTTTTCCTTCGAAAGCCCGTCGCGCGTGATCCAGTCGAGATAGCGCTCCGAGGAGATCGGCGGCAGCGTGGACAGCACGGGTTTTACGCCGTGCGCGCGAAGCGTTCCGATCATGCGGCGCATCGTTTCGGTAAAGACCGGCAGCGGCGTGTTCGGCTCGTGCTCGTCGAAAGGACGCTCGGAGACCTCCGTCCAGCGAAAGTCCGCGTCGTTGCCGCCGTACTCTAAAAGCACCGCGGCGGGCGCTTCGCCCTTTTCGAGCTGGCGGTTCAATAAAAGCTCGCCCTTTTGCACGGTACAGCCGAAGCGGGAGCGGTTGTCGAGGATCCAGTCGTGTTGCTTCGCGATGGATTCGAGGCCGATATCGTCCGTCGTTCCGTAACGCGTCGTGCCGGACAGCATGCGCACGCCCTTCAGGATCGAGTCGCCGAAAATGGAAATGACACGATTTTTTTGCATTTGTGACCTCCGTGTGACGCAATTCGCACTTGCAATAAAATCAATCTGCCATTATAATAGACGCATCTATTAAAAAATGCACCCTATTCGATCGGAACGGGCGTCTATCGCCCGCAAGCGCTCCGGTAGAGATGGAGAATGACGGCTCTACCGGGAGTAGAATCCAAGTAGATAGGGCGTTTTGAGGGCTATATGGAAGAAAACAGAATTCGTACCGTACTTGCGGAGAAGATGGCGGCGTATCG
The DNA here is from genome assembly GCA_017524445.1 of Clostridia bacterium. Taxonomy (GTDB): domain Bacteria; phylum Bacillota; class Clostridia; order Christensenellales; family CAG-138; genus UBA3792. The sequence continues at coordinate 2,804 of JAFXVP010000066.1, read as the reverse complement.
GAAACGCGCGGGTATGACGCAGGCGGAGCTTGCGGAAAAACTGAATTATTCGGATAAATCGATCTCAAAATGGGAGCGCGGCGACGGCATGCCGGACCTTCTGGTGCTGTGCAAACTCGCCGATCTCTATGACGTGCCGCTCGATGCTTTCTTGCGCGAGGGGCCTTTGGTGCGCTCGCAGGCGGAGCAGAAGACCCGAAGGATCATCATTACGCTGATCTCGATCGGGCTCGTATTCTTCGTCGCCGCGATCGGGTTTTTCGTGTGCTATCTCGCAAAGGTCGACGTGCGTTGGCTCGCGTTCATCTACGCCGTGCCGGTCAGCATGATCCTGCTCGTCGTGTTCAGCCATATGTGGAGCACGCTCCTCTGGCAGGCGCTGTCGGTCACGGGACTTGTGTGGACGCTCTGCGGCGCGATCTATCTCTCGTTCGTCGCGATCGCCGGCATGCACAACGTCGCCATGCTCTTTCTGTGCGCCGCGGTCTTTCAGGTGCTCATCATCCTCTGGTACGTGCTGATGCTCGTCAGAAAGCGCAACAAGGCGCGAAAGGAAGCCGACCATGTTCTGTCCTGAATGCGGCAAACCGCTGCCCGACGCAAATATGCGGACGTGCCCGAGCTGCGGCACGACCTTTGAGGTTCCCGAACAGCCGGAAATGTCTGCACCCTTGCCGGAACGAAAGACCTGCAAGCGCAGCACGGCGGCGCTGCTGCTCGGCGTCGGGACCTTCGTGTTCGGCATGCTGACGCTGCTCTGCAAGCTTTTGCGCTTCGATCTGCGCATTCTCTACTGCACGGCGGCGGCGACGTTCTTTCTTGCGCCGCTTGCCTGCTGTTTCGGCTTTGCCGGCGTCGTCGCACGTATCCAGAGCCCCGAAAAGCGCGGTCTGCCCTCGGCGATCATCGGCCTCATCCTCGGCCTTGCCTTCGGGCTTCTCGCAGCGTACTGCCTCATCATGCGCGTCTTCCGGGCATAGATCAAACAAATACAACGAAAACAAGAAGCGACCCCGTTGCCGGGGCCGCTTCTTTTGGAGTAAGGGGGAGGATAGAGGATGAGGATTATTCTTTCGGGGTGTTCTTCTGCGCCTTTTCGCGGTTCTTTCTGGCACGCTTCTTTGCGCCTTTGACGATGAGAACGATGATCAGCGCCTGACCGCCGAGGAAGAGCAGCACAACAAGGATCTCCGGCGCGTTGCCGAGGAACCATGCGGCAAAGTTCTTGAACCATTCGCCGACGTTTTCGAGACTCTCGTTGAACCGGCGAGAGACTTCCTGCCCGAAGGTTTCCTTCTCGACCGGCGTTTCCTTTTCGACCTCGTTGACGGTGAGGTTGACGGAAGACAGTGCGATCTGGTCGTCATAGGTGCGCAGGATCGCTTCGTAGGATTCGATCTCGTAGCGCACGTAGGTCAGACGGTCCTGCACCGTGATGATGTCCTCGACCGTCTCGGCCTTTGCGAGGATCTCTAAAAGCGCCTGCTGTTCCACGCGCAGCGATTCGAGATGCTTTTCGGAATCGACGTAGTTCGTCGTGACGTCGCGAAGCCCTGTGTTGATGGAGGTGACGTTGCCGAGATCGGACACCGCGTCCAGAAACGCGTCGAGCTGCTCCGCGGGAACGCGGATCGTGTAGCGCGCGTAACGAAGCTTCTGCCCGTTGCGGTAATAGCCGCGGTCGCCGATGCTGCTGGATTCCACGTAGCCGCCGAACGAGCCGACGGAGGAAGCAAGCTCGTTGAGGAACGCGTCGAACGACAGCGTTTCCACGGTCAGGTCCGCGTTGCGGATGATCTTGCGGTTACTAAGCGCCGGCGACTGGCTTGCGCTCGTTTTGGCTTCGTTTGCATAGCCGTTGTAGCCGTACGCCGCCTCCATGGGCGCTTCCGCGGGTTCGTCCATCGGATATGCGGCTTCGGTATCGGCATAGTATGCCGAGGAGCTGTTTGCGTAATAGCTGTCTTCGCGCGCGGCGGACTTGCTCGAACAGCCGATGGCGGTGCAGAGCAGCAACAGAACGAGAGCGATCGGGATGATGCGTTTCATATCGGTTCTCCTTTGTTTGTTTTTCAATTTGGTTTTCATATAGAATACTGTGCGATCCGCCGATCGGTTGCAGAAATTCCGCGTGCGGATCGATTTTTATGCCTTGTGACGGAACGCTCAGTCCGAATCCTCGCCGAACAGTTCCTCGAACGCTTTGTCCGCATAGGCGTGGACCACGGATTCAAATGTCCGGTACGCGGTGAGGAATCGCCTTCCGCGTTCGGTCAGCTTCGCACCGCCGCCGTCCTTGCCGCCCGCGGCGGAATCGAGCAGCGGAAAGCCCAAAGCGTTCTCTGCGGTCTTGACGATGCGCCACGCCTTTGAGTACGCCATGCCCATATCCATCGTTGCCTTGCGCAGCGAATGCGTTTCGTCCACGCGCTCCATTAGCTCCGCAATGCCCGGTCCGAAGATCTTTTCCTCGCCGTACACACGTAGCATCAGCGTATAGCGCAGTTTGTTCGCCATGGTTCTGCCTCCTTGCAGACTTTTTCATATATCATTATAGCCAACATGCGGGAAAAACGCAAGTTTTCTTCTTTTCCCGCATATGTATTGCAGAGAAGATCAAAAAGGAGTGTTCGACATGGAGATACGAAAAACGACGCTTTTGACGGAAACGCTGTTTCGGGAGGCGACGGCGCAGGCGCAGATGGAGAGCGCGATCCCGCTGCCGCAGGGGAAGACGCTCGAACGCGTGCTGAGCGCGGAGAGCGAGGCGACGGTGGACGAGATCAGCTGCCGCGACGGCGCGG
>JAFXVP010000065.1 GCA_017524445.1 Clostridia bacterium | reverse complement strand
TTCGCCCTGCTGTGCCAGCGCCATGGTGATCGCCGCCGTCAGCGTCGTCTTGCCATGGTCAACGTGTCCGATCGTGCCGATGTTGACATGCGGCTTGGTACGTTCGAATTTTGCTTTTGCCATTGTAGTTCTCCTTATAAAAATATTTTTGATTTTTACCCGCAGAGCCTGCAATGGCAGCGGGCCGACCGTTATCATGTCGGTGCTAAAAAGCCGAGGTCTCGGCTTGTGGAGCGGGTGGCGGGAATCGAACCCGTATAGCCGGCTTGGGAAGCCGGTGCTCTGCCACTGAGCTACACCCGCATGCCTCCATGATAACGAATCTATTTTACTTGCTTTTGCAGCAATTGTCAACGGATAAAAACGGGATTTACCCGCCTTTTTCGCATAAACTGCAGTATGAAACGATCCTTGCTGCTGCTTCTGTCCTGTTTTCTTCTCGGCTGCGCAAAGCTTTCCCCGCCCTGCGCGCCGTACGAGCTTGCCGCAACGCCGCCCGTATATTTCGTGATCCTCGATTACGGACACGGCGGGTTCGACTGCGGCGCGACCGGCATGGATACGGGCGTGAAGGAATCCGACCTCAATCTGCTCGTCGGCGAACGCGTCGCAAGAGCGCTCGAGGATCGCGGATGCTTCGTGCTCCGCACCCGCACGGACGCGGACGCGCTCGGCGCGACGAAGCGCGACGACATGGCGTACCGCGGCGCGATCCTCTGCACCGACGGCGCGGACTGCACCGTTTCGATCCATATGAATAAGTTTTCCGACCGCAGCGTCAAGGGCCCGATGTGCTATTATCAGGCGGGCGCCGGGGAGGGCAAAGCGCTTGCGGACTGCGTGATCGAGGCGGTCTGCCTTTCATTGGGACGCGATCCGCGGCCTGCAAACCCCGGCAACAATTTCGTCACGCGCCTCCCCGCCGTACCGTCCGTGCTCGTCGAATGCGGATTTTTAAGCAATCCCGAGGACGAACGGAACCTCCGGGACCCGGCGTATCAGCAGAAGCTTGCGGACGGCATCGCGGAGGGGATCCTGCAATATTTGGAACAACCGTAGGGGCGAAGATTATGAATACCCGCTTTGAGATTGTCCCCCTCATCACCGCCTGCGGCGTTCCACTTCGTTACATAGGAAGTTCGCGCGACGACGCATCGCGTCGTCTAACGCGTACCATGCTTCCCCGTCCCGAGACATGGTCGTTGCGCGTCGATACTCTCCTTCAACTCCCTGTCTCGGTCGCACCTCACCTCGCTTGCTCTGCCACAGGCAGCGCTCGGATCGGTGCCCACCCTGAAGGGGGAGAAGCCTCTGAATACGAGTAACCAAAGCCTTCCCCCTTGGCGGGGAAGGTGTCAGCGCAAGCTGACGGATGAGGGGAAAAGGAAAACCGGCAGGACGATCCTGCCGGTCTGCATCGTTTGCGTTTACCCAATCTGCTCCTTGAAGCCCATGTAGGGACGCAGCGGTTCGGGGATGCGGACCGTGCCGTCGGCTTGCAGGTTGTTTTCAAGGAACGCGATCAGCATGCGCGGCGGGGCGACGACCGTGTTGTTCAGCGTATGCGCGAAGTAGTTGCCCTTCTCCTTGTTCCTGATGCGGATGCCGAGCCGTCTTGCCTGCGCGTCGCCGAGCGTCGAGCAGCTGCCGACCTCGAAATACTTCTGCTGCCGGGGCGACCACGCCTCGACGTCGCAGCTCTTCACCTTGAGGTCCGCGAGATCGCCGGAGCAGCACTCGAGCGTGCGCACCGGGATATCGAGCGAACGGAAGAAATCGACCGTATTACTCCAGAGCTCGTTGTACAGTTTCATGCTGTCCTCGGGCTTGCAGACGACGATCATCTCCTGCTTTTCGAACTGGTGGATGCGGTACACGCCGCGCTCCTCGATGCCGTGCGCGCCGACCTCCTTGCGGAAGCAGGGCGAATAGCTCGTGAGCTTCAGCGGGAGCTTGTCCTCCTCGGTGAACGTGTTCATGAACCGCCCGATCATGCTGTGCTCGGACGTTCCGATGAGATACAGGTCCTCGCCCTCGATCTTGTACATCATGTTCTCCATCTCGGCAAAGCTCATGACGCCGTCGACGACCGCGGACCGGATCATGAACGGCGGCACGACGTACGTAAAGCCGCGGTCGATCATGAAATCGCGCGCGTAGGAGAGCACCGCGCTGTGCAGCCGCGCGATGTCGCCCATCAGATAATAGAAGCCGTTGCCGCTCGTCTTGCGCGCGGAATCGAGATCGATGCCCGAAAGACGCTCCATGATGTCCACGTGGTACGGGATCTCGAAATCCGGCACGACCGGCTCGCCGAAGCGCTCGATCTCGACGTTTTCGGAATCGTCCTTTCCGATCGGGACCGACGGGTCGATGATGTTCGGGATCACGAGCATGCGCTTTCGGATCTCGCCCTCAAGCTCGGTCTCGCGGACTTCGAGCTCTGCCATCTCCTTTGCCATCGCGCCGACCTGCGCCTTGGCTTCCTCGGCCTTGTCGCGCTCGCCGTGCGCCATCATCATGCCGATGGACTTACTGATCACGTTGCGCTGATTGCGGAGCCAGTCGCAGCGCACGTGCGCCTCGCGGTATTCTTTGTCGAGCGCAAGCACTTCGTCGACGAGGACGAGCTTTGCGTCCTGATACTTCTTTTTGATGTTCTCCTTGACGAGGTCCGGATTTGCCCGGACGAACTTGATATCCAGCATATTACATCCTTTCGGGAGCCGAAAGCCCCAGTAAATTCAATCCGTTTTTGAGCGTCTGCCGCGTGGCGTCGGTCAAAGCCAATCTTGCCGCGCGCACGTTCGGGTCGTCCGCCATGATCCGCTGCTCGTAATAGAAGCGGTTGAACGCGTTCGAAATCTGCATGATCGAACGCGCGACCACGTACGGCTCGTACTTTTCGGCGGCGGAGCGAACCGCCTCCGGGAACGCCGCGATCGCCTTGAGGAGAGCCGTGCTTTCGGGATCGTCGAGAAGCGCCGCGTCGAACGATGCGGGACGCCCGCCCGCTTTGCGGAGCACCGAACAGCTTCTTGCGTGCGTGTACTGCACGTACGGCGCGGTCTCGCCGTCGAAGTTCAGCACCTTTTCCCAACTGAACGTCACGTCCTTGATGCGGGAGTTGTACAGCACCGACCAGAGGATCGCGCCGACGCCGACCGCCTCCGCCGCGGATTTTTTATCCTCGAGGTCCGGGCTCTTTTCGCAGATGATGTCGTACGTCTTTTCGACCGCAGCGTCCAGGACGTCGTCAAGATACAGCACCTTGCCCTCGCGGGTGTGGAACGCGCCGCCCTCCATGCTGACCATGCCGAAGTTCACGTGCACGCAATCCTTCACCCAGTCGCGTCCCATGAGCTCCAGCACCTTAAAGAACTGCTTGAAGTGCAGGTCCTGCTGATACGCCACGACGTACAGAAGCTTCGAAAAATCATAGGTCGCCTTGCGGTAGCAGGCGGCGGCTAAATCGCGCGTTGCGTAGATCGTGCTGCCGTCGGACTTTACGATCATGCACGGCGGCATGTTCCATTCGGAGAGATCGACGATCTCCGCGCCCTGATCGAGCTTCGAGATGCCCTTTTCCCGCAGCTCGTCGATGATCGGCTGCATCTTGTCGGTATAGAACGCTTCGCCCGCCCAGCTGTCGAAGTCCACGCCCATGCGCTTATACGTCACCTTGACCTCGCGGATCGTCGCGTCCTTCATCTTGGTCCAAAGCTCCAGCGCTTCGGGATCGCCGCTTTCGATCTTATGGAACCACGCGCGGGCGGTGTCGTTCAAAGACGGGTCCTTGTCCGCTTCATCGTGGAAGCGCACGTACAGCGCGACGAGCTCGCGGATCGAGTATTCGTCGACGGGCTTCGTTCCCCACAGCTTGTACGCCGTGATCATCTTGCCGAACTGCGTGCCCCAGTCGCCGAGGTGGTTGATGCCGACCGTGTTGTAGCCCAAAGCCTTATAGATCCGGTACAGCGCGTTGCCGATCGCGGTGGAAGGCAGATGATGGAAGCCGAACGGCTTTGCGATGTTGATCGAGCTGTACTCGATGCAGACGGTCTTGCCGTTCCCCTCCGTGCTCGTGCCGTAGGCGTCGCCCTCTTTTAACACGCGGTTCAGGACCGTTCCCGCAACCGCGCCCTTGTCGGTGAAGAAATTCAGGTATCCGCCGACCGCCTCGCACTTTACAAAGCCCGCGGGAAGCGGCAATGTCGCTTGAAGCTCCGCAGCGATCGCGTTCGGCGCCTTGCGCAGCGTTTTGGACAGGCGGAAGCACGGAAACGCGTAATCGCCCATCTCCGTATTCTTCGGGACCTCGATCCAGTCGCTTAACGTCGCCTCATCCACGCCGCACACGGGCGCGAGCGCCTTTGCCAAAGTTTTCACAGAATCCATACGCACACTCTCCTTAATTTTTATATTATAGCAAGGTGAGATAAAAAAGGGAAGAACTTTTTCAAATCATGTCCGCAGGACAATTCATGCATCGAAGATGCAATTCATGGCGCAGCCAATTCATGTCCCGCAGGGACAATTCACGCGCCGCAGGCGCAATTCATTGATCCGCGAAAGCCGACGCTTTTCTGCGTGTCCGCCTCATCCGTCACCTGTGGCAGCACTTTCCCCACCCAAGGGGGAAGGCATATAACAATGGACCGTAGGGGTCGTCGACCTCGACGACCCGTCAAGAAGCATAGCAGCGGTGCGGGGATCGACAATCCTCCCCCTCATCCGTCAGCTTGCGCTGACACCTTCCCCACCCAAGGGGGAAGGCATATAACAGCGAATCCGTAGGGGCGATGGTACGCGGTAGACGACGTTTGCGTCGTCGCGCGATCTACCTATGTAATGCAGCATGGTACGCGCGGGAAGCGCGCGATCTACCTATGTAACGAAGTGGCAGCGGAATGGATA
>JAFXVP010000064.1 GCA_017524445.1 Clostridia bacterium | reverse complement strand
TTCGCCCTGCTGTGCCAGCGCCATGGTGATCGCCGCCGTCAGCGTCGTCTTGCCATGGTCAACGTGTCCGATCGTGCCGATGTTGACATGCGGCTTGGTACGTTCGAATTTTGCTTTTGCCATTGTAGTTCTCCTTATAAATTTTGTATTTTGTTTTTAGAACCAGTAGTTATATTTGCCCAGGATCTGCTCCTGTATTGCGGCCGAAACCTTGTCGTAGCGGTTGAACTGCATCGTGAACGTGCCTCTGCCCTGCGTCCTTGAACGCAGATCGGTCGCGTACCCGAACATTTCACTCAGCGGACAGATCGCATGGACTGCCGTGCTGCCCTGCCGCGTCTCCATACCGGAGATCTTGCACCGCCGCGACGTGAGATTGCCCACGATGTCGCCCAGGTATTCGTCCGGCACCAGCACCTCAACGCTCATCATCGGCTCAAGAAGCTCACTGTTGTCCTTTGTGATGCCCTCCTTGACCGACAGCGAGCCCGCGATGCGAAACGCCAGATCGCTCGAATCGACTTCGTGGAAGCTTCCGTCCAGAAGCGTCGCCTGGAGATTGATGAGCTCGTACCCGCCGAGCGGACCGCTCATCAGCGCGTCGCGCACGCCCTGATCGACCGCGGGAATGAATTCCTTCGGGATCACGCCGCCGACGATCTTGTTGACAAAGCGGTAGGTTTCGCCCTCTTCGGGGTTTTCAAGCGGCGCAAACTCGATCACCGTGTGCGCAAACTGTCCGTGACCGCCGGTCTGCCGCACGTAACGGCATTCGTACGTGGTCGGACGCACGATGGATTCCTTGTAGGCGACCTGCGGCTTGCCGACCGTCGCTTCCACGCGGAATTCGCGGATCAGACGATCCACGATGATCTCGAGATGCAGCTCGCCCATGCCGGCGATGATGGTCTGCCCCGTTTCCTTGTCCGTATAGGTGCGGAAGGTGGGGTCCTCTTCGCCGAGCTTTTGAAGCGCCGCCATCATCTTTTCCTGCCCCGCCTTGGTCTTCGGTTCGATCGCGACCTGAATGACCGGCGTCGGGAAGATCATGCTTTCGAGAAGCATCTGGCGGTTTTCCGCGCAGAGCGTGTCGCCCGTCGACGTTTCCTTCATGCCGACCAGCGCGCAGATGTCGCCTGCGTGGACCTCATCAAGCTCCGTGCGCGCGTCCGCGTGCATCAGCAAAATCTTGCTCACGCGCTCGCGCTTCTGCTTCGAGACGTTATAGACATAGGAACCGGATTTTAAAGTGCCGCTGTACACGCGCACAAACGCCAGCCGTCCCACGAACGGGTCGGTGACGATCTTGAACGCGAGCGCCGCAAACGGTGCGTCGTCACGCGGCTCCGCGACGAGCTTTTTCTCGCCGCTTCTGTCGGTGCCTTCCGCCGCGGGAATGTCCAGCGGAGAGGGCAGAAAATCGACGATCGCGTTCAAAAGCGGCTGCACGCCCTTGTTGCGGTACGAGGTGCCGCAGGTGACCGGCACGGCAGCGCCTGCTATGGTCGCCTTGCGGATGCAGGAGATGAGCTCCTCGTTCGTGGGCATTTCGCCCTCGAAATACTTTTCGAGAAGATCCTCGTCCTGCTCAATGACCGCTTCGATCAGCGCCGCGCGATGCTCCTCCGCCGCCTCTGTGAGGTCGTCGGGGATGGCTTCCTCGCGGATGTCGGTTCCGTCGTCGTTGTAGTAGACCTCCGCCTTCATCGTCACGAGATCGACGATGCCGCGGAAGTTCGCTTCGCTTCCGATCGGAAGCTGCACCGGTATCGGGTTTGCGCCCAAACGATCACGCATCATGTCCATCACATGGAAGAAATCCGCTCCCGTGATGTCCATTTTGTTGACGTACGCAATGCAGGGGACATGATACTTCATCGCCTGCCGCCAGACGGTTTCGGACTGCGGCTCGACGCCGCCCTTTGCGCAGAATACGGCAACAGCACCATCCAACACCCGGAGACTGCGTTCCACCTCGACGGTGAAATCGACGTGTCCCGGCGTGTCGATGATGTTGATGCGATGACCGCGCCAGTACGTCGTGGTCGCGGCGGAGCAGATCGTGATGCCGCGTTCCTGCTCCTGCGCCATGTAGTCCATGGTCGCCGTGCCCTCGTGTACTTCGCCCACCTTGTGGATCTTGCCCGTGTAGAACAGGATCCGCTCGGTCGTCGTGGTCTTGCCGGCATCGATGTGCGCCATGATGCCGATATTGCGTGTCAGTTCAAGCGCAGTATCCCGCATTACCAGCGATAATGTGCAAACGCCTTGTTGGCCTCTGCCATCTTATGGGTGTCTTCCTTCTTCTTGACGGCGTTGCCCTGTTCGTTGCAGGCGTCCATGATCTCGCCTGCGAGACGCTCCGCCATCGTGCGCTCGCCGCGGTTGCGCGCATAGCTCACGAGCCAGCGAAGGCCCAGGGTCTGACGGCGCTCTGCACGGATCTCGATCGGGACCTGATAGGTCGAACCGCCGACTCTGCGTGCCTTGACTTCGAGGACCGGCATGATATTGTTCATTGCCTGCTCGAACGCTTCCAGCGCGTCCTTGCCCGTCTTGGTATTGATGATTTCAAACGCATCGTAAACGGCCTTCTGCGCAACGCCGCGCTTGCCGTCCAGCATGACCTGGTTGATGAGCTTGGTAACGACTACGCTCTTGTAGATCGGATCTGCAAGAACTTCTCTCTTGGGAATAAAACCTCTTCTCGGCATGGTGTGTTCTCCTTACTTCTTGGGACGCTTTGCACCGTACAGCGAGCGAGCCTGCTTGCGGTTTGCTACGCCTGCGGTATCCAGAGCACCGCGGATGATGTGGTAACGAACGCCCGGCAGGTCCTTGACACGACCGCCGCGGATCAGAACCACGGAGTGCTCCTGCAGATTGTGACCGATACCGGGGATATACGCGGTACCTTCGAGACCGTCGGTCAGACGGATACGAGCGATTTTACGCAGTGCGGAGTTTGGCTTTTTCGGCGTCATCGTACGGACTGCGGTGCAGACGCCGCGACGCTGCGGGCACTGCTTCAGAATGGGCGCCGTGGACTTGTATTCCACGGGCTGTCTGCCCTTGCGAACCAACTGATTAATGGTCGGCATTCAGATGTTTCCTCCTAAAAATATATCTTTTAATCTTTTATAAATCAATCCCTCTGCAACCCAATTCAGAGGATATTGTCCGGTTTTTACGCGCTTTTCGTCCGAAAAACGCGGATTTCGGCGGTGTCTTTCTCAAAACACCGCCAAATAGGTAGTGTAACAGAAAATGTTTCGCTTGTCAATCCGAAATTTTTATTCTTCGGACGCGGGCGCTTCATGGTCCGGCATCTCATACACGACGCTCGGCGCGGTGCCCAATCCCCGGTCGATCCGCTTTCTCGTGAACGCGAGGTGCGGCGTCCGGTCGTTGAACAGCGGACGCCAACCCTTTTCGACCATTTCCGTGACGATCGGGTGCGTGCGCACGTCGGCGTACATCTCCGTCTCGATCTTTCGTCCGTAGAGGTACGAAAGCAGCTTTCCGACCGCGTAGCCCCCGACGATCGCCGCGAGAACGACTGCGAGCGGCAGCCAGCCCGCCGCCTGCCGCATCGTCTGCGCGAAGTGCTCGATCATCACGAACGGAAGCACGATCAGCGTCAGAACGATCGGCGTGATCAGCGGAAGGTACGCACGGAGCAGGATCCTGCCGCGGCACTTCGAGCAGCAATGAAACTGCAGCGGGACCATGAAACCGGTCTCCTGCTTCTGAAGCCATTTGCGCTGCGCGAGCTTTTTCGGCTCGGTATGCGCCATGTCAAACACGGCATAGCTCGTGGGTTTTCCCTTCGGCTCGTCCTTGCACAGCGTGCAGGTCCTGCTTTCGAAGAGCTGCGCCACGGTGCCCTCCGGCTGGAGATCGCAGAATTGCCTCAGATCGTCGTGGATCGCGGGATCTGCGACACGGCCCTTTAACGGGCACTTGTCGCAGTCCTGCATATTCAGCAGCGCACAGGATCTGGTCCCGTACAGCGTGCATTCGGTATCGGTCAGCTTGCGTTCATCCATGGCGTTACTCCATGTCCGACGGGACGTCCTGCGCTTCGGTCACTTCGACATTGCGATAGCGCTTGAGTCCGATGCCGGCAGGGATCAGCTTGCCGATGATGACGTTTTCCTTGAGGCCGACGAGCGGATCGATCTTGCCCTTGATGGCGGCTTCGGTCAGCACGCGCGTGGTCTCCTGGAAGGACGCCGCGGACAGGAACGATTCGGTGGCGAGCGCCGCCTTGGTGATGCCGAGCAGCTTTCTCTTTGCTCTTGCAAGCACCGGTTCCGGCGGCTCTTCCGTGCCGTTCTCCTGCGCGAGCGCAAGCGCGGTCTCGTACTGCTCGATGAGCTTTTCGTTCTCCTGTTCGAAGCGGAAGCTGTCGCAGCGTTCACCGGGCAGCAGATCCGTATCGCCCGGATCCTCGATCTCGACCTTGCGGAGCATCTGGCGAATGATGACCTCGATGTGCTTATCGGAGATCTCAACGCCCTGCAGACGGTAGACGCTCTGGACTTCCTTCAGAAGGTATGCCTGCACGCCCTTGACGCCCGTGATCTTCAGAATGTCGTTCGGGTAGACGGAGCCCTCGTTGAGCTCGTCGCCCGCCTCGACATGCTGTCCTTCGGTGACCTTCAGACGGCTGTCGAGCGAGATCTGATACTTCACGGATTCGCCCTTGTCGTTCGTCACGATGACATTGTGCTTGCCGTCCTCGATGTGGACGGTGCCGGAGATCTCGGTGAGCGTGGTGAGCGCTTTCGGCTTTCTTGCCTCGAAGAGCTCCTCAACGCGCGGAAGACCTTGCGTGATGTCCTTGCTGGACGCAACGCCGCCGGTGTGGAACGTACGCATCGTCAGCTGCGTGCCCGGTTCGCCGATCGCCTGCGCCGCGATGATGCCCACCGCTTCGCCGATGTCGACGTGACCGCCGGTCGCGAGGTTCGCGCCGTAGCACTTGCAGCAGACGCCGTGCTCGCTGCGGCAGGTCAGGACTGTACGGCAGTAGACTTCCATGACGCCCGCCTTTTCGATCGCGAGCGCTTCGTCGTGGCTGATCATATGATCGCCTTCACAGAGCTGTTCGCCGGTTTCCGGATGGAAGACCGGATCGATCGCGTAGCGGCCCTCGATGCGCGCCGAAAGCGGCTCGATGACCGTGCTGCCGTCGGCGATCGCGGAGATCATCATGCCGCGCGGCGTGTCGTTGCGCTCCGCGAAGCAGTCGACCTCGCGGACGATGACGTCCTGCGAAACGTCGACCAGACGACGGGTAAGGTAACCGGAGTCCGCGGTACGAAGCGCGGTGTCGGCAAGACCTTTGCGCGCGCCGTGCGATGAGATGAAGAACTCCAGAACGGACAGACCTTCGCGGAAGTTCGCGCGGATCGGGACCTCGATGATCTCGCCGGACGGGTCAGCCATCAGACCGCGCATACCGGCGAGCTGACGGATCTGCGCCGAGCTGCCGCGCGCGCCGGAGTCCGCCATCATGAAGATGGGGTTGAACGCGTCGAGCGAATCCATCAAGGCGTTCGTGACGTCCTCGGTGGTCTTTTCCCAGACCTTGATGACGCGGGCTCTGCGCTCCTTGTTGGAGAGGAGACCCATGCGGAAGTAGTTGTCGATTTCGACGACCTGCTTCTCCGCCGCAGCGATCAATGCCTTCTTCTCTTCCGGAACGCGAATGTCCTGGAAGCCGACGGTGATGCCGCCGCGGGTGGAGTACGAATAACCGAGCTTCTTGATGCGGTCGAGCGTTTCGCTCGTCTGCGTCGGACCGTACTTTCTGTAGCACGCGTCGACGATCTTGCCGAGGTCCTTCTTCTTCACGAGGTGGTCGATCTCAAGCTTGAACATGTCGTCCGCGCAGGTTCTCTCGACGAAGCCGAGATCCTGCGGGATCGCGTTGTTGAACAGCACGCGGCCGACGGACGTGTCGCAGACCTTGTAGATCGTTTCGCCCTGCCATTCGCGGCGGAGACGGATCTTGACCTTTGCCTGCAGCGCGACCTCGCCGGTCTGATACGCCATGATCGCTTCGTCCTCGGAGGAGAACGCCTTGCCCTCGCCCTTGACGCCGTCGCGCTGCTGCGTGAGGTAGTAGCAGCCCATGACCATGTCCTGCGTCGGGCAGACGACCGGCTTGCCGTCCTGCGGCTTCAGAATGTTGTTCGACGCGAGCATCAAAAAGCGCGCTTCGGACTGTGCCTCGACCGAAAGCGGTACGTGGACCGCCATCTGGTCGCCGTCGAAGTCCGCGTTGAACGCGGTACAGACGAGCGGATGCAGCTTGATCGCGCGGCCCTCGACGAGGACCGGCTCAAACGCCTGAATGCCCAGACGGTGCAGCGTCGGCGCGCGGTTGAGCATGACGGGATGGTCCTTGATGACCTCCTCGAGCACACCCCAGACCTCGGTCGCGCCGCGTTCGACCATGCGCTTTGCGCCCTTGACGTTCTGCGCGAAGCCGCCCTTGACGAGCTTTTTCATGACAAACGGCTTGAAGAGCTCCAGCGCCATTTCCTTCGGAAGACCGCACTGGTACATCTTGAGTTCCGGACCGACGACGATGACCGAACGGCCGGAATAGTCGACGCGCTTGCCGAGAAGGTTCTGACGGAAGCGTCCCTGCTTGCCGCGCAGCATGTCGGACAGCGACTTGAGGGGCCGGTTGCCCGGGCCCGTGACGGGGCGGGAACGGCGGCCGTTGTCGATCAAAGAGTCGACCGCTTCCTGCAGCATGCGCTTTTCGTTGCGGACGATGATGTCCGGCGCGCGCAGCTCAAGCAGTCTCTTCAGACGGTTGTTGCGGTTGATGACGCGGCGATAGAGATCGTTCAGGTCGCTCGTCGCGAACCGTCCGCCGTCCAACTGGACCATCGGGCGAAGCTCCGGCGGAATGACCGGCAGAACCGTCAGAATGATCCATTCGGGGCGGTTGCCGCTCTTTAAGAACGCTTCGACGACTTCGAGACGCTTGACCGCGTTTGCGCGCTTCTGTCCGCCGCTGTGCTCGACCTCGTCGCGAAGCTCTGCGTCGAGCTTTTCAAGGTCGATCTCGCAAAGGAGCTCGCGGATCGCCTCCGCGCCCATGCCGGCACGGAAGGACTTTTCGCCGAACTGCTCCTGTGCTTCGCGGTACTCCTTGTCGGAGATGACCTGTTTTTTCTGGAACGTGGTCGTACCGGGATCGATGACGACGTACGCCGCGAAATACAGCACCTGCTCGAGCTCTTTCGGGCTCATGTCGAGCAGCATCTTCATGCGGCACGGAATGCCTTTGAAGTACCAGATATGGGAAACGGGAACGGCCAGCTCGATGTGACCCATGCGTTCGCGGCGCACCTTGGCGCGCGTGACTTCAACGCCGCATTTGTCGCAGACGATGCCCTTGTATCTGCCGCGCTTATAGCGTCCGCAGTGGCATTCCCAGTCCTTCGTCGGTCCGAAGATCCGTTCGCAGAACAGGCCGTCCTTTTCGGGTTTCAGAGTGCGATAGTTGATCGTTTCGGGTTTTTTCACTTCGCCGTGAGACCACTCGAGGATCTTTTCCGGGGAAGCCAGACCGATCTTAAGAGCATCAAATTCCGTTAAATCAAACATTTGCTGTCTCCTTTCGCACGTTATTCGGGATCGTCCTCGTCACCGAGGTCCAGATCCATATCATCTCCGAGGTCGAACTCGTCGTCCATCAGCGCGTCATCCATATCGGAATCCTCGTCGAAGTCGCCGCCGAAGTCGATATCGTCGATATCCTCTTCGTCCTCGTCCTCATCCTCCATCGGCTGGATCGGGGTATCCTCGAGTCCGGAGATGTTGATATTGTCGGTAAAGCGGGTCTCTTCATCGTCGTCCTCGCCGATCTCGATCTCCTCGCGCGATTCACCGAGAACGCGCATATCGAGGCCGAGCGCCTGGAGCTCCTTGATGAGGACCTTGAATGATTCGGGTACGCCGGAGGGCTTCACGTTCTCGCCCTTGACGATGCTCTCGTAGGTCTTGACACGGCCCACGACGTCGTCGGACTTGACGGTGAGGATCTCCTGCAGGGTGTTCGCCGCGCCGTACGCTTCGAGCGCCCAGACTTCCATCTCGCCGAAGCGCTGTCCGCCGAACTGCGCCTTGCCGCCCAGCGGCTGCTGCGTGACGAGACTGTACGGGCCCGTGGAGCGCGCGTGGATCTTGTCGTCGACAAGGTGATGCAGCTTGAGGTAGTACATGTAGCCGACCGAGACGCGGTTCTCGAACGGTTCGCCCGTTCTGCCGTCGTACAGAATCGTCTTGCCGTCCTCGTCGCAGCCGGCCTTCACGAGCAGTTCCTTGATGTCCTGCTCGGTCGCGCCGTCGAAGACCGGCGTCGCGATCTCGATGCCGAGCTTCTTGCACGCCATGCCGAGGTGCAGTTCAAGGATCTGACCGATGTTCATACGGGACGGAACGCCGAGCGGATTCAGAACGATCTGCAGCGGGGTACCGTCGGGCAGGAACGGCATATCCTCTTCGGGGAGGATGCGGGAGATAACGCCCTTGTTGCCGTGACGGCCTGCCATCTTGTCGCCGACGGAGATCTTGCGCTTCTGTGCAATGTATACGCGGACCATCTGGTTCACGCCCGGGCTCAGCTCGTCCTTGTTCTCGCGGGTGAAGATCTTGACGTCAACGACGACGCCGCCCTCGCCGTGCGGTACTCTGAGAGACGTGTCGCGCACGTCGCGCGCCTTCTCACCGAAGATCGCGCGCAGGAGACGTTCTTCCGGCGTGAGCTCGGTCTCGCCCTTCGGGGTGACCTTGCCGACCAGGATGTCGCCCGAACGCACCTCCGCGCCGGGGCGGATGATGCCGTTCTCGTCGAGCTGCGAAAGCGCGTCCTCGCCGATGTTCGGGATGTCGCGGGTGATCTCTTCCGGTCCGAGCTTCGTTTCACGCGCTTCGACCTCGTGCTCCTCGATGTGGATCGACGTGTACACGTCTTCCTTGACGAGCTTTTCGGAGATCAGGACCGCGTCCTCGTAGTTGTAGCCCTCCCACGTCATGAAGCCGATCAGGATGTTGCGGCCGAGTGCGATCTCGCCGCCTTCCGTCGACGCGCCGTCCGCGATGACGTCGCCCTTCTTCACGCGCTCGCCGTGCTCCACGATCGGGCGCTGATTGAGGCAGGTGCCCTGGTTGGAACGGCGGAACTTCAGAAGCTTATGACGGTACGGTACGCCCGCGTCGCTCGTGATCTCGATCGTGTCCGCGTCAACGTACGTGCAGACGCCGTCGCACTGCGCGAGCACCGTGATGCCGGAGTCCGCAGCCGCCTTGTGCTCCATGCCGGTCGCCACGACGGGCGCTTCGGGTTTCAGAAGCGGGACCGCCTGACGCTGCATGTTCGAGCCCATCAGCGCGCGGTTTGCGTCGTCGTTCTCCAGGAACGGGATCATCGCCGTCGCGACGGAAACGAGCTGCTTCGGAGAAACGTCGATGTAATCGACCTCGTTCGACTTGACCTCGATGATCTGGTCGAGCTGACGCGCGATGAGACGGTCCTTTTTGAACCAATGCGTGTTTTCGTCGACCGGCTCGTTTGCCTGCGCGACGATCGCGCCGTCCTCCTCGTCCGCGGTGAGATACACGATCTCGTCGGTGACGATGCGGTTTTCCTTGTCGATCACGCGGTACGGCGCTTCGATGAGACCGTACTCGTTGATGCGCGCATAGGTGGACAGCGAGTTGATCAAACCGATGTTCGGACCTTCAGGCGTCTCGATCGGGCACATTCTGCCGTAATGCGAGTAGTGAACGTCGCGGACCTCGAACGTCGCGCGGTCGCGGTTCAGACCGCCCGGGCCGAGCGCCGACAGACGGCGCTTATGCGTGAGCTCGGAAAGCGGGTTCGTCTGGTCCATGAACTGCGAGAGCTGGGACGAACCGAAGAACTCCTTGATCGCCGCGGTGACCGGGCGAATGTTGATGAGGTTCGACGGCATGACCACGTCCATGTCCTGCAGGCCCATGCGCTCGCGCACGACGCGCTCGAGGCGGGTAAGACCCACGCGGATCTGATTCTGCAGCAGCTCGCCGACCGAACGGATGCGGCGGTTGCCGAGGTGGTCGATGTCGTCCGTCTTGCCGATGCCGTAGGCAAGGTTCATGAGGTAGGAGATCGACGCGACCATATCGTCCGGGACGATGTGACGCGGGATCAGCTCGTCGTAGCGCTTGCGCAGGTAATCCTTCAGCGCGTCGCCCTCGACGCCCTCCTCCGCCGCCTGCCTGAGGACCGCTTTCAGCGTCGGGATATGCACGTCCTCGTTGAGACCCGCCTCGATCGGCTCGAACGGCAGGTAGTCCCTTGCGGACGCGAAGAAGTTGCCGACGACCTTGACGCGCACGTCATCATCGGTGCGGATCCACACGGCGTTGACGCCGGCATTCTGGATCGCTTCCGCGGCCGCCTTGTCGATCTTCTGTCCCGCTTCGACGAAAACCTCGCCCGTCTCCTCATTGACGACGGTCTCGTCCGCGATCTGATCGCGGATGCGCGCCTTCAGAGCGAGCTTCTTATTATACTTATAGCGGCCGACGCGCGCCAAATCGTAGCGGTTATCGAAGAACAGCCCGTGCAGAAGGTTTCTCGCGCTCTCCTCTGTCGGCGGCTCGCCGGGACGTTGGCGCTTGTAGATCTCGAAGAGACCGTCCAGCTCGCACTTGCCGGGATCCTTCTGGAGCGTCTTCAAAAGACGGTCCTCTTCGCCTAAGAGATCGAGGATCTGCGCGTTCGTGCCGTAGCCGATGGCGCGCAAAAGCGAAGTGATGAACACCTTGCGCTGACGGTCGATCTTGACGTAAAGGATCTCGTTCGAGTCGGTCTCATACTCGAGCCACGCGCCGCGGTTCGGGATGACCTGACTGGAATAAAGGACCTTTTTGCCCAGCTTATCCTTCGCGGATGCGTAGTACGCGCCGGGGGAACGGACGAGCTGCGAAACGATAACGCGCTCCGCGCCGTTGATGATAAACGTGCCCTGCGGCGTCATCAACGGGAAATCGCCCATAAAGACTTCCTGCTGCTTGACCTCGCCCGTCTCCTTGTTGATCAGGCGCACGGTCACGCGCAGGGGCGCCGCGTAGTTCACGTCGCGGCTCTTGCTCTCTTCGATGGAGTACTTCGGCTTATCGAGATCGATCCGATAATCCACAAACTCCAGGATGAGCTTTCCGGAAAAGTCGACGATCGGCGAAATGTCGTTGAAGACTTCGCGCAGATCTTCTTTCAGGAAGTGGTAATAGGAATTCTTCTGCACCTCAATGAGATCGGGCATCTCCAGAACTTCCGAAATGTGCGAAAAGCTCTTTCTGACGCGCTTTCCCATCTTGACGTCATGCATCATTGCGTTCTCTCCTTATTGATGGTTTTTTCGGGCGAATTCCCCCGCCCGGGGAGGTGGCAATATTCCTTACCTCCTGTGTTTTTCAGTCCCGAATGGCTCGCTTTATTTCAATCCGCGTAGACTTTGGGGGCATATTCCCACAGTATAGGCATCATAATGCAATATCGGATATTATCAAATTCAAATCAAGATGTCAAGAAGAAAATTCACAAAATGCAAATATTTTTTTACTGACACCGGATTTATGCGCATACATTGTATAGGCGGTAAGAAATATGTCCATACTCCGTACAAATCAAAGGAGGTGAAACCATGAAAGGAACCCATACGGGCTGGACCGAACAGGAGGACGCGGCGCTCCTCGAGCGCGTGCTCGACGCGCGGCGATCGCGCAGGCCCTTAAAGACCGCGTTCGACGCCGTTGCGGAAACGACCCACCGGAGGCCGAACAGCGTCCGCAACCATTATTATACGCAGCTCAAGTCCTCCGAACGGGCCGAGCCGGCGTTTTCCCCCTTCTCCGAGGAGGAGACCGACCGGCTTTTGAACGCCGTGCTGCTTGCGCTTTCGAACGGACAGTCGGTGCGCGCCTGTACGCTCGCGATGGCGGACGGCGACACGCGCCGCATGCTGCGCTTTCAGAACAAGTACCGCGCGCTTTTGAAAACGCAGCCGGACCGGGTATACGCCGCGCGCCGCGCGCTGATCGAGCAGGGGCACCTTGTGCCGGACCCGTTCGTGCGCGATCCCGACGCGCCGCACGTCGGACGTCCGCCGAAGCCCTCGGGAGAGCTCGAGACCCGCATCCGCGCGCTGCTCGACAATCTCTGCCGAAATCTTATCGCCCTGACCCAGGGCGAAACCGCGGGCTGACGTCTCCCTGCGGCTTATCAAGCGGCTTTCGGACATGGAAAACGGAGAAGGGTCCGCCCTTCTCCGCTTTCTATTACATTTATTTGCTTACGCTTCCTTCGCCGCGCGTTCCTCCAATGCGCGGTAGTTTACCTTTTCGCTGCCTTCCATCAGCGGGAGACGGTCGAGAAATTCCATATAGGTCGGAATCTCGTGACTTTTGAGCGTTTCGGAATCCTCGTCCGTTTTCGGTGCCTTCAACGCTTGCAGGATCGTCCGTTTCATTTCGTCGGATGGTGTGTAATCTTCTTTCAGAACGATGTATGCCTTATTTACACACAGTTCTTTTTCGTCCGGCACCTTAACGACGGCGCACGTTTCCACACAATCCAGATCGCCGATAATCTTTTGCACATGGTCGAGATAGATCTTGTTCAATGACGCGTTGATATAGAAACGGGATTGCCGACCTGTCAGCGTAAAGTATCCGTTTTCATCCAGATAGCCCATCGTGCCGGTGATGAAGTATTCGCGTCCTCGAATGACTTTCTTTGCCGCCTTTGTCTGCTCCGGCTCGCCGTAATATTCCCGGAACACGTGCTTGCCGGACGCAAGCATCAATCCTTCCTCGCCGTACTTCTTTTCTTCAAAGGTGACGGGATCGACGATCATGGCCGTGCTGCCTGTCAAAACAATACCTACCGTTTCTGGTCTGCCCGCCACTCCAAAGGGCGTTGTTCCGATGCTGACCGTCTCCGCGTTTCCAAATCCATTCCCGATAAAAACATTGCTTCCGTGTTCCTTGAAAAAAGCAATTCCTTTTTCGTATTGGTTGATCGTCAGAAAGTCCCCTCCCGAAATAAAGAATCTGACAGAGGACAGATCTTGCTGTATCGGAACATTCTGCACAGTTAAGTTCAGCAACGCCGGAGAGCCCATGACCATATCCGGGTTTTGGGAATAATAATAGCCAACCAATTCCCCGCACATGTTTGGACATAGTATTGCAATACATTCACTTGCCAACGCTGAAAGCATTGATGTAACAAAGCCATAAGGATATGCAAAAGGGACGCAAACCAGTATACTTTTAACATGAAAACTGGACCATACGCTTGTATGATTAGCATACATAAGTGCTGCCGCGATATTCTCATTCGTCAATACAACCGACTTAGGCTTGCCGGTCGTTCCGCTGGTATAGAGAATCAATGCGTCATCTTTGCCGTTAAACGTAATGCCGCCCCGCCATTTTTCGCTGCCCTGCTGTATAAAGTCCAAATATGCGGTTACGCGCTCATTCCCCGTGTCGGGTGTTCCTTTGATCAGGACGATTTTCCGGATCTCCGTCTGTGCCAAAACCAGGTCCACAATATCTGTCCGATGGGTAAACAGAATCGGAGAATGATACGTCTGCAAGTAGCTTTGTATTTCCGACGCGGATGCATTGGCGTTCAGACAGGTAAAAATCGCGCCGATCTTGTTGCACGCAAGAAATGCGATCACCGCCTCGTAGATATTCGGCAGGCAGACAGCGACAATGTCCCCGCGTCTGACCTTGTTCAATGTCAGGGCATGCGCGAGACGAGCGGAATCCTTTAGCATTTGCCCGTAGGTATAACTGTTTTCGTGGCAGGTGACGGCGGGCTTATCCCGGTTCTTTCGATTGATCAGCTTGATCAGCGTGTAAATGTTCACCGGCGGGATGATCGGATGTCTTTGAAAAAACGTCTTTCCCCTCTCCCACGGCTTGTCGATCGACGGATAGCCCGTCAGTTTTGTTTGCTCCATGTTGTTCCCCCTTAATACAATCTCTGAAAATCGCAGTTTTTGCGTTCTTTCATAAGTTCTCTTGCCGCAAGGATCATCTTTACATTCTGCGCCGTGATATTCTGCTCTTGCACGGCGGCGATCGGCGCAAAGACTTCCTCTGGTCGGATGATCTCCTTCGGGCGGTAATCGGCACATTTCTCAATCGTGGAATCGTACCGCGCAACGCCTTTCATACGTTCCTTCAGATGCGCATGCCATTTCTCGTCCGATGTCGCATACCCATGCAATTCGGATTCGCGATCGGAACGACCGTAGGCTTCCATCATCACATATGTCCATGTCGCATAGGTGTCTCGCAAGGTGCATAAGGCTTCTTCTTGTGCCATGTCATACATCGGAATCGGATCGTCAATCACAGTATGAATAATATTCTTTTTATCCAATATTTCGGGGTCGCGCACATAATGGGTAATCGGTACAACCGGACATCCGGAAGCCGCGGAAAGATCATAGACTCCTTTCCACAGCGGCAAAGCAAGCAATTCGGAAGTTTTGTTCCATCCACCCTCCGGATAGATCAGAATGCTCATTCCGTAATTCAATGCTTTCAGCGCTTTGCCCAAGAACGCTTTGCGGCTTGTGCTGTTTTTTCGATTCATACACACGCAGCCTACCAAAGAAGAAGCGAAGCCATCAACGGTGTTATACAGCAGCGGCAAACTGCCGAAGACGATATAAACAGGACGATTTGCAGCCAAAACGGATGCAAGTATATCATCGTGAAATCCGTGATTGGAAGCAAAGATAACTGGCTTATCCGGCATTATAATTGATTCGTCTTCTTCGCTACAAGTGGGATCGACCAGCTTTCTTCGATTCTCATATATCTGCGTACATTTCAATGCGCCGGGACCTATGGCTTTTAGAACCTGATAAAACTTTTTGCGGATACGGATTTCCTTTTCGCTGATGGCAACAAAAGGATCGTTATCCAACCAATGCAGATAGCGCTTGTTCAGCAGATAGAACAGGGGCGACATACCCGCATAACCGTCACCGTAAAGATCTGAAATGGAGTTAAGACTATCTTTGTATTGTTCAAAGACATGTTCGTTATACTTGCCTTTTGCTTTCTCCAGCATGCCGACCTCCAAAACAAAAAAGTGCGCAGCCGGAGCCGCGCACGAAAAACGCAAGCTCCTTTGCTGCGACACAAATCGAACACACGACACACAATCGGCGTGCTCATGGAGCTGTACGCTTTTGCCAAAAAGCAAATAGCATACGCCAATTGTGTTTCATGGTTCGAAATCTCATGTATTCGATTCGTGTCGCAAGATGGATTATATCATGATAATCCGGAAAACGCAACGATTTTGAAGATTGAAATTCCGCGCAGTTTTCGCTATACTGGTAATGAAAGGTTGGAATTGCTTATGCTGATCTGGATCATCATCCTGCTGCTCTCCGCGGGGACCGCCGCGGGGCTGTCCTTTGCGTTCGGTCCGTGTGAGACGTGGTGGTTTGTCCTGCGTATTCCGCTGCTGTTTTTGGCGGCGTATTTTGCGTGGGTGATCCTGTACGCGCTGCTGTTTTCGGCGATCTCGCTGTTCATCAATAAAAAGAAGCCGGTCACGAAGGCGCATCACGGCATGCGGCGGTTGATGACAGAGACGATGGAGCTGATCCTGCTAATCGGACGCATCCGCGTGCACGCCGAGGGGCTCGACCGCATCGACCGGTCAAAGCCGTTTCTGCTTATCGCAAACCATCGTTCCATGCTTGACCCATTTCTGCCTTCCGTGCTTTTGAAGGGCACGGAGATCATCTATATCTGCAAGCCGGAGATCCTGCAAATGCCTGTCGCGGGAAGCTATGCGCACGTCTGCGGCTTCCCGTTCATCGACCGGAGCAACAACAGGGCTGCGCTGAAAACGATCCTGCACGCTGTCGATATCCTGAAAGATGAACAGACCGCCGTCGGTATTTTTCCGGAAGGCACGCGCAACAAAACCGACGCGCCGCTTCTTCCCCTGCATCCCGGGTCCTTCTCGATCGCAAAACGCGCGGGCGTGCCCATCGTCGTCGCCGTGAACCGCAATACCGAAAAGGCCATCCCGCAGTTCCTTTGGCACGGCACGAAGGTCTCGTTCAAAGTCGTCGACGTGCTTACGCCCGATAGAATCGCCGATCTCTCCACGCAGGAGATCGCGGAACGGGTCACGGAAAAGCTCGAAGCTGAATTGAAGCAATAAAAACAAAGACAGAAAACAGCATCCGCGCGGATGCTGTTTTTGCTTATTTCTGCGTAATTTACAACACTTTATTTGGATGCATGCTCCTTTTCACCTCATCCACCGCAAGCGGTCCACTCCGCTGGCGCTCCGTTACATAGGAGCCGTCGCGCGCTTCCCGCGCGTCGCCATGCCCCCTTCCCCATCAAGGGGAAGGCATTGGGTGCACGAATTCAGAGGCTTCTCCCCCTTCAGGGTGGGCACCGATCAGAGCGCTGCCGGTGGCAGAACAAGCGAGGTGAGGTGCGACCGAGACAGGGAGTTGAAGAAGCATGGTACGCGCGGGAAGCGCGCGATCTACCGCTGTAACGAAGTGGAAGCGACGCGCAACGACCATGTCTCGGGACGGAGAAGCTGGCACCGTAGGTGACTGATGAGGGGGATATCGCGCGCCATGGGCGCATATCGTTCCGTCAGGAATACCGTGTCCGCAAGGACATATCGCGCCGTTAGGCATATCGCTTGCGCATCACCTCATCCGCCTCGTTCCTCGGCACCTTCCCCATCAAGGGGAAGGCATTGGGTGCACGAATTCAGAGGCTTCTCCCCCTTCAGGGTGGGCACCGATCCGAGCGCTGCCGGTGGCAGAACAAGCGAGGTGAGGTGTGACCGAGACAGGGAGTTGAAGAAGCATGGTACGCGCGGGAAGCGCGCGATCTACCGCTGTAACGAAGTGGAAGCGACGCGCAACGACCATGTCTCGGGACGGGGAAGCATGGTACGCGTTAGACGACGCGATGCGTCGTCGCGCGAACTTCCTATGTAACGAAGTGGAACGCCGCGAAGCGGTGATGAGGGGGCTCATTCCCTCATCACATTTCGTTGAAAATCCTATTTCTGCGCGATCCGGTCCATGACCAGCTCGGCGAGCGTACAGATGAATTCCGCGCTGCTCGGACGGTCCGAAAACGGAAAGAGCCGCGCATGGATCTCGTCCGGACCGAGAAAACCGACGCCGATCGCGTCGCGCATCGCGTGCTCCGGGCTCTGTTCGCCGAGAAGCCGACCCACCGCGGGCTGAAGCTGGGCAAGCGGCGGACGCTCGCGCTCCCGTTCCCGCTCCGCGGCGATCCGCACGCCCTCGCACAGCGGTTCATAGCCGCAAAGATGCGGCATGATCCCGAACCGAAGCAGCAGCTCCCCTGCCGTGCGGGATGCGTCTCTTTCCCTGTGCGGCTTACGTCCCGCGCCGCCGTACGCAAAAAACCGATCCTGTTTCGTCAACATAAAAAATCCCCGCCTCCCGGCAACAGTTTGCCGCAAAAGAAGGGGAAATGCAACGGATGAGATTTTACGTTGTGCGGGGAAACCGTGAACGATCCTTGAACGGCGCTAAACCGTCATCGTTTGACGCGCTTTCGGAAGCTCCGGTTTTTCCTGCGGTCGCTTGTTCGGCGCGACCGTAACGGTCAGGCCGTCCCCGCCGAGCTTCTTTGCCTCGACGAGCGCAAGCCGCGCGCGCGATCCGCGCAGGATCAGCTCCATGCGCTTCGGCGCAAGGCGGTTTTCATCCAGCGCACGGAATAAAGCCGCAAGCCGGTCCGCAGGATAGCAAAGTGAAAGCGTCCCGCCGTTATTCAGCAGCAGAAACGCCGCGCGGCACCAGTCGGAAAGCAGGGAATCGTCCGCGTGCCGTGCGATCGCGCGCGGTCCGGGCTCGCCGGTCGTGAAATACGGCGGATTCATCAGCACGCGCGTAAAAGCGCCATGTCCGAGCGCGTCCGGCGCGTCCTCGGCGCGCATGCAGAGGAACCGGATCGCCTGCCCGTTCCGCTCTGCGCTGCGCCTTGCAAGCGCGATCTGCGCTTCATCGACGTCGATCCCGGTATAGCTGCCGCCGTATCGCGCCATCGCGAAGAGGCACATCACGCCGTTGCCCGTGCCGAGGTCCAGCACCTTATCCTTCTCCCCGATCCTCGCGAAATGCACGAGCGCGATCGGATCCTCCGTAAAGCAGCCGCGCGCGGGATCCTGAAAGATCCCCGTCCGCTCCTCGATCAGCCATTCCCAGCGTTCCATGCTATCCCTCCGGTACGAACGGATTTCCCGTGCTCTCCGGCGCGGGCGTCGCCTGTTCCGTGATGCCGTCCGCGCCGTAGGAGGCGATCGAAACGCCGGTATAATAGTGGAACAGGATCTCCCGGTAATCCGCGCCGTGCTTTGCCATGCCGTTTGCGCCGTTCTGGCTCATGCCGACGCCGTGCCCGTATCCCTTGACGTGGAAGACGATCCCTTTTTCCGTCCACTCGACCGTGAACATCGTACTCCGCAGCCCGAACAGGTTTCGCGCCTGCTTGCCGGTGATCTTCGTTTTGCCGAGCCGCAGCGTCTCCACACGCCCGCTTTCGTACGCCTTTTCGATCGCGATCCCCTCGCGGACGTTGTCCTTGGTGATCCCGCTTTCCGGGTACTTCGCCGCGATCAGCTCAACGAGCGCGTCCGTACCGAAGTCCACGTCCTCCTCGCGCATCGGGTCCTCGTAAGGACTGTCCACACCGCGCAGGTACGGCAGCGCGTTTGCGTAGACGTTCTCGGAGTTTTCGGTCTGCCCGCCGGAGCAGGCGTGATAAAGCGCGTCGCAGAGCTTGCCGTCGCAGACGAGCACCTCGCCCGCCGTTTCCATGACCGCCTGCGCCACGCGGTTGTAGTTGTTTGCGTAATCGTCCTTCCACGCGTTCTGCATGCGCTCGTGCGTCGAGAACGCCTGACAGCACTTGCTGTTCGTGCAAACGTCGGCGTCCGGGTTCGTATGGCAGCCGCCGTGCGCCATGCTGTACAGCGTGTAGGTGCGCGACGCGACCGCCTGCGCCTTCAGCGCCTCGAAGTCGTAGTACGCGGGCATTTCCGCCGACACGACGCCGACGATGTATTCCTCAAGATCCATGTCGACAAGCTTGTCCGCCCGATGGTCATAGACCTTGATCGTCGTCGTTTCCGTCCAGTTGAAGTACGCGTACAGATCGAGGATCGTCGGCGCGGGCGTCTGGATCGCGATACTGCCCGGTTCCTCGATCGGCTGGCAGGACTCCGCTTTGATCTCCCGTCCGCTGAGCACCAGGCGCATCAGCAGAAAGAGCAGTACGCAGAGCGCCAGCAGCACGGCTGCGAGCGTGATCACGATCACGGGATTCTGTTTCTGTTTCTTCTTCCTTCTGTTCATGGTTTATATTATAGTGCCTGTCCGCGGAAAATACCAGTTATTTTTACTTGTACCGAAATTCCCGTCCCCCGTTGCAATCGGCCCCTCTCCCGTGCTATAATGCAGATATGAATATCCGTTTTTCGCCGGAAGCGGCGCGGCGCGAACTGACGCCGGTCGACAATCTGTTTTTCCTCGAATACATGCCCGAAGCGGACGGCATGTTTGTGAAGGTATACCTCTATGGGCTGATGCAATGCTATCATCCCTCGCTTTCCGACGCGGACATGGGCGACGCGCTCGGTCTTTCCGACGCGCAGATCCGCTGCGCATTCGTGTACTGGCAGGCAAAGGGGCTCGTGCGCATCCGCAGCGACGAGCCGCTGACCGTGGAATACCTTTTGACCGAGCAGCCCGCCGTGACGACGGCGACGCCGGTGAAGTACCGCCGGTTCATCGAATCGCTCAACGCGCTGCTGTCCCCGCGCTCGCTCGATCTCCGGGAAATGAAGGCGATGTACGACTGCATCGAGCTGTACGGGCTCGAGGAAGGCGCGGTGCTCTCGCTCGTCGCGTACTGCATCGAGCTGAAGGGCAAGCGCGTGTCCGCGAACTACGTTCTGACCGTCGCGCAGGAGTGGAGCGAACAGGGCGTAAAAACGCAGGCCGCCGCCGAGCAATATGTTGCGGATTGGCGTGTGCAGAAGCACGGCGCCGCGGAGGTTCTGCGCCGCTGGAACAAGCGCAGACCACCGACCGTCGACGAAATGGCGCTGTACGACCGCTGGACGAACGAACTCGGCTTCGACGCGGAAACGATCCTCGCGGCCGCGGCGCGCATGACGGACGTCGCTTCGCCGACGTTTGCGATCCTAAGTGATCGCCTTTCCGAGATGAAGGAAAACAACGTCACGAACGTGGAGGCGATGGACGCCGTCGCGGAACAGCAGAGCGCGGACCGCGAATTCGCGCGTATGGTTTACGCACGCCTCGGCAAGATCGGCGCGCCGGACAAAACGACGATCGCGCAGCTTAAGATGTTTCGTGAGGAGAAGGGCGTTTCGCGCGAGGCGATCCTGCTTGCCGCCGACGAATGCGCCGGCGCGGAGCGCGCGCTCGGACTTTTGAAAAAGACGCTGTCCGAATGGGCGGACGCGCAAGTGAAAACCGTCGGGCAGGCGGAAGAGGCGCTGAAAAAGCCGAAAGCGGCACCCGCCAAAAAGAAGAAAAAGAACGCCGCGCTGCTCTATGAGCAGACGCCGATCTCCGAGGACGATTTCAACCAGCTGGTCGTGGACCTGAACGAGGACGTATGACGAACGAATTGAAGCGCTATTACAGTGATCTCCGGGAAAAGAACTATCGCCTCTGGCTGCGGCGCGTCGCGGAATGCGAATCGAAGGAGCCGCGGTTCCGTGCGCTGAACGAGGAACCGGGGCTTGTGTTTCAGCAGGTCGGGGCGTGTAAGCTTACGCCTGCCGCCGGGCAGTCGCGGCTCGGGCAGATCGAAGCGGAACGCAGAAATCTTCTGATCTCCATGGGGCTGAAGTCCGATTATCTCGACCGGATCTATACCTGTCCGCTCTGCCGCGACACCGGTGAGGTCGTCGGTTCCGGCAAGCTTTGTTCCTGCGCCATGAAAAAGCAGCAGGAGCTGATGCGCTCCGCCTCACGCATCAACGATTGCGAAATTTTCGCAAACTTCAACGAGGCGATCTATCCGAACAACGAACAGAAAAAGCAGGGGCTCGGCATGAAGCGGTTCTGCGAGCGCTACGTCGCGGCGCTTCCTCGCCCGGAGAAGCCAAACATGCTCATTCTCGGGCAAAGCGGTCTCGGCAAGAGCTTTTTCGGCAATGCGATCGCCTATGCCGCGATCGACAAGGGCGTCCGCACGCTGAAGGCGACGGCGTATCAGTGCATTCAGGACGTTCTGAACGCGCTGGAATCGCGCGAGGACGCGCTCGGAACGTATCTTTCCGCAGAGCTTCTGATCCTCGACGATCTCGGCACCGAACCGATGGTCCCGAACATCACGGTCGAAACGGTCTTCCGCATTCTGAACGAACGCGCCGCCGCGCTGCTGCCGACGATCCTCATCAGCAACCTTGACCGTGAAGAATTGTTTGACCGCTACGGCGAGCGTGTCGCAAGCCGCATGATGGACGGCGCACTGACCTCGATCGTAATTCTTCGCGGAGACAATCTCCGCACGAGGACGCGCTGATGCTGTACCTTGTCGCAACGCCCATCGGAAACCTCGGCGACCTCTCCCCGCGGGCGGTCGAAGTCCTGTCCGCGGTCGACGTGATCTACTGCGAGGACACGCGCCATACGGGGCTGCTTCTGAACCATTTCAACATCAAAAAGCCGACCCGGTCGCTTCACACGCACAACGAGCGCGAACGCACGGAGGAGGTCGTTTCCGTTCTGAAGGACGGACGCGACGTCGCCTATGTTTCCGACGCGGGCATGCCGGGCGTTTCCGATCCCGGCGCGATGCTCGTCGCGGCGTGCCAGAGAGAGGGGCTTCCCCACACCGTGATCCCCGGCCCGAGCGCCGCGGTCATCGCCGCCGTGCTCTCCGGACTTCCTGCACAGCCGTTCAGCTTTTTCGGCTTTCTCCCGCGGGAAAGCGCGCCGCGCCGCGAAACGCTCGACGCGATCGCGTCCGTGCGTCATCAGGTCATTCTCTACGAAAGCCCGCACCGTGTGCAGGCAACGCTTATGGACCTTTTGGAGCGTTTCGGCGACGGACCCGCCGCGGTCCTTCGGGAGCTTACCAAAAAGTTTGAAACCGTCGTGACCGGCACGCTGTCCGAGCTCATCAAACGCTTTTCCGAGGAGCCGAAAGGCGAATGCGTGATCTGCTTCGTTCCGGGGCAAAAGGCAGAGGAAGCCGCGCCGGACCTCGACGCGCTTCTCACGGATCTTTTGAAGACCGAATCGGTCAAGGACGCCGCGGCGATCGCCGCCGACCGTCTCTCCCTTCCCAAAAAGCAGGTCTACCGCCGCGCGCTGGAACTGAAACAATAACGGACGCACACAAAAAGAGGAGGTGAAAACCTCCTCATTGATTTTTGGGACTTACTCCGCAAACGGTTCGACCGTGAAGCCGTGCGCGTACAGCTGCTCAATCAGCTGCTCGCGGTTCGCGTTGGCAATCGTCCCGAACATGAAATACACATAGCGCCCATCCGCAAGATTGATTTGGATCGTACGCTCATTCTTTTTCGCATAGAACACACGCGCGATCTCGGAATATGCAAACCGCATCCGCTCCGTCGGCGAGGCATACACGGCGCCGATCAGCACTGTCTGCGTCGTGTTGACCGTACCGATCGCCATTTCGTTTTCATAGAAACGAACAACGCCGGACGCCTCCATGGTGTGCTTGCCGTTCTCTTTGGACAGCGCAACAATGCTGACAACCTCCTGATACGTTCCGTCTTCGTCGCTCGGCATCGCCGGACCATCTTCGTCCTTTTCGGCCGTCGCCGCTTCGCGGTATTTCACGCCCATCACCAGTTCAAAGATAACGAATGCGTGCAGCACGAGGTCAAGCAGCATCGACCACGGGCTTTCGCCGATCCGATACAGCAGAAACATGGTGAAGATCACGAACAGCGTATCGAGCGCAAACAGCACCAGCGCGGCGATCATCCAGCCCGCCTTCTTCTTGGACAGGAGGAACGCGAGCAGATACGGCACGAGGATCGCGAAGGCGATCCCGGCGCCGAGTGCCACATTAGGAATGATCGCAACCATGAAATACGACATGAACACCGACGATACAAAGTACCGGTCGATATGCGCAATACTCATGAGAATGTTGACAACGGTCAGCGCGACCAGCAGAATGATCGCGATCCGTGCGCTTTTATAGACTCTTTCCGGGGAATTCCCCATTTTTCTTTTTTCCATTGATTTCTCCTTATCCGATCGCGGAGATAATCGCCTTGATCACGTCTTCGTTACGGGTCGTGACCGACGGATCCTTCACCGTTTCGCGGAGCGTGTCCATGCACTTTGCGCCCAGAAGCTGATTCATAATGCGTTCGCGCACGCCGGGATAGCGGTCGATATCGACGACGCCGGTCTCGCCCTCCACGCGCAGGAACAGGCAGAACAGCGTTTTGCCGTCCTTCTCGCTTTTCATCGTTCCGACGCTTCCGACCGGCACGTCCTTTGCCGCGTCGTACAGCCCGATCAACAGCTCGTCCTTCGGCGCGACCGCAACATCGCCCGCGCTGCCCTGCGAGATGAATTCATTGTCACGGCTTACGTACAGCGTCTCAAAATCCGTCTCCGCCTGCGCCGTGAACGATTCGATCTGCTCGTCGGTCACGTCCGTTTTGACGAACAGCCGGATAAAGAGCGCGTCCTCCGGAATGTACAGCGACGGGAACGTCCGTTTGCCCTGCAGATAGTAGGACAGATACTGCGAATACATGCCATCCGCGTAGCGATCGGTGAACGTTTCCTTCACGATGCGCGCGTAGCCCGATTGAATCTCCTCATCCGTCAGCGTATGCGACGCCTTATAGTCCTCCAGAAGATGGTTATAGAGGACGCCCGCTTTCATGCTGCGAACGAACATCTCGGCATACCGTTCCTCTGTGAACCCGGTCGCTTCAAAGAACGCCGCGCGGGACGCGTACGTGCCGCCGTTTTCCTTTAGCTGATCGGAAAGCTTTTCCTCCGCGTCGTCCTTCGCCTGGCTGAGATACGACTGCTCGGCAACGTTGAGCTGATACCCCGCCTTCGTGCCGGCGTCGATCGCTGCGGCTTCCAGCGCAAGCTCTGTAAGAACGTCCTCGGAAAGCGCTTTTAACCCCTCCTCCGTGCGCGTATCGTAATACGCGTAGAGGTAGTTGATGTTCGGGTTCGACACGTATTGAAGGTAGGTGTCGTGATCGTCAAGCCCGTGCTGCCGGATCGCATTGAGCCGATCGTTCAGATAATACCGGTAAACGACCGCGTAGACCGGCTCGGAGCCGACCGTCAGCACGACCTCGTCCGCGCCGATCGCCGATGTTTCCGGTTCGGGTACCGGCGTTTCGGCAGGTTTTTCGGAGGTGTTTCCCTGCTTTGCGCATCCCGCGAGCAAAAGCATCCCCGCAAGCAGCAGCAGGATCCAACAGAATTTACGCATAGTTCTTACTTCCAGAGCTCCTCGGGATACTGTCCTTCGTCCTTCATTTTACGGATCGCCGCCTTCAGGATCGGCAGGTCGGGACGGTTCGTGATGCCGTGCCAGCGCGCGGAGGTCTCCAGCACCTCGATGCTGATCTTGCCCTCCTGCATCAGCGTGTCGAGCACGCGCGGCAGCAGGTATTCGCACTTCATGGGATTGACCGGCAGATTTGCGTCGAGGAACGCCGGGAAGCGGTTTTCGAACTCGTCCAGAACGCTCCGCTGCAGGCCGAACAGGTTCATCGAAACGAGCGTGTCAAGCGCAAGCGGGGTGTACGTCGCGCCGTCGTCCTCGGTGAACGCCGCCGCGCCGTCGCGCTTTTCGATCTTCAGCCGTTCGGTGAGCGTCAGGAGCTTTCTGTCCGGTCCGATCTCGCAGACGCCGCGCGCCACGGAGCCGAAGTCCGAAAGCGTATTGCCGAGCTGATAGCCGACCATTGCGTACTCGCTCTCGGTGTGCTCCTTGCTCAGGAATTCATAGATCTTTTTATACGCGTCCGCACCGTAAAAGTCGTCGGCGTTCAGCACCGCAAACGGCGCGTCGAGATGGTCCTTTGCGCAGAGGATCGCGTGCGCCGTGCCCCACGGTTTCACGCGGCCTTCGGGGATCTCGTATCCCGCGGGGAGCTTGTCGAGCGACTGGAACGCGTACTCAAGCTGCACGTGCGGACGGATGCGCTTTCCCACGCGCTCCTCAAAGTCCTGTTCCATCTCCTTCTTGATGATGAGGACGACCTTCTCAAAGCCCGCGCGGATCGCGTCGAACACCGAGAAGTCTAAAATGACGTGATCGTGCTCGTCGATCGGCTCGATCTGTTTCGGACCGCCGAAGCGGCTGCCCATGCCCGCTGCCATGATCAAAAGAATCGGTTTTTTCATAAAAGTTCTCCCTTCTGTTGTCTTTGATATCTCACTCGCCGCAAATGGTGACGAGAAATTTTGCTTTCAGCTCGATCGGCTTATAGCTTTCCTTGGAATAGCGAAGTCCCGGATCGCCGCCGTCGTCCTCGCGGTTCAGATACTTCACGTCCGGAAAGCTTTTCACGAACGCCTGCGCCATCGCGGGATACGCGCCGGGCACGTCCGGCATCGCCTTTTCGACGTGTTCGAAGAGCATATCGTCCTTCCGTTCGCCGATCGCCAGCGCGACGACCGCGCCGCCCGTCCTCAAAGCGACCGCCGTCTGTCCGAGCGTTTCACGGTGGATCAGAAGGTCCTTTGCGCCGTTCCACTCATTTTCTTCGAGCACGGAAAACTCCGGGTGCTTTTCCCGGAAGCGTTCCAGAAAGCCGAGGCACGCCCGCTCGTCCGCTTCTCCCGAAACAACGACCGCTTCCGCGTCCGGATGCTCGCGATAAAAGCGGTTCACGTGGTTCTTCTGCCCGTGATACGCCTTTCCCGCAAATGTGCGGAAGCTCTCCGCGTCGTAGATATAGTCCGCCCAGTCGCGGATGCTCTCCGCCTGCATGCGGTCTCCGTAATGCGATTTCAGAAGCGGCATCTGGCAGTTCGGCACGACGCAGTATTTGAGCGGGATCCCGCGCGCTTTCGCGTCCGCCTCGTTCGCCCGGCACGCCGCCGCAAAGTCCCCCGCGCCCAAAGGCACGGTATAGCATTCGCCGTATGCGCCGTAGTTTGCGCGGATGCAGAGCATGCCCTCCACGATCGCGTAATACGACACGTAGATATCGCGCCATTGATAGACGGCGCCGATCGTGTTGTCGCAAATGCCGCACGCGAAGATCTCAAAGTACGGCGTCAGCGCCGAAATATTCTCACCGGTGATCCGTTCGTATTCGATCATAATAACTCCTGTTTTTTCAGTATATCATATTTTTTGAATTTGTGAAGACCGAAAAGATTGACGAAACGGAAAATACCGTGTAGAATAGCCGGGTATGGAACAGAAAAACAGATTCAAGCTGGTCGCGTTCGATCTGGACGGAACGATCTGCAATACGCTTTCGGATATCGCGTCGTCGCTGAACCGCGCGCTTAAAGCGCTCGGTTTTTCGACCTATTCGGACGAAGGCGTTTCCGGTCTCATCGGAAAGAGCATCGTCTATATGTGTAAAAACGCCGTGCCGCAGGACCGTTTCGAGGCGTGGACCGACGTGCGCGACGGATTCCTCTCCGACTATGCCGAGCATCTGTGCGACACGACCGTGCCGTACCCGGAGATGCCCGAAATGCTGCGCGCGCTGAAAAATCGCGGCATCACGCTCGCCGTCGTCACCAACAAGCCGGACCCGCACGCGAAAAAGATGATCCGCACGCTCTTCCCCGAAGACGGGCTCTTTGCCCGCGTGCAGGGACAGTGCGCGGACTACCCCGTAAAGCCCGATCCCACAATGCTTGACGTCGTGCGCGGATCGCTCGGCTTTTCGCGGGAGGAAACGCTGTATCTCGGCGACATGGACGTCGATCTGCAGTTTGCGAAAAACGCGGGCTTACAGTGCGTCGGCTGCGGTTGGGGCTATCGCGGCGAAGCGTTCCTGAAGGAAGCGGGCGCAGAGCACGTGATCTCGCATCCGCTGGAGCTTCTCGATATCATAGATACACTGTAAAGAAAACAAAGTAACGAAAAAGGAGCCTTGCGGCTCCTTTTGTGTTGCCCTGATATTACTTCTTTTTGTAGATCATCGTGACGCTGTCCGTAACAATATAGAGTTTATCGCCTTCGATCCTGTAGTTTGCCGGATCGCCGTCCACGATGAGCTGCGTGTCGTTGATCGTATAGGTGAACGCCTGCGCATCCTCCTGCTCGCCCGTCACGTAGACCAGCCGACCTGTGCCGTCGGCATTGAATTCGAAGATCATGGACATGCCAAATGCTTTCATCGTCTCAATGATCTGCTTGTTCTCCTCTTCCTCGGCGTCGTCGAGCTCCCACGTACCGACGATCGCCCTTGCCGGGTCGGTCAGCGCGTCGCCGATGACCAGCAGCATGCCGAGCGCCGGAACCGTTACGTCGCCGCTCAGTTTTTCGGCGGGCTGTACCGTGATGGCGTCGCCGTTGATCAGCACGCCCCAGCTGCCTTCCGGCAGGGTATAGCCGATCTCCGCGTCATGCGGGTTGATGACCGCGATTGCAACGGTCTCGCCTTCCAGCGTGTACGTCGCAACGATCGAAGCGTCCTCGAGCACCTCGCAGCTCACGTCCGCGCCGCGCAGGAAGTCCCATGCCTTGCGGATCTCGATGAGGCTCTTGTACCAGTCGCGCGTGGAGGCGACGAGACTGCCGGGCACGAGCGCGTCCCAGTCAAGATTGTTGACCGCGTCGGAGGACGCGTAGCTGTTGTGATCGCCGTCCTTGCTGCGCAGCATCTCCTCACCCGCAAGCCAGAACGGCGTGCCCTTAGAGATCATGACGATCGCGGCGCCGAGACGGACCATCGCCGCCTTCTGTTCGTCGGTCGCGTCCGGGTTTGCGTTGGTGATCTTATCCCACAGCGTGCGGTTGTCGTGCGAGGACATGTAGTTGATGATCATTGCGTTGTCGACCTTCCACGACTGGCTCTTTCCGCCGCCGCCCTCGATGCCGAACGCCACAGCCGCTGCACGGCTCTTCGAAGGATCGCCGCTCACGTAACCCTGATCCTTTTCGTTGAACACGCTGCCCTTCAAGCCGTCGCGGATCGCGTCGTTGAAGACCGCAATGCTGCCCGCAGCGCCTTCGCTTGCCGTGACCTTGCGGATATTTGCCTGCACCGCCTGCAGATTGGGAAGCAGCGTGGACGTGCCGCCCGTCCAGCCCTCGCCGTAAATGATGGCCTTCGGGTTGATCGTGTGGACCGCCTGCTCGATCTGCTGCATCGTCTCGATATCGTGCAGCCCCATCAGGTCGAAGCGGAAGCCGTCGATGTGGTATTCCGTTGCCCAGTATGTAACGCTGTCCACCATGAACTTGCGGAACATCACGCGTTCGGACGCAGTCTCGTTGCCGCAGCCGCTGCCGTTCGAATTGTCGCCGTTCGGCAGATAGCGGTAGTAGTAATACGGTACGATCTTGTTGAGGTTCGCGTTTTTGTCATAGGTGTGGTTATAAACGACGTCCATGACGATCGCGAACCCGTTATCGTGCAGCGCTTTGACCATCTGCTTGAATTCGTTCACACGGACTTCGCCGTGGTACGGGTCGGTCGAATAGCTGCCCTCGGGCGCGTTGTAATTCTTCGGATCGTAACCCCAGTTGAACTGCGGTTTGTCGCTCGACTCGTCGACTGTCGCGTAGTCGTAGACCGGCTGCAGATGGATATGCGTGACGCCGAGATCCTTCAAATAATCCATGCCGACCGGCTCGCCGGAGGCGTTCTTAAGCCCCGTTTCGGTAAAGGCAAGATACTTGCCCGGGTACTTCGAATCCGCGATGCGATTGCTGAAGTCGCGCACGTGGACCTCCCAGATGATCGCATCCTGATAGGTTTCGAGATCCTGATAATAAGCGTCCTTTTCCCATCCCTCCGGATCGGTGGAATCAAGATCGACGACCATGCCGCGTTCGCCG
The DNA here is from genome assembly GCA_017524445.1 of Clostridia bacterium. Taxonomy (GTDB): domain Bacteria; phylum Bacillota; class Clostridia; order Christensenellales; family CAG-138; genus UBA3792. The sequence continues at coordinate 14,001 of JAFXVP010000064.1, read as the reverse complement.
TTCACGCCGAGTGCCTTCGCGTACGGGTCGGTCGTTTCCTGCGTGCCCATCGCCGTGGCGACGGTGTAGGTGTAGTACGTGCCGCTTCCGACGGGCTGTGTGCTCTGCCATACGCCTTTCTCCCCGAGTTCCATATCAACGGAAAGCGTCGCTTCACCGCCGTTGCCCGCTTCATAGAGATTCAGCACCACGCGGCTTGCTGTCGGCGCCCAGACCTTGAAGGTCGTCGTGCCGTCGGCTCCGATGACCGCGCCGAGATCGTCGCCGTCATAGGTATGGTTTTCGATGAAGTCCTTGGAATCGAAAATGTCCGTCGGAATCGCGGTCGTCTTTTCGTACCCTTCGATCTCCACCGTATAGAGCTTCGTGACGTCGAGATCCTCCTTGAGCTTGATCGTGCCCATCACGACCTCGTTTCCGAGGCTCGACATGCTTTCGACCTCGAGCTTCCGATCGCCCTCATAGACTGCGATCTGATCGAGACTCTCGATGCGGACCGCGGGGGTCACGCTGTATTTGATCTCGTTCTTCGAAACGATGCCGACATAATTCACTGCTTTTTTCTGCATAAGCGTTGCCCCGCCGTCGCTGCTGTAATAGATCGCACCTTCGCCGCTCACCAGATAGACCGCGGTATCGCCGTCCATCTCAACGAAACGGTCTCCGTCATAGTCCTTCGTTGCGTCGCCCCAGGCCGTTCCGCACGGATCGGAGCAGTGCGTGCGCACGATGAACCCTACTTCCGTCACGTCCGCCGGCACGTTGATCATGCACTTCGCGCCGTACGCGCACGGATACATCTGATACCCTCTGCCGTCCTTGCCCGGGAACCAGATCCACATATCGCTCGTATCGAAGTCGATCGAGCTCGCCTTCCAGTACAGGGTCAGCTGATTCATGCCTTCCTCTTTCGGCAGGAAGTATTCATCTTCGACGGAAGCCGGCTCGTTTCCGGCATTCTTTCCGCCGCAGGCAAACAGCCCAAGGATCATCACCGCCGCCAGAAGACATGCGATCCATCTTTTAAGCATTGTTTTTCCCTCCTTCTCGGCGTCGTGCGCCGATATGTAAATAGTATATCATATTGTTTCAGGGCGGACAATATATTTTCCGATGTTTTTCACATGAAAAAAAGCTTGACAAACCGCGACCGCATTCGTATACTATATACAATCTATTCGGGAGGTATGAACGGGCATGTTGAACGGCAATCGCTTCGCGTGTTGTTGTATCGGCCGGACTATGCCCGTTTGTCTGCTCGGATAGGACCGTCTGCCGTTCTGCCGGGAGGCCATCGGGCTTTCCGGCTTTTTGTTTTGCACCGAAAACCACATCAAAACATATTCTACACAGGAGGAAACACAAATGAACGTCTACACATCCGCAGATCAGCTGATCGGAAACACACCGCTTTTGGAACTCCGTCACGTCGAACAGGCCGAAGGGCTGTCCGCCCGGCTTTTCGCAAAGCTCGAATATCTGAATCCCGCGGGCTCAGTCAAGGACCGCATCGCAAAGGCGATGCTCCTGGACGCCGAGGAAAAGGGGCTTTTGAAGCCCGGTTCGGTCATCATCGAGCCGACCTCCGGCAACACCGGCATCGGGCTTGCCGCGGTCGCCGCCGCACGCGGATACCGTACAATCATCGTTATGCCCGAAACCATGAGCATCGAGCGCAGGCGCATGATGCGTATGTACGGTGCGGAGCTCGTGCTGACGGAAGGCGCAAAGGGCATGAAGGGCGCGATCGAAAAGGCAAACGAGCTTGTAAAAGAGGTCCCGAACGCGCTGATCCCGGGGCAGTTTATCAATCCCGCAAACCCGAAGGCGCACTACGACACGACCGGACCGGAGATCTTCCGCGACACGGACGGCAGGGTCGATCTCTTCGTTGCGGGCGTCGGCACCGGCGGCACGATCACCGGCGTCGGCAGATATCTCAAAGAACAGAACCCGAACGTGAAGATCGTTGCGGTCGAGCCCGCCTCCTCCCCCGTGCTTTCGGGTGGAACGCCCGGCGCGCACAAGATCCAGGGCATCGGCGCAGGCTTTGTGCCGGACGTGCTCGATACGTCGGTCTATGACGAGATCATTCCCGTCTCCAACGACGACTCCTTCGAAGCCGCTCGGCGCATCGGAACGCTTGAGGGCGTGGCAGTCGGCATCTCCGCCGGCGCGGCAGCGCACGCGGCGATCCTGCTTGCGAAGCGTCCGGAAAATACCGGAAAGAACATCGTCGTGCTGTTCCCGGACGGCGGTGACCGCTATCTGTCCACGGCGCTTGTTGAGGATTGAACATGGAACACGATCTCAGAGAACTGCTCGGAACGACCGCGGATCTGCTGCGAAGCGCGGATGAGGGGCATTCCGGCGCGAACGATTTCAGCGCGTTCAAAAGCCGCGCGGAAGCCATGACGGACCGGCTGATCGACGCGATGTTCCCGCGGCACGCCGGAAAGCCGATCATGCGCGAACAGGCGCTGTTCGAAGCGGCGGACCATCTCTGTGCTTTGCTTGGCGCGCTGTCCTATGACGAGCTGCGCGCCGAAGCCGTGACGCGCGCGCTGATCTCGGCGCTGCCGGAGATCTACCGCGTGCTGAAAACCGACCTTGCGGCGGCGTACATGGGCGATCCCGCCGCGAAGGGCGTGGATGAGATCATCCTCTGCTATCCGGCGTTTTTCGCGATCGCGACCTATCGGCTTTCGCATGTGCTGTATCTCGAGGGCGTGCCGCTGCTGCCGCGCGTCATGACGGAATATGCGCACCGGCTGACCGGCATCGACGTCCACCCGGGCGCAACGATCGGCGAATCGTTCTTCATCGACCACGGCACGGGCGTCGTCATCGGCGAGACCACGACCATCGGCAGCGGCGTCAAGATCTATCAGCACGTCACGCTCGGCGCAAAGAGCTTCGACACCGACGAAGACGGCATGCCCGTGAAGGGCGTCAAGCGCCATCCCGACATCGGCGACCGCGTGGTCATCTACGCCGGCGCGACGATCCTCGGCGGCGAAACGCGTATCGGAAACGACTGCGTCATCGGCGGCAGCGTGTGGCTCACGCACTCGGTCGAGGCGGGCAAGATGGTCCTCGCCCGCGCCGCGGTCACGGACAGCACACTGAAGCGCGACATCATGCAGGCTTCCTTCCCCGAAGACAGCGCCATGTTATAAGAAAAGAGCGTACCGTTTCGCGCGGTACGCTCTGTTTGTATTGGTTCAGCCGACGATCGGGTCGTCGAGCGGCTTGATCTTTTTGCGGTAGAGCCGGCGGAACAGCAGTCCCGCCACGACGAGCGTGATGAGCTCAGAGATCGGGAACGCCCACCAGATGCCGTCGACGTCCTTGGTGATCCACGCAAGCAGCGCCGCCACCGGCAGCAGCACCAGAAGCTGACGCTGTAAGCTTGTGATCGCGCCGTACAGGCTCGTATCCGTCGCGCCGAACGCCGTGGAGAACGAAATGCCCGCCGCCGCCAGCACGAAGCCGATCGAGATGATGCGGATCGCGCGCTGTGTGACCGCCTGCATCTGCGCCGTCATTTCGAACAGCGAGATGATCTGTGCGCTGAACAGCTGGAAGAGCAGCGTTCCGAAGATCATGAACACGACGCAGTAGATCAGCAGCATTTTGAACGCCCGCATGAAGCGCTCGCGGTTCCTTGCGCCGTAGTTATAGCCGAGCACGCTCATCGCCGCGTTGGTCAGGCCGAACACCGGCATGAAGATGATCGACTGGAGCTTGAAGTAGGTTCCGAACGCGCCGACGTACAGATCCGGATAGTTGCCGCCGGGATCGGCAGTGAGCTGATAGTCGCCGAGCGCCTTCAGGATCGTGTTCATGCCGAACATCATGACCGTGCCGACTGCCTGCATCAGAATCGAAGGCAGCCCCACGCGGTAGATCTCGTACACCGTTCGCCCGTTCAGCTTGTAATCGGACGGACGGATGCGGATGTCGTGCTTTGTGCCGTAGAGCAGAATGAACGCAAGGATCATCGAAGCGAACTGCCCCGCGACGGTCGCGATCGCCGCACCCTTGACGCCCATCGCGGGGACGGGTCCCCAGCCGAGGACGAACACGCGATCGAGCACGATGTTGGTGATCGCGCCGGTCAGCTGCATCAGCATCGCGAAGATCGTCTTGCCCTGCGCGGTCATGATGCGCTCGATGCCGCAGGCAAGGAACACGCCGACGCAAAGCGACAGGCAGATCGACATATAGTGCGTGCCCATGAGCTGCACGATCGGATCGGCGCTTTGCCAGCGCATGAACGGTCCCGACAGCACAAGTCCGATCACGGTGAACACCGCGGCGGAAAGAACCAGCACGACAAGGCCGTTGCCCGCTGCGCGGTTCGCGTCCTCAAAGCGTCTTGCGCCGAGGCGGCGCGAGATCAGCGAATTGATGCCGACCGACGTGCCGACCGCGACCGCAATGAGAAGCATCTGCAGCGGATAAACAAGCCCCAGCGCGGCAAGCGCGTCGTTGCTGAGCTCGGCGACGGCCTCCGGACTGTACAGATCGCCGAGGATACGGACGAGGTCCGCTTCCGGCAGCGATCCCATGCGCGACACGAACACGCTGTCCACGATGTTGTACAGCGCCTGTACGAGCATGGACACGATGATCGGCCAGCCCAAAGAAAGAAGGAGCCGTCCCTCCGGCTCCGTTCCCATTCTGTTTTTACGAATCGAAGCTTCCATAACAAATTTATTATATGGAAGCTATGAATATATTGCAAGCATTTTATGCGGTTTTACCGCATTTCATGACGGCTCCGCCGTCAATTCACGGCATAAGCCAATTCATGACCGCAAGGTCAATTCATGCGCGTAGCGCAATTCATCCGTAGGGGGATCGCATCCGCCCGCGAAGACAGCGGCACGGGAAGATAGGATCTTCCCCTACAAATTGATTGTACCTGTAGGAGGCATGGTACACTGCAGACGATGCGCTGACAATCCCTCCGTCTCGCTTCACAAGCCACCTCCCTTTACACAAGGGAGGCATAGTCGCGCGATTTACCTTTGTAACGAAGTGGATTCACGCGCCGCAGGCGCAATTCATTCCACCTCATCCGGCTTCGCCACCTTCCCCTCAAGGGGAAGGCAAGAAAAACCTTCCCTTCTGCGGGAAGGTACGGCGAGGCGGTTGAGCGGTATTGATACCACAGATTCTTCGGAATGGATCACAAAGACTGTTCGCTCGACGCAATACTCCTTTTTTCAGTAAAATAGTATAGCAGAAAGTATCCGACCTGAATGATCAGCAGAATTCCCGCGGCAATGCTGTGTTCCGCCAAATGTTCCAGTTCCGATGTATCGACCGCCATCGGAAAGCAATCCATCAACGGCTCCCAGAATACGCCTCTCAGAATCCAGCCGAACCACGCGACGGGCACAAGCATCATGAGAAGAAAAAGGATCCCGGAAAGCATCGGCCTTTTTGAGAGAAAACCGTATTTCTTTAATCGAATGAAATGCAATGCGATCGAGCCGAGGATCGCAACAGCGCCCACGATGCCTATCTTAACGATGATTTTCAGAAACGACACGTCGTGATCGCTCCATTGGAACTCGTTCGCATAGAAGTTTCCTGTTATCCAAAAGCAGAAATACGCAAATGCTGCCAAAAGAGACTGAAAGATAAACAAAACCTTTTTCATCGTGCCGTTTTCCTTCCCGTCCTGTCCGTCGCGCGTTTATACCGACTGACGGGACGTCGCCCATTATATCTTTGCTATTATTATTTATTTCCCCGCCGTCTCACGGTGGGGGGTGGGTCGTCTCACGAGGGGGACCCCCGCCGTCTCACGGTGGGGGGTACGCCGTCACACGGCGGTTCTCACCGCGTGAACGCTATTTCATACTGCTCGCTTGCGCTGTAATAGAGTTCCAGCTTCAGCCCGTCCGGAAGCGTCAATGTGCCGGTATAGCCCTTTGCGGTCGGGGTCAGGACCGCCTGCTCCGCGAGCGTGTCGGCGTATCCGTCCGCGGCAAGGAACGGCACGATCGCCGCCTCCGCCTGCTCCGGCTGCACGTTTTCGAACAGCGCGCAGTTCAATGAATACGCCTCGCCCGTGCGGCTGTCATACTCGACGGACAGGCAATACACCTTTCCGCTGTCGGCGTTGTAGTACGCCTGCGCGCACCAGAGCGCAAGCTTTGCGCCGGTTTCGTCGTTATAGAAATCCCTCAGCGTCAGCGTATAGCGGCTCTTTTTGAGCACGGATTCCGCGGATTCGCCGGTACTGAGCTTGCCGCCCGGCGCGTGCGCCGCAAGCGTATCGCTCCAGAGGTCTTTGATCTTCTCCGTGATCTCCGCTTCGCTCATTTCGCCGGGCATGACGGCGCGCTCCTCGCCCTGCCGTTCGCAGCCGAGGAACAGCGAAACACGCGTCGCAAATGTCAGCGGCGCGCCGATGCCGTTTGCGCTGATGATGCTGACCGCCTCATACTTCGGATCGTCGTACAGCGCTTTTTCGGACAGCGCGAAGATCCCGCGGTTCAATAGGACGAGCAGGAACGCGATGAGAACGGTGCCCGCGGTCAGCGCGATATAGGCGATGCGCGTCCGCGTTTCACGGTCGCGGTTTGCGAACAGACGGACCTTTTTCATTCGTCCTCCTCCCCCTTTCCGCGCTGATACAGCGGCACGTCGAACCAGACGAGCGTGCCCTCGCCCACCTTGCTTTCGAAGTGCAGCGTGCTGCCGTGGATCTGCGCGATCCGGTTGCTGACCGCAAGGCCGAGCCCCGCGCCGTGCTGTGCGCGCGCACGGGATTTATCGACCATGAAGAACGCCTCGGTGATGCGGGAGATCTCCTCCTCCGGAATGCCGATGCCCTCGTCGCGCACGGAGATCCGGTAACGTCCGTTCTCGCGGCGGCCCGTAAGCGAGACCGTTTTGCCGGGCGAGCTCGCCTTGCGCGCGTTGTCGATGAGGTTCTGCACGACCGTCAAAAGCAGGTCTTTTTCATACATGATGATCTGCTGCTCGATGTCATAGTTGAAGGTCAGCTCCGCCTTTTCGAGCATCGGCGTGACGACCGCGACAACGTGCCCGAGCGCGCGCCGCGCATAGCCGCGGATCAGCTTGAACTCATTTTTGTCGAGCACGATGAGGTCCATGAGTTTCAAAGACATCGCCTCGAGCCGCTTCCCCTCGGTGAAGATGAAGTTTGCCGCCATGAAGGCGTCCTCCTCGTCGAGCTCGGTGCTGCGGAGCATGTCCGCGTAGCCGATGATCGAGGTCATCGGGGTCTTCAATTCGTGCGAGAAGTTCGCGACGAAGTCCTTCTGCTGCTTGGCGTTCTGTTCGAGCGCTTCGACCTTCTGCTCGATCGAACCGGTCATGTCGTTGAACGCGACGGTGAGGTCGCCGATCTCGTCGAGCGTGGTCACGCGCGCACGGCGCGAATAGTTGCCGCCGCCGATGACCTGCGTGAAGCGCTGCAGGCGCCGCAGCGGTTTCGTCGTGAAGTAGGACAGCAGCAGCATTGCCGCGATCGAGACCGCGACGGTGATGATATGCAGGATCGTGACCGACCGGATCTGCTCGGCGCGCAGCCGCATGAGATCGGTTGCGTCATACCGCACGGACAGGAAGTAGTTCTGTCCGCCGATCGACACGCAGCCCGCGGTATCGAGGACAGTGCGGTCGCCGTCCTTTAAAAGGCGATAGGCAAAGCGCCTCACGCGCAGCTCGGAAAACGGCAGCGTTTCCGGAAAATCATCCGTGCCCGCAGTCAGAAGGTGCGCGTCCATATCATAGAGTGCGCAGGGCGATTCCACGCCCTGGTTCGAGCCCGCGCGCTTTAAGATCTCCGCGTACATATCGGGCGAGGCCGTATTGTAGTAAAGATCGATGCCGTAAAGCTCCGCTTCCATCGCGGAAGCGAGCGCCGAATAATCCGCCGTCGCCGCGCGTACGCGAAAACGAAGCGCTGTTTCAAAGCTCTGCGCGATCAGGATCTGTCCTGCCACGCCGAACAACAGCGCTACGATCAGTACGGTGCATATGCAGATTTTCAGTGCAAATCTCATGTCTGTTCCGGAATGTCCAGCCGATAGCCGATCTTATGGACCGTCCTGATGCGGTCCTGCCAGCCGAGTTTTCTGCGCAGACGCTGTACATGGCTGTCCAGCGTGCGCGTCTCGCCGATGTAGTCCGTCTCCCACACGCGCTCGAACAGCGTTTCGCGGAACAGCGCGGTGTTGGGGTTCTGCACGAACAGAACGAGCAGATCGAACTCCTTGCGCGTGAGATCGACGCGCTTGCCGTCCTGATACACGTCGCGCGCGTCGAGGTCGATCAGAGGATCGAGGCACTGGATCATACCCTGGCTCTTGTTGTAGCGGCGAAGCACCACCTCGATGCGGGCCAGCAGCTCCACGATCTCGAACGGCTTTACGATGTAGTCCTCCGCGCCGAGCTTCAGGCCCTTGACGCGGTCGTTCACATCGCTCTTTGCCGTCAGGAAGATCACCGGGATCCCCATCGGACGGATAAAGGCAAGCAGATCATAGCCGTCGAACTTCGGCAGCATGATGTCCAAAAGCACGAGGTCGAACTGGTTCTGTTCGAGAAGGTCCGCCGCCTGCTGCCCGTCATAGGCGCAGGTGCACACGTATCCCTGCCGCGTCAGATTCATGCGGATCAGGTTTGCGATCGGTTCTTCGTCATCCACGATCAGGATCTTTATCATATTCCCATCCTCCGATTTCCTGTTCTGGAAATCATTGTAACACCCAAATGCGGACAAAATGTAACACGCGTGTTGCGAACGTGTTATTTTTGCGGTTTTTTTACAAAAAACGTCCGCGTGCGGTCTCCGCACCGGTGTTTTGGACAGTATAACACATTTTGCGCCGCGCGTCAAAGCCAACTTATCGACAAAGAACCTTGCAAACCGCGCCGCAAAAGCGTATAATGAGCGTATGAACTGGTATTATCATTCGCGTGATCCGCATTACAAGACCCCGTTCGGGGCAGTTAGAACAAACGAAACCGTCTCCTTCCGCGTCGACGGCGCGCCGAGCGCCATGGTCGAGCTTTTGCTGTACCATCCGGAGGGACCGAGGACCGTTCCCATGTATTGGGACGGGACGTCCTATCGTGCGTCATTTATCGCGCCGAAAACGCCTTGCCGCATGGGCTACGGCTTCCGCATCGACGGACGGTACTTCGGCGCGGACAGCGGCGAAGCGCGCTTTTCCGATACGCCGAAAACATACGGGCTCACCGTCTACGACGGCGCGTTCGAAACGCCCGGATGGTTCCGCAACGCCGTGGTCTATCAGATCTTCCCCGATCGCTTCTTCTGTTCCGACCGCGAGCGGTTTCTGCGTGCCGCGGCGGACTATCGCGCGGCGGGACGGCCGATCTTCACGCACGCAAGCTGGGGCGAGGAACCGTATTATACGCCGCACGGCGGCGCGAAGGAATACGTCCCGGACGACTATTTCGGCGGGGACCTGAAAGGCATCACGGAAAAACTTCCGTATATCGCCTCGCTCGGCGTCACCTGCATCTATCTGAATCCGATCTTTGCGGCGCACTCGAACCACCGCTACAACACGGCGGACTACCGTTCGATCGACCCGCTGCTCGGCACGGAGGAGGACTTCAAGACGCTGTGCGGCGCTGCAAGGGCGTACGGCATCCGCATCGTGCTTGACGGCGTCTTTTCCCACACCGGCGACGATTCGATCTATTTCGACCGCTACGGCCGCTATAAGACGCACGGCGCGTGCGAGAGCAAGGACTCCCCGTACTATCCGTGGTATCGGTTCTATGACTGGCCCGATACCTACGAATGCTGGTGGAACTTCGAGACGCTCCCGGACGTCGAGGAGACCGAGCCGAGCTACGTGGAATTCATTCAGGGCGAAAACGGCGTACTCAGAAAATGGCTGTCGCTCGGCGCGTCCGGCTGGCGGCTGGACGTTGCGGACGAGCTGCCCGATTCGTTCATCCGCGGCATTCGCCGCTCGATCAAGGGCTTCGATCCCGACGCTGTCCTCATCGGCGAGGTCTGGGACAACTGCGCGACGAAGTACGGTCCCGAAGGCCGCCGCGGCTATGTCAACGGCGACGAGCTCGACGCGCCGATGAACTATCAGTTCCGCGAGCCCGCGATCGAGTTTTTGAACGGACGCAAAGACGCCTACTGGTTTGCCGAAACGCAGAACCGGCTCCTTGAGGACTATCCGAAGCCGTTCATGGACGCGTGTCTGAACCTATTGGGCTCGCACGACACCGAGCGCGTCCGCACGGCGCTTTGCGGCATTCCGGACGCGAGAACGCTGACGCGGAAACAGCAGCTTGCCTTCCATCCCGACGCGGCGGTGCTTGCGCACGCGTCGAAACGGCTTGCCTTGGGCTATGCGCTGATGGCGGTGCTGCCCGGCGTGCCGTGCATCTATTACGGCGACGAAGCCGGCATGACCGGCATGTCCGATCCTTTAAACCGCGGCACGTTCCCTTGGGGACGGGAAAAGACGGCGCTGACCGAGCAGCTGCGCACGCTCATGAAGCTGCACAACGACAGCGACGCGATCCGAAACGGCAGCACGCGCATTGCCGCCGTCGGCAAGCAGACGGTCGCCGTGATCCGCAGAAGCGAACGGGAAACGCTGATCCTGCTTGCGAACGCGTCCGACGCCGCGGTCCGCACGGTGCTCTTCCCGGGGCTCTTCCGCGAGGGACCGGACGCACGCGCGCCGCTCGATCTGTCCGGCACGTACGTTTCCGAGGACGGCGAGGCCGTCACGGCGCGCAGCTCGCTGACGATCGCCGTTCCGGCGAACGGGTATAAGCTCCTGCGAAAATCGTAAGCGTCACCAAAATATCACAATCCGCTGTTGAAAAACGGCGAAAAGGTTGTTATACTTATCCCACCGAACAAGCAAAGGAGAAACAGCTATGATCACAAAGGATATGAACATCATGGATATCATCCGGGTCGACGAGGACCTTGCGGGCATTCTGATCGCAAGCGGCATGCATTGCCTCGGCTGCGCGGCGGCGCACTTCGAGAATCTCGAAGAGGCATGCTCCGTCCACGGCATCGACGCGGACGCGCTCTGCAAGGATCTCAACGACTACCTCGAGAGCAAAGCGAACTGACGATCCGACCAACCGCCCTGCCTGCAATACGGCGGGGCATTTTTCTCATAAGATCGGCGGAGAAATGACGCTTTTATATGCCTTCTCCTTGAGGAGAAGAGATGGCGACGCGCGACTTGACGCGCGACGGCACCGCTGAAACGAAGCGCAAGCGGAGTGTGTACGGCGAAGCGTGAGCGAGCCGGATGAGGTGTAAATGAACGAACTTCACAACAAGCAGCTGAAGCCTTTTTCACAGAAGATGCGCCGCGAGATGACAAAAGAAGAACGACATCTTTGGTACGATTTTCTGAAAGCGCTGCCCGTAACGGTTCACCGACAGAAGGTTCTCGGAAACTATATCGCTGATTTCTGCATCGCGTCGCAGAAGATCGTGATCGAACCGGACGGATCGCAGCATTATATGGGCAACGGCATTCGATCCGATCGGGACAGAGATGCATGGATGAAGCAAAACGGGATCACGGTTCTGAGGTATTCGAACTTGCAGATACAGCGAGAATTCAAAGCGGTTTGCAGCGATATTCTGCAGCATCTGGACGACACCTCATCAGTCACCTGAAGGTGACAGCTTCTCCTCAAGGAGAAGCCTCTTTATTATGATAAGCGGAGGTATGTATGGACGAACGTGCACAAAGATGGAACCGGTTTATCAGCGATATCTGTATGCGGGATGCTGCAGCGCTGTCTGATCTGCAGCGGCAGGCATTCATATGCTTTTGGTACGATGCAGAGATTCAGAACGGCGGACATTGCGCCTATTTTGACAGCGAGCGCTATGCATCTCCTGCGGAAACGGAAGCCGCGCTTCGCCTGATCGGAACCGAAGAGATCGCCGATAATTTCCGGAAAGCCGTGACGGAAGGCCGCAAGGATGACTGGATGCATACGGACAACGCTTACTATGCGTTTTCGCCCTCCCTCTTTGACTGTCTTACGGCATTTGTCGAAACTCACAAGGATACGATCCTGAACTGATACTATGGCAAACGTGATTTATCTGAATTCGATCGAAGATCCCGCGCTCGACGTGTACGCGCGGCTCACGGAGGCGCAGATCCGAAACCGCCTCGAGCCCGAAAAGGGCGTGTTCATTGCAGAAAGCCCGAAGGTGATCCGCCTCGCGCTGGCGACCGGGTTTGAACCGGTCTCCTTTCTCATGGAGAAAAAGCACATCGAAGGCGACGCAAGGGATCTGCTTTTGCGCTGTCCGGACGCGCCGGTCTATACCGGCAACCGGGAGCTTTTGCAATCGCTGACCGGCTACGCGCTCACCCGCGGCGTGCTTGCCGCCATGAAACGACCGCCTCTGCCAGCTTTGGATGCGGTGCTTGACGGTGCAAAGCGCGTCGCGGTGCTCGACGGCATCGTGGATGCGTCGAATCTCGGCGCGATCGTGCGCAGCGCCGCCGCGCTGAACATCGACGCGGTGCTCTTTTCCCCGACCTGCTGCGATCCCTTAAACCGCCGCGCAGTGCGTGTTTCGATGGGCACGATCTTTCAGGTACCGTGGACAGTGCTTCCGCAAAACGGTCTGCAGTTCTTGCGCGAACGCGGCTTTTTCACCGCGGCGATGGCGCTGGTCGACGATTCGCTTCCGATGGACGATCCGCGGCTCAAAGCGTGCAAAAAGCTTGCGATCGTGCTCGGCGCCGAGGGCGACGGGCTTTCAAGGGAGACGATCGTCGCCTGCGACTTTGCCGTGAAGATCCCGATGGCGCACGGCGTGGATTCCTTAAACGTCGCCGCCGCCTCCGCCGTCGCGTTCTGGGAGCTTCGAAGGTAAGCCCTATGTATCTCGAAACATTCACTCTGCCGATCGAAAAGGAAGAAGCGCTGATCGAAGCCCGCATGCGGGAAAACGACAGCGGCTACGGCTATATCGACAACATCTATCCATGTGAGATCTTCCATCACAAGGAGCTTTCCGAGATCGGCTTTGCCCGCGTAACGATATTTTACGGCGGCAACGGCTCCGGCAAGAGCACGCTTTTGAACCTGATCGCTGCCAAGCTCGGCTTGAACCGCGTCGCGCCGTTCAATTCCAGCGAGCTGTTCGACGCGTACGCGCAAAGCTGCCGCTATTCGTGCGGCACGGACGACGAGGGCTTCCCCGAACGCATTCCGAACGGCAGCCGGATCATCACGAGCGACGACGTATTCGATTACATGCTTGCCGTCCGCGCCAACAACGAGGAGATCGCGGACACGGTCGAGCGCGGTAAGGCGGAATACGCGCGGATCAAGTTCGGGGAGAACGTCGTGCTGCACAGCATGGACGATTACGAAGCGCTGCGTCTGCAGGTGCAGGCGCGCCGGAAAACGCTCTCGCGACGGATGTTTCTGCGCAAATTCGCGGGTACGGAAGTGAAGCTTTCGAGCAACGGTGAAACGGCGCTCGAATACTTTGAAGAGAAGCTCAAAAACGACACGCTGTACTGTCTGGACGAGCCGGAGAACAGCATGTCGCCGAAAATGCAGCTGGAGCTTCTTAAGCTGCTCGAAAAAATGGCGCGGTATTGCGGCTGCCAGTTCATCATCGCGACGCACTCGCCTTTCTTACTCGCCATGTCCGGCGCGCGCATCTACGATCTGGACGTATCGCCCGTCACGATCAAAAACTGGTGGGAGCTGGAGAACACGAGGATCTATTATCAGTTCTTCGAAAAGTACCGGCATCTGTTTGAGGAATAAAAGAATATGTTAATAAATTGTCAGCTTCGTCCATAACTAAATATTTGACTTTGCTAAAGTCTCTTTGTTTCTCGGGTTTTTTGGGGATTTCGCTTTCATCTTGATTTTCGTTTTCTTCGTCGTTTTCGGAAACGTCTTCTTCCTCTTGAGGAGTTTCTGGGGTCGGAT
>JAFXVP010000063.1 GCA_017524445.1 Clostridia bacterium | reverse complement strand
GATGGACGCACCAAGGGTGAATCAGTTGTCGCGCCAGCGGCACAGCTGGGTAGCCATGTGCGGATCGGATAAACGCTGAAGGCATCTAAGCGTGAAGCCGACCTCAAGATAAGATCTCCCATTCAGTTAATGAAGTAAGACCCCTTGAAGACTACAAGGTTGATAGGTCGCAGGTGGAAGTGCAGCAATGCACGCAGCTGAGCGATACTAATCGGTCGAGGGCTTGATCAAAGTGAATTACGATATGCAGTTTTCAAGTTGCTTGGCAACACACCTTTCCGGTGGTTAAGCTGTGCGGTCCCACCTGTTCCCATCCCGAACACAGAAGTTAAGCGCACATACACCGACAATACTTGGCTGGAGACGGCCCGGGAAGATAGGCAGCTGCCGGGATCCATGAGACACTCATTCGAGTGTCTCTTTTCTTTTACCGAGTCTTCCGCCGCGGCAAAAGAAGTGAAATCCGCTTCGCGGGTGAAATCGCAAAGCGGTGAAATCCGTCCTTCGGACGTGTGAAATATGCTTTCGGCATGTTCATGTGGATTCTCTCCCCGGAGAATCTTTTATTTTACTCGGAGATCATTTTTACAATTCGCATTTCAAAGATGTTTTACAACTCCGATACAAGTCTGATACAACTCCGATACAACTATGTTGCAGTTATGACACATATGCATGGTACAATTCTATCGGATTCAAAAGGAGAGGTACTATGAAACGTATAGTTTGTATTATTTTATTCGTTTGTCTTTTTACGGCCTGTCAGCAGACGCCTGAGCAGGAATATGTTCATCAGAAGGATGAAACACAGATGATAACCGACGCACAGCAGCCGGTTGCCGACAATCAAACGGTTGCGGAGCAGGTACAAGCCCCGCAGATCTGGGAGAAGATCGTAGACGAGGGCAATTTTCATATTCGCGCGCATGCGGCGGTATATGTGCCGGATTGCGGTGCGCTGCCGATTTATGAAACGGAAGCGGTTGTGTTTACACAGGAGAAAGTCGATACATTATGGAATAAGCTTATCGGAGACCGCGAGATGCGTGAAAGCCGGATCGACGATTCCCAGCTTCCGAAATCACAGCTTGCGCTGATGATGCAAAATGAAAAAGAGCGAATTGAGGGCTTTGAGCAAAACGAATACTATGAAGAAAACGTAAAGAACTGCGAAGATCGTATCAAATACTATCAATCGCTCTACCCGAACGCGCCGGACGATTGGGTGTACACGCCGGTAACGTCGGAGCTTAAAGAGATGATCTGGAAAACCGACGAAGGTGTGCAGCATGTCTTCGGTATCGACGCAACGGACGGAAACGGAATGACATTCCGGCTGTATAACGACAGCTATTATGAAAAGAACGGCTCCGCGCCGATCCCGCATGCGCAGTTTCAGTTTCAGCGGTCCACCTACATGTTCTATACCGAATACCGAACTGACGGTATTGCGGTCGACCCATCGGCAGCGGCCTCGGGCGCGGACGGGCTGCTGCTTTCGCCAAAGGAGGCAATTGCGGCCGCAGACGACTTGATCCGGGCAGTCGACAGCGAAATGGAGGTCGATCGGATCGAATTGTATCCCGTCGGCATATACAACGACGCCGGCGTGCGTCACGGGCATACGTGTTATGCGATCGTGTATCACAGAACAGCAAACGGCTGTCCGGTCGCGATCATCAATGGGTCTACCGGCGGTCCTGCCGCGGCTACGCCTGCCTGGGCGTACGAACAGTGCGTCGTGCTGGTCGACGACGATGGGATCCAGTCCGTAAAATGGGACGCGCCTCTGAAGATCGGGGAATGCCGTGTTCAATCGTGCAAGCTGCTGACGTTTACTGACGCGGAACTGCTTGCGGAAACGATGCTGCGCTACATGTTCAGCGGGCAAGCGGAAGGCATCGACCTGACCGTTAATGTTACGGACGTGAAGCTTGAACTGATGCGGACTGTTCAGCAGGATAACATCACGAAGGGACTGGTCGTGCCGGTATGGAATTATTACGGCACGCGGCAGCGTCATTTCGATTCGGATCAGTTCGACGATGATGAAACCATGAATATGCTGCTTCTGTCTTTGAATGCTGTTTCGGGGAATCCGATCAACGCGAGTCTCGGATATTGAAATCTTTTATTACGGCATTCAATAAGGAAAGACAGTTACGAAAGCGACCGCTTCGTGTTGTACTTTGGGAAATCTGCGGTATGAATTGCAGCAGAGCCGCATGAATTGACCTGCGGTCATGAATTGCCTTACGGCATGAATTGCATCTTGCGATGCATGAATTGACAATCGGTCATGCATGTGGATTCTCCGGACGGAGAATCTTATAATAAGGTGACGAGGACAAAAAAGAAAACCTTTCCGTGAGGGAAAGGTTTTTTGCTTATTGCGTTGTTTATTCGGGCTTGCGTTCCTCCAGAACGCGATCGTAGAACGATATGACGTCTTCCCAGGTCGGGAAACGCGCCAAGAACAGATACTCGCCCATATCGGTCGCAAGCGCGGGATCCACCGGACCTTCCTCCACGATATGGATGCCGTATTCATGGATCACGTCATCGCGGCTCATCACGTAGGAACGGGAGTTGCGGCGTCCCGCGAGCGCGCAGAATTGCTGTGAACCGATTGGCTTGCGGCTTTCGTCAAAGACGATCATATCCGCCCAGATCTGATAGACGTCGGTGCTGTAGGCGTAGTTGATCATCGTCGGAAGAATACCGCCGCACGGACGCATATTGACCTCGAGCCCCGTGTATTCGCCGGCTTTTCCGATGCGCTGATCGCGGTTCAGATGAAAGAACTCGAAGTGCACCATGCGCTTTTGCACGCCGAACGCTTTCAGCGCCGCGCGGCCCATATCCCGCAGCGCGTCGGGCAGCCGATCGCGGATCATCACACGGCAGCTCCGCTGCTCGTTGACGATATCCATGATGCTGTCGATCGTCAGATTGCCCGCTTCGAAGATCGGGTCGCCGCGGCTGTTCACGATGGCGTCATAGGAGACGACGCTTCCGTCGATGAACTCCTCCATGATATACTGCGTTTCGCCTTTGTTCGCAAAGAACGTGTCGAGGTCTGCGACGCTGTTGATACGGAAGGTGCTGATCGCGCCGACGCCGTTATCCGGCTTGACGATGACGGGATAACCGACCTTCTCAATGAATTCCAGACAGCCCTCCCGATCATCCACCATGTGATACAGTGCAACGGGAATGCCGGCACGGACGTACTGCGCTTTCATAAGCGATTTGCACTTGATCCGCGGCATATCCTCCGGCAAAAAGCCGGTCGTGATATGGAAATCCTGCCTTAGCTTTGCGTCCTGCTCGAGCCAGTATTCGTTGTTCGATTCGAGATAGTCGATCCGCCCGTATTTGTGGATGAAAAACGCCACGGCACGGTAGACCTCATCGTAGTTTTCGAGCGAAGAGACCTTGTAGTATTCGGTCAGCGAGCCGCGCAGCTCATAGGTAAGGTTATCATAGGGACAGTCGCCGATCCCGAGCACGTTGACGCCGTTGTCCATAAGGCGCCGGCAGAACAGCCAGTGGTTTTCCGGAAAGTTCGGTGAGATATAGATAAAGTTCATGCAACGCTCCTTTCAGTCCAGAAGATAGGGGAGGAAATAGTTTGTCTGCTTGTACCACCACGGCCAGTCGTGATTGACGTCGTAGCCCCAGTAATCCACCCAGGCATGTATGCCGACGCGGCGGAAGCATTCGTCGAGCCAGCGCGTGCTCCACGGCTCCTCCCATGCGCCCTGCCCGGTGCAGAGAACGGCCTTGTGGCGGTTGTACTCCGCGATGAACGGATGATCGATGGGAAACTCCGCCATGTAATCCGCGGGGGAATTGCGGTAAACGACCTCGTCCATATACTCACCGAAGCAGTAGGACGCGTGGTAAACGCCGCTCAGCGCAAGGCAGCGGTCGAACAGGTCCGGATAGCGCAGATACAGATTCAGCGCGTGACTTGCGCCCATCGAACAGCCGAAGACCATGAGACCGGGATAGCCTTCCCAGCCGTTCTTTTCGTTGGCGTACGATCGGACGAACGGCACGACCTCGCGCGTGATGTAGTCGATCCAGCGCTCGTATTGCCGGATGCGCCAATACGGATCGCCGTCCCGGTTGCTGAAGGTTTCCTCGTCGACCGTGTCGATGGAAAAGACAAGCATACGCCCGCTGTCGATCCATCCGGCGACGGCGTCCGCCATGCCGAAATTCTCGAAATCGAAGAACCGGCCGTTCTGACAGGGAATGAACAGAACCGGCTTGCCCGCATGCCCGTAGACCTTGATCGGCATGTCGCGCTGCAGATTGTCGCTGTACCATTCATAATAATTGGTTTCCATACGATGCACCGTCCGCTTTCCGGAGACGGAACGGTCCGCAGTCAGTGTCTGCGCCGTTTCGCCTCCGATGATACTGATATTATACATCATTTACGCGAAATAATCAATAAAAGAATTGCAGCGGCGGGGGAAAGGACGGAAACGGTTCCGTACAGACAGAATATGGGCATTGAAGCAGTTGCGAAAGCGGCCGCTTTTGTGCTATACTGGCATAGAACAGGAGGGCGGAAACATGGATATCATCGAGCGTATGACCGAGGGGAACCGGTATTATATTGCGCACGGAAACGAAGCGCTGCGCATGGACACCGCGCAGAACGGACAGCATCCGTATGCGGTTGTGATCTGCTGTTCGGATTCGCGCGTGATCCCGGAACAGATTTTTCATGCGGAAATCGGCGATCTGTTTGTGATCCGCGTGGCGGGCAACGTGCTTGACCGGCATCAGATCGGCAGCGTGGAATACGCGGTTTCGCATCTCGGCTGCAAGCTCGTTCTCATGCTCGGGCATACCGGCTGCGGGGCGGTCGGCGCAGCGCTGCACGGCGAAGCGGACGGGCACATCTCCTTTATCACCGGGGACATTCAGAAGGCGATCGGCATGGAGCGTGATCCAAACAAGGCCTGCCGTCTGAACGTCGCGCACGGCGTAAAGATCCTGCGCGAGGCATTTTTGACCGAACCGGACCCGGCGGACGCCGAGATCAGAGGCGCGGTCTATGATATCAAAACCGGCGCGGTGGAATGGCTTGAATTGTGAGATGGTTGGCACTTCATCAATATACACCTCATCAGTCAGCTGACGCTGCCAGCTTCCCCTCGAGGGGAAGCCTTCTGAATGAGCGCAAACAAAAGCCTTCTCCTTTGAGGAGAAGGGGGACCGCTTGCGGTGGATGAGGTGTGAAGAATCAGGTAATTAAGTATTATCGGTTTTGAAAAGGACGGGGATTCAATCCTCGTCCAACTTTTTTACGGTATCTGTCAATCCGATCAAGTAATCCGCCGATAAATTGTAATACCGGCACAAACGGATCAGATCGTCGATCTTCAGCTCCGCGCGTCCGTCCTCGATGTGGTTATACCCTTGCTGGGACTTCTGCAGAACTTCGCCGATCTGTTTTTGCGACAGGTCGCGATCTTCTCTGACTGCCCGAATTCTTGTCCGATAATTCATAACACCCTCACTTGCGAGCACTATAGCACTCTCAATGTTTGAGTATTGACAAAAACTCAAATATTGAATATATTCATCATGAAAAAGATTATGGAGGGGCAATATGAATAGAAAAATTAAGTTGATCGTATCTACAACAATTCTGTGCTGTTTTGTTGCTTTGTTGTTAGCGGGCTGTGGCTGTAAGCATGAGTGGAAGGAAGCAACTTGCACAGAACCGAGGACATGTGCTTTGTGCGGTGAAACGGAAGGTGCGGCGTTAGGACACGAATGGACAAATGCAACTTGTACGTCTCCCAGAACATGTACTCGATGTGGAGAAACCGAAGGTGAAGCGCTCGGTCATGATTGGAAGAAAGCAACCTGCACAGAGCCGAGAACGTGCGACAGATGCGGCGAAACCGACGGTGAAGCACTTGGACACAACTGGATGGATGCAACCTGTACGAACCCCAAAACGTGTGATCGCTGCGGCGCAACAGAGGGAGAAGCACTTGGTCATGAATGGATAGAAGCGACATGTACAGAACCGAAAACTTGTACGCGCTGTGGTGCAATAGACGGTGAAGCGCTTGGACACGACACACCGAACCTTTCCTGCACAAAGGAAGATACATGTACCCGCTGTGGAGAATTGATTCCTGCTTTAGGACATGATTGGAAGGATGCAACCTGTACAGAACCGAAAACATGTCAGCGTTGTGGGATAACAGAAGGGAAAGCTCTGGGACATGAAGCGGGTGATCCCAAGAAGGAGAATATACACGCTGCAACTTGTACGGAAGATGGGTACTATGACGAGGTAGTATACTGCTCCAGATGTCATACGGAAATGAGCAGAAAGACTGTGACTGAAAAGGCACTCGGACATACGACGACATCTGGAAAATGCTCGAGATGCGGAGCAGAAGTATATGAACCTATTAAAGGTAAAGGTGATGACGTCATATCTAATGTTAAAGTAGGAGATGGCATATATAGAGCTCATATCAAAAATGATGGAAGAAGCAACTTTGTCGTCTGGATTTATGATGCAACTGATGACAGAGACTTGCTGATAAATAAGATTGGAGCATACGATGGGTATGTTCTACTGTCGGGGAAGTCACCGTTTCAGTTTGAGATAGAGTCAAAAGGAAATTGGACGATTGAAATTGAAAGATTGAAAACAGTATCGGACAAAGCTTTTTCTGGGAAAGGAGATTATGTAACCGGGATAGCTTCATTGGAAACAGGAACATATGAGATAACTCATGATGGGAAGAGTAATTTTGTTGTTTGGGTGTATACAACAAATGGTAGAGATTTGCTGATAAACGAAATTGGGAATTATAGTGGAAGAAAATCAATTCGTATTCCATCAGGGAGCAACGTATTTTTCGTAATCAATGCTGACGGAAATTGGACGATAAAAAAGGCGAATTAGCAAAATAACATGGAACAAGCGGCTGCAACGCAGCCGCTTTTCCTATCTTTTCCCTTGCGTTTTTCGGGATTATCGCGTATAATACATCTATTCTATGAAACAAGGCAGGTGGTACGACTGTGGACAGTAGTCCAAGTCCTCTTATACGATGGCTTTCGGAAGAAGCGGCAAATGAGATCGAAAGCGGCAATTTCCGAAGCGTCATCGGTCTGATCGTATTTTTCTTCGTGCTTTTGCTCGGCGGCGCGTACTTTGCGGGGGCGGAAACCTCGCTCGCGTCGGTGAACCGCATCCGCATCATGAGCCGCGCGGACAACGGCTCGAAACGGGCAAAGCGCGTTCTCTATATCCTCGATCATTTTGACGAGGCGCTTACCACCATTCTCGTCGGCAACAACATCATGCACATCGGCAGCGCGTCTTTGACCGCGCTTGTTGCGGTGCGCCTGAACTGGGGCAGCGCGGGCGCGACGGCGACGTCGCTTGTGACGACGCTGCTCGTATTTCTGCTTGCCGAAATGATCCCGAAGACGATCGCAAAGGCGTGCAACGAAAGCTTTGCGCTGTTCGTCGCGCCGTCGCTGCGGCTTTTGATGCGCATTCTGTATCCGCTGAACTTCGTCTTCACGTCGCTGACAAACGGCGTCAAAAAGCTGTTCCGTGTGCAGGACGAGGAGGAGCCGACCGTCTCCGAGGAGGAGCTTCACGACATCATCGAAACGCTCGATGAGGAGGACGACATCGACGAGGACACGGCGGACCTGATGCAGTCGGCGCTCGATTTCACCGAAACGCCGGTAGGCGAGGTCTTCGTACCGCTTGAAAACGTCGAGACGATCACGCTCGGCATGCACCCGACAGAGATCGTGAAGATCATCGAACAGACGAACCACAGCCGCCTGCCGGTCAAAAGCCGTGAAGGCGAGATCTGCGGCGTGGTGCAGATACGCAAATACCTGAAGGAATACCTGAAGCGGCAGGGACACGTCTCGCTTGCACGCGTGATGGATAAACCGTATTATGTTACGGTCGGCATGCCGATCGACGAGCAGCTTGCGGGTATGAGCAAGGCAAAGACGCATATCGCGATCGTGCGCGACAACGACGGCAAGGTGCTCGGCATCCTGACGGTTGAGGACATCCTTGAGAAGCTTGTCGGCGAGATTTACGACGAGGACGACGTGGGAGGTGTTGCCGATGAGTAACACCGTGCGTTATATCCTGATTGTCGTGTGCATTGTGCTTTCCTCCATGTTCTCCGGCGCGGAGATCGCGTTCATGCAGCTGAACCCGACAAAGCTGAAAAAGGAAGCGGAGGAGAAGAGCAGCCGGACGGCACGGCTCGCGCTGCGCTTCCGCGAACGGTTCGATTCCGGACTCATTGCGATCCTCATCGGCAACAACCTTGTGAACATCGGTTCGTCGTCGATCGCGGCGGCGCTGGCGATCGCGCTGATGGGCGAAAGCGGCGCATGGGTCGCGACCGCGATCATGACCGTGCTGATCATTACGTTCGGCGAGATCCTTCCGAAGATCCTTGCGTCCGAGCGTGCGGAGGGCTGGGCAAAGTTCCTTGCCGCACCGCTCACCGCGCTGTGGCTACTGCTGTTCCCGCTGATCTGGGTACTCGAACGGTTTTTGAAGCTGCTTTCGGGCATCTGGAAGGACAATGAAGTTGACGATACCGTCACCGAGGACGATATGGAAACGATCCTCGACACCGTGGAGGACGAAGGCGTCGTCGACGAGGATACGGCGGACCTTTTGCAGTCGGCGTTCGATTTCGACGAGGTGCTGGCGTACGAGGTCATCACGCCGCGCGTCGATCTTGTGGCAATCGATTTGGACGATCCGCGCGAGCAGCAGATGAAGATCGCGTTCGCATCGCCGTTTACGCGCATTCCGGTCTATCGCGGCACGCCGGACCATATGGTCGGCATTCTGCATCTGAATCATTTCTATAAAGCGTTGGTCGAGGACCCGGACGTGCCGATCAAGAAGCTTCTCATGCCAATCGTGTATGTGCACAAGACCATGCCGTTGCCGGACGTGCTCGATACGATGCGAAGAAAGAAGAGTCACATGGTCGTCGTCACCGACGAATACGGCGGCACGATGGGCATTCTCACGATGGAGGATGTTCTGGAACAGCTTGTCGGCGAGATCTGGGACGAATCCGATACCGTTGAGGAGGAGTTTACCGAGGTCGGCGAAAACCGCTACGAGGTAGACGGCGACATGCGCCTTTCCGATTTCCTGGACGAATTCGACAAGGAGGAGGAAGACCTCGACGACGACAACGCGACGGTCGGCGGCTGGGCGGTCGAGCAGCTCGGCGGCTATCCGAAACTCTATGACAGCTTTGTCTACGAGGACCTGACCGTGACCGTCACGAAAAAGGAGCGCATGCGCATCCTCCGATTGCTGGTTGAACAGGATCCCGACTGGGTCGATGAGGAAGAAAAGGAAGATGAAGATGAAGAATGATGAGTGGGGAGACCTGTATCTTGCGGCGAAAGCAGTGCAGAACGAACGGCAGATCTCGGAATATGTCACAGCCGGCGGCGTCAGTGCGGCGATCCTGTCGGCGTCGGGACGGATCTATACCGGCGTATGCATCGACACCTGCTGCACGCTCGGGATCTGTGCAGAACGGAATGCAATCTTCAACATGCTGACAAACGGTGAACACGAGATCCGAAAGGTACTTGCCATCATGCCGGACGGACACTGCGGCGCGCCGTGTGGCGCCTGCCGGGAACTGATGACACAGCTGACGCCGGATTCCTATCGGGAGATCGAGATCATGATCGATTACAAAACAAAAAGAATCGTGACGCTTGGCGAATTGACGCCGGAGTGGTGGATATGAAACGGATCATGGTAACCGGCAGCCCGGGCAGCGGAAAGAGCGTTTTTTCTGCCAGGCTGCATGAAAAAACAGGCCTGCCCCTTTACCATTTGGACAACACCTGGTGGAAACCGGACCGCACGCACGTCACGCGCGAAGAATTCGACGCGGCGCTCGCCGACATTCTCAAAGAAGACGAATGGATCCTTGACGGCAGCTACAGCCGCACGTTCGAGCCGCGGATCGCCGCCTGCGACACGGTCGTTCTGCTCGATTACGACACGGACGTCTGCATGCGGGGGATCATCGACCGCGTCGGGCAGACGCGGCCGGACATCCCGTGGACGGAAAGTTCGCTCGATCCGGAGCTTGTCGCGATCGTAGAAACTTACAAGCAGCGCAACAATCCGGTGCTCCATGAGCTGTTCCGCAAATATCCGGACAAGGAGGTCCATATCTTCCGTACCCGCGAAGAGGCGGACCGGTGGCTTGAAACAATCTGATGAGCAGCGCTCCTTACGGGGCGCTTTTGTATAAAAAACGCATGAATCGCGAGCGTGAACTTGACTTTTCGAAGACGTGGGCATACTATAATTGATAAGCATCTTTATCGCGGAGCAAATATGAAGCGCAGAGACGGACGAAAAACAAAGCGGTTTCTTTGGATCGTGATCCCGGTCGCGGCTTTTGCACTGCTTTTGTGCGTAAGTCTCATCTATCTGGAAAGCTATTACCATGCCGACGATGACGCGATCGCGGCGTTTTCCGCGGATCGGACCGTGATGGAACGCGCGCTTGCGGGCGGGGAAACGGTGTTCGATCCGGGCGGCGCGAAGGTTGGTTTCATCTTTTATCCCGGCGGCAAGGTGGACGAGAACGCTTACGCGCCGTTGATGCGGACGATTTCATCAAAGGGAGTTTTGTGCGTGTTGTGCAAAATGCCGTTCCGGCTCGCGGTTTTTGACACCCACGCGGCGGACGACGTGCGGGAAGCACTGCCGGAGATCGAGCATTGGTATATCGGCGGGCATTCTTTGGGAGGTGCGGTCGCCTCGATCGAGGTCAATGCGCATCCCGACGCGTACGAGGGCATGGTCCTGCTTGCGTCGTTTTCAAACGACGACTTATCGGATGAATCCATTCGTGTTCTTTCGATCTACGGCAGCGAAGACCGCGTGCTGGATCGCGAAGCATTCGAGCAGGCAAAGGCGAAGCTGCCGAGCGACGTGACGGAACGGATCATTGCGGGCGGCTGTCACGCGGGCTTCGGCATGTACGGCGCGCAGGACGGCGATGGAACGCCTGCGATCACGAGCGGGGAACAGATCCGGGTCACGGCGGACATGATCGCGGACTGGATCGGAAACGTCGACGCTGATACTCCTTAAATAAAAAACTGCAAATGCAGTTTACAGATGTCAAAAATGATCCAAAGGGAAAGAGAGGAACTTTGAAATGAGCAGCTTTGAGAACCTGCGTATCGTTGACAACTTCTACCAGACGTCGCTGTTTTTCCCGATGCCGACCGTCATCATCAGCACGCTGTGCGAGGACGGCAGCACGACGCTCGGACCGTATTCGCTGGTGCAGCCGTACTACGTGGCAGGCAAGGATTACTACGCCATGCTGTTGTGCTGCCGCAATTCGTCCAACACGGCGCAGAATATCCTGCGGGACGGCAAGTGCGCGATCAACTTCATCGACGACAATCCGAAAAGCTTCAAGGAAGCGGTAAAGCTCAGCTGGCCCGGCGATAAGCCCTCCGACAAGATGCCGAAGTGCAATTTCCGCCTCGAAAAGAGCTTGCTCGAGGAGGAGACCGGCGAAAAGCGCCCGATGGTTTTGACCGACGCGATCGAAGCGATCGAGTGCACGTGGATGCGAAACCTCGACGGTGCGGACAGGGATCAGCCCGGGGAGCTTAACGGCTACGAGCCGCCGTATCACGATTTCAACGGGATCACGTCGAAATTCGGCGCACACTTCATTCTGCGGATCGACAGGATCCTCATGAAGAAAAAATACAGCGACGCGATCATCAACGGCGTCAAAGCCAAGGATTTTCCGCCTCTGCCGGTCGATTACGGCTATCGCGATTCCAAGAATTTCTGGTTCCACAGAAAGACCAGGATGCGTGCAGAGCTTCTGCAGGTCAGAAAGGCGTCCTTGCAGTCGGTCCGCTACGCCGCCGACCGCGCCGACGACAAGGTCAAGTTTACGGACGACGCATTGGAAACGATCCTCGGCGTGCCGCGCGTGTTCCTGCCGCTCGTGCTGAAGGGCTGCGTGGACTGGGCGAAGGAGAACAACGTCGAGCTCGTCACGGCTGAGCATATGAAGATCATCAACGACAAGCGCGCAAAAGAAAAGAGCAAAAAATAAAAGGGGGACGGTCGAATGCGAGACTTTCTGATCAAAATCTGTCCCATTGCGATATGGGGCATTGTTGTGGGTGAAATCGTGATCGCGGCGCTGCTGTTCGGGCTGTCCGCAAAGAAACATTCCAAGATCGCGCGCTGGGCAGGCATTCTGACGCTCGGTCTCATTCTGGACGCGGCGATCATCGGAATCGGATCAATTCTGACGCCGGAAGCGCTGCAAACGGTAAGCCCCGTTCGCTTTATCACGCACGGGCTTCTGATCCCGCTGCTGTTCCCGATCATGGGATATTCGCTGAACTTCAAAAAGTTTCTGATGTTCATCGTGTGGTCATTTACGCTGGCGCTGATGGTCCTGGGCGTACTGCAGGCGGTGAAAACGCCGCTCGTCACGGAAACGATCGCAAACGTCACGCGCATGAAGGCGGGGGAAGGCACGCCGAAGTGGGCGGACGCGATCAGCCGTGTTCTGTCGTTCGGTACGGTCATCCCCATGATGATCGTCGGGATCATCGTGTGGATCAAGGAAAAGACGCCGCATCTGTTCCTGGCGGGATTCCTGATGTTCGTGTTTTCCGCGCTTGGTCCCGCAACGGGCAACACCGACCTGATCTTCTTTATCAGCATGTTCGGCGAGATCCTGATGGTGCTGTTCCTGTACCTGTACGCGCGCGCAAAAGCCAAACGCCGCGCAGGATAAACGCAGTAAAACCAACCCGATACTATCGGGAACAGAATCAAATACAAAGAATATCGGAGAGAGCAAATGCTTTCTCCGACTTTTCTATTCGCCCTGCTGTTTGTTCTCCGCGCCTTCCGTCGCTTTGGTCAGCAACCTGCCGAATCGCAGCGGATGACGATAACAAAGAAACATGGAAAACGCCTGAGACGCATTCGGACAGATGACGAATCTTTTCGAGTGGATATGCTTTGCAAATCCCTCGCCGACCTTCTGCGCGCTTGCCTTGAACTCCTTCGGGATCGGCAAGCCGGAAGCAGAGCCGGTATCGGTCAGCGGCGGATGAAACAGATGGACCGTGATCCCATAGCGTTCGTTTTCGATGGCAAGACATTTTGCCAGCGCTTCGATCGCGCCTTTGGACGACGCGTACGGCGAAATGTTCTTAAACCCGGTCACGCCGACGCCCGAGCTTGTAAAGATCAGCCGTCCGCGCTTCGCCTCCCGCATGAACGGCAAAACCGCCTTGGCAAGCCGCAGCGCGCCGTAAAAGTTCACATCCATCACTTTCCGATAGGTCTCTATATCCGTATCCGGTTCGCTTTCGAATGTGCACAGGCAGGCGTTATGGATCGCGACGTCGACGGATCCGAAACGATCATATGCTTCTCGCACACCCTCGAAAACGGACTGCAAATCTCTGGCGTCCGCCTTGAAAACGAGCAGTCGATCCGGAAAGCTTTCCGTCAATGCGGAAATGTGCTCTGTCCGAATATCCAGTACGGCAACCCGGTTTCCACGTTCCAAAAGACTATGCGCCATATAATAACCGATCCCGGAATCGGCGCCGACGATCACGATATCAGACATTTTCCTTTCCTCCCAATTGCTTTATGATCGTGTTGATATACGCATGCGCTTCCGTGCGGAACGCATCTTTTCTTTCCTCTGTAAGAGCGCCGTTCAAAAGATGCCTGAAAATGAGCATCGTGATGTTTGCATAATAGTTGCGCCCCATTTGCGCGGCGTCTGCTTCCGGGATCACTCCGACCTTTGCAAGCATCAGAAACGCGGACGTTTCGATTCTGTACGGTTCTGTAAACAGCCACCGTTCATACGCTTCCCGTATCTGCTCGTCATGGAACTGTTCGATCATCATCAGCCGCATCAGCTTGTTGCAGAACGGATCGAACAGGTATTGATCGAAAAAGTACGTATCCATCCAATCGAAAGAGGGAGGTGTCTCACCGGTCATCGATGCGGATCGAAAGACCGCAAGCAGAGCGTTTACGTGATCTTCAAATCGGTTCAGCAGGGAATCGAGAATGTCCCGCTTGTTTTTGAAATGGTAGTAAACGGAGCTTTCCTTGATGCCGACCTCCCTGCAGACGTCCCGGATCGAGACGGCTTCATATCCGGAATCGGCGAACAGCGTAAGCGCCGTATCCATGATTCGTTCCCTTGTGTCCATCGGCTCCTCCAAAACCTAACAAGTGTTAGGTAGAGTATACCTAACACTCGTTAGACTGTCAAGCCGTTTTTATTTGGTTTTCGGACGAAAGATCAGCGCGGCAAGCCAGCCGAACAGGATCGCGGCGGAAATACCTGCGGCGGTTGCCGAAAGACCGCCGGACAGCGCGCCTAAGACACCGTGTTCCTTTGCACCTTCGATCGCGCCTTTCGCAAGCGCATTTCCGAAGCCGAGCAGAGGAACGCTTGCGCCCGCGCCGGCAAAGTCGACAAGCGGCTGATACAGTCCGAGCCCGCCGAGCACCACGCCCGCAACCACGAACAGCACAAGAATGCGTGCGCTCGTCAGCCGCGTATACGACAGAAGCAGCTGACCGACCGTACAGATCGAGCCGCCGATCAGAAACGCCCAAAGATACTGCATCAGTCCCTCCGTTCCAGCACGACCGCGTGCGCAATGCCCGGAATACTTTCGCCCTGCATGCCGGAGGTCGGGCTCATCAAAGCGCCGGTTGCCAAAAACAACATGCGGTTTACGTCGCCGCGCTCGATGCGCTCCAATAGCTCCGCGGCAAGCACGACGGCCGAGCACCCCGCGCCGCTGCCGCCGCAAGAAAAGCCCTGTTCTTTGAGATAGATGCTTGCGCCGCAGTCAAGGTAGCGCCCGACAAGTTCAAGATCATACTTTTTCGCAAGGTTCAGAAGCATTTCGCTGCCGAACGTGCCGAGATCGCCGGACACGATGAGATCATAGTCCGCAATATCGCTTCCCGTATCGTCCAGATGCGCCAGTATGGTATCGCAGCAGGCAGGCGCCATCGCTGCGCCCATGTTGTTCATGTCTGTGATGCCGAGATCGACCACACGGCCGATCGTCGCGGCGGTAAGCGCGACGTGCGAAAAGACCGGAAGCGGCACGTCCTGCGTGGAAAGCAGCAGCGCGCCCGCGCCGGTCACCGTGCGCTGCGCGGTCGGCGGGGCGGTCGTGCCCATCTCAAGAGGAAAGCGGTACTGCCGTTCCGCGGTCGAAAAGTGGCTGCTTGCGCAGCAGAGTACGGGCGAGCAGTAACCGCCGTCACTGAGCACGCCGCCTAAAAGCAGCGATTCTGCCATCGTCGAGCACGCGCCGTACAGACCCAGAAAGGGTATGCCGAGATCACGCGCGGCGTAGTTTGCCGTGATAAGCTGGTTTAATAGATCGCCCGCGAGCATGGCGTGGATCCCGTCCGGATCGAGGCCCGCCTTCTGACACGCCAGAAGCGCCGCCGTGCGGAACATCTTGCATTCCGCCTTTTCAAAGCTGTCCTCGCCGAACTTGTCGTCCTCGAGGACCGTATCGAACGTGCCTTGGAATGCGCCGTTGTCTTCGTTTTTCGCAACGATCGCCGCCGCGCTCCGCACCCGCGGTTCGCTCCGGAACAGCAGCGTCCGTTCACCGATTCGTTTTCTCATATCATTTCTCCTTTTCTTTGAGTATGCCCGAACAAAAAGATCTCATGCAAAAAAGCGGCCCTGAAAACCTTTGCGCGGGGGTTGAAAAAACGACCGCCATCGTTTACAATGAATAACAGCAAACAACGGGAGGAAACGGTTTTCATGTATCGGATCGCAAGCAAGAAGAACCTGAACCCGACCGTCACGCAGATGGAGATCGAAGCGCCGCTGGTCGCGAACAAAGCGCTGCCGGGGCAGTTCATCATCCTGCGCGTGGACGAAGCGGGCGAGCGCATTCCGCTGACCGTCGCGGGCACAGACCCGGTACGCGGCACGGTCAAGATCATCTTCCAGATCGTCGGCGCGACGACGGAGCTATTGAACTACAAAAACGAAGGCGAGTATATTCAGGACTTCGTGGGTCCTCTCGGCGTTCCGACGCATACGGATGGGATCAGAAAGGTCTGCATCGTCGGCGGCGGCGTGGGCTGCGCGATCGCGATGCCCGTTGCGCAGGCGTTCCACGACCTCGGCGCAGAGGTCGTAAGCATCATCGGCTTCCGCAGTAAAGATCTGCTGATCCTTGAGGACGAGTTTCGCGCATGCTCGGACCGTCTCATCGTCATGACTGACGACGGAAGCTACGCGCGGCACGGCAACGTGACCGTTCCCCTGAAGGAAATGCTCGAAGCGGGGGAGACGTTCGATACGATCATCACGATCGGCCCCTTGATCATGATGAAATTCGTCACGCTGACCGCAAAGCCGTTCGGCGTACCGGTCACGGTGTCGATGAACCCGATCATGATAGACGGCACGGGCATGTGCGGCGGCTGCCGCCTGACGCTCATTGAGGACGGAAAGCGCGTCACGAAGTTCGCCTGCGTGGACGGACCGGACTTCGACGGCTACAAGGTCGATTTCGACGAGGCGATGAGCCGCGGACGCATGTACTTCGACTTTGAACGGCACGCGCACGAAGAGACCTGCAACCTGCTGAAAGGAGCGAACTGATATGCCGTTGGATCCGAAAAAACATGAAATGCCGACACAGGCGCCCGAAGTGCGCGCACATAATTTCAGCGAGGTTGCGCTCGGCTACACAGCGGAGATCGCGCTTGAGGAAGCAAAGCGCTGCTTAAACTGCAAAAACCGTCCGTGCGTAACCGGCTGCCCTGTCAACGTCAATATCCCGGATTTCATCACAAAGATCAAGGACGGCGATTTCGAAGGCGCATATCAGGTCATCAATGAAACGTCGTCACTGCCTGCCGTCTGTGGCCGCGTCTGTCCGCAGGAAACGCAGTGCGAAAGCAAGTGCACGATGGGCATCAAGATGGAGCCGGTCGGAATCGGCAGATTGGAACGCTTCGTGGCCGACTGGCATAACGCGAACGCGACCGAAAAACCAACTGCGCCCGCATCGAACGGACACAGGGTCGCGATCGTGGGTTCGGGTCCCTCCGGTCTCACCTGCGCGGGCGATCTTGCAAAGAAGGGCTATCAGGTTTCGGTATTTGAAGCGCTGCACACCGCGGGCGGCGTGCTCGTCTACGGCATTCCGGAATTCCGTCTGCCGAAGGCCATCGTCGCAAAAGAGGTCGAAACGCTCAAGGCGCTCGGTGTGGATGTGCAGACCAACGTCGTCATCGGCAAAACGCTGACGGTCGACGAGCTGTTCGATATGGGCTATGAAGCGGTCTTCATCGGCTCCGGCGCGGGACTGCCGAACTTTATGAACATCCCGGGCGAGAGTTTGAAGGGCGTCTATTCCGCAAACGAATTCCTCACGCGCAGCAACCTGATGAAGGCGTATCTGGACAACCCGGTCACGCCGATCATGAAGGGCGGAAAGGTCGCGGTCGTCGGGGGCGGCAACGTCGCGATGGACGCGGCGAGAACGGCGCTGCGGCTCGGCGCGGAGCACGTGTATATCGTCTATCGCCGATCGATGGAGGAGCTTCCCGCGCGGCGTGAGGAGGTCGAGCACGCGATGGAGGAGGGCATCGACTTCCGGCTGCTCAACAATCCCGTGGAGATCCTCGGCTATAACAATCCGGAGAACCCGCGCGATCCGAAAAACGGCTTCGTCACCGGCATGCGCTGCATCCGTATGGAACTCGGCGAGCCGGACGCGAAGGGCAGAAGACGCCCCGTTCCGATTCCGGACAGCGAATTCACGCTCGACGTGGACACGGTCATCATGGCGATCGGCACGAGCCCGAACCCTCTCATCAAGAACACGACCGCGGGGCTTGAGGTGAACAATCACGGCGGCATTATCGTTACCGAGGACGGATTAACCTCGCGCGAAAACGTCTGGGCAGGCGGCGACGCGGTCACCGGCGCGGCGACAGTCATTTCGGCGATGGGTGCGGGCAAGGTCGCAGCCAAGGCGATCGACGAAGCGCTTTCCGCAAAATAAGAAACGCATCAAAACGGGGCTGTTCAGAAGGTCGGGATGTGTGGTGAAAGCCTTCTCCTTGAGGAGAAGGTGGCGGCGAAAGCCGACGGATGAGGTGTATCTGCTGCATACAATGCACGGCGACACCTCATCAGTCACCTGAAGGTGACAGCTTCCCCTCGAGGGGAAGCCGATAGATTACCGCCAACATCTTTGATAGAAAGACTTTCTGACATCCCCATTTTTATTCACCGTTTCGACGCAATTCTGTCGCATCCGTATGGTAGGATATGGATATCAAAACGGGAGAAGCATCATGGAACAGACAAATCAACCGAAAACAAAACGACCCTTTACTCTGTGGCATGCGCTGGGGCTCGTTCTGATCCTCTGCACCGCGCTTGCGATCTGGTTCGGCATCCATCCGCGCTACCGGTTCCTGTCCGTCGGCGTCCTTTTGCTCGGTGTGTTCGCCGCGTGGAAGCGGGATTGGATGCTTTGGATCGTGATTGCCGCGGAGCTCATCTTTGTGGGCTTCCTTTGGCTCTTTCCGCAGGCGGGGTATAAGATCACATCTTTGCTTCCGCTTGCGATCATCGGGCTGCTGCTCGTCTTTCGCTTCTGCAAAAAGCCTGTGAAGATCGTCGTTTCGATTCTGGCGGGTGTATGCACCGCCGCACTCATCGTGATCGAGATCCCGATTGTCAAAGCGACGATCGAAAAGCCGAAGCCCGGTGCGGACTATATCATCGTGCTCGGTGCGGCGGTCTACGGCGAGGAGCCGTCGATCACGCTGCAGCACAGGCTCGAAGGTGCGGCGCGGTATCTCGACGAAAACCCGAACACGAAGGCCGTGGTCAGCGGCGGACAGGGCGCGGGGGAAGACATCTCCGAAGCAGAGTGCATGCGCCGGTATCTGGAGAAACACGGCATCGCGCCCGAACGCATTCTCATCGAGGATCGGTCGACCTCCACAAAGGAGAATCTCGCGTTCTCGAAAGCGGTCATCGAAGCGGATGGCGGGGACGCCTCAAACGTTGCGGTCGTTTCGAGCGGATACCATCTCTATCGTGCAAAGAGGATGGCGGACTTGCTCGGAATGCAGGCGACCGGCGTCGCGGGCTCGGACGGGTATCCGCTCTATATGTTCGGCATGTACCTTCGTGAAGCCGCCGCCGTATTGAAGCTTTGGATCTTCGGCATGTAGCGCGCGGAACCCTGATAAAACCGCCTGCGGCAGAAAAACCGCGGGCGTTTCTGCATCACAAAAAATTTTTGAAACACATCGCCCGGCTTGTTCGTTATATAAGTGAACGGCAAAGGAAAGGAGGGGCAAGGATGAACGAATTGTATGCGCAGCATTTCGGGGAGCTTGCCCGCTTCTGCACGATGCTGTGCCGCGACGGAGAAAAGGGCGCCGATCTTGCGCAGGAAACCTTTCTGAAAGCGCTGGAGCATCAGGAGCAGCTTGCACCGCTGCCGCCGGAGCAGAAGCGCGCATGGCTCTACCGGACCGCAAAGAACCTGTTCATGGACGAGGCAAGGCGGAACACGCGCTTTCTCAAACGACAGCAGATTCTGTATGAGGGCGAGGGCTTCGAGGAATCCGGCTTTGCGCAGGTGGAAACGACACTTTTGCTCTTGCGGCTTCCGCCGGACGTCCGGACGATGTTCCGGATGCGATACTTAGAGGGCTACAGCGCGGCGGAGCTTGCGGAGATCTTCCAAATGCCTGCGGCGACCGTCCGCACCAAACTGTCGCGGGCAAGACAATTGTTGAAAAAGGAGCTATGCAAATGAAACGAGCAAAACGACTGTTTTTTTATGACGATCGGGAGGCAAGACGCCTGCAGGAGCAGATTTGGGACAGACCTTTGAAGCGATACCCACCCTATTATCCGAACGAGCAGCTTTCGATGGCGGATCCGGAGATCGGCTGCAGGATCTACAGATGATAAGACAGGAGAAAATAACCATGAAAAAGATGATCGTAAACTGTGCGACTTGCGACATGCGCAGCGTGTCGGAAGAAACGCTGAAAACCTATGAACAGATCGTTGTGAACGCCGCTTCGGTGATTGTGACGACGGAGACGAAGGAGCTCATCAACCGATACAACGTCATGCTGAACGCGGCGGACGTGATGGAAGTGCCCGCGGGAGCGAACGTAAAGGTATCGAGCCACAACGGCGCATACGAGCTGACGGCGGACGGCGCCCCGCGCGAGGGCGAGATCGCGGTCCTGATGGTCAACGGCGCGTTGACAATCGGCGCGGACGCACTTTCTGCAGCGCAGGCGTTCCACGAGATCAAGGTCAACGGCTCGGTGACGATGCCGAAGAGCATGTCGGGAAAGCTATCCAATTTGAGCGTCAACGGTTCCGTAAACGCCTATCCGGACGGCGCGATTCTGTTGCGCCGCAACGCGGAGATCGACAGGACCTTCCCGCTGCGGGCCAGGGAGAACGTGCTCTACTGGGCGGCGCGTCGGCTCATCTTTACGGACACCGAATTGAACGTCGGAAAGCTTCAGGAAAAGGGCGTGCGGTTTGCGTCTAAATCTGCGATCGTTGCCGAAGGACTTACAGAGGCGGTGACGCCGATGCTGTCGGAGGATACGGACATCCTGATCGTTCCCGACGGGACGAAGTTTGTGAACGATTCCGTCAAAATGAACAGGCGCTTCCTGAAAAAGTGCGGCAAGCGGGTCTTCCTGAACGGCGATCTCACCGTGGAACCGGAGGCGGCGGAGATCCTGCCCGAGATCGAGTATCTGTACGTGAATGGCGACGTCAAGCTGCCCGCGGAGCTCGTCGACGCGTTTGAGGACGTTGTCGAGCACTACGACGAGCTGATCATCGTAAAAAAGACCGGCAAGGTCATCGAGGACCACGTGCGGGCGACGGTGGACAAGGCGCTGCTCGAAAAGTATGCGGACGGGATCCTGGTGACGGACTGCGCCACGGTGCACATCGCAAAGGACGTGCCGAGCGAGTTGATCCTCGAACGCCTTACCATTGCCGACTGCGCGCAGGTCTATTGCAGCGAGGAGCAGGAAGCGGCGGTCAGCGCGGTCTCCAGGGACGTCGCTTCGATCGGCGGCGCGGATGACGATGATGGGGGCATCGCCGGACTGGTGGCCGGCGCGCTGCATCTGAACCCGGATCTTAAGGTCGTCAACGCCGCGGAATACGTCATGTAACGGCGCAATTTCATACGACAAAATCGCCTGCGGCTGTTGAAACCGCAGGCGGTTTGTGTTATAATAAAAAAGAAATTTTGTACAGGGGGTACCTTATGAACCTGAATCATGTGACCGACAGCGTGCTGTATATCGGCGTAAACGACCATGAGATCGACCTCTTTGAGGGACAGTACGTTGTTCCGAACGGTATGGCGTACAATTCCTATGTTGTGATGGACCAAAAGATCGCCGTATTCGACACGGTCGACGCCCGCTTCAAGCATGAATGGCTCGACAACCTCGAAAACGCGCTCGCAGGCAGAAAGCCGGATTATCTGATCGTGCAGCACATGGAGCCGGACCATTCGGCGAACATCATGACGTTTGCGAAGGAGTTTCCGGGCGCGAAGATCGTCGCTTCCGCGAAGGCGTTTGCGATGATGAAGAACTTCTTCGGCACGGAGTTCGAGGATCGCCGCGTCGTGGTCGGCGAAGGCGACACGCTTTCTCTGGGCGAACATACGCTCGCGTTCGTGACCGCGCCGATGGTGCATTGGCCCGAGGTTCTGATGACTTACGACGCGAAGGATAAGATCCTGTTTTCGGCGGACGGCTTCGGCAAGTTCGGCGCGCTGGACGTCGAGGAGGATTGGGCATGCGAAGCGCGGCGGTACTATTTCGGCATCGTCGGCAAGTACGGCGCACAGGTACAGGCAGTCCTCAAAAAGGCGGCAAATCTCGACATTCAGACGATCTGCCCGCTGCACGGACCGGTGCTCAAGGAAAACCTCGCGTACCATATCAATCTGTATCAGACCTGGTCGAGCTACGGCGTCGAATCCGACGGCGTGTTCATCGCGTATACCTCGGTCTACGGCAACACCAAGAAGGCGGTCGAGCTCCTTGCGGACAAGCTGAAGGCAAAGGGCTGCCCGAAGGTCTCCGTCGCCGATCTTGCGCGCGAGGACATGGCGGAGGCAGTGGAGGACGCGTTCCGCTACGGTAAGCTCGTCGTTGCGTCCACGACCTACAACGCCGACGTGTTCCCGTTCATGCGGACGTTCCTCGAGCATCTTGTCGAGCGCGGCTACAAGAAGCGCACGATCGGCGTCATCGAAAACGGCAGCTGGGCGCCGATGGCTGCAAAGACCATGAAGGGCATCCTCGAACCGTGCAAGGATCTCAAGTTCCTGAACACGCAGGTGAAGATCATGAGCGCGATGAACGACGAGAACAAGCAGCAGATCGACGCGATGGCGGAGGAGCTCTGCGAGGAATACGAAGCGCGCAACAACGAGACCGCGAACAAGAACGACCTCACCGCGCTGTTCAACATCGGCTACGGTCTGTACGTCGTAACGAGCAACGACGGCAAAAAGGACAACGGCTGCATCGTCAACACGGTCTCGCAGTTGACCAGCCAGCCGAACCGCGTTGCGGTCTGCATCAACAAGCAGAACTACACGCACCACGTCGTGAAGTCGACCGGCATCATGAACGTCAACTGCCTCAGCATCGAAGCGCCGTTCTCCGTGTTCGAAAACTTCGGCTTCCAGAGCGGCCGCAACGTCGACAAGTTCGCGAACTGGGAGACGCCGCGTTCCGACAACGGGCTCGTCTTCCTGCCGAAGTACATCAATTCGTTCATGTCCCTGAAGGTCGAGGACTATCTCGATCTCGGCACGCACGGCATGTTCATCTGCTCCGTTGCGGAAGCGCGCGTGATTAACCGCGTCGAGACCATGACCTACACCTACTACCAGAAGAACGTCAAGCCGAAGCCCGCGACCGAGGGCAAGAAGGGCTGGGTCTGCAAGATCTGCGGCTATGTCTACGAAGGCGACGAGCTGCCCGAGGACTTCATCTGCCCGCTGTGCAAGCACGGCGCAGCCGATTTCGAACCGATCAAGTAAACGTCAAAACCACAGCCGCCCGCGAACGCTTCGCGGGCGGCTTTTGCATGCACGGAACGGTTGGTTATGCGATCGGGAACAGCCCGTAGGGCAGGGCGGCATTCAGAAGATCGAGCGCGGTCGGGACGATCAGGATCAGCATCATCATAAGGATCGCGGCGATATGACCGGGAAGTTTTGCGCGGTCGTTGAAGATCGGCGCGAACAGCCGGACCTTTTTGAATGCCCATGCGCATACCGTATAGAGCGCACGTCCGAATACGCCGCCGACGGCGTTGCAGATCACGTCGTCCATATCCGCGACACGGCCGATAAAGAACTGTACGGTCTCGATGCAGAGCGTCAGCAGAAGACAGAGGAGTGCCGTCTTCCATGCGCCTTTCCGGAGATTGAAAAAGACGCAAGGAAGCAGCCCGCCGAGCGGAATAAAGAGACAGACGTTCCACATGATCTGACTGGACCAGAGCCCGCCGTCGTATTGAAACGCATACAGAAACGAATCGCCTGGCAACAAATGCAGACGCTCTTCGAGCGTCAGCGGGATATTCGTGGACGCCCAGAAGAACGTCACGTAGAGCAAGGCGTAGAAGTAACCGATCAAAAGATAGTTCACGAGATGCCGGATGAACGGATACGGCTTTCGCTTGAAATGCAAAAGAATCGCGACCGGCAGATACACGATTGCCGCGGCAAGCGCCGTCAGCGGCAGAAACCGGATCGCTACGTAAAGATATGTCATGGTAAACACCTCATTCTCATTGTGATACCCATATTTTACCGCATAAATGCGTCCGAAATGTCATAAAACTGCGAATATGTTGTAA
This sequence comes from Clostridia bacterium, assembly GCA_017524445.1. Classification (GTDB taxonomy): domain Bacteria; phylum Bacillota; class Clostridia; order Christensenellales; family CAG-138; genus UBA3792. Next base: position 9,533 of record JAFXVP010000063.1, on the reverse strand, counting down.
GCAAGCTGTAAATCGACGCAAAGATGGACGAAATTTCAGTGGACAAGACCTGAAAATCCTGTTATAATGCAGTACATGAAACGCTTATTCGACAGATTTCGCATCTTGTTCCTGATCCTGCTTGCGCTGCTTATGACGTTGCCTGTGCTTTCACGCGCGGAAGAAACGCCCGCGCCTTCGGAAGAAACGCCGGCGGAGGAAGAAACGGCGGAGCCGACCGAAGGTCCCGCGCCTGAGCCCACGCCCGAGCCCGCCGAAGGAGTGATCCCCCGCGAGTACACGGTCCCGGCGGAGGCCGAATCCTATGCCTGGCACCTTTGTGACGGCGATCCGTTCACAACGGTCACGCTTCGGCAGAATGAAAACATTACCATGCAGGTGCCGTCTGGCGCGCACATGCTGTACTTTGAGTTTTACGGTGCAGTTCTCTTCAACGAAGCAAGTCAAAGCTGTACGCTTACCCTCTTTAATGCGGAAAACAAAGAGATCGAATCGATCAGACACACGACGACGAGCGGGTTTCTTTGCGTTCCCGTCGATGAGAATGTCGCATATGCGACATTGCTTTGCGGGTCGCGTTATTTGGTTTTGAGCGACTGGTACGCCGTGGCGGACGAGAACGCGCTTCCGTTCCCGGACATGGAGGATGAAGCGGATGTACTGGTGGTGCTGAATGCACCGGGCGACGAGCTCACAAAACTCGGCGGCGTTCTGCCGATGCTGTGCGGTGAGCACGGACTCTCCGTAAAAGTCGTGTATTTGCGCGCAGCGGACGGGCTTTACTCGTTCCAGTGTGCGCAGATCCTGCGGGAAATGGGGATCCGTAAAGCGCCGTGTTTCGGGAAGGGCAGAAAACAGAATGCCGACAATGAAAACGCTGCAATGTCTGCGCTCGGATTTTCGGAGGATACACTGAGAAAGTATCTGGTTACGGAAATACGCACCTGCCGTCCGAAGCTGATCATTACGCTCGACCCGAAGGGGGAGGGCGATTATATGGATGGATTCATCGCCCGCCAGCTGCTTGCTGCCGTGCCGTATGCGGAGAAATCCGATTATTTGCGGGAGCTTGAGCCGTTTACACCGACCAAGGTCTATACGGTCTCGCAGGAAGACGGGACAGCTGTTTCGGGGGATACGCCTTTGTACGCGCATGACGGGGTCACTGCCGCCGCGCTCGCAAACGAACTGTATCAAATCTACAGCGAGGAGCGCGTATATCGGCGGACCATGCCGGAAACCGTGCGGTTCACGCTTGAAAAGAGCACGGTCGGCGAGGATAAAAAAGGCGACGATCTGCTGGAAAATCTGTCCGCTGACGTCCTTCCGACATATCGCGATCTGACGCCGACGCCGGAGCCCACGCCGGAACCGACGTCGGAACCCACGGAGGAACCGACGCCGGAGCCTACGGCGGAACCGACGCCCGAACCGACGCCGGAACCGACGCCCGAACCGATTCCACAACCCACACAGGAGCCGTCCGAGGAAGACAGATCCTCGGCGAAGCACGCGCTTTGGTGGCTTCCCGCGGCGATCGGTACGGCTGCTGCGGTCGTTCTGTGGTTCTTGCTCGCGAAACACTCCAAAGCGAAGATACCCGTTTGCCTGCTTCTGCTTGTCGCCGGGATCGTGCTGTCGGTCTTTTTACTGACCGATCGGCCGAAAGAGCCGGAGAAAGCGACGGAGGCGCCTGTCGCCGATACGCCTGCGCCGACCGAAGAGCCGACGCCGGAGCCCACGGAGGAACCTACGCCTGTTCCGACGCCCGAACCGACCCCGGAGCCCACGGAGGAACCCACGCCGGAGCCGACGCTGGAGCCGACGCCGACGCCGGACCCGGACGAAGCGTATTATCTTTCCGGGGAAGGCGAGGAGTACGAGCTTGATTTCGAAAACGGACACTGGTGGTATAAAAACAAAGTCCTTTCGATCGACATAAATGAGGTTCATACGACCTTCGTTGACAGCAATAATCGTACGGTTCCGTTGATCTATTACGTCGCGGACATCCGGATGCGGGAGTATTCAAGTTATCGCTCCGGTGTGCGCTCATACGTTCAGCCGTGGAAGTATGCACGGCTTGAAAAAGCGGTTTTCGCGTTGACCGGGGATAATCTGATCAGCGCCGAAAAGGAATTAAAAGGATGTCTGATCCGGAAAGGCGAGTATTACTGCAACGCAAACCGTGCCGATACGCTTGTGATCGAGGATGGGATGACGCTCAGAGTGATTCCGCGCTTTCATGCATCGGAACGCATTCTGCTGGATCAAGGCATTCGCGAGACCTACGGCTTCGGACCGATCCTGGTCGAAAACGGCGTGGTAAGCGATTTTGCGAATGACAGCCGCGTTGACCACGCCAATCCGCGGTGCGGCATCGGCATGATCGAGCCTGGACATTGGATCGCGCTTGCAACGGAAGGCAGACAGGGAGGTTGGTCGCACAGCATTTCGCTCGAGTATTTCGGACAGATGTTTGTGGATTACGGATGCTCGGTCGCATTCAATATGGACGGCGGTTCGTCGGTCGGGTTCGTTTTCATGGGTGAGGCCTTGAATCGACATTACAAATCCGGCACGGCCGATCTGCAGCGTCCGTGGAATGACGCGCTGCTGTTCGGTTACAGCGAGGACGTTCCTTCGCCGGACATCCCGACCATCCATGACGGATACCGGCACGATATTTAATGCCTGTGCCTGAAAAGAGGACGGATAACGGGAGAGAACTGCAATGCAAACGGGAAACGAAAAGGGACTCACAGGAAACGCGCTGAAGCTTATCGCGATCGCCGCGATGACGCTGGATCATGTGCTGTGGATCCTGTTTCCGGGATACCGGCATATGTGGTGGCTTCTCGCGCTGCACGCGATCGGACGCATCACCGCGCCGATCATGTGGTTCTTCATTGCGGAGGGCTATCTGCACACGCATGATTTCAAAAAGTACGCGCTGCGGCTGCTGCTCTTTGCGATCGTTTCGCACTTTGCTTACTGCTTTGCGTTCGGCATCTCGTTCCTGCCGTTTCTGAAGAGCGTATTCAATCAGACGAGCGTGATCTGGTCGCTGTTCTGGGGACTTATCACGATCCGCCTGTTTGATTCGGAACTCAAAACGTGGCTGAAATTTCTGCTGCTCGTGCCGATCCTTGCGATCAGCTTTCCGTCGGATTGGAGCTGCATCGCGGTCGTTGCGATCCTGTATCTCTGGGGCAAGCGCGAATCGTTTGCGAAGCGGATGTTCTGGATGATGGTCTGGACCGCGGCATATGCCGTTGTGTTCTTCTTCTGCATCGACAGGGTGTACGGCGTGCTGCAGATGTGCACGGCGCTGTCGATCCCGCTGCTGTACCTCTATAACGGACAGCGCGGCACATGGAAGGGCATGAAATGGTTCTTCTACATCTACTATCCCGCGCATCTCGTTGCCGTGGGTGTCCTGCGTATGCTTCTTTTGGGCAACGTCGGGGTCATGATCGGAAGCTGAAGCGGCTTCCGCTTTTTTGTATCGGAGGATCCGGGAATGATCAATTTCGATCTTTTGGTCGCAGGATGCGATACCCGCTGCAAACATTGCTACGTCAACGGCGGACCGCTGCCCCGCATGAAGGTCGACGACGCGGTTTTGTGCATCGAACGGCTTGACGCGATCGCGGCAAATCTTCCGGACGAAGCGTATTTCACGCTGGACCACGAACCAATGGGGCATCCCGACGTCGGACGAATCATCGGCGCGGCGGCGGGCAAAAAGCATATCCGGCACCATCATCACGGTATGACGACCGGCGTGGGATTGATGCGGCGGGACGACAGGGAAGTGGTGCTCGACCGGTATCTTTCGGCGGGCTTCGGTTCGTTCGGCGTCACGATCCACGGCGGTGAAGCGCTGCACGACGAGATCGTGCGGAGAAAGGGCGCGTTTTCCACATCGGTCGCGTTCGGCGAATTTGTGAAAGCGCGCGGCGCGGAGCTTGAAGTATCGCTGATGGTGAACCGGTTCTTTCCGCAGCAGCGGGAAGAGATCTCCGCGACGTTGGATCGGCTGAAGCCGGACTGTATCTATATTGCGCTGCCGATCTTTACGCCGCACAAAAACGGCATGGATTACGAACCGTACCGTGCGTCCGTCCGGGACGTGGAAACGCTCGGAGAATGGTTCCGTACGCTCGGAAAGGACGACGCGGAGCTGATCGAACGCGCCCGGGAAAGCAGCGTCGGCTTTGCAGTACAGACGCTTCAAAACGGATGGGACCTCTTCACGCTGTTTTCCGAACCGCAGGGTGAAAAATACCTCACGGTGCATCCGGACTGCCATCTGTACATGGGAAACTCCGGCGCGGAAACGAAATGTCTCGGCGATCTGCGACTGATCGATCCCGAAGCGACAGCGGCGCGGATCAGCGAAGCGCCCGACAACCGGGATTACGGCGCGTTTTACGATACAAGCATGCTGCCGGAGACGGAACGGGTGATTGACGCGCTGAAAGGTCTCCCGCAGGAAACCGTTTACGGCGACTGCCCGAGCGTGATCTGCAGAGGCCTTGCGGCGCTGAACATACCGACAAGGATCCTCGGTTATTCTTCAAAACAGCGGTGACGCAGGGATGAGCATTGCTCGTCCGTCGAATATACCCTTTCTGTCAGAATATGAGCGACAATAATCCCACGATGATCGAAGCGCCGATTCCGTAGACGAGTACCGGACCCGCGATCGTAAAGAGCTTCGCGCCGACGCCGAGCACGAAGCCCTCGGGACGGTATTCCATGGCCGGCGCGGCGATCGAGTTTGCAAAGCCCGTGATCGGCACGACCGTGCCGGCGCCGGCAAACGACGCGATCTTATCAAACACGCCGAGACCGGTCAGAAGCGCGGTGAGAAAGATCAGAGCGACCGAGCTTACAGTCGACGCGTCCTGCTCGGAAACCGGGATCAGCAACGCAAGATCGTGAAAGCCCTGCCCGAGCACGCAGATAAGCCCGCCGACGAGAAACGCTTTCAGGCATTGCAGAAGCGCGGGGCTTTTCGGCGCGCGGCGCGCGACCTCTTTTTGATATTCCTTTGCGTCAAACGGCTGTTTCACGGGCGGACGCCTTTTTCGGTGCGTTCCGGCGCGCGCGTTTCGCGGTCCGCGGGCAGCTTTTCACCGCCGCATCCATGCGGCCGGATGGGATAGAGTACGGTATGATGGGGCATGGGAACCTCCGACGCTTCATTGATGCGTCTATTGTGCGTAAAAAACACAAAAAAATACCCGACGGGATCCATCCGTCGGGAAAGTTTTTTTGTTCAGTCGATCGGATAGGTTTCGATGATCCACGCTTTCCATGCGGCAAAAGCGGCGTCGAAATCCGTGTCGAACGCTTCCTCAAAGGTCTTTTGTCCGAAGCAGAACGCGGCGATCGTCTGAGGACCGTACTGCTTGTCGAGCCAACCGATCAGCGACGCCGCCATAAAGGCGCTCAGGGTTTCATCCTGCAGCTTTGCTTCGGCGTCGGCACGCGCGTAGAAGGTTTCCACCGTGACCGGGCGGCTTTCACAGGCGCTGCCCCAACCGGTCAGATCGAGCTCGAAACAAAAGCGCGAGACTGCGTCGTAAAGGGCGCGCACGTTGGCAACCGTCGGCGTTTCGGTATTGACGTTCGCGCATTGCAGGATATCTTTATACGGCCATTCACCAAACACGGGGGAGGACGCAAGGAACATTCGGGGCGACTCGCTGTAAGGATCGAGGCAGGTCCCGACGTACCATGCGTAGCCGTACTGCTCCCAGCCGACGTTGCGGCTGTCCATCATTGCGAGCAGATACAGCCACTCGCGATGGTAATAATCACAGCTGTCGGTGTCGGTCAGCTCCAGACGCCCGTCCCTGACGCGATAGCCGAAATCATAGTTGCTTGTTTTGAGCGAAACGGGCAGAGCCGCGCGTTCCGCGGGATAGAGTCCGCCGCAGTTTTCCGAGAGATATGCGCGCAGAAAGCGGAAGCTTTGCTCCGTACGTGAGAGGAATCCGGGCAGGAAGACGGAAAACGGTTCGTCTCCGAGCGGCAGATGGGGGATCCACTGCGACAAAGTGAAATCATCGTCATTCACGCTGAGCGTAACCGCTTCATCGGCGCCCTCCGGCAGCTGCAGCAGGTCGTAGTCTCCCGTACCGGTCACGGTCAGCTTCCGATATTTTGCGTCATACTCGACTATGGGACCCGGAACGGGCGCTTCGGTCGGCGCTGCGGTCGGTTCAACGGTCGGTTCCGCAGTCGGCTTCGCAGTCGGCGCCGCGGATGCTGCCGCGGCGGGCGTTTGCTTGGGATGGCAGCCGAACAGCAGGCATGCGGCGAGCAGGATCGCGAAGAGAGGGAGCAGCCTTTTCATGGAAGCGTCATCTCCTTAATAATCTGCACCGAGTATACCATATGCGCGGCACGCTGACAAGGCATACGTTCCCGGCTTTTGCGCGGATCGGCGCCGTGGAAAGCGGAAAACCGGAAAAACTGAAAAAACCCGGAAAATCTTGAAAATTTTGCTTGACAGACGAGCTTCGTTTTGTTATTATAACTGAGTGCCATTGGGTGGAACTGTGTCACAGCCCCGACATAAGAACCCCGCAATGCAGCAAAAGTTTAATATTTTTATATATTGGAGGAATCGCCATGAAGTCCTATATGGCAAAGGGCGAAACCGTAGAGCGCAGTTGGTATGTCGTGGATGCGACGGACATGGTCCTTGGCCGTCTGTCCAGCCAGGTCGCTGCGATCCTTCGCGGTAAGCACAAGCCCATCTTTACGCCTCACGTTGACTGCGGTGATCACGTGATCATCATCAACGCCGAGAAGGTCCGTCTGACCGGCAGAAAGCTCGATCAGAAGACCCACATCCACCACACCGGTTTCCCGGGCGGAATCAAGGAAGTCAGCTATCGCACCCTGCTCGAGCAGAAGCCGGAGTTTGCGGTTTACGAATCCATCCGCCGCATGATGCCGAAAGGCCCGCTGGGCGACAAGATGCTGAAAAAGCTTCGCGTCTATGCAGGTCCGAACCACAATCACGAAGCACAGCAGCCGCAGGCGCTGGAGCTCAAGTAATCGGAAAGGAGAACGACAATGGCAAAGATCGCTTATATCGGCACCGGCAGACGCAAGAAGTCCGTCGCGCGCGTTCGTCTTCTCCCCGGCACCGGCAACATCACGATCAACAAGCGTGACATCGACGAGTATTTCGGTCTCGAAACCCTCAAGATGATCGTCCGTGCGCCCTTGGTTCTCACGAACCTTTCCGAAAAGTATGACGTGAACGTCAACGTCTACGGCGGCGGCACGACCGGCCAGGCGGGCGCGATCCGTCACGGCATTTCCCGCGCGCTGCTTTCCGCAGATCCGGAGCTTCGCGGCACGCTGAAGAAAGCAGGGTTCCTTACCCGCGATCCGAGAATGAAGGAGCGCAAAAAGTACGGCCTCAAGGCCGCACGTAGAGCGCCTCAGTTCTCGAAGCGTTAATCGAGACCAAGTCAGATGCGAAAAACCCTGGAAATTCAACGTTTCCGGGGTTTTTTCTTTCCCGAATCTTTTTGATTAGATCTGAAAAAATCTCGCGAAATCTGACAAGAAAAAAGTAGTTAATACTGAGGGAACCGCCCTTTTTAGACCCGTTTTAGTTAAAAATTGAGGGAAAAATCGGCGAATGACAGAGAGAAAGAAGTCCGTTTGATCTCATTTTTCGAGCTCCGATTTCTTGGTCAGGTGTTCCTTTTTCTCAAACTACAATGACCAATCTTGTGTGACAGGAACGAATGAAAGATTCTGACCGAATCTGATATTTCGTATCCTTGTTTATCCTCATATAAGACGTTCAGCAGAAAGCTCTTCTGCCGGGCGTCTTTGTCTTTTCAGAAGAATAAGCCTCCATTACATAGCCCGGTGACTGTTTTGCGACGGTGACCGGGCTTTTTTTCTTTTCTGCAGGCTCTGCAGAGGAAATCTAAGAAACGGAGGATAAACCATGAACAAAGAAACCATTATCATTGACGGCGTGCGTTACTACGCTGACCGTCCCCAAAGTTGCAGAGGCTGCTTCTTCTGGAAAAACCGCAAAGTTGGCTGCTCCCTCAAAAAGGAGAACTGCTACTACCTGGCAGAGTCGCCCAAGCCCACTTCCCCTTGTATGGGTTGTTGTTACAGCCCTTGTGTGAGTTTCTGTATGAAGAAATGTATGAACGAGGTCTTTGGGACCCGAATGGAGGTGCCGAAGAATGCGTGAGACAGAAAACCCGAACTTCTACAGAAAACTCATGAAACACGAGGTCACCGTGGATCGGAACAAATCGACGCCCCGATGCAAAAACTGCTGCTACTATCATCCGGATTTTAAGTACAGGAGATGCCTGTACGCTACGTGTCCCTACGGCAAGCCTGACAGCGAAGTATTCAGGCAGAAGCCTCTTCGTTGGGACAAGTTTTCCGGTCGGGAGGTGGTGATATGAGTGCATGACTATATCTACAGCATAGAGCCGGAGCGCTTTTCATTCATCAGGGTGCCGAAGATCCTGCTTCAGAACGAAGCATATTCAGGGATCTCTGCCGAGGCCAAGCTGCTGTATAGTCTTCTGTTTGACCGCACGGAGCTCTCAAACAAAAACGGTTGGTTGGATGATCAGAACAGGGTCTATATCATCTTCACCATCGCAGAAATCAAGGAGTGTATGAACTGTGGCAACAAAAAAGCAATTCAGCTTCTGGATGAACTGGAGAACAAAGCCGGCCTCATCGAGCGGAAACGCCAGGGCCTCGGGAAACCTAACCTGATCTATGTGAAAAGCTTCTTTCGGACTGTGGATAAGTATGGGGAAAGACATTTCTTGAAGTGTCAAAACGACACTTCTGGAAGTATGAAAATGACACCTCAGGAAGTGTCCGAATCACACTCTACTAATACTGATAATAAAAAGACTGATATGAATCATACTGATCCTTCTTTCCTTCCGGGAAGGGAATCGAAGCGAAGCGATGATTATGAACAGTATGAATCATATTTCAGATCAGAGTTGGAGATCCCCATCCTGATACTAAACAGTCCGACAGAGAGAGAAACACTGGAAGGTATTGTAGACCTCTTAGCCGAGACCTGTTCCTCCAAAAGGAAGACCATTCGAATTGCTGGGGATGATAAGCCTATAGAGGTGGTAAAAAGCCGGCTTATGAAGCTGAACTCCATGCACATCCAGTTTGTCCTTGACTGCCTGAAAGAAAATACCACCTATGTCCGGGATATGAAGCAGTATCTTCTGACAACACTGTTCAATGCCCCGGTGACAATCGATCCTTACTATCAGGCCAACATGCTTTTCAAGAGCATCTTCTACTCTGCTCAGTACAGCAACCGGATCCGGGATAATCCGACTGCGAAGATCAATGCTAAAGGCGGAGTACCCAAGAAGGATAAGGAGGCTCTTTCAGACGCACAGGCAAAGCTGCTTCTGGATACGATCCGGGATCTGCCCCCCTATGTGTTTGTAATGATTGGACTGTACTCCGGTCTGCGG
>JAFXVP010000062.1 GCA_017524445.1 Clostridia bacterium | reverse complement strand
TTCGGCAGCCCGGACAGCGCGACTGCGATATTCAACTGTTCATTCTCTTCCGGGGACACCCGAAAGCCAACGGTGATGTTTCGCCAGCGTTTATGCTCATCTCTGTTTTTAGCCGACATTCTTTTGTTCCTCCTTGCGTAGATTTGCGAGCGATTTTGCCATGTCCTTCTGTGTGGACGGAAACAGGTGAGCGTAACGGTAAGTGATGTCGATGCTCTCATGCCCGACACGATCCGCGATTGCCACCGCAGAATAGCCGAGTTGAATCAGCAGCGATATATGGCTGTGCCGAAGATCGTGAATGCGGATCTTCTTCACCCCTGCCGCCGTTGCACCTCGTTTCATTTCATTGTACAGATAGGACTTCGTGATCTCGAACAGGCGGCTTTTCGGATCGATCTTATAGAGACGCTGGATATAATCCCGCATCTCCTCTACCAGAAAATCCGGCATCTGAATCGTCCGGTTGCTTTTCGGTGTTTTCGGCTCGGTAATGACATCCCGCCGGTTCAGGCGCTGATACGATTTGTTGATCCGTACCTTCCCCTGCTCGAAATCAATGTCCTCCGGTGTCAGCGCCAGCAATTCACCCTCACGAATTCCGCACCAGTACAGCATTTCAAAGGCGTAATACGAAAGCGGCTTGTCCATGATCGCTTCGGCGAACCGCTTGTATTCTTCCTGCGTCCAGAACAGCATCTCCCGCGTCCGGTCCTTTCCCATGTTCCCCGCTTTTCGCGCCGGATTCTCTCTTAATCCGTAATACTTCTCCGCATGATTGAAAACGGCACTGAGCTGGTTATGCAGTGTTTTTAGATATGTCGGCGCATACGGTTTTCCGTTTTCGTCTCTGTACTTAATCATCTCGTTCTGCCATGCAATAACGTCCTTCGCCTGAATATCGCACATTTTCCGTTTCCCGAAAAAAGGGAGAATCCGTTTTTCAAGGATATTGTTTTTCGTGCACCATGTGTGCTCCTTGATACGATTCTTCATATCCGCTGTATAGATCTCCACGAAGCTCTGAAAGGTCATATCCATTTTCGCCTCGTGTTTGTTCATTTGTTCTCTTTCCCACGCGACGGCCTCTCGCTTTGTTGCAAAGCCGCGCTTGGTCGTCTGCTTTGGATTGCCTTGTACATCGGTGTACCGATATACAACGCGCCATGTGTTCGCGTTCGGTTCTTTGTAGACTGCCATTTCTCAGTCCCTCCTTTCTGTTTCTCTTTCGTATGCCGAACCATAGTCCAGTCGTTCCATGAAATAACGACGGTTTACTCTGCCGGAGATAATGATCATCCCCTTCTGCTTCAACTCTTCATTCAACTGACGCATGATCTTGTATGCGTAGGAATCCGAGATGCCAAGCAGCGAAGCGACTTCCTTAACCGTCAGGTACATGCTCTGTTCCATTCTCTCACCCCCCTTCTTGTGTTTTTCATGTTTTCATCCTCCTTTCTGTAGAATCGTTTGTCTTCGTCCTTCCATCCATCTCCGTTCTCCCGAATGTCGTTCCTGCCCTGCTCTGCACGGCGTTATCCGCTCGCTTCCGATCACGGACGTCTGATCGAAAGGTCTTGGCGAAGTATCCTCATCCGGACGGGTATTCAGTTGTCTTAAACATATATGTTTAACTTTCCTTAGTCATTATACTAAACATATTTGTTTATGTCAAGAGATTTTTGGAAAAATATTTAACTTTTTTGTTTAATTTTCTCTTGACTATGTTAAACATCTTTGTTATACTCCTCTTGTAAGCATTTCTCGGAGGTATTGATATGGCAATCGGCGAAAGAATCCGCTTTATCCGCAATCTGCGCGGTATGACACAGAAGTATCTCGGCACATTGGTGGGCTTTCCGGAAAAGACCGCCGATATTCGCATGGCGCAGTACGAAGCCGGCACAAGAACGCCGAAGGAAGATCTGACCAGCGCCTTGGCGGGTGTTCTGGAGGTATCTCCTCTTGCATTGAATGTTCCCGACATTGACAGCTATTTCGGCTTGATGCACACCCTCTTTGCGTTGGAAGATCTGTACGGGCTTACAATCGAGCAGAAAGGCGACGATGTGATCTTCCGTGTCGATCCGAACAGGGGAAAGGACGCTGCTGCTTTGCATGAGATGCTTGGCGCATGGGCTGCCGTAGCGGAAGAATACCGCTCCGGGAAGATCAGCAAGGAAGCATACGACGCATGGCGTTATAACTATCCGCAGCATGATGACACGCAGATCGCGGCGAAAATCCCGTCTCAAGAGCTGAGCGACGCACTGCTTAAGAAATTCAAGGATCGACTGAAGGACTGATTTGTTTTCAAAGCAGTTCTTTCGTCTATGTGTGCGGGATGGGCTGGTTGTATGATTCATGCCGGGCTCCTTTCTATGTGCTGTCCCTCACTGTACATTGGTGAAATTGTTGGTAGGAATTGGAAAGAAAGTTTGTAAACTTTTTCGACTCGCCTTCTTTCTCTTTCCCCTCACTGTACATTGGTGAATTTTTCCTCAGATTGTTCAAGGAAACTGAAAATTTTACAAATTCACCCTTTGTAACCGTTTCCTTCTGCTTCTTACATCTCGCATAATCTCACCTTCCTTTCCGGCAAACGAAAAAAAGCTAACCGATTGTTGAAAATCAGTTAGCTCTTTCGTATTTTACTCTATGGATAATAGCCGAATGTTGTCAATTTGTTGTCATTTGACAGCTTGACAACCGATTTGCCCAGTATTTTAGGGCATTTTCGCGGTTTCGATTCTTATTCCCACTCGATCGTGCCGGTGGGCTTGGGGGTGCAGTCGAACAGGACGCGGTTGACGCCCTTCACCTCGTGCGTGATGCGGTCGGTGATGCGGGAAAGTAGCTCGAACGGGACGTTCTCGACCGTCGCGGTCATGGCGTCGCGCGTGTTGACCGCGCGCAGGATCACGGGCCATTCGTCGACGCGCCTGCCGTCCTTGATGCCGACGGACCTGAAGTCGGGAACGATCGTGAAGTACTGCCAGACCTTGCCTGCAAGCCCTGCGTTTGCGAACTCCTCGCGGAGGATCGCGTCGGATTCGCGGACCGCTTCGAGCCGGTCGCGCGTGATCGCGCCGAGGCAGCGCACGCCGAGACCCGGACCCGGGAACGGCTGACGGTAGACCATGTTATCCGGCAGGCCGAGCGTCTTGCCCACGACGCGGACTTCGTCCTTAAACAGAATACGGACGGGCTCGACCAGTTCGAACTTCAGGTCCTCGGGCAGCCCTCCTGCGTTGTGATGCGCCTTGATGCCGTGCTCGCTTTCAAGGATGTCTGGCCAGATCGTGCCCTGCGCGAGGAACGTGACGCCTTCAAGCTTTCTCGCTTCCTCCGCGAACACGTCGATAAACGTGCTGCCGATGATCTTGCGCTTCGTTTCGGGATCGCTCACGCCCGCGAGTTTATCGAGGAAGCGGTCGACCGCGTCGACGTAGATCAGGTTCGCGTCCATCTCGTCCCGGAACACGCGTATGACCTGCTCCGGTTCGCCCTTTCTTAAAAGCCCGTGGTTCACGTGCACGCAGGTGAGCTGCCTGCCGATCGCGCGGATCAGAAGCGCCGCGACGACCGAGGAATCGACGCCGCCGGACAGCGCTAAAAGCACTTTTTTGTCGCCGACCTGTGCGCGGATATCGGCGATCTGCTCGTTGATGAACGCTTCCGCCTGTGCGGAGGTCGTGATGCGTTCCATGGTTTCGGGTCTATTGAGAATCGGCATTTACGTTACCTCCCCTGAAAGATAGCTGATGATGTCACTCGTCGTCGCGGAAGACGATCTTGCCGGGCTCGGCATGCTCGATGATCGCGAGAGATTTGAGGTTCACGCCGCGTTCGCGGAGCCGGTCGCCGCCGCCCTGAAAGCCCTTTTCGATCGCGCAGCCGATGCCGACGAGCGTTGCTCCAGCCTGCTCGACGATCTCGCAGAGACCGCGCAGCGCTTCGCCGCGGGCAAGGAAGTCGTCGATGACGAGCACGCGGCTGCCCGGACGGATCCAGTCCTTTGCGACGAGCAGCGTGACCTTCTTTTTATAGGTGTAGGAGAAGATCTCGCTCTTGAAAAGGCCGCCCTCGATGTTGTCGCTCTTCGCCTTCTTGGCGTAGACCATGGGCTTATGGTAGCGCAGCGCGCAGACGGCGGTCAGCGCGATGCCGCTCGCCTCAGCGGTCAGAAGCAGGTCCACGTCGTCGATGTTGAAATACTTTGCAAACTCGTCCGCAATGTGACTCATCAGCTCACAGTCCACACGATGATTCAGAAATCCGTCGACCTTGATGATATCGCCCGGAAGCACCTTTCCCTCTTTGAGAATCCGTTCTTTGAGTTCCTGCATGTTCCCCTCCCGTAAAATAAAAAATCGCAGCAGATCTCTCTGCTGCCGATATCGCAAGGAAGCGCGAATGCTTCGCGTTCCCCGATCTCCCAATAGTCGCAGCTGCGGCGCCGCGGTAGAAACGTCCGGGCCATCCATCCGGACCTATATCGGCAGACGATATAAATGATAGTTCATTATAACCCGCGTCCGTCTGAAATGCAAGAGAATTCGGGCGTTTTACACAAGATTTACGCCGGACGCGCGGTGCGGAAACCGCATCGGCGTTTCCGTGCTCACGCAAAAAGGCGTGACGTTTTCATATCGGCGGTGTATATGTCACATTTGTCACAAATGTCACGATTGTCACGGATATCATCCTTTCAGAAGTATAAAAACATAATGGATACGGAATTATGAAAACTGTTATGTAACAAACGTGACAAACGTGACGCTGTTACACACAGGGGTGTTTGTTACGGTTGTCAAGCGGACGGTCTCCCTTGACAATCCTCGCTCAAACCCGAGCTCCCCTTGTCAGGGGAGCTGTCGGCAACGACGACTGAGGGATAGACAGGTCGGGCAGTCGGTCATCCGTTCCGCTTGACTTTCGCGGTGCAAAGATGCTATGATTATATATAAAGCCAATGAAAGGAAGCGGAGCGTTTTGAGCAGAGCGGAAGCGGTCGAAGCCTATCGCGCGGCGCATAAAAAAGCACAGAAGACCTATCGGGAGGACGCGGAGCACGGGCGCTGGCCCTATCCGCAGGTGCTGGACGATCTCCTGGAGGGAAAGAGCGTTGCGGGACGCATCGAGCTCGGCGTGATGAACATTCCGACGGACCGCATCGTCGGCACGGTCAGCGCGGGACGGCGCTCCGTCTTTTCGCGCGACTTCATGCCGCTGCCGGAGATGAACACCGAGTTCGGCGCGAAGTGGACCGCGCTGTGCGAAGCGCATCTTTCCGACGAGGGCATCCGCGATCCGATCCGCTGCTACGAATACTTCGGCGACTTCTACGTACAGGAGGGCAATAAGCGGCTGTCCGTCATGCGGTATTTCGACGCGCCGTCGATCCCCGCCTCCGTCATGCGCATCGTACCGGCGTACGCCGACGATCCCGATACGCGGCTGTATTATGAATTTCTCGAATTCTATCATCTTTCCCGCACCTATGCGTTCCGCTTTACGAAGCCCGGCAGCTACAAAAAGCTCGTCGCCGCGCTCGGTTTCGAGCCGGACGAGGTGTGGACCGAGGAACGGCGGCGGCGCGTGCTTTCCGATTACACGCAGTTTTCCGAAGCCGCGGCGCGCGTGAAGTTCCCGGAGGGCGTCACGCTGTCCGACGCGTTCCTTTCGTGGATCTCGCTGTATTCGCACAACGATTTTACCGCGCTCTCCCCGGAAACGCTGCTTGCCTCCCTGAACGCAAGCGTACAGACGCCCGAAACGGACGTGACCGTCGCGACCGAAGCGGAAGCGGAGCCCGCCGGAAAGACGCTGCTCTCCCGTCTCTATAACGCTATGTTCCTGCCGACGCAGCTAATTGCCGCGTTCATCCACGAATTCGCCCCGGAGCAGTCGAACTGGGTCCGCGGACACGAAAAGGGACGCCTGTATGCCGAGGAGCAGCTTGCGGGCAAGGTCACGACAAAGGCGTACGTCGTGAACGAAGAAGCGGACGCCGACGCGCTCTTTACGCAGGCGGTTTCGGACGGCGCGCAGGTGATTTTTGCGACGACGCCGTCCTTGATCGACGCATGTCGCCGCGCTGCCGCCGCGCATCCGAATGTCAAGATCCTGAACTGCTCGGTCGCCATGCCCTACCCCGGCGTGCGCACCTATTACAGCCGCATCTATGAGACCAAGTTCCTCGCGGGCGCGATCGCGGGCGCGCTCTCGCACAGCGACCTGCTGGGTTACGTCGCCGCCGCGCCGATCTTCGGCGTCCCCGCGAGCGTCAACGCGTTCGCGCTCGGCGCGCGTCTCGTGAACCCGCGCGCGGTCGTCAAGCTCCGCTGGTCATGCACGGAAGCCGATCCGCTCGCTTCGCTTCTGAAGGACGGCGTGGACGTGGTCAGCAACCACGAATGGTTTGCGCCGGAAGCGCCGCAGGCGCCCTTTGGGCTCATCCGCGTGCAAAGCAGCGGCGTCAAGGAGCCGCTCGCCGCGACCTTCTGGAACTGGGGCGCGTTCTACGAAAAACTGCTCAAAGATATCCTGCTCGGACACTGGGAGGATGAAAGCGCGAACCGCAGCGCCGCCGCCATCAATTACTGGTGGGGCCTGCAGAGCGGCGTGATCGGCGTCACGCCCTCCGAAAAGCTGCCGGAGGGCGTCAAAGCGCTTGTCGAAGCGCTGAAAAACTCGATCGTCGACGGACGGCTCGATCCGTTCTGCCGCGTGATGTGCGATCAGGAAGGCATCGTGCGAAACGACGGCAACCGCTGGCTGTCGCCGTCCGAGATCCTGCATATGGACTGGTTGAGCGATACGATCGAAGGCAGGATCCCCGCGTTCGACGAACTGCTGCCGGTCGCGCAGAGCATCGTGCGGCTTTTGGGCGTGTACCGCGAGACCATCCCGCCGGTAAAGGACGGGCCGATCCTATGAAGATCTTACTGATTTCCGACGAGGAGGATCCCGCGCTCTGGGACTATTACCGTCCCGGACGGCTCGCCGGGTACGATCTCATTCTGTCCGCGGGCGATCTCAAAGCGGAGTACCTTTCCTTTCTCGTCACCATGGCAAACGTGCCGGTGCTTTACGTGCACGGCAATCACAACGGAAGCTACGACCGCTTCCCGCCGGAGGGCTGCGACTGCGTCGAGGACAAGCTTGTGACGGTCAACGGTCTGCGCATCCTCGGGCTCGGCGGCTGCGCCGTGTACAGCGGCGAAAAGCACCAGTACACCGAGCGGCAGATGGCGCGCCGCATCCGGCGGCTGAACCGTGCAGTCAGAAAGGCAGGCGGCGTGGATATCGTGCTCACGCACTGCCCGCCGAAGGGATACGGCGACGCGGACGATTACGCGCACCGCGGATTCGAGGCGTTTCTGCCGATGCTCGACAAATGGAAGCCGAAGGCGCTCGTGCACGGGCACGTGCATCTCCGCTACGGCGTCCCGCGCGAGTGTTCCTATAGCGGCACGCGCATCATCAACGCCTCCGGGCGTTACGCGCTGGAGTTGGAGCCGGAAAACGCCGAATAAAAAGCCCCTCCGCGGCATTTTGTCAAGGAGAATCTTCAAAGGCGCAGCCGGTTTTCAATCGACTGTGCCTTTTGTTGCGCTCCGACAAAATCCGTGATAAGATGAATCCGAACAAACAGGAGCTTTGTCTCGAAAGGAAGCATATGTCCAAGTTGATTTGGGAGGGCAATCAAGCAGAATGGGGCTTACCGCACCCAGAAAGACCTCTGCCTGAAAACGCGGTTAAGATTCAGACATCAGATCATGTGTTCCGGGACAGTCTGCCTTACGGAATCCCGCCCATGCTGATCTGTTTTTCGGCATTATTCCTGAAAGCTTCTCTCAATCACGAATCGCCGGTTGCGCCGCTCTTCCTCCTGCCGGCACTTATAGTCGGAATGATCGTTGCTTTGCCGCTGCATGAATGGATGCACGCAATCTGCTATCCGAAACAGGCCGAAGTATGGATCGGTTTTTGTCTGAAAAAGGTTGCAGCATATG
The DNA here is from genome assembly GCA_017524445.1 of Clostridia bacterium. GTDB lineage: Bacteria > Bacillota > Clostridia > Christensenellales > CAG-138 > UBA3792. The sequence continues at coordinate 8,367 of JAFXVP010000062.1, read as the reverse complement.
CCATATCGTTTGATCCGATCACGCGAAAAAGATATGTCATCATGTCGCTTTCCCCTGCGCTTCTCGGCATCATCCCGCTAATTGCATTCGCGGTTATTCCGATCACCTTGAAGCCGCTTCTGACCGTGTGTATCGTATCGGCATTTATGGGACTGATCTCGCCCTGCCCGGACTATATGGACGTCATCGCCGTGATGCGGCAGACCGAAAAGGGCGACATGATACAGGCGTCAAACGACGGACTGTACAAATTCCGATGCCGTTAGGGCGTGAACGGCACCGTCAACCATTTCACTTTGTCCCGATTTCTTGACATGCCGCCTGTGCGCGGCGTATAATTATATATATTCTTATTTGTGAGAACACGTATGACGGATCAATTCACCAGAACAAGACTGCTTTTGGGCGACGACGGGATCGAACGGCTCCAAAAGGCGCGCGTCGCCGTGTTTGGGCTCGGCGGCGTGGGAAGCTACGTTGTCGAAGCGCTTGTGCGCAGCGGCGTCGGCACGCTCGATATCATCGACGACGACGTGATCGCGCTAAGTAACCTCAACCGGCTTCTGTACGCGACGCAGGAGAACGTCGGGCAGCCGAAAACCGAGGTCGTAAAGGCGCGCATCGCCTCGATCTGTCCCGATACGGTCGTGCACGCGTACAACTGCTTCTATCTGCCCGAGACGGCGGACCGGTTCGATTTTACACAGTATGATTACGTCGCCGATGCGATCGACACGGTCTCCGGAAAGCTCGAACTCGTCGTATAGGCGCACGCGGCGGGCGTTCCGATCATCAGCGCGATGGGCGCGGGCAACAAGCTGGATCCCACCGCGTTCGAGGTCGCGGATATCTCGAAAACGAGCGTGTGTCCCCTTGCGCGGGTCATGCGGCGCGAGCTTCGAAAGCGCGGGATCGAACACCTGAAGGTCGTGTACTCAAAGGAGCCGCCGATCGTTCCGGCGGAAACGGAACCGGACGGAACACACCAAAAGCGGCAGACGCCCGGAAGCTGCGCGTTCGTACCGTCGGTCTCAGGACTCATCATGGCGGGCGAGATCATACGGGATCTATGCGGAATTCAACGATAAATATGAACAGGAGATAAGAAGATGAAACTGGCTGAAGCATTGCAGGAGCGCGCGGATCTGAACCGCCGGATCGAACAGCTTCGCGTTCGCATCACGGCAAACGCGCTCGTACAGGAGGGAGAAAAGACCGCCGAGGATCCGCAGACGCTGCTCGACGAGCTTGCGGCATGCACGGAGCGCCTGTGCGCACTGATCCGTGCGATCAACCGCACAAACTGCGAGACCGACGTCGGCGGGAAAACGCTGACCGATCTGATCGCCGAGCGGGACAGCAAGCGCGTCCTCCTTTCGGTTTACCACGACGCCGTGGACGCCGCAAGCCGCGTCGTCAGCCGTGCGACCCGCAGCGAGATCCGGATCCTGCCCGCGCTGAACGTAAAGGCGCTGCAGGAAAAGGCGGATCTCCTTTCGAAGGAGCTTCGCCTGCTCGACAACGCTCTGCAGGAACAGAACTGGAAGACCGAGCTGATCGGTCTTTGATGCGCAAAGTCGGTATCCGTACGGGGCGAATGCATCTCGGCGGCGGAGAATGCAGCCGCAACGGGTAGCGCCGAAGGGCAGGCGCAGGGACGGAAATCCCGCTGATCGTTTTGCCCCGATCGAGTACGAGCGCACCGTGATCATGCATCGTTACCACCGCGCATTGACCGCACGGAGAGGGCGGGAACGGGGCGCTTTGCGCTTATTCAGGAGCAATGAAACGCGGCTTTGCCGCAGAAAGTGAGGGATTATGGCGGGGCCTATGGGCGGTCCGATGGGACCGCGCGGTTTTTTGACCGATGAAGAGAAACAAAGCATGCCGAAGGTGAGCTGGACGCTCATCAAGCGCATCCTGTCCTATCTGAAACCGTACTGGTTCCAGTTTTTGCTCGTCTTTTTGACGATCCTCGTCTCCGCGGGCGTGGGACTGCTGCCCAGCATCATTACGGGCCGGATCGTGAACGAGGCGCTGGTCGGCAAGGACATGAAGCTATTGATTCAGCTTCTGATCGCCGCGTTCGTCACGCTGACCGTGTCGCAGGTGATCGGCGTGCTCGAAAGCTACATCAACGCGTGGATCTCGAACAAGATCATCTACGACATGAAGAACCAGATGTACAATCATCTGCTCTCCATGCCGCACGCGTTCTTCACCACCGAAAAGCAGGGCGACATCATCACGCGCATGAACAGCGACATCGGCGGCGTTTCGAGCGTCATCTCCGGCACGCTGACGAGCATCGTGCGCAACATCGTCGTCGTCGTGACCACGCTCGTTGCGCTGTTTACCATGAGCTGGCAGCTTGCTTTGGTCGGCATCGTGGTGATCCCGCTTTTGATCATACCGACGCGCTCCGCAGGCAAAACGCGCTGGAAGCTCGCGAGCGAAAGCCAGGCGAAAAACGACGAGATGAACCAGCTTGTCAACGAAACGCTTTCCGTCTCGGGCTCGCTGCTCGTCAAGCTGTTCACGCGCGAAAAGCGCGAGCAGCAGCGCTTTGAAACGATCAACGACGAGGTCACGAAGCTCTCCATGAAGGAGCAGCGCAGCGGCAAATGGTTCATGGTGCTGATGGGCATGTTCACCGAGATCGGCCCGCTGCTCATCTACTTCGCCGGCGGATACTTCATCATCACGAAGACCGATCCCACGCTGAACGTCGGTATCATCACGTCGACCGTCATGCTCATCAACCGGCTCTACCGCCCGGTGCAGTCGCTCCTCAATATACATGTGGACTTTACGCGGTCGCTCGCGCTGTTCACGCGTATCTTCGATTACTTCGATCTGGTCCCGGCGATCAAGCAGCCGGAGCACGCAAAGCGTCCGATCCTTTCCGGCGCGGACATTCGCTACGAGCACGTCGAATTCTCCTACTCCCCGGATAAGCCGCTTCTGACGGACGTCGACTTCACCGTGCCCGCCGGAAAAATGTACGCGATCGTCGGTCCGTCCGGCTCCGGCAAGAGCACGGTCGTAAACCTGCTCCCCCGCCTCTACGACGTCGTCTCGGGCAGCGTGAAGATCGGCGAAACCGACGTGCGCGATTTTGATCTGCATTACCTTCGAAAGAGCATCGGCGTCGTGACGCAGGATTCGTACCTCTTCAACGGCACGATCCGCGAAAACCTGCTCTACGCAAAGGAAACGGCGACCGAAGCGGAGCTCATGGACGCGATCCGAAAGGCGAATCTCACCGAGTTCATCGAAAACCAGCCGAACGGGCTCGATTCGGTCGTCGGCAACCGCGGTCTGAAGCTCTCCGGCGGTGAAAAGCAGCGGCTTTCGATCGCGCGGATCATCCTGAAGGATCCACGCATCCTGATCCTCGACGAGGCGACCTCCGCGCTTGATTCGATCTCCGAGAACGCGATCCAGGACGCGCTCGAAATGCTGATGCAGGGACGCACGTCCATCGTCATCGCGCACCGGCTCTCGACGATCCTCAAGGCGGACCGCATTCTCGTGGTCGCGAACGGGACCATTACGGAGCAGGGCACGCACGACGAGCTGCTCGCGAAGAACGGCGTCTACCGCGAGCTGTACGAAACGCAGTTTCGGAAGGTCATCGAGTACGAAGCGGAGAAAACGGAATAACCGTCAGCGCAAAACAGCGGGATCTTTCGGTCCCGCTGTTTTTACGTATTTCTTTTTCCCGGATCAGTTTCCTTCTGTGCCGAAGTACGCCGAAACCTCCTCGTCGGTGAGTCCAAGCTCACGCCGAATGCCGTTGATCAGCGTCGGCTTGACGTCGCGGACGTATTGTCTGAGCTCCTCGACCATACCCTCCCAGTTTCTGGGAGCGCCCCACCGCTCCATTTCGTTCGGGATCTCGCTGCGGATCTCGCCCGCCATCCGGTCGATCATCTCCATCACGTTCTGTTCCGAAAGCCCTGTCTTCAGCAGCTCCGCCATTCTGTTGAGAAACTGCTCGCGAAAGATCTCGTTCCTCAGAAGCGTACGGAACATCATGCCGAACTGCGGCGCGTCGTAAACGTTGTTAAACATGCCCATATGGAAAAAGCCGCGGTCGACGTCCACCAGTCCGATGCGCCATTTGCCGTCTGCGGTGCTGCACATATACCGTATGTTGCCGACGATGTCGGTATTGCCGCAGTACGCTTCAAAGATCGCCCAGTCGATCAGACTGGACATGTCGAGCCGTTCGGCAATGTAGGCATAGTCCTCCGCGGTCGTCACCCCACGAGTCCTCATGTACGTCAGCGCGTCGGAAAGCGTGATCCCCGGACGGATGGACTTCTTCCTCACGGTCACGGTATCTTCCGGGAAGCCCATGTTGGACGCATAAAAAAACGGCGTAAACTGTTCACGGATCGCATAGATCCCCCAATACTGTCCGTTCAGATACAGTACGACATATTTGGAGTTCTGGGACAGCATGGTCGGGCTGTACTGCTTTGCGATCCGGTGCATCAGATCGTCCCGCATGAAGGTCGAATACCTGCCTTCCACGTCGGAGCGAAGAAGCACCGATTTGAACACCGTGACCGCGCCGTCGCCGAAGATATCATAATGCAGCGGACCGTCATACACGCCGCTGAACTTCAGCGTAAAGGATTTCTTGTCCGTCCTCAGGGATGTGACCCCGTGTATCTTGACCCCGCATTCCGTTGCCCAGGAACCGTCCGGTCCGAAATATGCCGCGCTTGCCGGATGCTCGATCTCCTTGCGGTTGGCGCTGTCGACATAGATGCCGGTCGTGCCCCAGAGATGTTCCGGGTCTGTCGCGAGGCTGACAATGGGCAGATCGTGCTGTTCGCCGATCAGATAGCTCATGGTCACGATGCGGCTTTCCTTTTTTTCCTGCTCATAGGAAACGGACCGCAGCACCGTCGTCCGGTCGATACGGATCGGCCCGGTATACAGGTTCGCGTTCCGATCCGGATCACTGCAGTCCGTTGTGTAGTAGATCGTTCCTGCGGCGCTGAGCGTTACATCAAGATAGCTGACGTCGTTGTATACGCCGGACGGTACGGATGCGATGGGCTCTGCGCTGATCATCCGTACGCCGGGCTTGTTCTCCTTTCCGGGCGTCGGATCCATATAGAAGAACCCGCCTGCCCCGTCCGCCGTGCGTCCGTAGGAATTGTGATACGGGATCCGGTACAGATGGACGTAGTCGATCAGTTCCCCGTTCTCGAACAGGAACAGACTATCCTCCTGCGCATTCAGCGCAAAGCTCGCGTGCGCATAGTACTTTGTGGAGTACTCCGGATGTCCCGAGAGGATCAGGACATAGAGCGCGCCGGGAGAAAGCGTCACGTCCGGAAGCACGTACCGGTCGCTTTGTTTGGAATCGTCCGAGATGCTGTATGCTTTCAGATCGACGGGCTCCGACGAAATATTTTTGATTTCGAGCCAGTCGTAATACTCGCCCGATTGACTGAGATACGCGTCGTTTGCGGTCATGACCTCCCAGATGGCGATCGCTCCGGAAGGCTGCCGCTGTTCTGCAAAGGCGGCGTATCCGTCCGTTGTGTTCGGAAATCCCGGCGTCGGATACACGCACACGGTCTGCTCCCCGGTTTCGGGATTGATCACAAGGGACTTATTCTCGTCCATCGGACCGAATTCGACCTTCTCGATCAGTCTGCCGAGCGGATCAACAAGGCAAACCGTGTCGCCTGCCGCCGAAAGCGCCATCGGCGCAAACAGCTCGCCGCCGATCTCACCGTCGCGGTTTTTGGCAAAGAAGACGATCAGAGACTCCCCGGGGTTCAGCATGCGGGACGGGATCTTCCACTGCGTCAGGTCGTCCGCGTCGTCCGAGAGGAACCAGCCGGAAAGATCGCAGGCGACGTCGCCGGTGTTGGAAAGCTCGACCCAGTCGTGGAACAAACCTGTCGCGTCCGCACAGATCGAACGGTTGCTTGCCATGATCTCCGTGATATGGACCGAAACGTCCTGCGGATCGGTCGATCGGACAAGCGCCTCGCGTCCCTCGGGCGTATTGGGGTATCCCGGCGTCGCGTCAAACGTGAGCGTCCAGCTGCCGTCCTCCATACGCGCATAGGATTGGTTCTGTTCCGCGGCAACGGTACTGACCTTGTCGGCAACGGTCCCGTCCGCATGGAACAGAATGACATCCTCGCCGCCCGCTCTGGACAGCCCGAACGGCGCTCCCTCCTCCCCAGTCCGTGAACAGGGAACGACCAGGTATGCGCCCGCTTCGAGGACCGCATCCTCCGGGAACTGCCAGACCGGTTCCTTGTCGCCGTCGGAAAGTCCGTATCCGGCAAGCAAAACCTGCGCGTCGGATGTGTTGAACAGCTCGATCCAGTCCGTGCATTCGCCGCCGACGGTATGATAGATCGTGTTCGAGGTCATGATCTCGTTGATCCGCACGTCGGAGGAATACGAAACGCTGTGCTGTGCCTTCCAGCTTTCAAACCCTTCCGGTGTGTTGGGGTATCCGGGCGTGACGAAGGGCAGCAATCCCCACGCATGCGCGTCGCCGTATCCCTGCGAAACGTCCCTGTCTGCCGCGATCGTTCTGACTGTCTCGATCACGACGGAATCCGGATCCAGAAAGTATATGTCCTCGCCGCCGTTCTTGGAAAGCCCGAACGCGGCGTAGTACCCGCCGGTCTCGTCCTTGCTGCAATTGATGAGCAGATACCCGTGCGGCGCGATCACCGTATTCTCCGGGATCACGAAGCGCTCTCCGCTCTTTCTGTCGCTGAGCTGATAGCCGTCCAGAGAGATCCTTCCGTTCGAGTCGTTGTACAGCTCGATAAAGTCGCAGCAGAGACCGTCGCCGTTCGGATAGGAGCCGTTGGACGTCAGGATCTCATTGATGCGGACAGGAAACGCGCCGTTTTGGGTGATCTCCGTCTTTTTCCCGGAGAGCCGGATCGCGACGAACACCGCAGCAAAAATGACCGCGGCCAAAACCAGCCCGATCAATATGATCCGATAATGCTGCTTGATCCACTCCTTGAAGCGCAACCTCTGTTCCTCCGAAAAAACGACATATCTCCACAGATATACACAATATACCACGATCTCGCGCTACCGTCAACAATCTGCGCGTCCGCGCGTCAAAAAAGGTCTCCCGAAGGAGACCTTTTCGATTTGGGAGATTGTGTTGATCGTGAAGATCAGACGATACCCTGCGCCAGCATGGCGTCTGCAACCTTCTTGAAGCCCGCGATGTTCGCGCCCGCAACCAGGTTGTAGCCGAGGCCGCACTCCTCCGCCGCTTCGACGGAAGCCTTGTGGATGTTGACCATGATGCTGTGGAGCTTCGCATCGACTTCCTCAGCGGACCAGGCGAGACGCTCGGAGTTCTGGCTCATTTCGAGACCGGATACCGCAACGCCGCCCGCGTTGACCGCCTTGGACGGAGCAACGACCATGCCCTTCTGACCCATCAGGAAGAAGAGCGCGTCGTTGGTCGTCGGCATGTTCGCGACTTCGATGTAGTACTTGACGCCGTTTGCAGCGATCTTCTCAGCGGAATCCATGTGCACGTCGTTCTGCATTGCGCACGGCATGACGATGTCGACCTTGCGGCCGAAGGGCTTCTCGCCCGGGAAGAACTCGACGCCGAACTTGTCCGCATAGTCCTGCACGCGGTTGCGGCGGGATGCGTTCATCTCGAGCATGTAGTTGATCTTCTCCTCGGTGACGACGCCGTCCGGATCGTAGATGTAGCCGTCCGGGCCGGAGAGCGTAACGACCTTTGCGCCGAGCTGAGCCGCCTTCTTGGTGACGCCCCATGCAACATTGCCGAAGCCGGAGACCGCGATGGTCTTGCCTTCGATCGTGTCGTTCTCATGCTTCAGAACTTCGCAGAGATAGTAGACCGCGCCGAAACCGGTCGCTTCCGGACGAATGAGGGAACCGCCGAAGCTGAGGCCCTTGCCCGTGAGAACGCCGTTCTCGTATGCGTTGCGGATGCGCTTGTACTGACCGAACATGTAGCCGATCTCACGTCCGCTGACGCCCATGTCGCCTGCCGGAACGTCCACGTTCGGACCGATGTGACGATAGAGCTCAGTCATGAAGCTCTGGCAGAAGCGCATGATCTCGCGATCGCTCTTGCCGGTCGGATCAAAGTCCGCGCCGCCCTTGCCGCCGCCCATCGGAAGCGAAGTCAGGCTGTTCTTGAAGGTCTGCTCGAAGCCGAGGAACTTCATGACGGACAGGTTCACGTTCTTGTTGAAACGGATGCCGCCCTTGTACGGTCCGATCGCGCTGTTGAACTGCACGCGGAAGCCGCGGTTGACGCGGACTGCGCCCTGATCGTCCACCCACGGTACGCGGAACTCGATG
>JAFXVP010000010.1 GCA_017524445.1 Clostridia bacterium | reverse complement strand
GCTCCTTGAGCTCTTCTTTTTCCTCGACAAGTCCCGCAACGTCCTTGAACGTGACCTTGTCCTTGCTCGGATCGTTGAGCCGCGCGCGGGATTTCGAGAAGTTCATCATCTGCCGGTCGCCGCGCTGACGGACCAGGAACAGGACCACAAGCGCGCCGAGCATCAGCAGCGGAACGATCTGCAGCGCGATATACCACCACGGCATATCGTTCGGCAGCGCGCTCTGCATCACAAAGCTGTAATCGCCGGTCGTGACCTTTTCGGCGTCGATCCCCTTCTGTTCCGAAACAAGCGTGCTCATATATTTGGAGAACAGGTCGTTGTCCAAATACATGACGAAATCGGATTTTCCGGGCAGATCGTTCGCGTCATACTCGCTGGTCGTCAGAAGTCCGTAATAGGTGCCGCCTCCGATCACCTCATAGACCGCTTTGATCTTATCCTCCCGATAGTACTCCGAGAATTCGGCGAACTTGATCTCCTTCGTCTTTCCGGACGAACAGCCGTTCGTCACCATAAAGATGAGTACGACAAGGATCAGCGCCCATACCGCCATCGTGACGATGCGTCCGCGGTTGTTCCCCTGCTTTCCGGGTTCGTTGTTCTGATTGTTATTGGGATTGAATTCCAAAGTGTCCTCCGTTCAGGGGCGAATAGCCCCGCTGTTCCGGGATCAGCTGTAGATCTCGGGCTTTAAAACGCCCACGTAGGGCAGGTTGCGATACTTTTGCTTGTAGTCGAGACCGTAGCCGACCACAAACTTGTTCGGGACCACGAAGCCGCAGTAGTCCGGCGTGATCTCGCACTCGCGGCGCTCGGGCTTGTCGAGGAAACAGCATGTGCGGATCGACGCGGGCTTGCGCTCCCACAGAAGGCGGGTCATATAGGAAAGCGTCAGGCCGCTGTCCATGATGTCCTCCGCAATGAGAACGTGCTTGCCGGTGATGCTCGAATCCATGTCCTTGGTGATGCGGACGATGCCGCTGGTCTTCTGTGCGTCGCCGTAGCTCGAAATCGCCATAAAGTCCATCTTCGCGTGGACGGTGATCGCACGGATCAGGTCGGCGAAAAAGATGCTTGCGCCCTTCAGCACGCAAAGCACGATGATCTCCTGCCCGTCGTAATCCTTCGAGATCTGATCGCCGAGCTCCTGTACGCGCTTTTTGATCTGTTCCTCCGAAAGCAGAACTTCCTCAATGTCTTCTGCCATAAACGCTTTGCCCCACATAGTCAGTCCTCCTCATAATGATAGTGCAGAATATGGTTTGAATCCGCAGTCACGCGCATTCGTTCATCCACCGTGTGTCCCGCGACCCAGACGATCCCGCTCTCGTCACATAGGATCGGCATGGTTCGTTCGAACCTCGGGACCTTGCGATCGGTCAGATAATCGCTCAAAAGCTTTGATCTCGTCATGCCGAGCGGTGTGAACCGATCGCCCTCTTTCGGATTTCGTGCGATCACACTGCCATTCAGCCGGTCAGCATCGACATACGCGTCGTATCTGCCGCACGGGATCACGGCCTTTTCGACCCGTTCAACGGAAAGCGTTCCATGCGGAAGCTTCACACTGCCGGTCTCCGGTACGGGAGTCGAATACGGTTCGGTCTCTTCCCTGCCGATCCGAAGATCGGTCGCGTCCAGCCATGCGATCACGCCGTTTTTCAGCGTCGCAATGTCCCCTGTCTGTCCTTTCAGAAGCGCATCGAGCCGATCAAGGTCCGACGCCGTGAAATCCGTGTACGGCAGCAGGTTCCGAAGCACCCGCAGCCGGATCGGACGCGGCAGCGCCGAAAGCAATTCGCGGTTCGTGTCACACGTTTTCTCCGCTTCGGCGGCAAGCGCGTTCAGATAATCCGAATCCTCCGCGATATGCGCCGCAGCGTCGCAGAGCGCTTTTTTCGCCGCCGGATTGACCGTCTCGAGCACCGGCATGACGCTCAGCCGGATACGGTTTCGTGTCGCGTCAGTTTCGAAGTTTGTCTCATCGGTGCACCAGCTTTGCCCGCGTTCCGACAGGTAAGCAAGGATCGCGGTCTTGTCGGTATACAGCAGCGGACGGATGAGCCGCCCGGAACGAAGCCGCATGCCAACGAGACCGTCGGTGCCGCTTCCGCGCAGAAGATGCAGCAGAAGCGTCTCCGCCTGATCATCCCGATGATGTCCGATCGCAATGCAGTCGAGGTCCCGATCCGCTCTCACGCGTTCCAGAAACGCGTAGCGCGCGTTCCTTGCTGCAAGCTCCAGAGATACGCCTGTCTCCTTCGCAAAACACGGTACGTCGATCCGTTCCGCATGCAGCGGAACGCCGAGCCGTTCGCAGAGTTCGGCGCAAAACGCCTCATCCGCGTCCGCGTCTCCCTTGCGGATCGCATGGTTCAGATGCGCCGCTTCCACGCGAAGGATCCTTCCGTTCTTTTGAAGCTTATGTAGCTCCAGCAGCAATGCCACGGAGTCCGCGCCGCCCGAAAGAGCAACCAGTACGCCGTCTCCTTCGGAAACGCCGCACGCAGCCCAAGTCGAATCGGTCCACAGCAACATGATACACAACTCCGAGAATAGATGAATATAGTTTACCCCGAATCTGCAATTTTTGCAAGTGGCAATTGTGAATTCAGCATGGCAAATACGTGAATCCAATCAAAAAAGCCCCCATTCGGGGGCAAAATGGCTGTGATTCATCCGACGACATTTTTCGGAAAGCCGTTCAAAAACGCGGCAAGGTTCTCCGCGGAGACGTCGATGATCTTCTGCCGCATGGGCTTCGGCGTCCACGCGTAATGCGACGTAATGATGCAATTCGGCGCTTTCAGAAGCGGGTTCCGGAGCTTGATCGGCTCTTCGCTCGCAACGTCCGCGGCGTATCCCGCAAGCTTGCCGCTTTTCAGCGCGTCGCAGACGTCCGATTCCGAGATCAGACTCCCGCGAGAGGTGTTGATGAGCAGCGCGCCGTCCTTCATCTTTGCGATCGTGTCCTTTCGAATCAGCCCTACCGTGTCCGCCTTTGCGGGACAATGCAGACTGATGACGTCGGCTTCACGGAACAGCGTTTCAAGCGAGACGTATTCGCCGACAAATCCGGGCTTTTCCTGCGGATTCACGCCGAGAACGCGCATGCCCAAAGCGTCTGCGATCTTCGCGACGCGCGATCCGATCCGTCCGCAGCCGATGATGCCCATTGTTTTGCCGTAAAGAAGCGTCGGCGCGATCTTCCACCAGGAGAAATCGGGCGAAGCCGTCCACGCGCCGTTTTTGACGAGCGCGTCGTGATATTCGACGTGCTGACAAAGTCCCAGAAGCAGCGCGATCGCGTGCTGCGCGACGGCTTCCGTGCTGTATGCGGGTACGTTCGTCACGACGATCCCGCGCTCCCTTGCCGCATCGACGTCGATCACGTCGTAGCCGGTGGCAAGCACGCCGATGAACTTCAGCTGCCGTGCGCCGAAGATCACTTCGCGGGAGAGCTTCACCTTGTTGACAAACACGGCTTCCGCGCCTCTCACGCGCTGCGCGACCATATCCGGATGCGTCCGGTCATAGACCGAAATCGTTCCGAGCTTTTTCAGCGGACCCCAGTCCACGTCGCCCGGATTGACGCAATATCCGTCCAAAACCACGATCTGCATAGCCTCTCCCTCCCCTGCTTATATTGTAAGCCGTCGTGTCATGAAAAGCAAATGAACAAAGTATAAAAAGAGGCGCGGGGCTTCTCACGGCGTCGGAATATGCGGTCTGATCTTACGTCCGAGCATGACCGCAAGACCGAGTTTGATCAGATCCGGCACAATAAAGGGAACAACACAGATCATCAGCGACGAAACAAAGCCGCGATCGGGATTCAGCACGGAAAACCAGACCGTTCCGAATAAATAGCAAAGGAGCAGTCCGAAAAGAAGCGAGACGATCTCGATCCACAGCTTTTTACCGAACAGCGCGGTCATGATCCAGTACACGACGCCGATCAGAATCATGCCCCAGAGATAGCCGCCCGTAAGCCCCGCGAGCACGCCGAAACCGCCTTTGCCGCCCGAAAAGACCGGTATGCCGATCGCGCCGAGCAGGAG
>JAFXVP010000061.1 GCA_017524445.1 Clostridia bacterium | reverse complement strand
TTTGTATTTGACTGCGCCTTGACGAGCTCAATGCCTCTTTTTACACTTGTATCCGTTGGATGCTCGCGCTTCGCACTATTCGGGAAAACAACCCGAACGCCATGCTTTTTAAGCTCCCCGAGCGCGGGGGCGATGTCCGCCTTGCCGGAAATCCCCATTCCTCTGAGCGTGTCGTAGGAATAGAAGCGCTTCGGCTCGGTCTGCTCTTCCGAAAGGGCAAGGAGCCGTTCCGTGACGAACGACTTCATGGCGCGGTCGGCTTCCTTCGAGACCATGTGCTCCGAAAGCGCCTTGTTACTGCGCGCCGCGGCTTCGAGATCGCTGCGCGTCACGTCCGAAAAGCCGATCCAGTCAAGCCTGCCGTCGTCGCGGGAAAAGAAAAAGCCCGTCGGTTTAGACAGGCTTTTGTGCTGCTTTACATTAGATGAGCTCTAAGACGACCATTTCGGCTGCGTCGCCGCGGCGCGGTCCGAGCTTGGTGATGCGGGTGTAGCCGCCCTTCTTGCCTTCCTTGGCGCGTGCGTCGTACTTCGGCGCGATCTCACGGAACAGCTTCTCCACGACGGGATGACGGACGTCCTTGGTGCGCTCTTTGTACTCGCTCTTGGTCTCGACCTTGCCGTCCTTTTCCTTCTTGGGTTCCGGCATGTCATAGAGATACGCCATGATCTGACGGCGGGCATGGAGCTTCGAGGGCTTATCCTGCGGCTTCTCTGCCTTGACGACCTGACCCTTTTCGTTGTAGGTCTCCTTCTCGACGGTCTCGCCGTTCTCATACTCGCTGATCGCGAGGGTGATGATCTTTTCGGCGATGCTGCGGATTTCCTTCGCGCGGGTTTCGGTCGTGATGATCTTGCCGTTCCAGAGAAGCGCCGTGGTCTGATTCCTGAGCAATGCAACACGCTGGTCAGAGGGTTTCCCCAATTTACGGTTTGCCATTGTGCTTCCTCCTTAATCTTCGTTCGAGCGCAGGGAAAGTCCCAACTGCGCCAATTTTTGCTGTACTTCCTCGAGAGATTTCCGTCCGAGATTGCGAACCTTCATCATCTCGTCCTCGTCACGCTGCACCAGCTCCTCGACGGTGTTGATGCCTGCGCGCTTGAGGCAGTTGTAGGAGCGGACCGACAGGTCGAGGTCTTCGATGTTCATTTCGAGGATCTTTTCCTTCTTCTTGTCGTCCTTCTCCTTGAGGATCTCGACGTCCTGCACGTGCTCCGTCAGGTTGATGAACAGGAGCAGGTGCTCGGTGAGGATCTTCGCCGCGAGCGACGCCGCCTCTTCCGGCTGAATGCTGCCGTCCGTCCAGAGCTCAAGCGTAAGCTTGTCAAAGTCCGTGATCTGGCCGACGCGCGTGTTTTCAACCGTGAAGTTGACCTTGGTGATCGGGGTGAAGATCGAGTCGATGGCGATTTCGCCGATCGGCATGTCGGGACGCTTATTGCGATCGGATACCACGTATCCTCTGCCGTGTCTCAGCACGATCTCCATATGGAGACGACCGTTTGCATCGATCGTTGCAATGTGCAGATCCGGATTGATGATCTCGACTTCGGCATCCGGAAGGATGTCGCCCGCCTTGACCTCGCAGGGACCGATCGCGTCGATGATGACCTTCTTCGGTTCCTCGGAGTGCAGTTTGCAGATGAGCTGCTTGAGGTTCAGGATGATCTCAGTGACGTCTTCTCTAACGCCTTCGATCGTGGAGAACTCATGCAGAACGCCGTCAATCCGAATGGACGATGCAGCAACACCGGGAAGACTGCTCAGTAAGACTCGACGCATCGAGTTGCCCAGGGTCGTACCGAATCCGCGCTCCAGCGGCTCTACGACGAACTTGCCGTAGTTTGCTGTGCTGACCACGCATTCGAGTTTGGGCTTATCCATTTCTATCATGTATGTACCCTCCTTCGGTGATGTCGTTACGGTTCGCTCAGGATTATCTCGAGTAGAACTCGACGATATTGTGCTCTTCGATCGTCAGGTCGATGTCCTCACGCTTCGGCAGCGCGACGACGCGGCCCTTGAGGTTCTCCGCATCCAGCTCCAGCCACTGCGGGATGGTGCGCTTTGCGCCTTCCTCGCGGAGGGTCTTGAAGAACGGGATGTCGCGGCTCTTTTCGCGGATGGTGATCTCGTCGCCGACCTTGACCTGATAGGACGCGATGTCGACCTTCTTGCCGTTCACGTAAACGTGACCGTGGGTGACCATCTGACGCGCCATCGGACGGGATTCGCCGAAATTCAGGCGGTACGCGACGTTATCAAGACGACGCTCGATGAGAGACAGCATGTTCTCACCGGTGACGCCCTTCATGTTGGACGCCATGTCGTAGTACTTGCGGAACTGGGATTCAAGGATGCCGTATGCGCGGCGGACCTTCTGCTTTTCACGCAGCTGCAGACCGTACTCGGACTGCTTCTTTCTGCCCTGGCCGTGCATTCCCGGAGGGGTATGGCGAAGGGTCATCGGGCACTTTTCGGTGTAGCACTTGTCGCCCTTCAGAAACAGCTTGGTGCCTTCTCTGCGGCACTGTCTGCAAACGGAACCTGTATATCTTGCCATAATACTTCCTCCCTTACACTCTTCTGCGCTTCGGCGGACGGCAGCCGTTGTGCGGGATCGGCGTCACGTCCTTGATGGACACGATCTGCAGACCCGCGGACTGGAGCGCACGGATCGCGGACTCACGGCCGGAGCCGGGGCCCTTTACGTAAACTTCAACCGTCTTGAGACCATGCTCCATCGCAGCGGTCGCCGCTGCTTCGGACGCGACCTGCGCGGCAAACGGCGTGCTCTTGCGGGAGCCGCGGAAGCCGTGGCTGCCTGCGCTGGACCACGAAATCGCGTTGCCCTGCGTGTCGGTGATGGTCACCAGTGTGTTGTTGAAAGAGGAGCGGATGTGCGCGGCACCGCGCTCGATGTTCTTCTTTTCACGGCGTTTGCGCGACGTGACTTTCTTGACCTTAGCTTTACCTGCCATTACTTAGCTCCTCCTTACTTCTTCTTGCCGCCCTGCGTGCGTTTCGGACCCTTGCGGGTACGAGCGTTCTGCTTCGTGGACTGTCCGCGAACGGGCAGGCCCTTGCGGTGACGGACCCCGCGATAGCAGCCGATCTCAATGAGCCGCTTGATATCCATCGAGGTTTCACGTCTCAAGTCGCCCTCAACCTTCAGGTTGTGGTCGATATAATCTCTGATTTTGTTGACATCGTTCTCTTCCAGATCGCGAACGCGGGTGTCGGGATTGATACCGGTCTCTGCAAGAATCTTGGAAGCGGTTGTGCGACCGATCCCGTAGATATAGGTCAAGCCGATCTCGACTCGCTTATCTCTCGGAAGGTCTACGCCAGCAATACGTGCCATATCGTTTCTCTACCTCCGTAATAATTTTGAAAAATGATCTATATTGGCTTGCGGGTTGCACTTTCGTGCCAGCCGCCCCGCAAGTTTGTTCCCCTGTGGGTTAGCCCTGCTTCTGCTTGTGCTTCGGATTCTCGCAAATGATCATGACGCGACCCTTGCGCTTGATGATCTTGCACTTTTCGCAAATGGGTTTGACAGACGGTCTGACTTTCATAGCTTTTCTCCTTTAAATCTTTTGCTGATCTCTCAGTTCTTTGCGCGCCACGTGATGCGGCCGCGGGTCAAATCATACATCGAAAGCTCGACGGTGACCTTGTCGCCGGGAAGGATGCGGATGTAGTTCATGCGCAGCTTGCCCGAGATGGTCGCGAGGATCTTGTGGTCGTTCGGAAGCTTGACCTCGAACATTGCGTTCGGATACGCTTCGGTCACGACGCCTTCCACTTCAATGACATCCTGTTTGGACAACGATATCCCTCCTTTTATTCGTTACGGTCGTTTCGGAACCCTTCGGCGGAGAGGAACTTTCGGAAATCCGCATTCAAGAGATTGCCGGAAAGCTCCATCCGCGTTTCGGAAGCCTTCAAAAGGTGCATGCGCTTCTTTTTCTTCGGACGCTCCATCGTACGGAGTGTTCCGTCGACGAGCAGCACGTACTGCTCATCGAGGATCTTCCATACCACGAACGCGCGTCCGCAGTCCCGCCCTGCGCGCGAGCGGACGATCTCGCCTTCATACAGCGGTTCCCGCGTCATACGAGCGCCTCCGAACAGGTCAGAAGGATCGGATCGCCGTCGGTGATCGCGATCGTGTTCTCGTAATGCGCTGCGGGCTTTCCGTCCCGGGTCGTGACGGTCCAGCCGTCGTCGAGCTGCCAGACTTCCCGCGAGCCGAGTGTAATCATCGGCTCCACCGCGATCGTCATGCCTGCTTCGAGGCGCTGCCGTGCGCGCGGCGAGTAGAAGTTCGGCACTTCCGGATCCTCGTGCAGGCTCCGTCCGACTCCGTGGCCGGTCAGCTCCCGCACGACGCCGTATCCGTGCGATTCCGCGTGGCTCTGGATCGCCTTGCTGATGTCGGAGACCCGATAGCCCGGTCTGGCGAATTCGATGCCCTTATAAAAGCACTCCTTCGTGACCTCGACGAGCTTTCTCGTCTCCTCCGCGACGTTGCCGACCAGGAAGGTCCGCGTCGCGTCGCCCACAAAGCCGTTCAGCGTGGCGCATACGTCGCAGCTGACGATGTCGCCGTCTTTGAGCTTGCGCGGTCCGGGGATCCCGTGAACGACCACCTCGTTGACCGAGATGCAGATCGCCTTCGGATACCCGTTGTAGTTGAGACACGTCGGATATGCGCCCCGGCTTCGGATGTATTCCTCCGCCACGCGGTTCAGCTCCTCCGTGGTGACGCCGATCCGAACGCTTTTTTCCAAACGCTTCAGGGTGTCCTCCACGACCTTGCCCGCCGCCCGCATCCGTTCGATGTCCTGCGCCGATTTGATCGTAATCATGCGCCGAGCCCTTTCAAAATGCTCTCCGTCACCGCATCGACGGACTGATCGCCGTCCACGGTGACGAGCTTCCCTGCCGCTTCATAGAAGGCGATCAGGGGCGCCGTTTTTTCCGCATAGACCTTCAGGCGGTTCATAACCGTTTCCTCGCGGTCGTCGTCGCGCTGATAGAGCGTTGCGCCGCATTTAGAACAGGTCGGCAGCGCGTACATGGATACATGATACGCCGCGCCGCAGCCGGGGCACATTCTGCGCCCGGAGATGCGGTTGACCAGCCGCTCGCTCGGAACGTCGATGTTGACCGCATGGTCGATCTCCGTAAATTTAGCAAGCGCTTCGGCCTGTACGACCGTTCTCGGAAAACCGTCTAAAAGGAAGCCGTTCTTGCAGTCGTCCCGCGTGATCCGTTCGCGGACCATGTCGATGATGACGCTGTCCGGAACAAGCTCGCCGCGGTCGATGTACGACTTTGCCGCCGCACCCAGCGGAGTGGCATTGCGGATCTCCGCCCGAAGCATGTCGCCCGTCGAGAGGTGCGCGATCTCATATCGCTCCGCAATGCGCTCTGCCTGTGTGCCTTTGCCCGCGCCCGGCGGGCCCAAGAAGATCAGTTTCATATCGGTTAATTCAGGAATCCCTTGTAGTGACGCATCAGCATCTGGGATTCGAGTTGCTCCGTCGTTTCAAGCGCGACGCTGACCATAATGAGGACCGAAGTCGCACCGAACATGTTGGTAACGCCCATCATGTTCAGGATGATGGTCGGGACGATCGCGATGACCGCGAGGAACAGGGATCCGAACAGCGTGAGGCGGTTCGAGATCTTGCCGAGATACTCGCCGGTCGGCTTGCCCGGACGGATGCCCGGAATGAAGCCGCCGTTTTGCTGCAGGTTCTTCGACATCTCAACCGGGTTGAACGTGATCGAGGTGTAGAAGTAACCGAACGCGATGATCAGCAGGAAGTATACCAGATAGTACACAAAAGGTGCATACTGGATGCCGGTGTACGTGACGCCGGTCGCCTTCAGAACGCTGGTGGGCTGGTACATCGTGCCGTCCCAAACCTTCGGGGAGGACACCATCCAGCGGTACCAGAAGTTCATGAAGCCGCCGCCGCGCTTGAAGAACTGCATGATCATCTCGGGGAACTGCATGATCGTCATGGCGAAGATCAGGGGCAGAACGCCGTTTGCATTCGCCTTCATCGGCAGATGCGTGTTCTGACCGCCGTACATCTTACGTCCGACGACGCGCTTTGCGTACTGCACCGGGATCTTGCGGACTGCCTTGTCGATGTAGACGACGAATGCGATCAGCGCAAGGACCACAACGATGGTCAGCACGAGGATGACCCAGGTCATCACTTTACCGGGCGCCGCCGCGATCGCGGTGATACGCTCCTTGATGAAGTCGGGCACGCGGGAGACGATGGAAGCGAAGATCAGCATCGAAATGCCGTTGCCGATTCCCTTCTCCGTGATGCGCTCGCCGAGCCACATCAGGAATGCGGTACCTGCCGCTGCGCAGATCGCGATGATCGCGATACGCAGTACGAACAGTCCGTCCGCGTTGGAGACGATGTAGCTGCCGTCCGAAAGAACGCCGTTATAGCTCATAACGATGCCGATCGCCTGCACGACCGCGAGACCGACGCCCGCGTAGCGGGTGATGCGCTCGATCTTCTGACGGCCGTCCTCCTCCTTGCTCATCCGCTCGAGAGCGGGGATCGCAATGGTGAGGAGCTGCAGGATAATGGACGCCGTGATGTACGGCGAAATGCCCATTGCAAAGATCGTGAACTGCGAGAACGCAGAACCCGACATCAGGCTCATGAAGTCCGACATCGCGGAAAGCTGTTTGGTCGCTTCCTGCCAGCCGGCGAGGTTGACGCCCGGGATCGGGATCGCGCTGCCGAGGCGGTAAACCACGATCAGAAGCAGCGTGTACAGGATCTTCTTCCGGAGGTCCTTGATCTTGAATGCGTTGATGAATGTGTTGAACATCAGATCACCTCAACGTTTCCGCCTGCGTTCTTAATCGCTTCCTCCGCGGATTTCGAGAACTTCGCAGCCTTGACGGTAAGCTGCTTGGTGAGCTCGCCGTTTCCCAGAACCTTCAGGCCGTCCTTTTCGAGCTTGCCGATGATGCCGAGTGCTTCGAGCAGTTCACCGGTAACCTCGGTGCCGTTCTCCAACCCATTCAGGTCGGAAATGTTGATGATGGTGTATTCCTTCGCAAAGTGATTGTAGAAGCCGCGCTTCGGGAGACGACGCGCCAGAGGCATCTGGCCGCCTTCAAACCCGTTCTTCTTTGCGCCGCTGCGGGCTTTCTGACCCTTGTTGCCCTTTGCGGAGGTCTTGCCGATACCGGAACCCGTGCCGCGGCCCAAACGCTTGGGGCTGTGCTTGGCTCCTTCTGCCGGTCTCAAATCATGGATCTTCATACGTTGACCCTCCTTATACTTCTTCGACTTCTTCGACCTTGACAAGGTGCTTGACCTTGAAGATCTGGCCGCGGATGCAGGCGTTGTCGGGCTTTACGACGGTCTGATTGACCTTGTGGAGGCCGAGCGCCTTGACCGTGTCCTGCTGATCGCGCAGCGAGGAAATCGGGCTCTTGATCAAAGTGACTTTCAACATTGCCTTGTCCTCCTCAGTTCAGGATCTCGTCCACGGTCTTGCCGCGGAGCGCCGCGATCTGTTCTGCGGTACGGAGCTGCGCAAGTCCGTTGAGCGTCGCCTTGACGCAGTTCGACGGATTGTTGGAACCGTAGGACTTGGTGCGGATGTCGCGGATGCCTGCCGCTTCGAGGACCGCACGGGCGGGACCGCCCGCGATAACGCCGGTACCTTCTTCAGCGGGGAGCAGACGGACGTGACCCTTGCCGTACTTGCCTTCCACCTGATGCGGGATCGTCGTGCCGACGACTGGGACTTCGATCATGTGGCGCTTTGCATCCTCGATGCCCTTGCGGACCGCTTCGGGGATCTCGACTGCCTTACCGAGGCCGACGCCGACTTTGCCGTTCTCGTTGCCGACAACCATGAGCGCCGTGAAGCGGAAGTTCTTACCGCCCTTGACGACCTTCGCAACGCGGTTGATCGCTACGAGTCTTTCTTTGAATTCGGGAACTTCCTTCTCGAATTTTCTTTCTCTGTCGTTTCTCATTTCGTTTCCTCCCTTAGAAGTCCAGACCGGCTTCTCTTGCGCCGTCGGCCAATGCCTGGACGCGACCGGTGTACAGATAACCGCCGCGGTCGAAAACGACCTTCTTGACGCCCTTGGCGATCGCGCGCTCTCCGACGAGCTTTCCGACGAGCTTTGCAGCTTCCTTCTTGTCCTTGCCTTCGAGCTGGCCCTTGATCTCTGCATCCAGAGTAGAAGCAGCAACCAGAGTGTTACCGTCGACGTCGTTGATGATCTGCGCATAGATGTGGTTCGTGCTGCGATAGACGTTGAGACGCGGACGCTCGCACGTGCCGTTCAGATTCCTGCGCTGACGATGATGACGCGCCTTGCGAACAGAATTCTTATCGATCTTAGAAAACATTCTACGTTACTCCTTTCTACCTTACTTGCCGGTCTTGCCTTCCTTGCGGCGGACGAATTCGCCTTCGTAGCGGATGCCTTTGCCCTTGTAGGGTTCCGGCGCGCGCGTCTTGCGAATGTCTGCGGCAACCTGGCCGACCTTCTGCTTGTCGATGCCCTTCACCGTGATCTTGGTGGGTGCGGGCGTTTCAAATTCGATACCGTCCATCTTCGCGAATCTGACCGGATGGCTGTAACCGACGTTCAGAACGAGGTCCTTGCCGTCCATCTGCGCTCTGTAACCGGTGCCGACGATCTCGAGCTTCTTCTCAAAGCCGGTCGAAACGCCGACGACCATGTTGTTGATGAGCGAGCGGGTCAGTCCGTGCAGTGCGCGGTGCTGCTTGTCGTCGCTGGGACGCTTTACGGTGAGAACACCGTTATCCTGCTCCAGGATCATCTCGGGCGAAACACGCTGCGTGAGCTCGCCCTTGGGGCCTTTCACGGTCACGACATTGTGTTCGTCAACCGTGATTGTCACTCCGGACACGATGTGTACCGGAAGTTTTCCGATTCGAGACATTGTATTTCCTCCTGTAAGTATTACCAGACGTATGCGAGCACTTCGCCGCCGACGCCGAGCTTTCTTGCCTCGCGGTCCGTCATCACGCCGCGAGAGGTGGACAGGATCGCGATGCCGAGGCCGCCGAGGACCTTCGGGATCTCGTCCTTGCGGGCATACACGCGCAGACCCGGACGGGAGATGCGCTTGATGCCGACGATGACGCGCTGCTTGTTGGGGCCGTACTTGAGCTTGATGCGGATGGTCTTGACGATGCCGTCTTCGACGATCTCATAGCTCTTGATGTAACCCTCTTCCACAAGGATCTCCGCGATCGCCTTTTTGATCGAGGAAGCGGGGACGTCGACCGTCTCGTGCTTCGCGACTAAGGCGTTACGGATTCTGGTAAGCATATCTGCAATAGTATCTGTCATGGTTGTCTCCTCCTGATTACCAGCTTGCCTTGCGGACGCCGGGGATGTTGCCCTTGTATGCTTCTTCACGGAAGCACACGCGGCAGATGCCGTACTTGCGAAGGACCGCATGCGGACGACCGCAGATACGGCAGCGGGTGTAAGCGCGGGTAGAGAACTTCGGGGTCCTCTGCTGCTTCAGCTTCATGGATGTCTTTGCCATAGTGGTTCCTCCTTCTTAGTCCTGAACGAACGGCATACCGAGGAGAGCAAGCAGCTCACGCGCTTCTTCGTCGGTCTTGGCGCTGGTAACGAACACGATGTTCATACCGCGGACCTTGTCAACGTCGTCATAGTTGATCTCGGGGAAGATCAGCTGTTCACGGACGCCCATCGCGTAGTTGCCGCGACCGTCGAACGACGTGTCGGACACACCGCGGAAGTCGCGGACGCGGGGCAGAACGATGTTCATCAGCTTGTCTGCGAAGTAGTACATCCGATCGCCGCGCAGGGTGACCTTTGCGCCGATGTTCATGCCTTCACGGACTTTGAAGTTCGCGACGGACTTCTTCGCCTTGGTGACGATGGCCTTCTGGCCGGCGATCGCGGAGAGCTCCGCAACTGCCTTCTCGATGCCCTTGGGGTTATCCTTTTCGGAACCGAGACCCATGTTGATGATGATCTTCTCAAGCTTCGGGATCATCATGACGTTCTCGTAGCGGAACTTCTCGTTCAGTGCGGGAACGACTTCTTCTCTGTACTTGGTCTTCAGACGGGGTTCGCCGCTGAAAGGCTTTGCTTGAACCGCAGTTTCTTTCTTTGCCATTTTCTTCTCCTTCCGTCTCTCAGTCCATGACCTTGCCGCACTTCTTGCAAACGCGGACCTTCTTGCCGTTGACGATCTGATGTGCAACGCGGGTCGCTTTGCCGCACTTCGGGCAAACGAGCATGACGTTGGACGCGTCGATGGTGCCTTCCTGCTCGATCCGGCCGCCTGCCTCGCCCTGTCTTCTCGGCTTGACATGCTTGGTGATCATGTGGACGCCCTTGACCATAACGCGGTTATCCGCGGGCGCCGCGTGCAGGATCTCGCCCTTCTTGCCCTTGTCCTGACCGGAGATCACGACGACGGTATCGCCTTTTTTCACATTCAGCTTATTCATGTCATGCTCCTCCTTTACAGTACTTCGGGTGCGAGAGAGACGATCTTCATATAGTCTTTCTCACGAAGCTCACGTGCGACCGGCCCGAAGATACGGGTGCCGCGCGGCTGCTTCTGATCGTTGATGATGACCGCAGCGTTGTCGTCGAAACGAATGTGGCTGCCGTCAGCGCGGGTGGTCTCCGCAACGGTGCGGACCACGACCGCCTTCACGACGTCCTTCTTCTTGACCGCGCCGCCCGGCGTTGCCGTCTTGACGGACGCGACGATGACGTCGCCGATACCTGCGGACTTGACCTTGCTGCCGCCGAGAACACGAATGCACATGATCTCCTTGGCGCCGCTGTTGTCCGCGACTTTCAATCTGGTTTGAGGCTGAATCATTTTATCTTCTCCTCTCCGTTACTTCGCCTTTTCGATGATTTCCACGAGACGCCACCTCTTGTCCTTGGAAATCGGGCGGGTCTCCATGATGCGCACGGTGTCGCCGATGCCGCAGGCATTCTCTTCATCGTGCACCTTGAATTTACGGGTCCGGTTGACCATCTTGCCGTACAGGGGATGGCGAACCTTGGTTTTGATGGCGACGACGATCGTCTTTTCCATCTTATCGCTGACGACGACGCCAACGCGGGTCTTACGATAACCTCTCTGTTCCATTGCCTGTTCCTCCTTACTCGGCGTCCTGACCGAGCTCACGCATACGGAGAACGGTCTTGATTCTTGCAATGTCCTTCTTGCATGCATTGATGCGGGAAGGATTGCTGATCTGTCCGGTCACTGCCTGGAAGCGGAGATTGAACAGCTCGGCTTTCAGTTCTTTTTCCTGCTTTTCCAACTCTTCGGTGGACATAGCTCTCAGCTTATCAGCCTTCATGGTCATTCTCCTTTCTCCTCAGTTTCTTCTTTCTTGACGATCTTCGTCTTGAGCGGGAGCTTGTGGCCCGCAAGACGGAGCGCTTCGTCCGCAACCGCCTTTTCGACGCCCGCGATCTCGAACATCACGCGGCCGGGCTTGACGACTGCCACCCAGTATTCAGGCGAACCTTTACCGGAACCCATGCGGGTCTCGGCCGGCTTTTCGGTAACGGGCTTGTCAGGGAAGATCTTGATCCAGACCTGACCGCCGCGCTTGATATAACGGGTCATTGCGACACGCGCTGCCTCGATCTGGTTGCTGGTGACCCATGCGGGCTCCAGCGCGACGAGACCGTATTCACCGTAGGTCACGGTGTTGCCGCGGTGGGCGCTGCCCTTCATGCGGCCGCGGAACACTCTGCGGCGCTTAACTCTCTTCGGCATTAACATGGTTATTTGCCTCCTTCCTGACGCTTGGCCTTCTTGAGGACCTCACCCTTGTAGATCCAGACCTTGATTCCGATACGGCCGTACTGGGTGTGCGCTTCCGCGAAGCCGTAGTGGATGTCTGCGCGCATCGTCTGCAGCGGGATGGAACCGTCGTGGTAACCTTCGCTGCGGGCGATCTCGGCGCCGCCGAGACGACCTGCGCACATCAGCTTGATGCCCTTGACGCCGGGCTTCTGCATGGCGCGCTGCATGGCCTGCTTCATCGCGCGGCGATAGCTGATACGCTTTTCGAGCTGCGCTGCGATGTTTTCGGCGACGAGCTGCGCGTCTGCGTCCGCGTCGCGGATCTCCATGATGTTCACGGAGATGGGCTTGCCGATTTCCTTGGAAACCGCCGCCTTGATCTCTTCGATCCCTGCGCCGCCCTTGCCGATCAGCATGCCGGGACGTGCGGTGTAGATCGTGATGCTGACCTTGTCGGTCGCGCGGTCGATCGCGATGCGGGAGATGCAGGACGCGTAGTAAGTCTTCTTGACGAAGTCACGGATCTTGCGGTCTTCCACGAGGAAGTCTGCGAAGTCTTTCTTCGCCGCGTACCAATGGGTGTTCCAATCTCTGATGACACCAACGCGGAATCCGTTCGGATTAACTTTCTGACCCATAGCTTTCCTCCTTACTTGACCTGATCAAGAATGACCGTGATGTGGCTCGTGCGCTTCCGGATGGGGGACGCGGAGCCGCGCGCTCTTGCGCGATAACGCTTCAGGGTCGGACCCTGGTTCGCATAAACCTCTGCGACGTACAGATCGTCGCGGTTCATGTCGAGGTTGTTCTCTGCGTTTGCGATCGCGGAGTTCAGAACCTTCAGGACCGGCTCGCAGGCAGCTTTCGGCGTGTAGGTGAGGATCGCTGCCGCTTCCTTTGCGCTCTTGCCGCGGATCATGTCGACGACGACCTTGACCTTGCGGGGGGACATTCTGATATAACGTGCGGTTGCGTGCGGACGCTTGTCGGCGTGCTCGCGACGGTATGCCGTCTTTTCTTTACTTCTGGTTGCCATTGTGCTCCTCCTTATCTCGCGCCAGAGGACTTCTCGGAACCTCTGTGACCTCTGAACGTGCGCGTGGGTGCGAATTCGCCCAGCTTATGTCCGACCATTTCCTCGGTGACGTACACCGGAACGTGCTTCTTGCCGTCGTGCACCGCAATGGTATGACCGACGAACTCGGGGAAGATCGTGGAGGAACGGGACCAGGTCTTCACGACGGTCTTCTTGCCGCTCTCATTCATGGAAAGAATGCGCGCGTACAAGCGTTCTTCAACAAACGGACCTTTTTTAATCGATCTGCTCATGTGTATTTCTCCTCCTGATTACTTACCACTCGTTCTGCGGCGAATGATGTACTTGTTGCTCTTGTTCTTCTTCTTGCGGGTCTTGTAACCCATCGCGGGCTTACCCCAGGGAGTGACCGGGCCGGGACGGCCGATCGGGGATTTGCCCTCGCCGCCGCCGTGGGGGTGGTCATTCGGGTTCATGACGGAACCGCGGACGGTGGGACGGATGCCCATGTGACGCTTGCGGCCCGCTTTGCCGATCTGCACGTTCTGGAAGTCCAGATTGCCGACCTGACCGATCGTGGCCTTTGCGTTCATCGGGAACATGCGGACTTCGCCGCTGGGAAGACGAACCTGCGCATACTTGCCTTCCTTCGCCATGAGCTGTGCCGCGTTGCCCGCCGAGCGAACCAGCTGCGCGCCCTTGCCGGGCTTCAGCTCAATGCAGTGGATCATCGTGCCGACCGGGATGTACTGGAGCTCCAGCGCGTTGCCGATCTTGATGTCCGCGTCCTTGCCGGAAACAACGGTGTCGCCGACGTTCAGGCCGTACGGAGCGATGATGTAGCGCTTCTCGCCGTCTGCATAGTACAGCAGCGCGATGTTCGCGGAACGGTTCGGATCGTATTCGATCGCTTTCACGGTCGCGGGAACGCCGTCCTTGTCGCGCTTGAAGTCGACGAGACGATACTTGCGCTTTGCGCCGCCGCCCTTGTGGCGGACCGTGATCTTACCGGTGAAGTTGCGGCCGGCTTTGCTCTTCAGATCGCAGACCAGCGACTTTTCCGGGGTGGTTTTGGTGATCTCCTCATAGGTGGAGACAGACATGTGTCTCGTACCCGGAGTGGTGGGGTTCAGTTTACGAATAGCCATTTGCTGCCTCCTTACTGCGCGATGCCGTCGAACAGCTCGATGCCCTTCGAATCGGCGGTCAGCTTGACGTACGCCTTTTTCTTGGAAGCGGTTCTGCCCTCGAAACGGCCCTGGCGCTTGATCTTGCCGAGCTTGTTCACGGTGTGAACGCTCTCGACCTTGACGCCGAACAGCTCTTCGACCGCCTTTGCGATCTCGACCTTGTTCGCGTTCTTCGCAACTTCAAACGTGTAAATGTGGTGTGCGATGTAATCGTAGCTCTTCTCGGTGAGGATCGGAGCCTTGATGATGTCGTATCCGCTCTTCATTACGCGTACACCTCCTCGATCTTTTCAACCGATGCCTTCGTGAGGATCAGCTTCTCATACTTGAGGATCTCATAGACGTTCAGCGTGCCGACCAGCGTGGTCTTGACGCCTTCGATGTTCGCGCTCGCGCGCTCCACCTTTTCGTCTTTGTCCGCCAGGACGATCAGCGCCTTGCTGACGTCGACGTTCTTTAGGACCTTTACCATTTCCTTCGTCTTCGGCGCTTCGATATCGAGCGCGTCGAACACGATCAGTTCGTTTGCTTCCACCTTGCTGGACAGCGCGGACTTCATCGCGAGGCGCTTGACCTTCTTGTTCACGCGGATCGTGTAGTCGCGGGGCTTCGGTGCGAAGACGACGCCGCCGTGTCTCCACTGCGGGGAACGGGTGGAACCCTGACGCGCACGGCCGGTGCCCTTCTGTCTCCACGGCTTCTTGCCGCCGCCGGAAACTTCGGAACGGGTCTTTGCGCTCTGCGTGCCCTGACGGCAGTTCGCGAGGTGCGCTACGACGACCTCATGCATGACCGCCGCGTTGACGGGCTGACCGAAAATCTCTTCGGAAAGGGCGATATCGCCGATGTTCTGGCCCTTGATATCATACAATGCTACGTTAGGCATATCTCTTTCCTCCTTACTTTACTGTGCTCTTGACAGTCACGAGGCTGCCCTTTGCACCGGGAACCGCGCCTTTGATGAGCATCAGGTTCCGCTCTGCGTCCACACGCACGACCTCGAGGTTCTGCACGGTGACGTGCTCGCTGCCCATATGACCGGGCAGGTTCTTGGTCTTGAACACGCGGCTCGGATCGGAGCAGGCGCTCATGGAGCCGGGCGCTCTGTGGAAATGGGAACCGTGGGTCATACGACCGCGGCCCTGATGGTGACGCTTGACGACGCCCTGGAACCCGTGGCCCTTGCTGGTGCCGGAGATGTCGACCTTGTCTCCCTCGGCGAACACGTCCGCCTTGACGATCTGACCGACTTCATAGGAAGCGGCGTCTTCGAGTCTGAATTCGCGAAGGTAGCGCATCGCCTTGACGCCGGCCTTTGCACAATGGCCCTTGCGCGGCTTGTTGGCGAGCTTCTCGCGCAGTTCGGCAAAGCCGAGCTGGACGGAATCGTAACCTTCGTTTGCGACGGTTTTCTTCTGAACGACGGGGCACGGACCGGCTTCGATGACAGTGACGGGAATCATGGTACCGTCAGCTCTGAAGAACTGCGTCATACCGATCTTCTTGCCCAAAATGGCTTTCTTCATTGGTACATACCTCCGTTTGGGATTACAGCTTGATTTCGATGTCGACGCCCGCGGGCAGATCCAGCTTCATCAGCGCTTCCACGGTCTTGTTGGACGGCTGGATGATGTCGATCAGACGCTTGTGCGTTCTCATCTCGAATTGCTCACGAGAATCCTTATACTTGTGCGTTGCACGAAGGATCGTAACGATTTCCTTCTCGGTGGGCAGGGGGATCGGGCCGGAAACCTGTGCGCCCGTTCTCTTGGCGGTGTCGACGATCTTTTCGGCGCTCTGGTCGATCAGACTGTGTTCATAGGCCTTGAGCTTGATACGAATTCTTTGGTTTGCCATACTTTTTTCTTTCCTCCTAAATTTGTTGTCGGGCAGTACACAGAGCCGTGTGTTTCCCTCTCATTTTTTTACACAGCCGTTTTTCGGCTGTGGTCGGTGGGACGGCACGGGAAACTGCTATTTTTGCCCCGTCCGTTCGGACGTCGGATATGCGCGAAATTACCCGGAATGGCAACCGGCAACCTCCGCTGCACTCCTGCGCTGCACGGCAAAACTTCGCCTGTGCGCGCGAACATTTGAACTATACACTATCCCTGCAAAAAATGCAAGCATTATTTTTTATTTTCTCAAAATATATTTTTGGCGAAAAACCGCCTCCGCACGGTTGAAAAACGCGGAGGGATATGATATATTATAGGTGACAAAATTTCGGAGGTAGAAAAAAATGGAGCAAAAGATTCGTCGAATCGGTATCCTGACGAGCGGCGGCGACGCGCCCGGCATGAACGCGGCCGTCCGCGCGGCGGTCCGCACCTGTCTGATGAACAAGGTCATCCCGGTCGGCATCCGCCGCGGGTATCAGGGACTGATCCACGCAGACGTCATGGAAATGAATGCGCGCAGCGTCAACGGCATCATCCACCGCGGCGGCACGATCCTCTACACTGCGCGCAGCGAGGACTTCATGACCGAAGCCGGTCAGCACCGCGCGGCGCAGACCTGCCGGTATCTCGGACTGGACGCGGTCATCTGCATCGGCGGCGACGGTACGTTCCGCGGCGCGCTTGCGCTTTCCAAGCAGGGCGTCAAGGTCATGGGCATCCCGGCGACCATCGACAACGACATCGGCTGCAGCCATTACACGATCGGCTTCGACACGGCGGCAAACACCGCGGTGGAAGCGATCGACAAGCTCGCCGACACCATGCAGTCGCACGAACGTGTTTCCGTCGTCGAGGTCATGGGACGGCACGCCGGTCACCTTGCGGTTTACGTCGGCGTCGCGGTCGGCGCAACGTCGATCATCATCCCCGAGTTCCCCTACAGCTTCGAGCACGACGTCATCGAGAAGATCCGCGAAGGCCGCATGCACGACAAGCACCACCACCTGATCATCGTCGCGGAGGGCGTCGGCAAGTGCGACGAGATCTGCCACCGCATCAGCGAGGAGACCGGTCTTGAAGCGCGCGTCTCGATCATCGGCTACATCCAGCGCGGCGGCGCTCCGACCGCGCGCGACCGCGTCATGGCGTCCCGTATGGGTCACTACGCCGTGGAGCAGCTCCTTGCCGGCAACACGAACCAGGTCGTCTGCTATCGCGATTCGCATATCCTTCTGACGCCGATCGACGAGGCGCTTGAGATGAAGAAGAACCTCGACGCATACATGTACCGCGTCGCGGGCGACATCGCATTATAAGGGCTGTCGTAAAAGGGGCCGGACCGTTTGCGGCGATAAAAAAGAAAGAATATCGGTATGTGGAAAAGGCGAAAACATTCGCCTTTTCTTTTATTGGTTCGCCGCAAACGATTCGCGTTTTCGCTCGTCGCATACTTCAGTATAGCTCCATCGCGAAGAACGCAAATTCTGTCACCCTTCTCAACAGCCCAAGGTAGCTTGTCAAACAAGTTTGACAAGCAAAACGCCCGCGGAATCGCGGGCATCTTTCTTCATATTATATATGTAGCGCGGTACGGCGTCGCGGACCGCAACATCTTGTGTGGCGATCGCGTCAGTCGTTCAGGAATTCTTCCATGTGATGATAATAGAAGTGAATGATCCCGAAGAAGTACATCTGCCGTTTCACCGCATAGTTGTCGTCGTACAGATCCTTTGCAAGGATCGGCGTTGCAAGCGCGGCCTTCAGTCCCGTCTTCCAGTTCAGTCGGAGTTTCTTATCCTCCTTGATCACCTCCGGCGCCGGCATTGCCTTTAATTCTTCGAGGAATGCGTCGTACACACCCTTTGCGCGGATCTTGCGGAGGTCGGCATGCACATATGCGCAGTTGCCGATCCATCCGTAGCGGACGCCGTACTGATCGAACGCGACCGACATCAGCGCCGCGCCTTCGCCCGCGCCTTTGCAGTCGCCGATCACGATGACCTTTGTATCGACCGTATCGGTTTTGGTGCGATAGACCCACTTGTCCTCTTCCCACCGCACGAGCCGCACCGTGCCGTCCTTCGTGCCGATCACGACCTCTTCATTTTCATCGTCGTCGGTCTCGACCAGTTTTTTCAGCTGCTGAAACAGAAGCTCGTCCTTCGTCACGAAGACGAGATTGCGCTTGCCCTCTTCCCTGCGATCGCCTTCCGCAAACGCCGCGTTTCGCGCCGCCGTGACGTTGGCGCGGTGCGTAACGAGCATGTTGATCAGATGCTCCGGCGTCGCTTTCAGCGAAAAGCCGAGGATCTTCGAAAGCGTATCCTCCGGCACCGCATTGCACAGCGCGCCCACGATCATCGTCGGCGGGAACGCGGACAGCACCGAGACCAGCGTGTTCTTCGCCGCCTGCGGATTCTTCAGTACCAGTTCCGACGTGTCCAGATGCCTGACAACGTCCGCCGCAGTCTGCCACGAATTGAGGTCGACGTCCTTGAGATGCAGTTCTTCTTTCAGGAACCTTCTCCGCTCGCGATCGAGCTGAAACTCCTGCGCCTCCTTCGTAAACACGCCGAAAAGCGTCTGCACCCCTTCCTCGTTCATCTTCTCTACCATCTTCGTCAGCGTATCGCTGACCCGCGCAGCCTTGCCGCCGGTCGTCTTTGTCATATTTGCATCCATGATCCCGTCCTCCTTTTACAGTCTCGTTACAGGAAGTGTTTTTTTCGCGAAAGTCAATCAAACAAATAGCGATACAGTGCGTCCGGCGCGTCGAAATACAGCGGGCAGTTTTCCTGCAGAAATTGCCGGATCTCCGGCACGTCGTACGCCCAACCCGCCGCCGCGAACGGCACGCCGACGCTTCTTGCCATATCGTAGCCCGGTTTCAGGTCGTCGACCATCAGAAGATCGGATGGCGCAAGGTCCAGCTCCCGCATGATCTCGTTGAGCGCCCACGGGTCCGGCTTGCGCTTTTCGCGCGGCAGCTCCCAGCCGTACACGAGCCGCGGCGCGGGCAGACCGTTTGCCGCGTAGTCGCGCAGGATGTTGTCCTTAAAAGAATGTGAAATGACGCACACCTCTCCCCCGCGCCGCATCTGCTCGCGGATGATCTCGGCGACGCCCGGAAAGACCTCCGGGATGTGATCCTTGACGTACGCGCGCCAGATCTCGAGCTCGCGGTCGAACTCCTCCGGCGTGAAATGCAGCACGTTCTCGCAGTACGGCAGAAAGCCGGGATCGAAATTGATGCGGAAATACGTGTCGAGGTCCATGGTCAGCCCCGGGCGCAGCTCTTCGAGCGCAACAAGGAACGACGGATGATGCACGTGCTTTGTGCTGTTCATCACGGTATCGTCGTGGTCGAGCACCAGACATTTGTATTTCAGCCCGTTCATCTCCCGTCCTCCTTTCGCAGATTTTCCAAAGTATAACACAAAGCGGCTGCCGTTGCAACCGCTTTATGATGTTCATGCAATGCGTTCACCATAGGTCGATGCATGTAATAAAAAGCTTATTATCCTCTACGCTCACCGTATAGAAAATGCCTGTCGCACCGAAGTTTAATCCCAAAGAAATGTCATACGTGTTTTCGTTTGTTTGCTCTATCTCTCCGCAAAAGAACGCCGGATCATTTTGATATTCGTTTTGTATGATTGCAACAACCCCATCAAACAGTTTCCGTGTCTCCTCCCTCTCCATCATAGGGAAAACAAAATGAATTTCCTTCAGATAGGAATCATCTGAAAAATAACAATCTGTTTGCGCTTTTGTTCCCAGAACAACAGTATCAAAAGAATAGACCGTCTTGTTTGTAATACGAGAAAGATCCGTTCTTTCAACTGTTTCGCCTGCGATATTCGGTATCGCCTTTCTCGGAGGATCTCCGAAATATATATGATCGGGTTTGAAAAACGGTATTTCATATTTCTGTGTAACAGGAATTCGTCGAAGATTATAATAATGCGATAACACAATATAGGACATAAGCAAGATGATTGCGGTTATAGCAAAAATCAACAACGCAATCAAAACTCTCTTCCGCGCATTATAATGCACTTTGCTGTATTTGTCTGTTTCCTGCACAATCTCAATCGTTTCCTGCGACATTTTCTGTTTAGTCTGTTCACCGTTCAACAACGCGCGCAAATCAACCTCGTAAAAATCAGCAAGCTGCAGAAGGACGTCAAGATCGGGCGTCGCAGTGCCGGTCTCCCATCGGGAAACGGTGCGCTGCGAGACGCTGAACCGCTCCGCAAGTTGTTCTTGCGTCAGTCCTTTTTCTTTCCGAAGGTCGCGTAAGCATGCGCCGATCTTCTGTAAATCCATCGTCACTCCTCCTTTCTGCACAAAATCATACACGAAACAGCCCAAGAAGTACAGGACACAGACCGTCTAAACCCGGTTTTGATTGTAGCACAGCCACAATAACCCTTCAATTCCGGCTTCGTGTTGGAATAAACGGATATGTAGAAAAAAGAGACACTCGTGTGAGTGTCTCTTGGATCCCGGCAGCTGCCTATCTTCCCGGGCCGTCTCCAGCCAAGTATTGTCGGTGTATGTGCGCTTAACTTCTGTGTTCGGGATGGGAACAGGTGGGACCGCACAGCTTAACCACCGGAAAGGTGTGTTGCTCCAAGCAACTTGAAAACTGCATATTCGTAATTCACTTTGATCAAGCCCTCGACCGATTAGTATCGCTCAGCTGCGCGCATTGCTGCGCTTCCACCTGCGACCTATCAACCTTGTAGTCTTCAAGGGGTCTTACTTCATTAACTGAATGGGAGATC
>JAFXVP010000060.1 GCA_017524445.1 Clostridia bacterium | reverse complement strand
TTTGTATTTGACTGCGCCTTGACGAGCTCAATGCCTCTTTTTACACTTGTATCCGTTGGATGCTCGCGCTTCGCACTATTCGGGAAAACAACCCGAACGTCATGCTTTTGAAGTTCCCCGAGCGCGGGCGCGATGTCCGCCTTGCCGGAGATTCCCATCCCTCTGAGCGTGTCGTAGGAATAGAAGCGTTTCGGCGCGGTCTGCTCTTCCGAAAGGGCAAGGAGCCGTTCGACGACGAATGATTTTGCCGCGCGGTCGGCTTCTTTCGAGACCATGTGCTCCGAAAGCGCCTTGTTACTGCGCGCCGCGGCTTCGAGATCGCTGCGCGTCACGTCCGAAAAGCCGACCCAGTCAAGCTGACTGATGAGGGGGCCTTCTCCTTGTTTACACATTCCGTTGATAAAACATTTTTGATATAATATTGAAAACCATGTCCGATTTTTCGATTTCGGGGGCTCTTATAGGGTGAAACCGGTTTTAAGAGGTGACTATGGAACAATACGAAGCATTCAACCGCGTCTATGACGCAACGCGCGACGCGCTTTTAAAGTGGCTGATTCCGCGCGTCCGGTCCGGCGCAGACGTCGAGGACCTTATGCAGGAGATCTATAAGCGGCTGTATCGGAAGATGAGCAGGTTCGGCGTCCGCGAGCCGGAAAAATACGTGTTCGGCATTGCGAAAAAGGAACTGGCGAAGTTTTACCGGCACAAAGCCGCAAAGGAGACCCGTGAATCGCCGCTCAGCGATCAGCTTTTCGACGAAGGACAGGAGCCCGAGGATATCGTGCTCGACCGCGAATTGGAACGGACGCTTTGGGAGCTTGTCAAAACGGAGCCGCTAAAGAGCTATCAGGCGTTTACGCTCTATTACGGCTTTTCGGTCCCGACGGATGAGATCGCAAAGGAGCTGCATCTTTCGGAAGACGCCGTGCGAAAGCGCCTCAGCCGCACCAGAGCCCGGCTTCGGGCGTATCTTTCAGAACAGAAAGGAGATTGACATGAACGAACAGGATGCATATAAAACCGTTATCAAGAACCAGATCGTAAACGACGATCAGATCAAGCGGACCGCAAGGACCGCCGCACCGCAAAGAAAGCCCGCGCTGCGCGTTTTGAAGCCCATCGGCATTGCGCTTGCCGCGCTGTTGGTCGTCTTCGGCGTAACGATGGCGATCCCCTCCGCCCGCGCCGAGGTCATGAAATGGTTTGCCCCGACAAGCGCGCAGGAGTATTTCACGCAGGATCCCGAGGAGCGCGAGCCGAACGAACAGCTCGAGACCATGATCGTGCCCGCGGAGCAGAGCGATACGCATGTAGACGTCCGCGACGCTTCGGACGATGAGATCTTTACGGAGATCGCACATGCGCTCGAAACCGTCGAGCTCGGCGACACGATGTACGATGGAGAATCCCTCTATATCCGGATGCGGATGAACGGCGTCGCGGCGCTGCCGAGCGTCGAGGAAATGACCGGCGGCAATCTCACAAAATCCGCGATCCCGCCGGAGCTGACGCCCGGTTACTTTGAGGACTACCGCACGCCCGCGGAGTTTCTTTCCGGAGAGGCTACGCTCTGGGTAGAGGCCGAAACCTTCGCAACCTTTACGTTTGCGGACGGTACAAAGCTCTGCGGCGGATGGATCAGTGTAGACTATGGCGATGTTCATCCGCTGGTAGATTCGTTGAGAAAGGACGGTCTGGACAACGGCACATATTCCACGCCGGAACAGTTCAAAGCGATCAACGAGCGCGAACTTGCGTATCTTCAGAATCGCACGGTGAACGCGACCGCCGTCACGTACATGGACGGCAGTCTGATTCTGCCCGATCAATCCTTCAGCTCGCTGTATAACGAATTCAAAAAACGCGCGGATGAAAACGGCCGCGTCACCGTGACCGTCGGTCTGGAGGTCGTTCAGGATACCGGCGACGGCCCCGCCTCCCCCGCAATCGAAGCAACACTCGGCGAAGTCACGGTTGATCTCGACGCGTATCGATCCCTGAAAAAGACGACGCTGCATGCGGACGGCAAGGAAGCGGTCTTTGCGTCGGAACAGACGTATTTCACTGCTTACGATTGGAAGAACGATGAAAACGGCGTCCCGTATCTGGTGTATACGAACACGGCGATCGATCTTGACGGAATGACGCTGAAACCGTTGGACGGCGCATACATCGACGCGCGCGGCATCCGGAATCTTCGCATCGTTGTGACGCCGCCGAAGGAGCTGGATCAAAATGCGCTTGAACAGCTCACGTCCATGTTTCTCAGCTTTGAAGTACGGATCAACGGACAGAAGCTCGGTTACACGAACGATGTGCGTTGGGAAGTACAAAACAACGGAACGATCATGGTCACGATCGGTTGGATCAGCGGCGTGCCGCTTGACGCGCTCAGCGACATTGAAACCATCACGCTGATCCCGTACCTGTCGTACCTTCGCAGTCGGCGCGTCCTCGGCGAGAATGATGAAACGCTGACCGATATCGAGCTAGAACCGGGCGTACCGTATGTCGAAGATAGAGACGTGCAGGAAACATTTATCGGCGAAACGACCGAATATCCGCAATACGCGATCACGTTTACCGTTGACTGATACTCAACCGAACGGAGCGGTGCAAAACCGCTCCTTTTTTGTCGAATATATTACGCTGCCCGCTTGCCTTTCGCGCGCCGCTGTGCTATGATAGAAACGCAAATTTGATACGGAGGATCTGATCGAAATGAAGATCGCGATCATCGGCGGTACCAACATCGAAACGCTCCCGATCCGTTACAAGGAGCAGGCAGTTTCCACGCCTTACGGCGACGTCGTCGTGTTCAAGGGCAAGCTCAAGGAGGGCAACGAGGTCATCTTCCTCTCCCGTCACGGCATCCTGTATGCGCACGATCCGGGCGACATCAACTATCGTGCCAACGTCTATGCGCTGCATCAGATCGGCGTCACCCACGCGATCGGCGTGACCTCGGTCGGCGCCTGCGACTATTCCATGCGGCTCGGCGAATACTGCCTCATCAACGACTTCATGGACTTCACCAAGGGCCGTCCCTCCTCGTTCGAACGCGAACACCGTCCCGCGCTGCACACCGGCATGGAGAACGTGTTCAGCCCCGCTCTCAACGAAACGCTCGAGGAGCTCATCCAGCAGCACGGATTCCCGTATTCCGGCAGAGCCGTCTATGCCTGCCTCGAAGGTCCGCGCTTTGAGACCGCCGCGGAAGCCCGCGCGCTCCGTATGCTCGGCGCGCAGGTCGTCGGTCAGAGCATCGTGCCCGAAGCGCCGCTGTGCCGCGATCTCGGCATCGAATACGCCGCGCTCGGCATGATCACCAACTACAGCACCGGCATGACCGGCGTGGTCAACGACGTCGTGATCGAGCACGTCATGGACGAGAACCGCGAGGACATCTTCCAACTCTGCTTCGACCTGATCCGCAGAATGACCACCTACGCACAGAACTGATCCCAAAAACGCAGCAGCGCCCCGATCGGGGCGCTGTTTTTGTACCGGATTTGTTATCCTGAACATGGTACGCTGTTGCGAAGCTTGACGGGTCGTCGGGGGCGACGACCCCTACGGGTTGAATGAAATCGTAGGGCAGATATCATCTTCCCGATCCGCTGTTGCGTTTCTTGACGGGTCGTCGGGGGCGACGACCCCTACGGGTTCGCTGTCGCATACTTGCCCTCCTTGTGTAACAGGGCGCCGATCCGAGCGCTGCCGGTGGCAGAACAAGCAAAGTGAGGCGCGACCGAAACAGGGAGTTGAAGGAGTGAAATGACGCGCAACGACCATATTTCGGGAACGGTGGCGGGCGCAGCCCGACGGGAGGATTGTCGATTCACGGTTCGCTGACATGTTTTTACGGCGGGCGGATGATATCCGCCCCTACGGGTTGAAATGGAATCGTAGGGGAAGATATCATCTTCCCGATCCGCTGTTGTGTTTCTTGACGGGTCGTCGGGGGCGACGACCCCTACGGTCCGTTGACGTGTTTCTTACCTTCCCTGTGTAAGGGAAGGTGACGAAAAGGTTGTCCTGTCTTTACAGGATCCGCAGCGTCTTTGCTTCGCCGTCGAGCGTCCACGAGAGGACGAGACCGTCGTCCGCGTTGACCGAAACGTCGGTCGCTTCCTCCATGAGACGGCGAACCTCATTGAATTTCGCCTTCTGCGCGTCCGTGTAGGTATTCAGCGCGTCGCTTGTCAAGAGCATGCCGCCCAAAAGCGCGTTTACCGTATAGAGCTTTTCCCGCTCCTCCGGCGTCAGGCTGTATTGTTTTTCTTCCTTTGTGAGCTTGCATTTTTTCCCGTCCGGCGTACGGTCGCTCTTTTTCTCGCGCAGGAAGAACACGTCGGGATCGCCCATGAACGCGCGTCCGGTGAGCTGGCGGCGGAACGTCGTGTCCTCGATCGACTGTTTGGTGGAGACGCGCTCGCGGTGCGTGATCTGCATGAGCTTCGTGCTGTTCCAGTCGAGACCCACGTCGCAGCCCACGCGGCAGTATTCCACAATGCCGAACGCCGGCCAGAGCGGAACGCCGCAGCCGAGGATCTGCTTTCCGCGGCACGCCTTGCGCAAAATATTCATCGCCCGGCACATGCGCGCCGCGCGCGATTCGGTCTCTGTGCCGAACGGCGCCGCGCTGTAGAGGAAGTCGAGCTTGACGAGGTCGAAGCCCCACTCGTTCAGCACGCGGTCGAGGAATT
Source organism: Clostridia bacterium (assembly GCA_017524445.1). Classification (GTDB taxonomy): domain Bacteria; phylum Bacillota; class Clostridia; order Christensenellales; family CAG-138; genus UBA3792. Next base: position 67,494 of record JAFXVP010000060.1, on the reverse strand, counting down.
TTTCAACGTACGCGACGACCTCCGGATTGTCGATATCGAGCGAATAGAACCCGCCCCAGTTACTGCCGTCGCTCCACGGCTTGCCGTCATGCAGAAGCAGCCAGTCCGGATGCTCCGCCATGAGCTTCGAGCTCTTCTGACAGACGAACGGCGCAAGCCAGAGCCCTGCGCGGAAGCCCGCCGCGTGGATCGCGTCGGCAGCGTTCTTGAGCCCCTTCGGGAACTTTTTCGCGTCCGGCACAAGCCAGTCGCCCACCGCGGTCTCCCAGCCGTCGTCGATCTGGAAGAGGTCGCCGGGTTTTAAGAGTTTCTTTGCGCCGATGAGGTCGTCCGTGATCGTCTCGTCGTTGATGTCCTGATAGCGGTTGTACCAGCTTGAATAACCGAACTGCTTCTCACGCACGAGCGGCTTCACGCCCATCGCCGCAAACCAGCCGTCGAAGACCTCGTCTTCCGTGCCCTCGGCGATCCAGAGGTCGAACGCGTGGAATTCCCCGTTCGCCTTAAGCCCTTCGCAGTCGCGCTCGATCGAAAGAACGCCCTTGTTCGCGTCGTAGGTGAACAGCGTATAGCCCGGGATCTCGTCGAGCGAACCGAACAGCAGGAACTTTTTTCCGTCGCGCAGATAGCACCACGATTCGCCGTGCGTGATCCCCTCCTTATAGGGATAATCGATGAAATGATAGTCGCCGTAGCGGTTGATGCCCTTCACCCCGCGCAAAAAGCACGGCAGATGCTTTAAGCCCCGCGTGCGGCCGTGTATATCGTATTCCGGGCTGTACGTCCAGTTCTGATACCCGTTCATAAAGATGTGCGTCGTTTCCGTTGCTGAAAGCGCGACCGTTGCCGTGACCTTTTTGAGCTTTGCATTAACGAGCGGCACGCGCACGTGCACGACGCCGTCCGCTTTGACGCTTCCGCAAACCTTCGCGCCGTTTTCCGTTTCAACCTTGTAGTTCAAAACCCGTTCCATACCGTTATTCTCCCTCCGTAATGGTAAAGTGGATCGCAACCGGAGCGGTCTGCTCCGAGGATATCGTAAGAACGCCTTCGCCGCCGTGTCCGACGGTCCTGAGGTACGTACCGGTCATGCCGCCCTCGGCCGTCGCGACGTCGGGACCGATCAGCGCAAGATCGCCCGAGACCGCAAAGCGGATCGGAAGCTGCGCGTACGGCGCAAGGTTGCCGCTGCCGTCGAGCACGCGCACGCGGACCGACGCCGCGTCGTATCCCTCGCCCTCTTTGAGTTCGGTTCCGCTGACCTTGACTTCAAGATGCAGCTTTTTGCTCGGCTTGCAGAGCACGGATGCGACCACCCGTTCGCCTTTCAGCGCGTCAAAGCGCCATTCGGTCGCCGAGCCGCCCCAGTTGCCGACGTACTTGCCGTACAGCTCCTCGCCGTCCGCCCAGGAAAGGTGATAGCGCTTCATGCAGTAAAACATGCGAAGCTTATCCGCAAGCGGCATCTTGTCGACGCCGTATTTTGCCGCTGCCAGAAGCTCGCGGTGCAGCAATTCTTCCTTTTTGCCGGTGATGCCCTCCTCGCTGATCAAAAGCTGCCCGATGAGATCGTCGATCTTTACCGGCGGATGCGGTAAGCCCTTCCACGGTTCCGGCGAAAAGATCTTGACAAGCTTGTCGTTTTTATAGAGCGCGACGCGCTCGGCGTTCGTGAACGCCCAGATCTCGCCGATCTCGCCCGCGGGATAATCGCCGATGCACATCGGCGTGCCGAGCGCCAGCACGGGTTTTTCCTCGCCCTGACTCGCGTAGGCCGCAGCCGCAAGCTTCGGATTACGGAACGCGTCCATCACGCCGTGGTAGCACACGCGGTCGCCCGAACCGAAGTCCTTATGCGTCGGGTAATCGAACATGCACCAGCCGAAGCAGCCCGCGTGCTCGCCGGAAGCCGCCGCCGCGTCGAGGGTTCGCGCGTGGCGCAGCGCGTGCATCTGCCGCTTGCTCCACGGATCAAAGGACTTTGTCGGGAACATGTGTCCCGAATGCTCGGAGATCAGATAGCCCTTTTCGGGGTCGGTCGTGATCTTGTCCTTCTTGCGGATCGGGTCGTCGAAGTCGAACGGCTTGAAATCGTTGTAGGCGTACACGTCCTCGAGGAGATTGCTCTTCACAAGATACCGCACGCCGGAGGTCTGCCGTGACGGATCGAGAAAATGCGCAAGCGCGTTGGTCTTTTCATACAGCGCGTCGTTGTCGCGGCTCTCGTTGATGCGAACGCCCCACAGCACGATCGAGGGATGGTTGCGATACTGGAGCACCATCTCCCGCACGTTGTCGATCGCCTGCTTCTGCCACGCCTTATCGCCGATATGCTGCCAGCCCGGGATCTCGGTGAAGACCAGAAGCCCCAGCTCGTCGCAGGCGTCGATGAAATATTGGCTCTGCGGATAGTGCGAGGTGCGCACGGCGTTGCAGCAAAGCTCCTCTTTCAGGATGCGCGCGTCCTCTCTCTGCAGGCTTTCGGGCGCGGCATAGCCCATATACGGATACGCCTGATGGCGGTCGAGCCCGCGCAAAAACGTGCGCTTGCCGTTCAGATAGAATCCGTCCTTTTTGAACTCCGCGGTGCGGAACCCGAAGCGCGTTTTCACGACGTTCACGGGCTGCATGTCCGCGTCATACAGCGTCGTTTCGAGGGTGCAGAGGTTCGGTTGTTCGCACGTCCAGGGTTTTGCGTCCGCCGCGCGCACGGTCGTCGTCCACACGAACAGGTCTTCGGGCGCTTTCTGAACCGAATCGAGATCCGCGTCGGCATTCTGCCCGACGCATTCGCCCGCGGCGTTCAGGATCCGCTGACGCACCATGGCGGCTTTGCCGGAAACGGTGGTCTGCACCTTTGCGGTATGAAGGTCCGGCGTCTCAATGAACACGTTTGCGATGCAAGCTTTGTTCCGCACGTCAAGCCACACGTCGCGGTAGAGCCCGCCGTAGGTCAGGTAGTCAATGACATAGCCGAACGGCGGGATCTCGGGGTTTTCGGTCGAATCGAGCCGCACGGCGACAAGGTCCGTGCCGTCGAGCCGCACGACGTCGGTGATCTCCACGCGAAACGCGGTATAGCCGGTGCGATGGGTCATAAGCTCCTTGCCGTTTACGAACACCGTCGCGATGTGCGCCGCGCCGTCGAACTGCAGAAAGAGGCGTTTGCCGCGATACGACGCGTCGAGCGCGAGCGTTTTGCGGTAACCGCAGACGCCCTCGTAATCCTCCGGTCCCGCGTAATGCTGCGGGATCGGACGCGGAGAATGCGGAAGCCGGACCGGCTCGCCCTCGCCTTCGCCGAGGCGGAAGCCGTTCGTCCACATCGGGGTAAATTCCCAGCCGTTACTGAGCTTTCTCATGCATTCGGATCCTCCGATATCTAAGATACTTTATTGTACCATGAATCGACAGTCGATACAAGGCACGGGATACAAAAAAGCGGGCGGAATCTTTACAAACGGAAGGTCGTTGAGAATGGTGTCGGAAGAGCTATTCTCTAAAGGGTGGTTTTCAATCTGTGCGGGCATAACCCCGCATATCGTGTTTGCGAAGGCAAACATATCGTGCTTGCGTAAGCAAGCATATCGTTCTGCGTCAGCAGAATATCGTTTTTGTTGCGCTTCGCGCAAGCGATATGCCTGACGGCACGATATGTCCTTGCGGACACGATATTCCTGACGGAACGATATTCGGCTTCGCCGAGCGATCCCCCTCATCACCGCTTCGCGGAGCTTCCCCACCCAAGGGGGAAGCCTCTTTTCCGGAAGAGCGCACTTACTCACCGCTATACAGCGGTGGGACGTGCGTTTACAAACAAAAAACCTCCCGAAAAGAAATTGTTTCCCGGAAGGTTTCAAATCTGTTTCATTCCGATAAACCGGAATTTAGAGTGTCAAAACAAAAATAGCTTCTCCGTCTTCCATCTCTCCTGTTTCCTTAAAGCCCGCCTTATGGTACACGTGCAATCCGACCTCGTTCTCAGGTGCAGTCGACAGATAGATCGTGTCCACACCGTTCTCTTTGAAATACTTGATGATCTCATGAAGCGCCGCCTGACCGTAGCCCTTGCCCTGTTCGTTTTTGTCGATCATAAAACGCCAGAGACAGTATCTGTCAACAGGATTCTCATCCTCGGGGTCCAGGGCGAGCATACAGAAGCCGACAATCTTTTCGCCCGCATAGATCGCAAACGGCCTCGCCGTGCCGGGCGCGTTGGCATTGGCCTCATCGGCCTCGCTTAATGAATAATCGTTCGGCGCGACAAATAGCTGATCTTCACGCACAGTTAGCGCCAGCACAGCCTCGCGATTAGTATCGTTAATCGGTTCCAGTTTGATTTTCATATCCGTATTACCTCTACAAATATCGATTTATCGGAGCTATTCTAACACATATTTCAACATTACGCAACGAAAAAGCACAGCCGACCGAAACCGACTGTGCTGTTGAAAATCCCCCTTGACAAATCTCCTCTGAAGCCGCGTTTTCGCCATGAACGATACGAACGTATGTGAAATGGCGAAAACATCGGCTGATTTGCGGCGAACATATAAAAGAAAGGGCGCAGTATACGCCCTTTCTTCATGCAAGGTATTTTGTTTTATCCTCGCCGCAAATGATCCGGCGCCGTTAACGACGACCGTTATTCGCCGTAGATCAGGTTCTTCTCGGTCTCCGGATCGAAGAAGTGCATTGCCTTGCCTTCGAAGGTGATGTACAGGTCCGCACCGGCGGTGAGGTTCTTCCGCTGTTCCTCCGAAAGATCGATGGTGGGAACGCGAACGATCCAGCGCGTGCCGTCCTCGCTGAAGACGTGCAGGTGCAGCTCGCTGCCCATCATTTCGTTGACCTCCAGCTTGCAGGGGATCGCGTTCTCCGCGGGGCCGTCCGCCAGAACGATGTGCTCCGGACGTGCGCCGAGCAGGATCTCACCGCTTTCAACACCCTTCTCTTTCAACAGCTTTGCCTTTTCGCCGGTCACTTCGATCTTTGCGCCGCACGGCGTGACGAAGTATCTGTTGCCTTCCTTGACGAGGTCGGTCTTCAGAACGTTCATCTTCGGTGCGCCGATGAACTCCGCAACGAACAGGTTGCTCGGCTTTTCGAAGACTTCCATCGGGGTGCCGACCTGCATGATGTAGCCGTCCTTCATGATGACGATACGATCGCCGAGCGTCATTGCCTCGGTCTGGTCATGCGTGACGTAGATGAACGTGGTGTCCAGCTTCTGACGGAGCAGGATGATCTCGGCGCGCATCTGGTTGCGGAGCTTTGCGTCGAGGTTCGAAAGCGGTTCGTCCATCAGGAAGACCTTCGAATCACGGACCATTGCACGGCCGATCGCGACACGCTGACGCTGACCGCCGGACAAAGCGCGCGGTTTACGCATCAGGTACTGGGTGATGCCGAGGATCTCCGCGGCGTTCGTGACCTTTGCGTAGATGACGTCCTCCGGGACCTTCTTGAGTCTCAGAGAGAACGCGATGTTGTCATAGACCGTCATATGCGGATACAGCGCGTAGTTCTGGAAGACCATCGCGATGTTGCGGTCTTTCGGCTGCAGGTCGTTGACGACCTCGCCGTCGATCTCGACCGTGCCGCCGCTGATCTCTTCAAGACCCGCGACCATACGGAGCGTGGTGGATTTGCCGCAGCCGGACGGGCCGACAAACACGACGAACTCCTTGTCCTTGATATCGAGGTTGAAGTCGTGTACGGCAACAACGTTGTTATCGTAAATCTTTTTTACGTTTGTAAGTTTTACACTTGCCATATCGGTGTACTCCTTTTCTTCACGTTAGAGTTCGGGCTTAACCCTTGACCGCGCCGCCCGTGACGCCTTCCACGTAGTATCTCTGCAGGCACATAAACAGGATCACGACCGGGATCGCGACGACCACGCCGCCTGCGCAGAACAAGGTGTACTTGTTCATGATCTGGTCCAGTGACAGGAAGCCGTTCAAACCGACTGCGACGTTCATGCCGGCAGATGCGCCGAAAGAAATGTACTTCGCAAATACGAAGTCGCCCCAAGGCGCCATGAATGCCGTCAGGATCGTATAGATGACGATCGGCTTTGCAAGGGGCAGGATGATCCGGAAAAGAACCTGCGCTCTGGTCGCGCCGTCGATACGCGCCGCTTCGTCCAGCGATTTCGGGATCGTATCGAAGAAGCCCTTGGATACGTAGTAGCCCATGCCGGACGACGCCACGTAGACGAGGATCAGACCGGGAACGGCGTGCTCCTGCGTAAGTCCGATATCCTTCAGAACACGGTACAGAATGATCATCGTCAGCATGCCGGGGAAGAAGCCCAGGATCAGCATGAACTGCATCAGCGCTTTACGCATTTTGAAGCGGAAGCGCGAAAGCGTGTAGCTCATGCACAGAACGATGATCGTCTGGATCGCGGCCGTAAAGAGTGCGATGATGAAGGTATTGAGATACCATTTGGGGAAGTCGGTATTCTGGAACAGTTCGATATAGTTCGTGAATCCCCACTTTTGCGGAATGATGTAACCGACCTGATAGTGACACTCGCAGCGGAACGATTCAAGCACGATAAACACGAAGGGGATAAGCCAAATGACGCTGATCACCGCAAGGATGATGTATACCGCCGTGTTGGAAAGCGTCTTCGCTGCGCGCATGCCCATATGACGCTTCTGCGTGCCGTAGGTGATATCCTGTTTGCTCATTGGAAATCCTCCTCATTCTTGACCGAAGGCAGCACGTTGTAAACGATGAGTGCGATCACGCCTACAACCACGAACACCATAATACCGATGACGGAAGCCATGTAGTACTTTGCTTCCTCACCCATGGTGATCTTGTACAGCCATGTGATCAAAAGATCCGTATAGCCCGCGTTTCCTGCCGCACTGGAGCCTGCCGCATTGGTCGGCCCGCCGCCTGTGAGCAGGAAGATGACATTGAAGTTGTTCATGTTCCCGATGAAGCTTGTCAAAAGGTACGGACCCGTGATGAACAGCATGTACGGAAGCGTGATCTTCGAAAATTGCTTCCAGCCGCTTGCACCGTCGATCTTTGCAGATTCGTAGAGGTCTGCCGGAATGTTCATCAAAATACCCGTTGCGATCAGCATCAGGTACGGGATGCCGATCCAGATATTGATGATGATGACCGTGACTCTCGCCCAGACCGGATCCTCCCAGAACGGCAGCTCGCCGCCGAGCTGTATGATGCCGTTATTGAGCAGGAACAGGTTGATGAGACCGTCCTTTGCGAACATCTTGGAAACGAACATCAGGGAGATGAACTGCGGGATCGCGATGGTCATGACCAGAACGGTTCTCCAGAGCTTCTTCAGCTTGATGCCCTTCTTATTGATGCCCATTGCAACCAGGATGCCGAGGAAGTAGTTGGAGAACGTCGCAAATACCGCCCAGATCAGCGTCCATACGAGGATCTCGCCGAACGTCGCGGAATAGGATTTCGTGCCGCTCGTCCAGTTCAGCATCTCATTGAAGTGCGTCAGTCCCTCCCAGTGGAACAGCTTGTTCATGCCGTTGTGCGCGCCGTCATATCCGGTAAACGCAACGAGGATCATGAACACGATCGGCATGACCGTAAAGATGACGATACCGGTCATCGGCAGCGCAAGCAGCGTCTTATGGAACTGATCGTCGACCAGCGAATGCAGGTCCTGCTTGCCGCTTTTGAGTTTCTTTCCGCTCTTTAGGATCTCCTCTGCGATCTTGTTCTGCTTCACATTCACGCGCCACGTATAGATGAACGCGATGATGAAGAAGATGGTCAGAACGCCGTAAAGCAGGATCTTGAAGGAGTTGTCGCCGGGGACCTTGATGTAGCTGTCGGTTACGGGATCATACTGGTTGGTCAGCTGTTCGTTGACGCCGAGCGACGGGAGCATGGAAAGCCAGTAGCCGCCCTGTATGATCATGTAGCCGATAAAGACGATCTCGAACAGAAGGAACAGGATACCGCGCAGAATCTGTCCTCTTGCGATGCAGCCGAAGCCCATCACGAGATAGGAGATCTTTGTCTTCCAGTCGCCCCGGACGAAGGTCGTGACGATGTCCTTTGCCTCTCTTCCGATCGCCTTGAAAAAGTTTACGAAACCGTTTCCGATTTTCTTGAAGAAATCCGCCAAACGATGGCTCTTTTCTTCCTTGAGCTCGATCCCGTTCTCCCTTGCCATGTTATTGAATCTACGGCTCTTGAACAGCTCCCGCAGCCCCAACCCCAGGAGCAGCGCGGCAGCGATCGCGGAAAGCGCAAGCCAGAATACATAGCGGAAAAGAAGCGAGCCGGAGCGGTACGGCGATTTCACAGGAATCTGACCGTTCAGAAAACGGCCGAGCATTACTGCGAATATGACAGCAACCACCAGCGCGATACAGCCCAGTACGAGCTTGATGATCGCTGGGGTCATTTTTTTCTTACTCATATCGCACCTCGTTCATATATAATTTTTACAGCTAAAATTACGGTTGGAGCCTATAAGCTCCAACCGTATCGACTCAGATTCAGTTCTTGACGATGGTGATCGTCTTTGCCGTGGTGTCGCAGGTCACGGTGTAGTTGCCCGCTGCGAGGAAGACGATGTTGTTGTCGTCGCCCGCTGCTTCCGCATTCAGCAGATCAGCGCCTTCGGTGACCTGTGCAAAGCCGAGGTCGGTGTCCCAGGTGCCCGCGGTGACGATACGGCCGCCCATGAAGTCGCTCTCCGGAACATCAAGGGTGATGGTGAGAACGCCGTTGTTGTCTTCCATCTTGACGCTCATATCGGCATTGTCCCAGCCGTTCCAAGCGCCGACAAAGATGTAGCCGGTCATGCCAAACAGCGCGTCGATCTTTGCCTTGTAGTTGTCAAGAGCTTCTTTGAGGCCCGCGTCGTCGTTTGCTGCCGCAACGTCATCGCCGATGACCTTCGCAATGTTCCACCAGGAACCGTGGATCTGGCCCTGCGGAGTCGCATACTGACCCTGCGCAACGACTGCTGCGATCGCCGTGTTGGCCTGGACTTCGTCCTTTGCCAGAGCTGCGGTGTTCGAGGGACCCCATGCAACTGCATTGAAGCGCTCGAGCTGGCCCTGCTCGCTGGTCAGATACTGAGCGAGCTTATGGAGCGCAGCGCCCTTGTTTGCATCATCCTGCGGCTTGACGCCCATCAGTTTGAAGCCTTTGAAGGAGCCGAGGTGATAGCTCTGACCGTCAACGGTGAAGCTCGGCAGATCCGCAGCGCCCATGTTGTCGCCGAGGATCTCCTTGATGCCGGTGAATGCCCAGGTGCCGGTGACGACAACAGCAGCATTCTTTGCGAACGCAGCGCCGTCAGAGGAGGACAGGTTTGCCGGAGAATCAAGCAGTTTCTTCATACCTTTGCAGGCGATGATGCCGGCGTCGGAATCGAAGGTGTCGTTGACAGCGGTGAAGTTGCCGTCCGCATCGGTGGTCCACTCGGACTTGCAGCCGGTTGCGAAGAACCAGGATGCAATGTACCATGCAGAGGTGTTGGTCTCGAATGCAAAGTACTTGCCTGCCGCTTCGCAGTCAGCAAGGATGTCTTCGAGGCTGTCGATATGCTCTTCCGGGATGACGGACTTGTCATAGTACATGAAGAAGCCGTTGTCTGCGGTCATGGGGTATGCATACAGATCTTCGCCCATGGTTGCTGCCGCAACTGCGTCCGCATCGTTGGATTCCTTCACGTTCTTGCCCGCTTCAACGCCGAGCTTGGACAGAGCGCCTGCCTGCACAAGACGAGCAAACTGGTCCTGCGCGAAGCAGAAGATGTCGCCGCCCGCATCGACGTCAACGATCATCTGCGTTGCAGCGTCGCCTTCGCCGACCGGCTCAACGGTCGCGTTGAACGTGATGCCGAATTCGTTGTTCTTGTTGAAGTCCTCGATCTGCTGCTTGGTCAGATCGACGATGTTCTCTGCGCACCAGACTTTGATGTCATAGGTGCCCGCCAGTTCGCTCTTCTTGCCGCCGCCGCAGGCAACGAGTGCAAGAACCATTACCAGCGAAAGTGCAATAGCCAAAATTCTTTTCATAAGTTCCCTCCTGTTTAATTTGGTATTCGTTTCCGGATACCCATAATGAAAAGACTCCATCCGGGTCGCGGTGCCTTTTCGAACAGACCCCCACAATCCCATGATGTACCTATAATATACTCAAATTTGTGCTCGTTGTCAACTGTTTTTATATATAATCCGCACAATTTTCGTCAAAAAGAATGTGGGTTGTCCAAACATTTTTTCAGTCCTGACGGTTCAGAAGCCCGTCGTCGATCTTGCCCCACGCGCCGCTGCCCGCGCCGGAGCATTTCACGGAGATGCCGACCGTCACGGTCTGCCCCGCAGCCACTTTGATGCCTTCGACGGTCTGCGTGTCCCAGTTCCCGTAGGACGTGATCTTCATCGGCGTGCGCCCTGTTTCGACGCCGTCGACGAGCGCGTAGCAGAAGATCTCGGCGTCGCCCGCGTCGCCGCCCATGATCGAGATCGTGAACGTATACGTTCCCGCGGGCAGATCGCCGATCTCCTGGAACAGCGAGAAATCGACCGAATCCTTCGCCGCGCTCCAGAAGTGCATGTGATATGTGCCGTTCAGGGAGTCTGTGAGCTTGTTCTCGATATACAGCTGATCCGCCCCGCCGCGGTCCTCCGTCTGCCACGGATCGAGCGATCCGTCCTCGAAGCCCGGATTCTTCACATAATTGAACTTCACCATCGACACCGTGCCGGCAGCCGGAAGTCCCGCCGCGACACCTGTGATCTTATAGGTCTTCGTTCCGCCCTCGTGCATACGCGCTATGTCCGCCTCGGTCACGTTCCACTCGACGGGGACCTGCGCGAGCTCATTGCTCGTGAGCACCGCATTGACCGTTTCCGGAAGCGCGATCGTTCCTTTGAGGTCAAATTCCAGATCCGTGTCGCGGATCGCGTCGACCGTGGGCTCGACCTCGTTGCCGTACCGCACAAGATTCCAGACCCGCAGCGATTCCAGGGGATGCCCGGTCGCGTCGAACATCGCCTGATTGTCGACTGCGCAGCCGCCGTAGTATTTGCCGGCGTCCTTCGGGTCATAGCTTCCGCCGTAGCTCGTTGCCCAGCCGGAGCCGTAAGTTTCCCATTTCAGCTGATTTTCCGCCCGTGAGCTTGTACCGACCGTGATCCACGTGCCTTCCCAGTAGACCACGCCGATGCCGTTTTTGGTATGCGCAACCGCGTCGATCACGTTGCGGACGTTGTTCGCCTGTCCCTGCACCGTAAACGGATAGTCCTTCACGATGTTCGCGGTCGAATCGGAGATCGTGTTGCCCGAAAAGTCCGTATCCTCGCCGGTATAGGGATAGGACGTTTCCATGACCATGACCTTTTTGCCGTACCGATCCGCAACGCCGCTCAGCACGTCTGACAGGTTCTCCAGCGTACCGTGCCAGAACGGGTAATAGGAGGAAGCAAACACATCGTAATCGACCTTGTAGATATCCAGCTTCGAAGCATATCCGTTATACGCATCCGCTTTTTCCGGATTGGCGAAATGCACCGCCACGAGCGCGTCGGGATACACCTTCCGGACCGCCTTGCTTCCCGCCTGCATCAGCTTTGCGATTTTCTGGAAATCCGATTCCCCGCACATCGCGCCGTTCGTTTCATTGCCGAGCTGTACCATGCCGACGGCAACGCCTTCGCGTTTCATTTCCTTCAGCGCGTCGCGCGTAAACGCAAAGAGCGCATCGGTCTTTTTGTCAATATCCATGTCCTTCCACGCAAGCGGGACCATCTGCTTGCCGGGGTCCGCCCAGAAATCGGAATAATGGAAGTCCACGATCAGCTTCATGCCGTACTTCGTGGCGCGCTTGCCGATCTCGACCGCTTTTTCGACGTCGCTGTTGCCGCCGCCGTAGCCGTGACCTTCCGCGTCGTACGGGTTGTTCCAGACGCGCACACGAATATGCGTGATGCCGTTCTCCGCAAGCGTTTTGAAGACGTCCTGCTCCTCGCCCGCGAAGTTATAATACTTCACGCCGCTCTGTTCCTCCGCAATGACGGACGACGCGTCCATACCCATAATAAACCCGTCGGGCAGATTCTCGACCTTTTTCACGTATAACGTGCTTCCCTCGATCTTTTCCGTCGGGATCGCGTTCAAAACCTCGATCGTCTTTCCCGCGCAGGCCGTCAGCATCATAGCCGCCAGCAGCAATACCGTCCACCTCTTTTTCATGGGTTCCTCCGTTTTTTACCGCAATGTCAGAAAATGCCGCGCGATCACGATCGCGGCGTCGTCCGCCGAGCCGTTCCACGCGCCGAGATGCTTCGAATCCTTATTGAAGAACAGGAAGCATCGCTCGCCTTCCTTATATGTTACATATCGTCCGCCGGTGATCAGCCCCGCCTGTTCGTCATATAGCACGATCCCGTATGCCTCGCCGTCCGATTCATAGAACGCCGCACCGGGAAACGCAGCCCGGTCGATCGGCAGAAACGACGGCAGATACGTCTCTGCATCGGATTCCGGCACAAGATACAGATCGCCCTTCAGCACGGCATACTGCTGAAACAGCAGTGAGTTGAAGGTCTTTGCGTCGACGAGCCGGATCCCCTTCGGCAGATCCTTTTCCAGTTCGATCGAAAGCGCGTTCCCATCGATCTCGGGCACGTCCGCATAGATCGTGATCTTGTTCTTTTCCGGCGCCGAAAGCAGCAGTGTGAAGATCCATGCCCACAGCATAACGGAGATCAGTGCCCAAAATACGTATCGATGCAGGTTGCGAAGCAAGCTCTTAATCATTGTCGTCCACCTCGTACGCAACGATAAAATCGTTCACCGTCTCCACCGCGCCGACGAAGGTGTCCGGCAGTCTTTTCGCATACGGCTCGTACAGCACCAACATGGCTGCGCGTTCACCGTAAACCGCGCGGACCCGACGCAGCGTGACGCCGTGCCGGATATACCGCACCTCGTTCGTCTTCTCAAAGCGGCCGCGGATCGTTTTCCGTTCCCCCTCCTCGACCATCTTCATGTGCCGCACGCCGCTCTTTGCGGGTTCGTAAACGGCGTGAGACAGGAAGATCACTGTCCAGCCCGAGAGGATCGAGACGCCGACGGTCGTCCAGAGCATCGTTCCGTAATTGCTGCGCGTGGTCAGAATACACAGAATGACGCACGCGAGAAGCCCTGCCGCCGCAACGGCAAGCATGGCGATCCCCGCACGTTTCTTTTTTGCCTGCATCGAAAGCAGCGCTTCCGGATTGTAGAGTTCATATCGTTTCATCATGTGAAAGTATATCATACTTTCCGTCCGATGAAAAGCATTACCTTGACAAACTGCCGAAAAAAATATACGATATGAACGATCAAGACTGTGGGAGGCATCACGATGAGAATACTTCCGAAATATATCGCCGTTCTGCTGCTTGCGGCGTTGCTGCTTTCGTTCGGCTGCGGCGGAACGAAAGCAAAGGAATACGCGATCCGCGACGCAAAGCTTCTGGGCGCAGCGCCCGCGCAGGACAATGCGCGCGTCTTTTACGAGATCTTCACCTGCTCATTCTCCGATTCGAACGGTGACGGCGTCGGCGATCTTCGCGGCATCATCAATCGTATGGATTACCTGAACGACGGCGACCCGGATTCCGGAAAATCGCTCGGTGTCGAAGGCATCTGGCTGACGCCGATCTTTGCCTCGCCCTCCTATCATAAATACGACGTATCCGATTATTATGAGATCGATCCGAAGTTCGGCACGCAGGAGGATCTGGACGATCTGATCGCCGCATGCCACGCGCGCGGCGTCAAGCTGATCCTTGACCTCGTGATCAACCATACTGCGCGGGACAACGATTGGTTCCGCAGCTTTTCCGACGCGCACCGCCGCGACGATCCCTCCGATCCGTTCTATGATTTCTACAGCTACTATACGGAAGGCGAAACCGCCCCGGCAGGACGCACGTTTACCTCGCTGTACGGTACGAATATCTACTATGAATGTAATTTCGACGGCGGCATGCCCGAGCTGAACTACGACTGCCCCGCCGTGCGTGAAGAGGTATTGAAGGTCGCGCGCTACTATCTCGACCGCGGCGTCGACGGCTTCCGCTTCGACGCGGCAAAATATGTCTACTTCGGCGATCACGACGCCAGCGTCGCATTCTGGGAGGAATATCTCAATACCCTGCGCGCCGACTATCCCGACATGTACACGGTTGCGGAGGTCTGGGACGGCGACGGCATCACGGGTCGCTATTACCCCGCCACGAACTGCTTCAACTTCACCGTCTCGCAGGCGGAGGGAATGATCGCCGGCACTGCCAAAAAGGGCGACGCCGGCAAATACGCGAAGTACGTGGAAAGCTATCTTGCCTCGATCGCGGAGACGAACCCGGACGCAATGTTCGTTCCGTTCATCGCCAACCACGACACAGACCGCGCGGCGGGATACCTCACCGCCTCGTCGGGTCACATGCAGATGGCGGCGAACCTCTATATCCTCGGCCCCGGGTCACCGTTTATCTATTACGGTGAGGAGCTCGGCATGCGCGGCTCGCGCGGCGGCGCAAACACCGATGCAAACCGCCGTCTCGCCATGGTCTGGGGCGACGAAGACACGGTAAAGGATCCGCTCGGCACGACCTATGACGCATCAAATCAGATCCAGAACGGCGCCGTGCAGCAGATGGCGGACGAGAACTCGCTCTATACGTATTATAAGAAGTTGATCATGATCCGCAAAGCAAACCCGGCGATCGCGCGCGGGGACTACCGTGCCGTTGCGGTCACCGGCACCAAGATCGGCGGCTTCACCTCGACCTATGAGGGCAAGACCGTGCTTGTGCTGCACAACCCGAGCGGCTCCAAGCAGACGGTCGACGTCTCACAATTCGGCGATTTCACCGAGCTTCGCGCGTACATCGGCGTCGAAGACGCCTCGCTTTCCGGCACGACCCTGACCATAGGCGGACAGACGAGCGTCGTGCTCGGATAACTCCGTTCGGACAACGCACGAACCGTCCCGGTTTTCGGGACGGTTCGTTATTTTTCGCGCTGCATTGGGGAGAGGATCGCTCGCGCGAAACCGGTATTTCCATATGGGCAAGGTCCTGCGCCGCCCGCCCGGGAACAGGTGAAAGGAACGGGCGGCGCACCCTCGGGAGGGACGCTGTTCTGTCTTCTTCGCTTTCATCATATACTTGAAATTCGTCCAAAACGTCACAGAAATGTCATAGAGTTGTAACAGGGTTGTAAAAGATCGCTTCCTGTCGGTGAAAAATTGATCCTTTCCGCTTTTTGGGACAGATCGCGTGCGATACTGACCGTGCAAAGCCGGAAAGGAGGAAACCGACATGGCAAAGAAAACGGACGGCAAGTTGAAGATCCTGTATGTGAAGGATATATTGGAAGACGCATACGTCAGCGGACGAACGCTCTCGATGCGCGAGATCCTCGGAAAGCTCAGTGAACGCGGCATTCCCGCCGAACGCAAGAGCGTGTCGGACGATATCCGGCTTTTACGGCAGTACGGGCTCCCTGTCTTTTGCATCCAGCGCGGAAAAGCGACGGTCTACACGCTGAAAAAAACGCCCTGACCCGTGGACAACGGATGAAAAACGCGGTATACTGTAACAGAAATCAAACAAAGGAGAACGAACATGCAGGCAAGAAAAGACATGGACCCGAAATTCCAGTGGGACTTTACGCACATGTATGAAAGCGACGAGGCATGGGAAGCGGAGCTCAATGCGATCGTGGCGGACCTTCCGAAGATCGCGGCGATCGAAGGCACGCTCGGCAATTCCCGCGAAAGCTTCAAGGCGGGCGTTGACACGGTCAACGGGATCGCCGAACGGCTTGAAAAGGCGTATATCTACGCGATGCTGCACCGCGCCGCGGACGGTTCCGAACCGAAGCATCAGGAGATGGACGGCAAGGCGACGAGCGCGTACGTGCAGTTTTCCTCCGCCCTCGCGTTCATGGACCCGGAGATCCTCAGTATCCCCGAAGAGAAGCTCAATGCGTTCCTCGCGCCGGACGAGATGAAGCCCTACCGCTTCTACGTCGAGAACCTCACCCGCTCCCGCGCGCACACGCTCGACGCGCAGCGCGAGCGCATGCTGGCGATGCTGGGCGACGCCGCGCAGGCGCCGCAGGACGCGTATGAAATGCTGACAAACGTCGACATGGAGCTGCCGAAGATCCACGACGCCGAGGGCAACGAAGTGCAGCTCACCTCCGGCAACTTCGGCGTGTACCGCGAGAGTCCGGTCCGTGCGGTCCGCGAAGAGGCGTTCAACGCCATGTTCGGCACGTATAAGAAGTACATCAACACGTTCGCCGCGCTCTACGGCGGCAACGTGAAGCAGGACCAGTTCATGTCGAACGTCCGCAATTATACGAGCGCGTGCGAAGCGGCGCTGTTCCGCAACAACATTCCGGTCTCCGTCTACGACAGCCTGATCGAAGCGGTCCACGAGAGCCTGCCGGCTATGCGCGAATACCTCGAACTGCGCAAGGAAGCGCTCGGCCTTGAGAAGATCGACATGTTCGACCTCTACTGCCCGATGGTGAAGGACGTCGAGTTCAAGGTCCCGTTCGAGGAAGCGAAGAAGATGGTCAAGGCCGCAACGCTCCCGCTCGGCGAAGGGTATCAGAAGCTTCTGGACAAGGCGTACAGCGAGAACTGGATGGACGTCTACGAAAACAAGGGCAAGCGCGGCGGCGCGTTCTCCTGCGGCGTTTACGGCGTGCATCCCTATGTGCTTCTGAACTACACCGACGCGCTCGACGACGCCTTTACCACCGCGCACGAGCTCGGTCACGCGATGCACTCCTATAAGTCCGACAACACGCAGGACTACATGAACCACGATTACTGCATCTTTGTCGCGGAGGTCGCCTCGACCGTCAACGAAGTGCTGCTCACCAAGTACCTCCTGAAGACCGAGACCGACAAGGCGCGCCGCGCGTACGTGCTCAATCACTTCCTCGAGGGCTTCCGCACCACGCTGTTCCGTCAGACGCTGTTTGCCGAGTTCGAGCGCAAAGCGCACGAGGCGTACCAGAACGGCGAGCCGCTGACCGCGGAGAAGCTCACGGCGATCTATCGTTCGCTCGTCGAGCTCTACTACGAAGGCGCGGAGGTGCCGGAGAACATCGCTTACGAATGGGCGTTCATCCCGCACTTCTACACCGCGTACTACGTCTTCCAGTACGCGACGGGCTTCAGCTCCGCCGTCGCCATCGCGTCGCACATCGTCGAGACCGGCGACGCCGAGGGCTATCTCAGGTTCCTCACCACCGGCGGCAGCGACTATCCGCTGAACGAGCTCATGATCGCGGGCGTCGACCTCACGAGCCCGCAGCCGGTCAAGGACGCGCTGAAGGTCTTCGCGGATTCCGTCCGCGAGCTCAGAGAGCTTTTGAAGGAACTGTAAAAACAAGAATAAAGGAGCTGTCGAAGGGCGGCTCCTTTTTCCATGCTTGCGGCGCGTTGCTGACTGTGCTATAATAAAGGACATGAAACCGTTTTCCATTGTTCAATTGATCCTTTTGCTCCTGCTCGCTTGCCTCATGCTCGCGTGCAATACAAACGTGCAGCCGCCTGCGCCCGTTGAAACCGAAACGCCTGCTGTCTCCGAAACGCCCGAACCCGTTGCGGAAACCGAGATCGGCGCGGAAGCGGTCGCGACGCCGGTCGTCACGGAGGTTCCGCTGCCGACGCTGCCGCCCACGCCCGAGCCCACCCCGGAGCCGACGCCCACACCGGAGCCGACGCCGAGCCCCACGCCGGAGCCGGAGCCGATCACCTTTATCGAATCCGCGGACATGCCCCTGCCGAACCCGGACGGTCCGATCATGAAGGGACAGCCGTTCCGCATCGACGGCACGGTGCAGTCGATCGCGCCGCTTCTTCGGGTCTGTGCGTGCATCAAATCGAGCGGCGGCAAGGTCGTGATCGAAGCGGAGCAGACCTTTGCGGAAAGCGAAGCCGTCACCGAATGCCGTCTTCTGGACCTCACGTTCTCTAAGGACATCGATTGCATCTCCGAAAATCTGCGTTTTGAAAAGCTGTCCGCGGGAAGCTACACGCTGGAGATCTCCGCGGAAGACGCCGCCGGACACAGCGCGCTGCTCGCCGACGCGGACCTTACGATTACATCCGACAAAAAGGTGCAGCTTC
This sequence comes from Clostridia bacterium, assembly GCA_017524445.1. Classification (GTDB taxonomy): domain Bacteria; phylum Bacillota; class Clostridia; order Christensenellales; family CAG-138; genus UBA3792. Next base: position 49,316 of record JAFXVP010000060.1, on the reverse strand, counting down.
TGCCCAACAATCTGCGCGGCAACTATACGACCGCGCTCGCGTTCTTCGGTTCGCCGGAACGGTTCATGTTCCGCTATTCGTTCAAAGAGGACGGCAAAAAAATCGCCGTCGACGGCGAATGGGTCAGGAAATACGACGCCGAAGCGGTCGTGATCAACGGCAAGAAGTGGCACTGCCATGTCGACGCGGTCCCGTATTTCGAGCAGGCGGGGCGCTATATGGACAACACGTATATCCGCATCCACAGCGGCAAGCGGGATACCGGCGCGGTGCGCCTTGCGGATCTCGTCGAGCTGAACGGAACGACCGTTCGGCGGTTCGTCAATTCGAGGGACTTTGTGAGCCATCACTCCTTCGGAACGGCGGTCGACATCAACGCCCACACGCCGAGCCACAAGAATTACCTCAGCAACCGTGAGAAAATCTACCGCGAGGTCACGCAAAACCTGACCTATAACGGCATCGTCGAATACAAGGGCAAACAATGCTATGACTTCACCTATACGGGAAGCGCCGCCGCGGACAAAAAGGACGTCCCCGAACCGCTGATGAACTACCTGCTCTACGAGCTTGCGTTCTTCCGCGCGGGGTTCTCCTGGGGGCTCTACTATCCGCACACCTGCGACGCCATGCACTTCTCGCTCACCGAGCTTTCCCCGACGCTGTTCGAGGATGGACCGTACGCCATGCGCAAGGTCTTTTCCTACGTCGAGGATATGAACGCTCCCGCCGAAACGGACGCGCCGCAGGAAACGCCCGCACCGTAAGAACGGCAAACAAAAAACCGCCTTTTACATCAAAAGCGCTTCCGCGGGGAAGCGCTTTTTGTGTGTTCTGCCGACGTCATTCCGTACGTTCGGAAAGCGGCGCCGCGATCTCCGAGACCGCGAACAGGACCGCTTTGCCGCGCAGCGCGATGCGTCCGTTTCCGAGCGGTTCGCATTCGAGTGCGCCGCCACGCGCCGACGCCTGATACGCGCGAATGATCCGTTTGCCGAGCACTCCTGCCCAATAATCCGCAATCTGACAGTGCGCCGAGCCGCAGACCGGGTCCTCCGGCACCGTGATCTCCGGCGTGAAGCTTCTGGATATGCAGTCGTATTCTTTGCCCCGTGCCGTAGCGTTCCAAATGCGTCCCGGAAGCGTTTTCAAAAGCGTATAGTCGGGATTCAGCCCACGCACGACCGCCTCATTTTCAAACACGCAGTTGAGATCGAGCCCCAGGATCGCCTTTTCGGGACGCGCGCCGTACGCGCGCTCCATTTCGTCGGTCACGGGAATTTCCAGAAGCTCGTACGTCGGGAAGTTCAATTCAAAGAGATCGCCGCGCCGCTTTACCGAAAGCTCGCCGCTGATCGAGGTATAGCGCACCTCGTCCGCGTCAGGTTCATAATATGAGAGGATCACGAACGACGCCGCGAGCGTTGCATGCCCGCACAGCTCCTCCTCCGTCATGGGCGTAAACCACCGGATGCGGTAACGGTCGCCCTCCTTCACGACAAAAGCGGTCTCGGCAAGGTTGTTCTCCGCCGCGATCGCCTGCATCGTTTCGTCCGGAAGCCAGCGGTCTGTGACGCAAACCGCCGCGGGATTGCCGTGGAAAGGTTTGTCGGTAAATGCGTCGATGATGTATTGCTTCATGCGTTGTCCTCGTCGTCCTCTGTTAAAGTGATATCAAGCTTCAGATTCTTAAGCGCGTCTTCTATATTCTTCAGCCGCGCCGTGTTTTCCTCTATCCGTTCGTTCGATTCGACCAGCGCCCCGAATGCATCCAGAAAGAGCGCTATCACAAGTCCAACAACTATACCGCCGAGTATCAGCGCGACCGATAATCCTCCTTCCATCTTGGTAGCCAACACAATAACCACACAGGCAAGTACAATAAGAAAGACTGTAACAACAGCGGCATATCGAATCATTCTTCCCGGATTTTTAAACATGATAATACCTCCTTTATATCAATCTCTTACAACGGTTTCTTCGCGGGCAGGCCTGCCTTGCGCGGGTAGACCGCTCTCCTTGCCTCCCTTGTGTAAATGGGGCAGCGGCCCGAGCGCCCACTGTGTGGGGAGAAGCGAGGTAAGCTGCGACCGAAACAGGGAGTTGAAGGAGTGTAACGACGCGCAACGACCATGTTTCGGGATCGGTGGGTGAGCAAAGCGAACCCGGAGGGATTGTCAATGCATGCTTTAGACAATCCCCCGGTCACCTTTGCACAAGGGGGCCTCTGTTTGCGCCGTCTGTCTTACAGCGGCTTCTTGCTCGGCAATCCCGCCTTGCGCGGATAGGTTGACGGTGTTGGTGCGTTTTTGGTGCATATCACCAGCGTGCGCGCGCCGTAGTCCGATGCCACGGGAACGGCTTCCGCGCTCGTGTGTAAGAGATGCAGGGCGGATTTTGCAAGGGGAAGCTCTTCACTGACGTCGCCCTTATAGCAGTACGCCTTGCCGCCGACGCGAAGAAGCGGGACCGTAAGCTCTAAAAGTACCGGCAAGCTTGCCACCGCGCGGGAGACCGTCGCGTCGAACGCGCCGCGATACTTCGGGTCTCTTCCGAAATCCTCCGCCCGCGCGTGGACGATCTCTGCCCGTAAATCAAGCGTTTTCAGCACTTCTTCGAGGAACGTCAGCCGCTTTTGCAGCGAATCGACGAGCGTGATACGAAGCGTCGGATTCATAATGAGCAGCGGGATCGCGGGAAAGCCCGCACCCGTGCCGACGTCCGCGATCTTTGCGCCGTCCGGAAGATACGGAAGCGCCGCGAGCGAATCGTAGAAGTGCTTTTTCGCGACCTCGCTTGGCTCCGTGATCGCGGTCAGGTTCATCCGCGCGTTCCAGTCGATGAGCAGGTCATAGTATGCGACAAATTTGTCGCATGCTTCGTCGGTCAGATTCGGAATCGTTTGTTTCAGCAGATCACGCATGGTTCGATCCTCTCTTGAGATAGACAAGCAGTACCCCGACGTCCGCGGGCGACACGCCGGAGATGCGCGACGCCTGCCCGAGGTTACTTGGACGCAGCGCGTTCAGCTTCTGCCGCGCTTCGAGCCGCAGCCCGTCGAGCGTCATATAGTCGAGATCCGTCGGCAGCGGCGTATCCTCCATCGCACGGAAGCGGCGCACCTGTTCGGTCTGTTTTTCGATATAGCCGTCGTAATGCGCCATGACGTCGATCTGTTCCTCGACCGCGGGTTCGAGCGGTTCGAGGCAGTCAAAAAGCGTAAGGAGATCGGTATAGCGCACGTTCGGGCGCTTCAATAGGTCAAAGAGCTTCGCGCCGGAATTGGGGACGCTTTCACCGATCGATTCGAGATACACGCGCAGCGCGTCAGAGGGCGGGACATGCGTGCCGAGACGCTCCATTGCCCTTTGGATCCCCTCTTTTTTGCGCTGCAGCACGGCATAGCGTTCGTCGGTAACAAGCCCCAGCCGCCTTGCGCGTTCGGTGAGCCGCAGGTCCGCGTTGTCCTGCCGCAAAAGCAGCCGGTACTCGCAGCGGCTTGTCATCATGCGGTACGGCTCGGGCGTGCCCTTGGTGGCAAGGTCGTCGACGAGCACGCCGGTGTAGGCGTCGCTCCGCCCGAGGAAGAACGGCTCCTCGCCCTTTACGTACAGCGCGGCGTTCACGCCGGCGTAGAAGCCCTGCGCTGCGGCTTCCTCATAGCCGCTCGACCCGTTCACCTGTCCCGCGGTGAAAAGACCGGGTATATCCTTCACCATCAGCGAGAGGTTCAGCACGTTCGGCACGAGGCAGTCGTATTCGATCGCGTAGCCGAGGCGCATGATCTCGCAATGCCGCAGCCCCGGCATGGTGTGCAGCATATCGACCTGCACGTCCGCGGGCAGCGAGGTGCTCATGCCCTGCACGTACATTTCCTCGGTCGTTCTGCCTTCCGGCTCGATAAAAATCTGGTGCCGGTCGTGGTCGGGAAAACGCACGATCTTGTCCTCGATCGACGGGCAGTAGCGCGTGCCGGTCGCGTGGATGCGTCCCGCGTACATCGGCGAACGGTCGAGGTTACGGAGAATAATATCGTGCGTCTGTTGATTCGTATAAGTAAGATAACACGGGTCCTGCTGTAGGTTCAGCCGACCGTTCAGAAACGAGAACGCGGGCGTCGGCTCGTCGCCGCGCTGGATCTCCATTTCGTCGAGATCGAGCGAGCTTTTGCGAACGCGCGCGGGCGTGCCGGTCTTGAATCGCTGCAGCGGGATGCCGAGCGCGCGGAGCGCGTCGGATAACCCTTCGCTTCGCATCATGCCGCATGGACCGGACAGGCGCGACCATTCGCCGATGAGAATGCGGCTTTTGAGGTACACGCCGGAGCACAGCACGACCGCGCGGCATGCGTAGGAAAAGCCCTCGTCGGTTTTGACGCCGGACACGCGCCCGTTTTCGGTTAAAATCTCCGTGACCTCGCCCTGTACAAGCGTGAGGTTTTGCTGCCGCTCCACGGCGCGCTTCATGCGCTCGTGATAGCGGCGCTTGTCCATCTGTGCGCGAAGCGAATGGACCGCGGGACCTTTGCTCGTGTTCAGCATGCGCATCTGGATCAGCGTATCGTCCGCGGCAAGTCCCATTTCGCCGCCCATGGCGTCGACCTCGCGCACGAGGTGTCCCTTGCCGGTGCCGCCGATCGCGGGGTTGCAGGGCATCATGCCGATGCTGTCGAGATTGAGCGTCAGAAGCAGCGTCGATAAACCCATACGGGAACAGGCGAGCGCTGCCTCCAGCCCCGCGTGTCCCGCGCCGATGACGATCACTTCAAACCGCTGCCGTTCCATAAAACCTTCCTTTCGCGTCCGTTCGACGGTTCAGTATATCATATTCATCCGTTTTTGTACAACGGATAGTGGAAATTTTCGCAAAAGTCTGTTATACTGGTAAAAACAGGAGGATCGGACTATGGGAAAAATGCGATTGATCAGGGAAGCGTACGGCACGACGGAGGGCTTTTGCCTCGTAAAGAGCGCGGCGGTGCGCACGGACGTCAAGGGAACGGAATATCTCGACATGGTGCTTGCCGATTCTGACGGCGAGTGCGTGGCAAAGCTCTGGAACTACTCGCGCGTGACGCACGGCAGCTATGACGTGAACGACATCGTCAAGGTGCGCGGCACGGTGCAGGTGTGGAAGGACACCGAGCAGTTCAAGATCGACCGGATCCGCCTATCAACGCCGGAGGACAACGTGGACATGGGCGGGATCATCCCGACCGCGCCCTACGACCCGCAGGCAATGTATGACGAGCTCTATAACACGGCGGCGGCGTTTTCGGATGAGGACCTCAAACGCATCGTGCAGTACATTCTGCGCGAAAACCGCGATCAGCTTCTGATCTATCCCGCGGGGGTCAAGCTCCACCACGCGACGCGCGGCGGACTTTTGCATCACACCTGTGCGGTTCTGCATCTTGCGAAAAGCATTGCGGCGCTCTATCCCTCGCTCCGCAAGGACCTTTTGTTTGCGGGCGCGATCCTGCACGATATCGGAAAACTCCGTGAGCTCGACGCCGACACGCTCGGCATTGCCGGCGCGTACACGAACGAGGGACAGCTTTTGGGACACATCAATATGGGTATGGCAATGATCGCCGCCGCCGCGGAGATCACGATGATCGAGCCGAAAACGGCGATGCTGCTTGAGCACATGATCCTTTCACACCACGGAAAGCCGGAGTTCGGAAGTCCCAGACTTCCGATGTTCCCGGAGGCGGAGGTGCTTTCTGTCTGCGACCTTTTGGACAGCAAGATGTATGAAATGGACGCCGCGCTGGACGGGGTCTCGAAGGACGGCTTTTCCGAACGGCAGTGGGCGCTCGACAACCGCCAGCTCTTTAAGATCGACTGAGAAAATGCAGGAAAGACGGCTTCGCGCCGTCTTTTTTGTTCTCATACGTTATTCCTGCGGGTTCGGGTCGTCCTTTGCGTCCTGCTGTGCGGACACCGTGCGGACGGCTTCCTTGAACGCGGCGTAGCTTTCCTTTGTGACGGGCTCGCCGCTGTAGCGCGTCAGGCAGTAGATCGTGTGGATCGTTTCGGCGCTGTCGCCGCCGAGTTCGGCAGCCTGCTCCAGCTCCGTCGGCGTCTTGGCGGCAAGCGGCGTTTTTCCCGGTACGCGGGCTTTGATCAGCTTTTCATACCCGCGGCGGATCTTCTTTTCATAGCCGTACAGACGCTCCTTTTCCCGCGGGACGCGCTCCGGTTTCAGCCGTTCGACCGTCATGCCGTCTTCGACTTCCAGCGGCCCGTCTTTCCGTTTGGTGATGCTCGTGATCAGCATCCAGATCAAAGCAATGAACCCGACAACGCCGCCCGCCGGGATGAGAAAGGCGATGATGTACGGACCGTAATCCAGGATCTGCTCGATATTGAGCGGCTTCCCGTCGGGCGATTCCCGGTAGTTCTTTTCTTCCGGAGGTTCCGGCTCCGGCGTTTCCTCCGGCTCCGCCGACCAGGTCGATTCCGGAAGCGGTTCGTGCTTCTCCTGCTCCCGCGGCTGCATGAGAAGCGGAACAGCGACAAGGATCAGCGCTGCCAGAAGCAGGAATCCCATAAAGAACTGCCGGTTATGGCGGATCATGCCGGTCACGGATACGTTGGCTTTCATCCCGATGACAGCCGTACTGATGTCCTCAAGCAACCGGGTCTGATTCATGTAAAGGAAATAGTTCAGCGTCACCAGCGCCGCCTGAACGACCGAAACGACGCAAAGCAGCGGCTTCGGATAGACCCTGCCGAGCGCATAGATCAGTATCATCGGGAGCAGCGCGATCAGCGTCGGGGTCGTGAAGATCAGCCGGTTTTTCTGACGCGGCAGGATCAGCCCGCTCAAAAGGATCGGGATGCAGCAGGCAAGATAGCACATCCAATAATAGCGCCGGAGCGTCAGCAGTGACGCCGCGGCGGCAACGGCAAGAGACAGCAGCGCCTTTTTCACGGGATTGCCGACACGGTCGCAGATGAACCGGATCAGCTGCACGGGAATGATCGCGCCGAGCGCCATCAGCAGCCAGACGAGCTCGTTTTCTTCCTTCACAAACAGCGCCATCACAAGGGAGATGCACGGTGTGATCAGCGCCAGATGGATGCATTCGCAAAGGCGGATGCGGCGTTCCAGTCCTCTGAGTTCCTTCACAGACGCACCTCCTTTGCCGACGTGTCCAAAATCTCAAGCTGCAGCCGGCTCTCCGCTTTGACGTCGCCGTCTTTCTGAACGGAAACGTAGTATCCGTCCCGGATCCCGGGCGTATCCAGAAACGCCGCGCGCGCGTCTCCGGTTGGATCGGCGGAAAGCACGACGGCCAGGGAATGCTTCAGCGCCTCGTGCGGAACGCCCGCGAGAAAATCGCGGAACGACTCCGTCACGGGGATCGTCAGCTTGATCAGCGCGAGGGTTTCGTCCACCGTGATCTGATGTCCTGCGTCCGCTCCGGGCGGAACGCGGATCGGTCTGCCGATGATGCAGTCGCGGCAGTTCGCCATCATGGACACGCTGACGCCGCGGCGCAGGAAGAACAGGCTCAAGGAGGACGCCAGCCGGATCAGCTCCTCCCTGTCGTCAAAGCTCCCGCTTCCCATATCCAGCAGGAACAGCAGCGATTCATCGGTCGTATATTCGAATTGATTGACCTTCAGTTCCCCGGTCTTTGCGCTTGCCTTCCAGTTGATGATCTTCGGGCTGTCGTAGATTTCATAGGGACGGATCGAACGCAGCGCAAACGGATCCTCCTGCGCTCTCCGTCTGGTCGTGACCGAACCGAGGATCAGGCGCGCAGGGAAGGAAAACCTTTGGACTGGGATCTTCGCGGGATAAACCGTCAGACGGGTCGCGGAAAAGGGGATCGCACATTCCAGATGTATCAAATGGAACAGGTCCGTCGCGTTCGCCGTGACGACGTCCACGCAGTAAATGCCGCGGGAAAGGCCGCCGATCGTCGCGCGGTTCGTAACGGCATGCCTCCCCGGAAGCGCAAATCTGCGCTGCATGGTGATCGTCTTTTCTTTTGATTTGGAAACGGACGCAAAGCTGCGGGACAGCGTATACGAGTACCCGAAAACCGGCAGAGGCAGCAGCTTGCGGTTTTCGCTGCGTTCAAAAAGCTCGGCGGATTCGCCCTCGGTGACGGCGCGCTTCGAAAACCGGAACGTGACGGAGATCTTTTTATTCCAGCGGACGTTATAGATCGCTCTCTGCAGGATCACCAAAAAGCCGAATCCGAGCAGGATCCAGAAAATCAGCAAGCGATCACCTCCTTTGCGCCGCGTCTTCGCTTCAGTTTTCGAACCGTTCGGTGGGCACGGGGATCTGATCCAGAAGCGTGCGGATCAGTTGTTCGCCGCTGCGGCGATCCATGCTTCCGTATTCCCGCACGATGCGGTGGGACAGCACCGGCACGGCAAGCAGCTTGACGTCCTCCGGCGTCACGTAGCCGCGTCCGTTCAGCATGGCGTAGGCGCGCGTCGCGTTGAGCATCGCGAGCGTTCCGCGCGGGCTCGACCCGGAAACGGCGTTTTCTTCTTTTCTGGTGCCTGCAATGAGATCTGCGATATAGCCGAGGATCGACGGATGCACGAACACCGTTTTGCGCAGCGCCTGCAGCGCCGAAAGATCGTCAAGGGAGCACACCGGTTCAAGCTCGGCAAGCGGATCGTCGCGCATGAACCGCTCCATGATCGCGATCTCCTCCTCACGCGAGGGCAGCCCCATGGACAGCATCATGAAGAAACGGTCCATCTGCGCCTCCGGCAGCGGGAACGTACCGGCCGTCTCGATCGGGTTCTGGGTGGCGATGACGAGGAACGGCGCGGGCAGCTTGCGGGTGACGCCGTCCAGCGTGACCTGGCGCTCCTCCATGCATTCCAAAAGACTGGACTGCGTTCTCGGCGTGGCGCGGTTGATCTCGTCGGCAAGCAGAATATTGCAGAAGACCGGACCCGCCCGGAACACGAATTCGCCTTCCTTCTGATTGTAATAATTGAGCCCCGTCACGTCGGACGGCAGCAGGTCGGGCGTAAACTGGACGCGGCGGAATTCGCCCGCGACGGAACGGGCGAGCGATTTTGCGAGCACGGTCTTTCCGGTGCCCGGCATATCCTCCAAAAGGACGTGTCCCCCGCAGCACAGCGCCGTCAGCAGCAGGTCCGTGACGGCATCCTCGCCGACGATCACTTTGCCGATATTGGCTTTGACGGAGGAAAGAAGTTCAGCGGCATTCTGGAAATTCATGGCGTTTGCCTCCTTTGGAAATCTGATGCGGACGCGTCCGGGATCCGGTCGCCGCGCGTTTTCGGCAAAAGCGTGCCCGCGATTGGTTTTATTGTATCACGCCGCACCCTGCGGCACAAGCTTTTTGAGGAAATCACCTGCGGTTTGTATCGTAATTGTAGCCGCTTCCGTTTCCCTTTGCAACCATCCGGAACGCAAGATGCAATATTACGCTGTAACATACATAAAAGCGGATCCGCTCATCGGAAGGGATCCGCTTTTTTCTGATTCGGTTATTTCCACGGATAATCCGTGCTTTCCGCGGCGCGGAACGCCGCCGCCTGCGTGCGGGCACGGACCGTGCAGTCCAGCGCGCCCTTATCGATCGCGACGATGCGCGCATTTTCCACGCCGAGCTCCGAAAGCGTTTCGCGGATCACGGCTTCGATCTTTGCGCCGTACTGCTGCTGTACCGAGGAGGTCAGCTCGATCTCCAGCCCGGCGTCGTTCGGCTCGATCTTCACGACGATGTCGCTCGATTCGACCGTGCCTGCCTGTGCTGCCTTTACGATCTTCATGCGCCGAGCTTCTTTTCGAGGCGTGCGCGGATCGCACGGATGAAGTCGATCGTGTTGACCGCGGTGGGCTTCATGCCTTCGACAAGGTTCACGAGGTCCTTGGTCATGATGCCGTCGTTCAGCGTTTCGACGCACGCTTCCTCGAGCTTGTTGCCGAAGTTGACGAGATCGTCGAGACCGTCCATTTCGCCGCGCTTTCTCAAAGCGCCGCTCCATGCGTAGATCGTCGCCATCGGGTTCGTCGAGGTCTCTTCACCCTGCAGATACTTATAGTAGTGGCGGGTGACGGTGCCGTGCGCCGCTTCGAACTCGAACTTGCCGTCCGGGCTGCACAGCACGGAGGTCATCATGGCGAGGGAACCGAACGCAGTGGAGACCATGTCGCTCATGACGTCGCCGTCATAGTTCTTGAGCGCCCAGATAAAGCCGCCCTTACTGCGGATAACGCGCGCGACCGCGTCGTCGATCAGGGTGTAGAAGTAGGTCAAGCCGAGCTTTTCGAATTCCTCTTTGTAGCACTCGTCGTAGATCCGCTGGAAGATGTTGCGGAAGTTCATGTCGTACTTCTTGCTGATCGTGTCCTTTGCCGAGAACCAGAGATCCTGCTTGGTGTTCAGCGCGTACTTGAAGCACGAATGCGCGAACGATTCGATCGAGGTATCCTTGTTGTAGATGCTCTGCAAAATGCCCGGACATTCGAAATCGTAGACCGTCTCACGGAACTGGGCGCCGTTTTCGCCGGTGAAGACGAGCTCCGCTTTGCCCTTTTCGGGGACGCGATACTCGGTGCCCTTGTAGAGATCGCCGTACGCGTGACGCGCAATGGTGATCGGCAGCTGCCAGTTCTTGACGACCGGCTTGATGCTGTCGATGATGATCGGGGCGCGGAACACGGTGCCGTCGAGGATCGCGCGGATCGTGCCGTTCGGGCTCTTCCACATCTCGTGCAGGTTGTACTCCGTCATGCGCTGCGCGTTCGGCGTGATCGTGGCGCACTTGACGCCGACGCCGTACTTCTTGATCGCGTTGCCCGCGTCCTTGGTGATCTGGTCGCGGGTCTCGTCGCGCTTCGGAAGGCCGAGGTCGTAGTATTCGGTCTTGAGGTCGATAAACGGTGTTAACAGTTCGTCCTTGATCATCTTCCAGATGATGCGGGTCATTTCGTCGCCGTCCATCTCGACGAGCGGGGTGGTCATTCTGATCTTTTCCATAGGTTCCTCCTGAAAAAAATAGTACGATTGACAAATTGAATAAATAGCGTTATACTTTTACTCGTAGCTGACGATCCATCGGTTAAGCCCTTTATGGAGAACACCGTTAGGTTCGTCAGCTATTTTTATGCACGAACGCCGGCGGAGCTTGCGCCCCGCCGACGGTTTTTATTATTTGTTCTGCGCCGCGTAGTAGTTCATCAGGCAGCCCTCGAGGATGATCGTCTTCTCGTCCTCGGTGAGGCCTTTCACGTACAGCATGAGGTCCTCGACCGTGCCGTCCTTACGGATCGCCTTTGCCGGGATCTCTTCAACGCCGTTTTCGATCGCCGCGCGAATGCCGGGCACAAACACGAAATCGCCCTCTTCGTACGGGAACGCGTCGCCTTCCCTGAGGGTGAACGGCACGATGCCCCAGTTGATGCAGTTACTGCGATAGCGCTTGGTCGCGTATTCATAGCAGATGTTCGCGAAGCCGCCGAGCACCTTCTGACAGGACGCCGCCTGTTCGCGCGCGCTTCCGTCGCCGGGCTTGTTCGCAAACACGCAGGAGCCGAACTGTGTGTTCTTCAGAAGTTCTTCGGCATCGCCGACCGCAGAAAGCGCCTTCACGAGCTTTTCGGGCTTCTCGCCGGCACGTCTTGCCGCCTCATCCGAAGCTACTGCCTTGCTGCGTCCGACGTACTCGGGGACTCTGCGGGACAGTGCGAACTCCGAAAGACGGAGCGGATTGGAGCGATAGGAAGAGGTCTCGCCGGACGGGATCAGCTCGTCGGTCGTCGTGACCGGGTCGCGGATGACGGCGTCAAGCTCGACGAGCAGGTTCTCGGAAAGCGGATACATCTTCGGCCAGTCGGTGATGTTGGGCCCGAGGATGAGCTCCTCTTCGGGATGCGGATGCGCAAAGCCATTGTAGCAGCGCTTTGCGTACACGGAATCGTCGAACACGTACGGGATGCGTTCGGTCTCGTACTCGACGTCGGTCGCGGCGGTGATGTAGCCGCCGTTTGCCGCCGTTGCCGCGATGGAACGGGAGTCCATCAGCGCGACGACGGAGATCTGTCCCTCGCCGGGTTTCGAACCTTCGCGGTTCGGGAAGTTACGCGTGGTATGACGGAGCGAAAGCCCGTTGTTTGCCGGTACGTCGCCTGCGCCGAAGCACGGTCCGCAGAACGACGGCTTGATGATCGCGCCCGCTTCCAAAAGCGCTTCGGTCTTGCCGTTTCTGGTGAGAGCAAGGGAGGTCGGGACGCTCGTCGGATAGACCGAGAAGGAGAAGTAGCCGTTGCCGGTGCTGCCGCCCTTCAGGATATCCGCGGCTTCGACGATGTTGTCGAACAGACCGCCGGAGCAGCCCGCGATGACGCCCTGATCCGCCAGAACGCCCTTTTCGCTGACCTTGGAACGGAGGTCGAGGTGCGCCTTCGGGAATTTCTTCGCCGCTTCGGCTTCGACCTTCGCGAGGATCTCGTCCGCATTCGCGAGGAACTCGTGGATCGTGTACGCGTTGGACGGATGGAACGGCAGCGCGATCATGGATTCGACCTTGTCAAGCTCGATCGTGATCATCGCGTCGTAGTACGCGCCTTCCGCCGGTTCGAGCTGTTCGAACGCGAACGGACGCTTGTGGATGTCGTAATATTTTTTGATCTCGTCATCGGTCGCCCAGATGGAGGAAAGGCAGGTCGTCTCGGTCGTCATGACGTCGACGCCGCTGCGGAAATCGAACGGGAGGTTCTTAAGGCCCGGGCCGACAAACTCGAGGACCTTGTTCTTCACAAGACCTTCGCCGAACGTCGCCTTGACGAGCGCGAGCGCAACGTCGTGCGGGCCGACGCCCTTCTTCGGCGCGCCGGTGAGATAGCACAGCACGACTTCCGGGGGCTTTACGTCGTAGGTGTTGTTCAGAAGCTGCTTGACGAGCTCCGGACCGCCTTCGCCGACGCCCATGGTGCCGAGCGCGCCGTAACGCGTGTGGCTGTCCGAACCGAGGATCATGTTGCCGCAGGTCGCGAGCTCTTCACGCGCGTAGGAGTGAATGACGCTCTGGTTTGCCGGAACGTAGATGCCGCCGTACTTCTTTGCCGCGGAGAGACCGAATACGTGGTCGTCCTCGTTGATCGTGCCGCCGACCGCGCAAAGCGAATTGTGGCAGTTGGTCATGGCGTACGGGATCGGGAATTCCTTGAGCCCGCTGGCGCGTGCCGTCTGAATGATGCCGACGTAGGTGATGTCGTGCGAGACGAGCGCGTCGAAATGGATGTGCATGACGCCGCCCTCGTTCGACGAGGAGTGCGCTTCCATGATCTGGTAAGCGATCGTGCGCCGCCGTGCCTCGCTCTTGTCAACGCCTTCCGGCGCGGGGACCGGCGCGCCGTTTTGCCACAGCATGCCCTGTGCGTGATACTGGATCATCGTTTGTTTTCCTCCCATGCTATTTTTGAATATGACCGCGGCAGAAAGTCCATGCCGCCTCTATTTTTGATTATATCGGCATCCATGCATGATTTCAAATACATTTTTTATAAATTTTCATAGAGATTCTCTATCATATGTAATTTTCTCTTGCGTTTTGCCCTTCGTGTCTGCTATACTGAAAAAAACGGGAAAACGGCGGGAGATCCGGTGTTTTCGCGCGAATTCAACCAGGAATGCGGCGATTTTTCCCCGCAGGCAGGAGGCAGGCATGGACGTTTCGCTGTTCTATACGCCGCTTTCGAAGCGGCTCGAGATCCGTTATAAAAATTTTCTATCCTCTGCAGGCTTAAGAGACGAGGGCGACGCGGACGTCGTCGCGCTGATGACGGACGACGATTTCAACGTCGTCGCGTGCGGCGCGCGCGCGGGACACACCTTAAAACAGTTTGCCGTCTCCCCCGATCTTGAAGGCGAAGGCGCGTTTGCGACGGTGCTTTCGGAGCTTCTATCCGAGGCGGCGCGCGCGGGAGAGCGGCGGCTTTTCGTCTGCACGAAGCCGAAGAACGGCGCAATGTTCCGATCGCTCGGCTTCTATCCGATCACGGAAACGAAGGACGCGGTGCTGATGGAGGACCGAAAAAACGGCTTTTCCGACTGGCTCGGCTCGATGCCGCGCTATGAGGGTACCTGCGGCGCGATCGTGGTCAACGGCGATCCGTTTACACGCGGTCATCTGTACCTCTGTGAATATGCCGCAAAGCATTGCGACGCACTGTACGTCTTTTCCGTCTCGGAGCCGGGTTCGATGTTTTCACCGGAGGAACGGTATGAGATGCTGAGAGCGGGCACGACACATCTCCCGAACTGTCACGTCGAACATACGGACGAATACCTCGTCTCGCGCGAGACCTTCCCCGCCTACTTCATCCGCGACGAGGAGCACGCCGACCGGGTCAAGGCGGACCTCGATATCGAGCTGTTCCGAAAAAGGATCGCGCCTGCGCTGCACATTACAAAACGCTTCGTCGGCGAGGAGCCGTTTTCGCCGACCACGCGCGCCTACAACGAACGCATGAAGGAGCTTTTGCCCGAAAGCGGCATCGAACTGATCGAGATCCCCCGTCTTCTGTCCATCAGCGCAAGCCGCGTGCGCGCGCTGATCCGCGAAGGGAAACCCGAAGAGGCCAAAGACCTTGTCCCCGAAACGACCTATGACGCCATCCTCCGTTACGTTAGCCGAAATGCTTGACGCGCGCGAACGCCGCGCAAATGCACAATCCGCCTTGCTTCAATCGGCGGACGCTTCGTGCTGCCTTGTTTCGCTGTCGCTGAACATCGCGGGCGACGTGAAGCGCACCGCAAAGACGCGGCTGCTCTTTGACCGCGGACTGGACCTCTTCGACCGGCTCGGCTTTGACGGGATCGAGCGCCGCGTCTTCGACCGAAACACCGGCACGGAAGCGCTGCTGCTTCTGCGCGCGGACGCCGGCGAAGTCAAAGCCGCGTGTGAACGCATCGAAGACGCCTTTCCCGCCGCAAGACTATACGATTTCGACGTGCTGAACAAAGACGGCGTGAAGCTGAGCAGAAGCGTTCCGCGCAGGTGTCTCATCTGCGGCGGTCCCGCGGCGGACTGCGCGCGAAGCCGCGCGCACGGGCTTGACGCGATCAAGGCGGCGACGGAAGCGTTTCTCAATGAATTCTGCGCCGATACGCTCGCGTACACCGCGCACTTTGCGCTGGAGCGCGAGCTCAGAACGACGCCGAAGCCGGGGCTGGTCGATCTGAACAACAACGGCGCGCATACGGACATGGACGTGCCGCTCTTCTTAAAAAGCGCGGCGTCGCTCGTACCGTATTTCAAAGCCGCGGTGTTTCTGGGGCTAAAGGATGCGGGCATGGAACCGCTGCAAGCCGCGGGGCTTGACGCCGAGCACGCGATGTTTGCCGCGACGAACGGCGTGAACACGCACAAGGGCATGATCTACTCGATGGGGCTGCTGCTGTACGGCATGGGCAAGGCGTTATCATTCGGCGGCGACGCGGTCGAGCACGCCGCGGCGCTTGCGAGATCCGACGCGGAAGAGCGGCTTTCGCACGCGAAATCAGAGCGGGACACGAACGGCGCGAAGGTCTATTCCGAGCACGGCGCGCGCGGCGCGGTCGGCGAAGCGGCGGACGGATTTTTTCACGCGCTGTACTGCGCGGACCGGCTCGAAGCGCATAAAGCGTCCGGGAATCCCGGCGCGCTGGCGCTTCTGGATGTGATGATGATTCTGAACGACACGAACCTGCTGCACCGCGGCGGCGCGGATGGTTTGCGGTTTGTGCAGGAACGCGCAAAAGCGATCGCGTTTTTGCCCGAAAGCGAACACGTCGCGGCAATGACGGCGCTCGACGGCGAGATGATCGAACGCAACCTCTCCCCCGGCGGCGCGGCGGACGTGCTTGCCTTGGCCTATCTTCTGGACGCGTGGCGCACGCTGTCCGCGCATCTTTGGGAGGTGGGCATATGACGCTTCAGCAGCTTCGGTATTTCTGCGTGACGGCGGAGGTCCTGCACTACACGCGCGCGGCGGCGCTGCTCTATATCTCGCAGCCCAGTCTTTCCTACGCGCTTTCGAAGCTTGAAAAGGAGCTTAACATGCCGCTGTTTGAAAAGCAGGGCAAGCAGATCGCGCTGACCAAGTACGGCGCGGAATTTCTGCCGTACGCGAAGCGCGCACTGTCCGAGCTTTCAAAGGGGCAGGAGCGATTGAAGGAGCTCAAGGCGCCCGGCGCGGGGATCATCAATCTCGGCTACATCTATTCCGTCAGCTTTTCGGTGCTGCCGTCGTTCGTCGACCGGTTCTATGCGCATCTCGGCAGCCGCCAGACCGCGTTCCGCTTCCATCAGGGCATGGCGGGCGGGCTCATCGAACAGCTTCTGAACGGCTCGCTGGACCTTCTCATCGCGGGCAAGCCGGAGATCGACTCTATCGAATATCTGCCCGTCGCAAAGCAGGAGCTGTTTCTTGCCGTGCCCGCAAAGCATCGGCTTTCCGATCGCGCGTCGGTCACGCTTGCGGACGTATCGAAGGAGCAGTTCATCTCGATCTCGCACGAGGCGATCATCTACCGCGAGCTTGCCGACAAGTTCAAGAAGGCGTCGTTCTCGCCGAACATCGTCTTTGAGGCGGACGAATACAGCTCGATCGCCGCGTCCGTCACGACCGGCGCGGGCGTCGCGATCATGCCGCGACTGCCGATCCTCGATACGTTCAACCTGCGGCTCATCCCGTTTTCCGACGTGCCGATGACCCGCGAGATCTGCCTTCTGCGCTACCGTCTGCACACGATGTCCCCCGCTGTGCAGAGCGTATGGGACTTTGCGAAGCACGTTTCGGAAAGCTATCTTAGGGAAACGGAATAACCGTAACCGTTCGACCCGCCGCGCAGGTTGCCGGGAAGGGAGGCAGAAGAGATACTCCATAAAGAGTGTTTTCAAGCAAAAAGCCTACTCCTTGACGAGAAGACTCTTTGTTGAAGAGCGCACTTACACACCACTATATAGCGGTGATACCCTTTTCCGCCGGGACGTGCGTACACTGCCAAAGTTTCTTTTTCCAGTACGCAAACATTGGGGTTAGGGGGGTCCCTAAAGCAAAAGCCGAGGCGACCAACCTCGGCTTTCGGCAATAGATGTGTTTTGCATAATCTAGCTATTCACATTCTTTTTGATACTCAATAATATCCGAGACCGCACAATTCAGAATAAAGCACAATTCGTTCAATGTTTTTGTCGTAATCGGCGCATCGTGCTTCATCCGGTAGATTGTATTTGCGGAAATACCTTGCCGGTAAATCAGTTCATATGTAGAAATATTCCGCTTGTTCAGTGTTTCCCAAAACGGGCGATAGGAAATCATGACAATAGTATTCCCTTGTTTGTTTGAATTATCATAACATGTTTAATCTATTGACTATGCTTAATATATTGAGTATAATGTTGGCAGAACGATAAGGAGGTAATGCACCTATGGAAAACAATGGTGGAAATGGAAAAGGAAGCATCGTCGGTGCGGTTTTCAAACTTATATTTGCCGTACTTCTGTTTTTACTCGGTGGCTATATTTTATACTGCGGCTTAATCAAATAGAATACAAATTCTGTGCTTTGGGTGAAATCATATGAAGAAGAGAACTATAACCATTATCATTAGCGCAATACTTGCAATTGTTATATCAGTACTGGTAATTGTTATCATAAAAGATGCTGTTCGCAAGCATAAGATTGCGGAGAATTTATCAGGAAACACGTACACGTATGTGGATACCTATACGTCTTCTGAATTTGGTGAAGCTCACTTACATATGGAATGCTATCGGTTTGAATACGATGGATCAGTAACTGATTATAGCCTATATAAAACAATGTACGACAAAACAATGCATCCGTATAGAGAAGATGAGCAAAACGAATATACACATTCAAGTAGTTATTCAATAAAGCTAAAAGGAGAAAAAGTCTACATTATTATAGGCGGCGTAAAACATAATGCCGAGATGACTGGAGACACTGTAGTGGCATTAACCTATGGACCTTTACGGTATTCAAAATCAATCGGAACATTTTAAGGGAGGTACATAACTATGGCGCTGATTAAATGTCCGGAATGCGGAACAATGGTATCCGATAAAGCAAGAACTTGTCCTCAATGTGCTTATCCAATTGCAGAAGAGAAAAACAGAGGGAAAGTATGGGTAAAGTTTGGGCTTGTTGCCGGCGGTAATGCATTTAAGAACAAACAAAAGGCAATCTTGCGTGAAAGCTCAACTGGAAGAACTCTGTGGACAGGAGATGTCGGAAGTATTATAGAATTAAGTATCGAGAAGCCGACAAGTATTAATGTTGAATACTGCATGAGCATGCTTTATTATGGCGGGTCTTGCACAGGAATCATTGATCCGACAAAAGGGAATCGATACGCTGTCCACGCGCGGCAAGGTGCTTTCAAAATGGTCCTGACTTTCCAAATGGTTGATATGATTGATGCGGATTAATTAATTGTTTTATTGTAGCATTGCTACTAATAGGAGGAGACGATGATCTCCTCTTTCGTTTCTTACCGCCTTGACAGAACGCCTCAGAAGGGGAGTTCTCTGAAGGATGTTTTCAATCGCAACCAAAAGCCTTCCCCTTGAGGGGAAGGTGGCGCAGCGTGAGCGAAGCCGGATGAGGTGGACACGCTGAAAGCGTCAGCTTTTGCGGATCGGACGAACGCATCGCGTTCGTTTCCCTGAACACCTCATCAGTCACCTATCGGTGACAGCTTCCCCTCAAGGGGGAAGCCTCTTTTTCCGGAAGAACGCATTTATACACCGCCTGAGACGGTGATGTGTGCGATTGTGAGCAAAAACCTTCCGAGGAAGAATAGTCTTCCGGAAGGTCTTCGTTTGTTTATTCTGACAAAACCATATGTGCCTTTGAAAATCCCTCTTGACAGAACGCCTCCGAATCCGCGTTCTTCGCGATGGAGCTATACTATCGTATGCAACTGAAGATGGTGACGCGCGATCAAACGCGCGACGGCACATCTGTAACGTAGCGTAGCGAAGTGGTTAAGAAAACGCGGATAATTTGCGGCGAAAAAATAAAAAGAAAAGGCGTCATTTGCCTTTTCTTCCGGCAGATTATCTTAATATGTTTCTCGCCACAAATGGTCTGACCCCTTTTACGGCAGCCTGAAATGTCAAATTTCTCTGAATATTGATTGATTGTCTTGCAATATACGCGCCGTTCCACTACAATATAAAATGATTGAATATGTGATCCGATCCGGATCGGAGGTGCTGAAATGAAACTGTTCCGAGGCCTTTGCGCTTTTATCCTCGTATTGCTGATCGCCGCATGCGGCGAACCGGCCATTGCTCCGCAGCCGGAGGCGACCGCTGTGCCGCAGGAAGCGAACGCGCCTGTCGAGGAAGAACCGGACGTCGTCGTGATCGTGACCCAGACGCCGACGGAAATCCCGGCGGAAGCGCCGACGGAAGTGCCGGAGGAAGCGCCGACGGAGGAGCCTGCGCCGACGCCTGAATCGACGCCGGAGCCCGCCAAAGCGTCGGAAACGACCCGTGCCCCGCGGGAGGGCGATATCGCCGTCAATTTCCCGGATTACGACACCGGCGTCGACGCGGATTACAGCTATCAGAGCGACGAGCTTAAAATCGCGATCACCGTGCATCAGGGAAACCTGCGCGACGAGCGGATGAACCGCGACCTGATGTCGACCTGGTACGTCGTGGATATCTGGGTCCGGAACATCAATTCGATGCACACACTGTTCGGCAACGGCGTGTTTCAGACAGGATCGGAGTACGGGCAGAGTATCGCCGTGCGCGAGAACGCCGTCCTTGCGATCAACGGCAGCTACAACCAAGGTCTGGTCCTGTATAAAGGCAAAGTCCTGCAGAAGCTTCGTGAAAACAAGGGCTGGAACTCCGGGGCGGTCGGTCTCATCTATGCGGACGGGTCTTTGAAAACCTTCCATCTCAAGACCGAATCCTTTGATGTAAACAAGGAGGTCAAAAACGGCGCGGTCTACGGATGGCAGTTCGGTCCGATCATCATCCGCGACGGCGAACAGGGACCCGGCGCGCTGAGCTATTCCAACATGGGATACAAGGCGCGCAACATCCTCGGCTATTACGAGCCCGGTCATTACGTGGTGGTCTACTGCGACAACCAGCATAAAAACGCAAACGGCATGGACGCGCAGATGATGGTCAATATGATGAAATCGCTCGGCGTCAAGGAAGCGTTCAATCTGGACGGCGGGACAAGCTCGGTGCTCGTCTTTATGGGCGAGGTCATCAACCAGCCTACCACGGAGAAGAAGGGCGGCAAGATCCTGTACGGCAGACCGCTGGTCGACATGTTCGGCTTCGGCGAATACGACGAGAAGACCGACGCCTTTGTCGATCTCTCGACGCTGACCGCGTCGAAGTTTCTCGGAAAGAACTGAAAAAGCAGACTGAAAAACGGCAGCGCGCGCTGCCGTTTTTTTGTACCATATCAGACGTCCAGATCGTAGGAAATGCTTTCGACCCTGCCCGTCGCCGTATTGACTTCAAACAGGATCAGATAGCGTTCAAACCAATCTCCGTACAGGACGAATACGTGTGTATTGTCATCGGAATAATGATCTTCAAAATAAAATTCCGGTTTATCGCCATATGCGCGTTTCAGCGCCTCCTCCGTGCTGCCGATCCGGATCCCGCTCGCAAGCACGTGGCTTTCGTCGAGATTCACCGCTTGGAGCACCGTGTGCTGTCCCTGCGTCGTTTCGTAATGTCTGAGTATAATTTCCGCGCCGTTGATTTGATGGTTTTCAATATAACCGCCGGGTCCGTAGAAATCGTCCGTCTCCACCGAATCCGGCTCCCGATCGCCGATGATCGCAAGGCATTGCGCCGTGATCGGCTCCGCGCCGACCTCGTCGTTTCCGAGGTAAAAGTCGATCACATGCCGTTCGTCGATGCGCAGTTTCCCGTCGTCGTTATTCCTGATTTCCGCAGTCCTCTGTCCGCAGCCGGTCAGAAGCAGCAGCGCGGAAAACAGGATCAAACCGAGCTTTCTCATATGCCGTTATTCTCCTTTTTTCAATTCGAGATTCCTTTCGTAAGCGGCGATCACCGCCTCCATCGCCGCGCTGCGGAAGCCGCCCCGCTCCAGCGCGCGCACGCCCTGGATCGTGCTGCCCGCGGGCGAACAAACAACGTCCTTCAATCTCCCCGGATGCTCGCCGGACAGACGCGCCGCCTTTGCCGCGCCTTCGACCGTCTGCGCCGCGTACAGAAGCGCCGTTTTTCGCGGCAGTCCGCAGGCGACCGCGCCGTCGGAAAGCGCTTCGAGGAACAGATCGACGAACGCCGGACCGCAGCCCGCAAGCGCGCTTGCCGCGTCGATGAGATGCTCGTCGATTCGATCGAGCGTACCCGCGTCGGCTAACAGCGCCGCGAACGCCGAAAGCTCCTCCTCCGCCGCGCCGCTTCCGCAATAGGTGATGATCCCCGCGCCGACCGTGATCGGCGTGTTCGGCATCATGCGGATGACGGGATACGCGCCGCCGGAAAGTTCCTTGATCGTGTCGCAGGTCAGCCCCGCCGCCATCGTGACAAGCACGAACCGGTCCGCGCGGGACGCGAAAACCGGCGCGAGCGCGGACAGAACCTCCGGCAGCATCTGCGGCTTGACCGCAAGAAAGATCAGATCGCAGTCCTTTGCAATCTCTTCGTTTGTCGAAACACGCGCGGAAAGCTCCGCCGCAAGCTTCTCCACCTTTTCGGGCGTGCGGTTGGAGAGGTACAACGGCTTTTTGTCCGCGACGAGCCGCGCGACGGCGCTGCCCATGGCGCCGGTACCGATGACGCCGACCGAATCAAACATACGCTTCACTCCTTTTTGTCCGCAAGGTGGAAATACCGCGTCGGGATGTGGCAGTAGCCGCCCGGATTCTTGTCGAGATACTTCTGGTGATAGACCTCGGCGGAGAAGAAGTTTTCGATCGGTTTTACTTCGACCGCAAGGGGTTTGCCCTCCTTTGCCTCGACCTCCGTGTAAACTTCGCGGATCGCCGGAAGCTGATCCTCATCCGTATAATAGATGCCGGTGCGGTACTGGATCCCCGCGTCCATGCCCTGTCGGTTCACGGACGTCGGATCGATCACCATGAAATAGAACCGCAAAAGCTCGGGCAACGAAAGCACGTCCTCGTCGTACGCGACGCGCACCGTCTCCGCGTGTCCGGAATTATCGCAGACGTCGCGATAGCTCGGCGCCTTCTCGGGACCGTTTGCGTAGCCGACCTCGGTCTCCTTGACCCCCTCGAACTGATCCAGAAACTTCTGCATGCCCCAGAAGCAGCCGCCCGCCAGATAGATCGTCTTCATATTACGCCGCCTTTCTCCATTTCCGTTTTGCGTTCGGGCATTTTTCGTCCATAAAGGTGCGGAAGCCCGGAATGTCCGTGCCCTCGAAGCCGAGCTTATTGAGCGCGATGATCTGATTCTGCGCCGTCCATATCAGAAAGAGATTTTCCGTCTCCGCGGTCCTTTTGAACGCGGTATAGACAAAGCGCGTTTCGTTTTTCGACGTCCGGTTGTGCAGCTCCATCGCGTCGTCGAAAAACGCCATTTCGACCGCCATCTGCTCCGTTCCGTACGATTCCTGATTCATCCGCATCTGCCGCTTGACGGCCCGCTTCGGCGTCAGCAGCGCGCGGACAATGAGAATCACCCACAGCACAGCGCATCCGAGCAGCAGCCAGAAAGCGCCATTGGAAGCGAATGATTCACCGTAAAACACAGCTTCACGAATCAACTGCGTCAGCTGATAGCACAGATACACGAGAAAGCATGCGCCCATCACGCAGATCATCATGTTCACTTTTTTGCGCATCGCGCGGAACAGCTCCAGATACAGTTCATGGCTTGTTTGCAGCGTATTGGTAAAGATCGGTTTACGCTCGTTTTCTTCCATGGTGTTTCCTCCTCAATCGTCTTTCATCCTGCCGAAGAGTCCGCAAAGATGCAGCAGGATCTCCACGTTCTTTTCCATCGACGGGATCGGGACGTATTCGAACCGCCCGTGCGCGTTCTCGTAGCCCGCGGAAAGGTTCGGGCACGGCAGCCCGCGCGCGGAGAGCGCCGACCCGTCCGTACCGCCGCGGAACGGCTCCGTCTTCGGTTCAAGTCCGCTCAAACGGATCGCCTGCGTCAGGTTTTCGATGAGATACGGACAGCGGTCCACGTACTCCTTCATGTTGCGGTAGGACTGCTCGATCGAAAGCGTGACGCGATTCTCGCCGTATTCCGCTTTCAGCGCGTCCGCGCATTTTTTAAGATACGCTTCGCGGTGCTCAAACTGCGTGCGGTCGTGGTCGCGGATGATCAGAACGACCTTTGCGTGCTCGACGTCGGCGTTGACCGCGATCACGTGGAAAAAGCCCTCGCGCCACGCGGTGTACCGCGGCTTTTCAAAGCGCGGCAGCATGGCGAGAAACTCGCCCGCGACGTCCGCGGCGTTGACCATGATGCCCTTTGCGGTCGCGGGATGCACGCTGAGGCCTTTCACCGTAAGCGTCGCTTCGGAGGCGTTGAACGTCTCGTCCATGTAATAACCCAGATGATCGCCGTCGAGCGTGTACGCGACCTTTGCGCCGAAGCGGTCGAAATCGAGATCCTTCGCAAGTCCCCCGACCTCCTCGTCCGGCGTAAACGCCAGCGAGATCGGTCCGTGCGGGATCTCGGGATGCGAAAGAACGTGCTCCGCAAACGTCATGACCGACGCGATCGCCGCCTTGTCGTCGCCGCCGAGTAACGTCGTGCCGTCGGTGAGAACGAGGTCCTGTCCGACGTATTGCAACAGGCTCGGAAACTCCTTCGGCGACATCACGATGCCCTGTTCGGCGTTCAGAAGGATCTCGCCGCCGTCGTAGTTTTCAAGGACCCAGGGCTTTACGTTCGCCCCGGGCGCGTCGGGCGCGGTGTCCATGTGCGTGACAAGCCCGAACGGCTTTCCGCCGCCATCCGGCATGTTCGACGGGATCTTTCCGCAGACCACGCACGCGGTCTCGTCGAGATACACCTCGCCTGCGCCGATCGAAATCAATTCGTCTCTGAGCATCCGGGCAAGGTCGAACTGCTTTTCGGTCGTCGGCGTGTTTTTGCCGTAATGATCGGACTGCGTATCGACCCTTGCGTAGCGGATCAGGCGTTCCTTGACCTTTTCATAAAACTCCGTTCGTTCGTACATGGCGTTTCCTCCGTTCCCTGCGCTGTGATCAGTATAGCACATTCCTCCGCGTCTGACAATTCCGATTCGTTTTCTCTCTTCCGTAAGACGACCGACGCAGGCAAAATCTGTCGGTGCAAACAAAAAAGGGACCCCCTTGCGGATCCCGAAACGGCGTCCATTTCTAAAAGGCGTTTTCCAGTGTGAACGTCTCGATCGACGGATCTGTGTAATAATTGTAATCGTCGTAGACCGGCGAATAGCTTGTGAACGAGATCGACCGCGACAGCGGATCGAACGTCACCAGCATACAGTAGCCCGAGGTCTTGTGATAATCCTCATTCTGCAGGTTGACCATGACGGCGGTAAACGTCCTGCCGTCCTCATAGACGGTATCCTTCCGCGCCACGTCTCTCCGGTGTCCGCAAAGCAGCAGACGGACGTTCGCGTGTTTCGAAATGACGTTCTTTTCAAGCGACACGCCCGCTTTCAGCACGAGGCCGTTGCTTTCCAGATACCCGTGCGTGATGATCACGGCGGGATACGCGCTGTACGTGTCCAGTACGGAATTGAGCCATTCGTCCCGCTCATCCGTGTTCTTGTCGAGACTCCATCCGACCCCCAGAAGCAGAATGTTCTGCTCCTCCAGAAGCTGATACCAGCACTCCCCGTCGTGATAGCGCTGCGCCTCTTCCTTTACGTCGCACAGATCGTACCTGCAA
This sequence comes from Clostridia bacterium, assembly GCA_017524445.1. Taxonomy (GTDB): domain Bacteria; phylum Bacillota; class Clostridia; order Christensenellales; family CAG-138; genus UBA3792. Next base: position 24,407 of record JAFXVP010000060.1, on the reverse strand, counting down.
TACTGCTCATAGCCGCGCTTAAATTTCAGGATGATGCTGCCGAGGTCCCCGGCGTCGTGATTGCCTGCGACGCAGTAGAACGGGATCACGCCGCGCAGCGGTTCCAGGTAATCGCGGATCTTTTCCCATTCCGCGTCCAGCGCATTGTCTTCAACAAGATCGCCGACCTGCACGACAGCGACGATATTCAGGTTTTCCTTTTCCCGAAGCGCGTACGCAACGATGGCTTTCAGCCCCTCGTCTCTTGTCCAGGCGTAGTTCTGCGTATCCGAGATCCACAGGAACGTGAACGGCGTCGGTACGGGCGTTGGTTCCGGCGTCGGCTCCGGCGTCGGCGTGGGCGTCGGCGTCGGCACGGGCGTGGGCGTCGGTGTGGGCGTGGGCGTCGGTTCGGGCGTCGGTTCGGGCGTCGGAACGTCCGTAGGCGGCGCGGGCGTCAGCGCTTCCGAAACCGCCGCGGTCTCCGAAGGCGTCGTTTTACATGCCGCGAAGCAAAGCAGCAGCAGAACTGCGCCGATCCATATGCCTGCTCTGACCAAACGATTCATTTCCCTTCCTCCCGTATGCTTCAGTATACCACAACCTCTTCCGCCCGTAAACCCTCAAATCTCTTCGCGCTGCAGATGCGCTGCAGATGTGCTAAAATGTGTTAAATGCGCAACATTGACAAGTTATACGATTTCGATGTATTATATAGAGATGTTTTCTGTCATAAAGTACGAAGAGAATCGATATTTGCAGTGTTTTCGTACGGAGCGGACATAATTGTTTGAAACAGAGAGAAAATGAGGTTCAGGATGAATGGAATGACGCCGAACGGCAATCAAAATCAGGGCAGCACGTATTCGGAACAGGGTGAACTGCGCAGCGATTCTTCGCGGTACAGCAGCGGGATCGACTGGAAATCGCTGTTCTATTTTCTGCTTGGCAAGATCTACTGGGTTCTGATCGCAGCCGTTCTTTGCGCAGGGCTTGCGGGCGGCTATACGAAGCTGTTTGTAAAACCCGTATATGAAGCCACATCCAAGCTGTATATTGCGGGATCGGAGAATACCATCTCCATGTCGGATCTGCAGCTCGGCTCCGTATTGACCGTGGATTATCAGGAAGTTTTCAAGATCGCAGAGATCCATGGAACCGTGAAGGAGAAGATGCTTTCGGAATACGGCGTGGACAAGCCGGACTATTCGGTGTCCGTCAGCAATCCGAAGGGGTCGCACTTGCTCTATATCACGGTGAGCTCCGGCAATCCGGAAGAAGCGAAACTGATTGCGGACGCATACTCCGAAGTCGTGCAGACGTATATCGAAAAACAGATGGAGCTTCGGAAACCGCAGATCCTTGAGAGCGCGCAGATCCCGTCGAGCCCGGTCACGCCGAAGCTCAGAAGCATCATTTTGAAGGCTGCCGGCATCGGTGCATTGGCGGCGATCGCCGTGCTGGTGTTTCTGTTTTTGCTCGACAACAAGATCCGGACCGGCGAGGATGTGGAAAAAGCGACCGGACTGGCAACATTGGGCATGCTGCCCAAACAAAGCGAGAATGCGGAGTATTATGAGAAGAGGCATCGCGGTGAAACGAACAACTCAGGACCCGTTGCGGAGATCAGACAGACTTTGGCATTGGATTACGCAGGGGACGAAGTGATCAACGCAATTTGTTCCAACATCGCATTCGCGGGGAAGAAGATCAAGCGAATTGCAATCACGAGTCACGATGCAAATAACGGCAAAACGTTTTTGGCAACCCGAATTGCTTATGGGATGACAAAGCGGGGGAAGACCGTTCTTTTGATCGACGGAGACCTTAGAAAATCGACCCTGATCAACCGGTACGGTATCACGCACACCAAGAACGGGCTTTCTCATTATCTGTCGGGACAGGCTGAACTTGACGGCGTCATTTATCAGACCGATATCCCGAATCTGTATCTGCTGCCGGCGGGTAAGCTGGTGCAGTCGCCGCTGTCTCTTCTGACGTCGGAAGAATTTGACCGACTCATGGAGGACACGGGAAGAGAGTTTGATGCGGTGATCGTCGATACGCCGCCTATCGGCGCAGTGATCGACGCTGCGGAGATCGCGAAACGCTGTGACGGGAGCATCCTGGTCCTTGCGTATAACAAGATCACAAAAGACGGTTTGCAAAGGCTTGTGCGAACGATGGAGCAGACACAGACGCCGGTGATCGGCTGCATCATAAACAATGTGACCATGAGCAAGCTGGATCGGAAACGGTACGATTACGGGTACGGTTACGGGTATTACTACGGGAATGCTAAGAAGAAAAACAGAAAGAGAAGCGGGACACGGCGCTGAAGCATAGGCTCAGGAAAATGTATCAGGCATTTGTAAAACGAATCTCGGATATCGTGTTTTCGGTTTTGGGACTTCTTGTACTGTCCCCGCTGTTTCTTTTGATCGCGATTCTCGTGCGTTGCACCTCAAAAGGGCCTGCTGTCTTCCGGCAGGAGCGGCTGGGGCGCGATGCGAAGGTTTTCCGGATCTGCAAGTTCCGCACCATGGCGGAGAATTCGGAACACACCGGATCCGGCGTTTACAGCGATCGGAACGACAGCCGGGTCACGAAGGTCGGCAGGTTCCTGCGGGCGACCTCGCTCGATGAGCTTCCGCAGCTGTGGAACATCCTGCGCGGCGATATGAGCTTCATCGGACCGCGTCCGCCGTTGACCTACCATCCGTGGACGATCGACCGATATTCGGAGGAGCAGCTTCGGATGTTTCGGGTGCGTCCGGGGATCACCGGGTGGGCGCAGGTCCACGGCAGACGGGAACTCGAATGGCACGAACGGCTGCGTCTGAATGTGTGGTACGCAGATCACGTTTCGTTTGCTCTGGATCTGAAGATCGTTTTTCTGACCGTCGGCGTCATGCTTTCCGGAAAGGGCAACGAAAACAAGGGCGCGACGGTTTGATCGCAAAACAGGGGGAGAGAATCATTGAAATATATATACATTACAAATCGACCGGAAATTGCCGCAATCGCCCAAGGCACGGGCGTCGATCGCATCTGCGTGGATATGGAGTATATCGGCAAGGCGCAGCGGCAGAACGGCATGAACACTGCGCTGAACCGGCATTCCTTCGGGGACGTCGCTTCGATCCGTCGCGTGATCGACCGCTCCGAACTGCTAGTTCGGGTCAATCCGATCCACGACACGCAGGAGGATGGGTATCCGGCCTCCGAAGAGGAGATCGACCGTGTGATCAAGGCGGGCACCGATATCGTCATGCTGCCGTACTATAAAACGGAAGCGGAGGCAAGCCGGTTTTTGGAAGCGGTCAACGGGCGGGCAAAGACAGTGCTTCTTTTGGAGACCGCAGAGGCGGCGAAGCTGATCGACGCAGTCGGCGTAACGGATGCGGCGGATGAGATCCATATCGGGCTCAATGATCTGTCCCTGTCGTATCACGAACGTTTCTTGTTTGAGCCGATGAGCGACGGCACGGTCGAGAAAATCTGCAAAAAGCTCCGTTGCCATGGGAAAACCTACGGGATCGGCGGGATCGCCTCGCCCGGGCGCGGGCTCATTCCGGCGGAGATCGTGCTTCGGGAGCATTATCGGCTCGGCTCGACCGGCGCGATCCTTTCGAGAAGCTTCTGCAATATTCAGACGATCGGGGATCTCGCTGTCATCGAGGAGCTGTTCTCGCGGGCGATGCGAGGGCTTCGCGCGCTTGAAGCGGAATGTGAACAACGTCTTCGGGAGCAGGGTCCCGAGGGCAGTTACTTTATGAAAAACAAAGAAGCGCTTGCCCTTGCGGTGCGGCAGGTGCTTTCCGAGATGGACCGGTGAGGAGAAATCGGTGAATATTCTGATCACAGGCGCATGGCAATATGCCGAAGAAGCCCTTCCCACGATACGGGCTATGGGACATGAGATCGCCTTCCTGAAACGGGAAGACGACGCCCTGCCATGCCCTGCGACGTGGGTCGAAGGAGTCATCGGCAATCACCTGTTTTCCCATCACCCCATCGAAAGTTTCCCGAAACTCCGGTATGTGCAGATCACGTCTGCAGGCTTCGACCATGTACCGACGGCATATATGCGCGCGCGCGGCATTGCGTTTCGCACAGCGAAGGACGTATACAGCATCCCGATGGCGGAGTATGCCGTGGGCGGGGTGCTTTGGCTGTATAAACGGATGCGCGCATTTGATGCGAAACAAAGAAGCGCGATCTGGGAAAAGGATCGCTCGCTTATAGAGCTTTGCGGAAAGACCGTACTGATACTCGGCTGCGGAAGCGTCGGCACGGCGTGCGCAGAGCGGTTCAGAGCCTTCGGCTGCAGCGTGATCGGGCTTGCGACAAAGGCGCGGGAACACAAAGCTTTTGATGCGATCCGCCCGATCGGTGAGCTTGACGGGATGCTGCCGAATGCGGACGTCGCGGTCCTTGCGCTGCCTCTGACCGAAGAGACGCGCGGGATTATGGACGCAAGACGGCTTGATCTGATGAATCGGCACGCGATTCTGGTCAACATTTCCCGCGGAGGGATCGTGGATCAGAACGCGCTGGAAGAACGGATCGACAACATCGGCGGCGCGGTTCTTGACGTATTCGAGCCGGAGCCGCTTCCGGAAAGCAGCCCGCTTTGGACACAGGAAAACGTCATCGTCACCCCGCACAACAGCTTTGCGGGCGACGGAAACCGGGAACGTCTGAACGGCGTGATCCTGAGAAACCTGAAAGAGATCGGATGAAACGAGTACTTTTGATTGCAACGGTACAAAGCCATATCGGGCAGTTTCATAAACCGCTGATGAAGCTGCTGAAGGAGCGTGGCTGGGAGATCCATGTTGCCGCGCGGAACAATCTCGACGAGAAGGACGGACTGGAACTGATCTATCCGGACGCCGTGTTCGACGTACCGTTCTCGCGCTCGCCGTTCAGCCGGAGCAATCTGAGGGCTTACAAAAAGCTCAAAGCCATCCTGCGGGAGAATCGCTATGACGTGGTGCATTGCAATACGCCCGTCGGCGGCATGCTCGGAAGACTTGCGGCAAAAAAATACAGAAAGTCCGGCACAAAGGTCTACTATACGGCGCACGGGTTTCATTTTTATCGCGGGTCTTCGCGCCTGAGTTGGCTTACGGCCTATCCGCTTGAAAAGCTTTTTTCTCACTGTACGGACAAGCTGTTCACGGTCAATGCGGAGGATGATGCGCTTGCGAAGTCGAAATTCCGCTGCCCGGTATACCGGCTGCACAGCGTCGGCGCGAACAGCGAAAAATACCGTCCTGCGGACGAACGGACGCAGGCGGAGCTCAAACGGGAGCTCGGGCTTTCGGGACGCATTCTGCTGAACGTCGGCGAGCTGCTGCCCAACAAGAATCAGAAAACGGCGATCGCCGTTTTGAAGGAAGTCTTGAAAACGCATCCGGACACGACGCTGCTGATCGCCGGGAACGGTCCCGAAAAAAGCGTGCTTGAGGCGCTCGCAAGACAGGAAGGCGTGGAATCGCATGTGCGGTTTCTCGGCTATACCACAAAGCTGAACCGGTATATGAAGATCTGCGACGCCGAGCTCGCCCTCAGCTTTCGCGAGGGAATGCCGCTGAACGTCATCGAAGCGCTGCTTTGCGGCAAGCCGGTCGTCGCTTCGCGCAACAGAGCGCACTGCGAGCTGATCAGCGACGGCGTAAACGGATATCTGGCTGACGCGAACGACGTATGCGGGCTTGCGCAGCGGATCCGGTTGATATTCGACGGAGAGAAGGATTATGCGGCGGACGCGATCCGTTCCGCCGAACCCTACAAGGATGTGAACGTTCAAAAGGAACTGGCTGAAGCCTATTTCGACGGAGAAGCGGAATGACGGAGTGTCCCAAGGTGTCCGTGCTCATGGGCATCTACAATTGCGAAAAGACGCTGCCGGAGGCGATCGAATCGATCCTGAGGCAGACGTACCCGAACTGGGAGCTGATCCTATGCGACGACGGCTCCTCGGACGGAACGTACGCAATTGCGGATTCCTATGCAAAGCGGGACCCGCAGCGGATCGTTCTTATCCGGAACGAAACGAACAAGAAGCTCGCCTATACGCTGAACCGCTGTCTTTCGGTTGCATCGGGCGAGCTGATCGCGCGTATGGACGGGGACGACATCTCGCATCCGGACCGGTTTTTGCGGCAGACGGAATACCTTCTTGCGCATCCGGACATACAGCTTGTCGGCACGAATATGCGTTGCTTTGACGAGACGGGCACATACGGCATCCGGCATGCAGCCGAGCATCCGGACAAGCTGACGCTGAAAACACGCAGTCCGTTTTTCCATGCAACCGTGATGACCTATAAGAGCGTCTATGACGCGCTCGGCGGGTATTCCGTTTCCGAGCGCGCCGAACGCGCGGAGGATCTGGAGCTGTGGTTCCGGTTCTTCCATGCTGGGTTCCGGGGCGAGAACATTCCGGAAGCGCTGTACGACGTGCGGGAAAACAGGGAAACGCTGCAGCGCAGGACGGCGAAGGACCGGATGAACGTCGTGCGGCTGAAGGCGCAGGGCTTCCGGCTTCTGGGATTTCCGAAGCGCTGGATCGTGAAGCCTGCGGTTACGGCGGTGCTGAAGTCGTGCACACCCATGTTTGCGGTCAGGTTCCTGCACCGGTGCCGCGGGTTCGGAGGGTCCTGAGATGTCGATCGTTTATTGGGCGGTTCTTGCGGCCACGGTCATATTCGGCGGCATGGCGGATGCGTTTCCGAAGACGCGGATCGGAAGAAACGGGCGGGTTTATCTGCGCCCGGAGCCGGTTTCGGTGCTGTTGCTTGCGCTGATCCTGATATCGGTTTCCGGGTTCCGGTATCAGGTCGGCACGGATTTCATGGCGTATTACCATTGGACTGTCGATGACTGGAGCGAGATATTCAAAAGCATCGTTTCGCTCCGGAACGGCGGCTTTGAGCTGCTCGCAAAGCTTTGTCGTCTTGTCTTCGATCACGATCAGACGCTGATCTTTGTCTCCGCGTGCATCACGATCGGACTGTACGTGCTGACGATCTACCGGATAAGCCCGTCGTTTCTGCTGAGCATGCTGTTCTATCTGTTCCTCGGACAGTGGCAGGGCGGCTTCAACGGCATCCGGCAGTATCTCGCTGCGGCAATCCTGTTCGCGGGGCACCGGCTGGTCCTTGAAAAAAAACTGTGGCAGTACATTCTGGTCGTTGTCGCGGCGACAATGTTCCATTTTTCGGCGGCGGTCATGATCATCCCGTATTTCCTGCTCAACCGGAAGGCGGACGTGACACAGCTTGTGCTGCTGGCGATCGGCGCGATCGTGATCCGGTTTTCCTATGATTTTATTTTCTCGGTCATCGGGAGCATCAAGGATAAGACGATGGACCTTGACAGAGTGTATCTCTCCGCAAGCGTCAGCATATTCCGCATCCTCGTTGCGTTTGTTCCGGTGATCCTGTACCTTGTTTTGTGCCGAAAGGACAATCTCAACCGGGAACAAAACTTTTATATGAATACGCTGTTCTTCCATGCGTTCTCGATGCTGGCGGGCATGGGAAGCACCTATTTCGGCAGGATCGGTATCTATACCGGCGCGGCTGTGACCGTCGGCTATGTGCATCTGTTCCGTCTGATCGAGGACGAGCGCTCCCGGAATATTACGGTCTACGCGGTGCTTGTCGGTCTGTTTCTTTACTGGATCTACTCCGTCTATGCGGGAGGGATCGGCAATTTCCAGTGGATCTTCAACAATCTGTGAGGTGCGTTCGGCAATGACGGGACAGGAAAAAACCAAGCTGATCTCTGTGATCATCCCGGTGTTCAACGGGGAACGGACCGTTGAACGCGCGGTGCGGTCCGTCCTTGCAAACAGGACCGACGAGATCGGAATCGAGACGATCGTCGTGGACGACGGATCGACGGACGCAACGCCTGAGATTCTCGATCGCCTTACGCGGGAAACGGACATTCGTTTGATCCGTACGGAAAACCGCGGCGCGGCGGCGGCGCGGAATGCGGGATTGAGAACGGCAAAGGGCGCATTCATCGGCTTTGTCGACAGCGACGATCGGATCGAGCCGGATATGTACCGGAAGCTTCTCTTTGCCCTTTCGGAGCATGACGCGGATCTTGCCGGATGCGGCGTGATCCACGAAACGGAATACGGCGCGATCCCGGAGAAGGGCGACGGCGGGACCGCGGTCTTTGAAGGCGAAACGATTTACCGCGAGATCCTCGGTTCACAGGGCATGCGCGGCTATCTTTGGAACAAGCTTTTCAAGCGGGAACGGATCCGCGTGCCGCTGGACGAATCGCTGCTGCAGTGCGAGGATCTTCTGTTCTGCGCGCAGAATCTGGAAGGCGTGCGGCGCGCGGCGTATCTATCCGAACCGCTGTACCGCTATACCAGAAAAACGGACGGAGAGGAGCTTTCGCTTAAGCGCGGGCTTTCGCTTGCGGGCGCGCAGGAAAAGCTGCTTGCGCTTTATCGGGAGAAGGCGCCCGGATCGGCGTATATCCCGGAACGGAATCTTTTAAAAACCTTCCTGTATCTTCGCGCAAAGGCAAAGCAGGAACACGAGCGGGACGAAGCGGTCCTTTCGCGGATCCGGAGCGGGATCAAGGCGCATTTTCGCCGCGTGATGCGGGAAAAGGACGTGTCCGTAAAGACAAAGGGGAATATTGTTTTGACATATCTGTTTCCGTGCATAAGCCTTCGGATCAAGCAAAGGGTCCTGAAGAAACGGCATCAAAACGGGATATGGGAATCATAAAGGAGGAGCAAGGGAAACGGTGAAGATCGGCACAATGACGTTTTTCGGTTCGCATAATTACGGATCCGTACTGCAGGCGTATGCGCTGCAGCAGTTCATCGTCGACCTTTTCCAACAGCATCGCATCCCCTGTGAATACCGGATCATCGGCTTCCGCAGCGCACAACAGCAGGCGCTGTACCTGCCGCCGAAAGCGGATTCCCCAAAGAATGTCGTGAAGCGGCTGATGTATCTTCCGTACAAAAGGAAAATCGACCGGCAGCACGACAAATTCGAACGGTTTATCGCGGAGCGGCTTTTTGTGACGGAACAGTTTTCCGACCCTTCCGCTTTGCCGGAACGGGCGGCGGACTTCGACGTGCTGCTCTCCGGCAGCGATCAGGTCTGGAACGTCCGGGCAAAGGATTTCAGTTACGCGTATCTGTTCGATGGCTGCGGCGGAAAAAAGATCTCGTACGCCGCGAGTCTCGGTCCCCTGCCGATCGACCGGAGCCGGTTCGACGCAGAACGGTATGCGGGTCTGCTCAGAGCGTTTGCGTCCGTCTCGGTCCGGGAAACGCAGAGCCGCGGGGCGCTCGGCGCGTTCTTAGACGAGGAACGCATCGCGCTCATGCCCGATCCGGTGTTTCTGCTTTCCGCGGAAGAATGGCGGAAGCTCGAAAGCGAGCCTTATCCGGACCGCTATATCCTGTTTTACTGCCTGGAGCCTTCGAAAGCGCAGATCCGGCTTGCAAAGCGGGCGGCAAAACAGCTCGGTCTTCCGGTCGTGATCACCGGATATCGGAACAAAAACGATTGGATGAATCCGTTTGTGAAGCTTTATGACGCCGGCCCCTATGATTTCCTGTCGCTTATCGACCGGGCGGCGCTGGTGCTGACCTCGTCGTTTCACGGGACGGCGTTTTCGCTGATTTTCGGCAAGCCGTTCCTTGCGATCGACGGAATGGCGGACGCGCGCATTCGGGACCTTCTGACCCGGTTCGGCACGGAACGGAACGGCATTGCGGCGGATGCGCGGGAGATTTCCGTGCCGCCCGTGATGAAAGACGCGGAGACGGTGATCTGCGGGGAACGGGCAAAGGCGCGGGCGTATCTCGAGGAAGCGTTCGGTCTTCGGGAGCCGGATCGAAAGCAGAAGGAGGCGTCGATATGATCAGCGTGATCGTCCCGGTCTATCGGGTGGAGGCGTATCTTGACCGGTGCGTCGAGAGCATCCGGTCGCAAACGGTCACCGATTTCGAGATCATTCTCGTCGACGACGGTTCGCCCGACCGATGCGGGGAGATCTGCGATCGCTATGCGGCGATCGACGACAGGATCAGGGTCGTTCATCAGGAGAACCGCGGGCTGTCCGGCGCGAGAAACGCAGGGCTGGAAACCGCGCGCGGCGAATACCTTTGCTTTGTCGACGGGGACGATGAGATCGACCCCGGGATGCTGAAAAGCATGGAGCATGCGATCTGTTCGGACGCATACGATCTTGCGATCTGCGGGTACCGGCGGTTTGCAGGAGACGAAGCGATTCCAAAAACGGAAACGGAGAGCAGGGGCGAGCCCCTGACCGAAAAAGCGCTGTGGGAGGAAGTATTCGGCAGGCTCAGCAACGCCGCGTGGGGCAAGCTCTACCGGCGGGAACGGATCGGAGAACTGCGCTTTCCGGAAGGGATGATCCACGGCGAGGATCTGATCTTCAATCTTCAATATCTGACGCGCTGCAAAAAAGGCGTGATCCTGAACGCGCCGTATTATCATTACCGGATCCGCGAAGATTCCATCACAGGATCGGCCTTCCGCGAGAGCCGGTTTGACGAAATCGCAGCAAAGGACGCCGCGCTGAAGCTGATCGAAGCGCATCGTCCGGAGCTTCTTGAGACAGCAAAGGTTTACTGCTTCCGGGCACGGATGAACGTGCTGCGCGCACTGTATGCCGGCGGCGAGGAAAAGAACTATGCCGAGAAGACGCGGGAATGCACGGCCTACGTACGGGAGCGTTATGCCGGGGTCTCCGGATGGCTCAGGCGGAAGGAGCGGATCGAGTTCCGGCTGTTCCGCGTTGCAAAGCCGCTGTATCGGCTTTTGGCCCGGCGGTACGCGATCGGAAAGGAGGCGGGGCGATGAAGGAGCGCGGCAAGCTGAGCATCATTGTACCCGTCTGTAATCTGGAACAGTATCTGCCCGCCTGCATCGAGTCCGTTTTACGGCAGACCTATGCGGATTTTGAGCTGATTCTTGTGGACGACGGATCGACCGACGGCAGCCTGGACGTCTGTCAGAAATATGCGCGGCAGGACAGCCGCATTCGAGTATTGCACAAGGAAAACGGCGGCGTGTCCTCGGCGAGAAACCTCGGACTCGAGCATGCGACCGGCGCGTATATCTCCTTTGTCGACGGCGACGATTGGATCGAGCCGGACCTGTATGAACGTTTGACGGACGATCTCGGCCGGTCCGGCGCCGGGATCGCCGCGTGCCAGCTGGACCGGATTGCGCCGGACGGGACCCGCACCGTGATCGAACGGCCGGAAGCCGCGGTTTACAGCACGGAGGACGTCGTTTCCCGCTTCTTTGAAAACGGGTTTGTCAAGGATTGTATGTACGGTCCGTACAATAAGATCTTCCAGCGGGAATGCATCGGCGATATCCGCTTCAAACCCTATGCTTACGGGGAAGACGTCCTGTTTGTGTTCGAAACGCTTTCCGAAGCGGAAACCGTCTTTATCGACGATTTCGTCGGTTATCATTACCGGCAGCACGGCGGCTCCGCGATGAAGAGCGGATTTTCTCTGAAACGGCTGGATTACGTGAAGGCAGCGCGCGAGGTCGAGCAATGCTGTGCGCGGCAGTTTCCGCGGCATGCGGCGCTTGCGCACAGATGGGTGTACGGTCACGCGCTGGTCACGGTGCGGCAGCTTCTTCGGAACGGAATGCGCAAGTCGCAGAAGGGGTACATCGCCGAGGAGAAACGGTACTTCAAAGCGAACAAGAAGTATCTTCGGGGTCTGCCGTTCCGGTACAGGGTCATGTACGGTCAGGTCATGTACGGCTCGTTTTTGATCCGCGGATATTTTTCGGCAAAGGAGAACGCATAACAGGTATGCAGACGGAAAAGGCAATACCGGCGAAAAGACAGAAAATGCTCGTTGCGGTGGATTCGCTCATGATGGGCGGCATCGCAAAGAGCCTTGCCGCGTTCGTCGCATATTGCAGGGAAACGTGCGACATCGACGTACTGATCTGGCGCAGCTCCCTTCCGGAGGAGGTCAGGCTTCCGGCCGGCGTCAACCGGATCTGTCTGCCGGGCACGGAAAGCGTTAGGACCGCATATAAAAGCCGAGGCGTACTAAGCCGCGGGTTTGCTGTATCGCTTTGCGGCGCGCTCCGAAAGAAGCGGTGGCTTGCGGTTCCGCGGATCCGCAAAGCGTACGATATCGCGATTGCGTATTCGCATGTCAGCAATCTGAAGTATTACGTGATCGACCGGGTGCGGGCAAAGCGGAAATACGCGTTTTACCATCATGGGGCGTATACCTTCCCGGAATCGGTGAAACGGCTCGACGCGGAGTACTATCCCCGATACGACCGCGTCTTTGCGGTATCGGAAGCGGCGCGCACGGTTCTGCGGGAAGCGTTCCCCGCGCTTGAAAACGTCTCCGTTCTGCCGAACCTGATCGATATCGAAGGGATCCGGCAGAGTGCGAAGGCGCCGTGTCCGGAGTACCCGGACGGCTGCGGAATCAGGCTTTTGACCGTCGGACGGCTCAGCCCGGAAAAGGACCCGCTGCGGATCGTCGAGACCGCAAAGCTTCTGGACGCGCAGGGTGTACCGTTTCGCTGGATCGTAGTCGGGGACGGCGAGTTGGCCGGCGCGATGAAAGAGACGATCCTTGAAAACGGGCTCCGGGAAAAGGTGATCCCGGTCGGGAATCAGGAGAATCCGTACCGATTCATGGGGAATTGCGACTGTTACGTCCAGTTCAGCAGGTATGAGGCGGATCCGCTGACGGTGAAGGAAGCAGCCGTACTCGGAAAGCCGATGGCGCTGACCGGCATCCCGCCGTTCAGAGACTGCAGCAGGGATCTTCGCAACGTGACGCTGTTCAACGACGAGGAAGAAGCGGTCAGTTTGATTCGGAAGATCCGGGGCATGACGATCGAAGAAACCGATCCGCAGGTGATCAACCAGAAAGCGCGCCGGGGGATCGATGCACTTTTGCATGCAAAACCCGCAGGGACCGGGAGCAAGCAGAAAGCCGGAACACCGGCGAACGACCGGGAGGAGGATCTGCGATGAAAAAACACAGAAGCATTAAAAGCCATATTGCAGGGAGACTGTATACGATCGCAAACCGGCTGCCGCGTTCGATGGCCAGACACGGACGCCGTTATCAAAAACTGCGGGAACGTATTGCAAGAGGATTCATTGCATACTGCGGACACAACGTGAATCTGGAGCCGCATATTTATTTCGATCTTGCCCTGAAGATCGATGATTATTCCGGGATCGGAGAGCATTCCGAACTGTACGGCGACGTTACGATCGGGAAATACGTTATGATGGGGACGGGCGTCAAGATCTATACCCGCAACCATGCGTTTTCCGACCTTGCGATCCCGATGTGTCAACAGGGATTTCAGGAGACCAAACCGGTCGTGATCGAAGATGACGTATGGATCGGCGCGAACGTGATCATCCTTCCGGGCGTGCACGTCAATAAAGGCGCAATCATCGGCGCGGGATCGATCGTCACAAAGGACGTTCCCGGATATGCGATCGTTGCGGGGAATCCGGCAAAGACGATCCGTTACAGGGATCGGCGGGAGACGAGCGAGTGAACGGCTTTTATCGGGGAATGCAGCGGCGGCTGCGGAAAGCGCATGAGGGGAACAAGACAGAATGACTGCGGAGCGGCACATATGAAAAACACCGGATTTCAGACAACGATCACATCCGAGCATAAGCTCATGGATCTGCATATCAAAGAGACGTTCCGGTACCGGGATCTTATCTTTCTGTTCGTGAAGCGGGATTTCACCGCGATGTACAAGCAGACGGTGCTCGGTCCGCTTTGGGCGATTATTCAGCCGCTTTTGACGACGCTCGTCTTCACGGTGATCTTCGGGAAGCTTGCAAAGCTGACTACGGCGGATGCGCCGGGGGAGATCCTGCTGCCGGGATTTCTGTTCTATATGGCGGGCAACATCTGCTGGAGTCTGTTTTCAACGACCGTGGAGGCGACGAGCAACACGTTTCTGAAAAACCGGACCACGATGGGAAAGGTATACTACCCGCGTCTGGTCGCGCCGATCTCGACGGCGCTGTCGAACCTGATCTCCTTTGTGATCCAGTTCGTGCTGCTGATCGGGTTTCTGCTGTTCTTCGTTTTCACCGGCAAGGCGGAGATCCGCGTCACGCCCGCGCTCGCGCTGCTGCCGCTTCTGATCGCGCAGCTTCTGATCCTTGCCGTCGGCTGCGGAATCATCATATCGTCGGTCACGACGAAATACCGCGATCTCGCGATGCTTGTGGGCTTCGGGCTGCATCTGTGGCAGTACGCTTCGCCGATCGCATACGGTCTCGAACTGATCCCGGAATCGTGGAGGACGGTATACCTTTTGAATCCTGTGACGCCGATCGTCACGACGTTCCGCTATGCGCTGTTCGGCTCCGGTTATTTCAATCTCTGGTTTTACCTGATCAGCTGGGGAATGACGCTGCTGATTTTCTTTATCGGGCTGATCCTGTTCAGCAGGATCGAGCGGACGTTCATGGATACGATCTGATCTTTTGTACGGACTATGATGCAGCGAGGTGATAACGATATGCCGGACGTCGATCTGGTTGTGATGTGGGTCGATGGGAGCGATCCTCTTTGGCTTGCGGAAAAAAACAAATACTGCGCAGCCTCGCCTTCGGAAAGCGAGGCCGGTTACCGGTTTCGCGATCACGGAATGATGCAATACTGGTTTCGTTCCGTCGAACGGTATCTGCCGTGGTTCCGGAAGATCCATTTCGTGACGTGGGGGCATCTGCCGCCGTTTCTCGACACGTCGAATCCGAAGCTGCACGTCGTCCGCCATCAGGATTTCATGCCGGAGGGGACGCTGCCCTGCTTTAATTCGACCGCGCTTGAGATCAATCTGTTCCGGATCGAAGGCCTTGCGGAGCATTTTGTGTATTTCAACGACGATATGTTTGTACTGCGGCCCATGCGGAAGAGCGATTTCTTTACGGAGGATGGATTGCCCTGCCAGCAGTTTACGGAGACCCCGCCGGTTTTCAACGGCAATATGGGGACGTGGCAGATGCACGTTGTGAACGATCTGAGCATCATCAATCAGCATTTTCAAAAAAAGAACTGCCAGCACGGACGCTTTCGGCAGTATTTCAGCCTGAAATATCCGTGGTACGACAACGTGCGTTCCCTGGCGATGCGGTTTCTGTATCCGAACTGCTTTACCGGGTTCAAAACGGCTCACATACCTCAACCGTTCTGCAAGAAGACGTTCGAGACCGTCTGGAACGCGGAGCCGGCGTATCTAAAAGAGACGTCCCGCCACAAGTTCCGGGATTACAGGGACGTCAATCAGTATCTGGCGGCGTGGTGGCAGCTTGCGGAGGGCAATTTCGCGCCGAGAAAAACGGACGCGAAGACCATGATCGTCAACCGGGATACGATCGACAACGTTCATCGATGCATCACGGAACGGGCCGTGGAGACGGTCTGCATCAACGACGGCGCGTTCGATCCGGAATATCCGGCGATCCGGGCAAAGCTTGCCGATGCGTTTGACAGTATTCTGCCGGACAAGAGCAGCTTTGAACTATAATTCAAGACAGCCGGAGGATTTATGGAGTTTACCGAGAAGATCAGCGTCGTCATGCCGACGTACAATACCGCCGTTCCCATTCTCAAAGAAGCGGTCGACAGCATCCTTACGCAGACGTTCGGCGCGTTTGAGTTTATCATCATTGACGACTGTTCCACGAATGAAAGCCGCGCGTATCTGCAGGATCTTTCCGATCCGCGGATCCGCCTGATCCGTAACGAGACCAATCTCGGCGTAACAAAATCGCTGAATATCGGCTTAGCCGCCGCAAAGGGGAAGTACATTGCACGGATGGATGCCGATGATATTTCGCTGCCGACACGGTTTGAAAAGCAATTCGCGTTCATGGAGCGGCATCCGGATGTGATCGTATGCGGATCCGCCTGCAAAAACTTCGGCGCCGACACTCGCCTGATCCCTGCCCCCAAAACGAATATTGATATGGAAACGTATCGCATTTCCGCTTTGTTTCGCAACCCGGGACCGATGCATCCGACCGCCTTTTTCAACCATGCGCTGTTGTTGAAATATGGTCTGAAATACAACGAAAACCTCGTTTTTGCGCAGGATTACGGTCTGTGGGTCGAGATCGGAAAGATCGGACGCGTCTGCATGCTGAAAGACGTGCTTCTGCTCCGCAGGGTACATGAAAACCAGATCTCCGGGAAGCTTCGGAAGGAACAGATCCGGTGCGACATGATAACGCGAGAAAAGCTGCTGCGGAAGCTGATCGGAAACGTGACCGCCGAGGAGGCGGATTGTCACTATCGGTTTTCGTCCGGGTACTGTGACGTTCCGATTTGTCCCGAAATGACGGAATGGTATCGGAGGCTTATAGAAGCGAACGACCGGGTCGGGATTTACGATCGAAAGAAGTTCAAAGGTTATATCGACAATACGATCATCAAGCAGGCGGTCATCCGGTCCTTCACGCCGGAAATGCCGATGAAAAAAAGAGTCGGTCGGTTCTTTCACTATTTGCCGCGGACGTTGGCTTTGAGAGCTTCCGCGGGGTATATCAAAAGAGAATTGACGCGGCGCTTGCGGAAAAAATAACGACGGAGGATGATCCATGGCGGAAGAGATTATGATCAAAATCGACCACATCTCCAAGGAGTATATGCTCGGACAGATCGGCGGAACGACGCTCCGGGACGAGCTGCAGCGGTTCGGCGCGCGTATTCGCAGAAAAGAGGATCCGACGAAAAAGATCGGCGCGCGGGAATACAAAAACGGCGAGACCTTTCTCGCATTGGACGACGTGTCTTTCGATGTGGCGCCGGGCGAGCGCATCGGCATCATCGGACGAAACGGCGCAGGCAAGTCCACGCTGCTAAAGCTGATCTCGCGGGTCACCGCGCCGACTGCCGGCATGATCGGTCTGAACGGACGCGTTGCTTCCATGCTCGAGGTCGGGACAGGCTTTCACGGGGAGCTGACGGGACGCGAGAATATTTATATGAACGGCGCGATCCTCGGCATGACCAAGCGCGAGATCGACGCCAAGATCGAGGACATCATCGATTTCTCCGAATGCCGTCAGTTCATCGACACGCCGGTCAAACGGTACTCCAGCGGTATGTATGTGAAGCTCGCGTTTTCCGTGGCGGCGCATCTCGATTCGGAGATCATGATCATGGATGAGGTCCTGGCGGTCGGCGATATGGCGTTTCAGAAGAAATGCCTGGGAAAGATGAACGACGTTTCAAATGCGCAGGGACGCACGATCCTGTATGTCAGCCACAATATGAACACGATTCGGCAACTGTGTACCCGCTGTATTCTGCTCGATCGCGGCCATCTGCTTTTTGACGGCGAGGTGGAGGAGGCGATCGCGCGGTATATGGACGCGGGCGGGGTTTCCTTTGAAAAGGAGATCGATCTCCGGAATGTACCGAGACCCAGCTGGATCTCCAAAAAAGTCCTGTTTGAAAAGGCGGAGATCCAAAGAGAAAACAACGTGTATTCTTCGGAAGAATCCCTGGATCTTATCTATACGCTGGACGCCGCCGATGATTGTGACGGGGTGCGGTTCATGATGGTCCTGTTTCATCAGGACAGCACGCGGATCGGCAAGACGGAGTCAGAGGGATTTGAAGTTCACCGCGGCAGAAACGAGATCGCGGTCTCCATTCCGCTTGAGGGGCTTGCCGACGGACAGTATTACTTTGAGATCAGTGTGCTGCAGCGCAATCGCTCTTTTGCAAGGGAAAAATGCGACTGCATTCGGAACATGATCCCGATCACGATCTGCAATACCGAGGTATTCGGGATCAAGGGCGAGCACTGGCGCAGCGATTACTGGGGATACGTGATGCTGAAGCCGATCCGGGTCAATGATTGCAGGTAACGGATTGAACCCGTATTTCTTCGCGTGCGGTTATTTCTTTTTCCGTCCGTGCACGCCCATCTCTTCGTCCGTCAGCTCCTGCGTATAATTGCCTTGCCACGGGAACATGATCTTCTTTCGGGTGAGACAGTACTTGCAGAACGGAATCTCCCGATGCAGTCTCCGCAACAGTTCGTATCCGTCTTTTACGTTGTAAAGATCCGTCCAGCATTCTTCGCCGACCTCTCTTTGCACGTGCAGATGCGTCATGTTCTTTTGATACACCATAGGAGGATCGCACAGGCACAGTCTGCCGTCATCGCTCAGAATGTGACAATAAATAAACGGGCAATGCCGATAGTTGCTTGTTCCGTTCCCCGGGGTTTCGCCTACCTCATACTGGAAATACCGGATCGGTTTGGAAAAAGTATACGGGACCTTGTAATCGTCGAGCTTCTCTTTGATTTTTTCGGTCATTTTGACTGTCGGAGGATAATAGGAAATATGCACGACAGCTTTGCTTTCCCGGATGGTATCAAGGATTTCTCCTTTTACATGCGGGATTAATAAACCGTTTGACACAACGTACAGCGTCGCATCCGGAAAAGCCTCCCTCACAGTGGCGGCAAACTGCCCGACGTCAGGATTCAGGAACGGTTCTCCGCCCACCAACCGGAAGACCTCGATATGGTCGAATATTTCACGAAGCCGCACCAAATGTTCCCGGAATTTGCTCAGATCTCCCCAGACAGGTTCCTTCTGAAGATTGCTGTAATGCGAGCATCCTTTGCATCTCAGATTGCAGTGACCCGAAACGTCAAATTCGAGATATCCCAAAACAGGCTTCCCGAACTTCATTATTCTGTCGCTTTTTACATCGTAGAAAAAGATCCGGTCGTTAAGGTGCTGCTTCTCCAACAGGATCTGAACCTCTTCATGAAGCCATCCATCGCCGGTTTTCAATTGATCGATCAGCAGGTACAGACAAATCCGGCCGTCCGCTTTCTTCTCGCGTTGCAGCCTTCTTTTCGCTGAAAATAAAAGATACTTGATCCGTCGCTTTATTTTTTGGGTCTGCGTGATCCTTTCCGACAGCCTGTATCTGATAAACCGACGCATCAATCCGTTCATGCTCCCGGCCGGACGAACCCGGAAACCGCATTTCTGAAGAACAGCCTCCAGCTCCCGCACCCGCCGATCGTCGGTTAACTGATAGTTGACAATGCATATATCCTTGATTCCGGTTGCCTGCAGCAATTCGATGTTTTTCATATTCTATCCTTGTTCCGTCAGTTTTGATGAAACCTGTCCGAATCTTTTTTCTTTTGTTATTTTGAGTCGGCAAACCTCTTATCCGCCTGAGCCTGCATGGACTCAGGCGTGATTTCCATGATTTCGATCCGCGCTCCATTCGGATCGTGTGTCCAGAATCTGAGGCATTGGGACCGTCCACGTTCGATTCCGGAATCAACCGGTCCCCCGGAAGCCAGGATCGTGTTATATGCGTGTTGAATATCCTCTGCGATGAGGCAAATATGGCTGATTTCACTATAGCCGGAAAGCTTATGAAATACGGAACGCAGTCGTTTCGGAAAACGGAAGCGCTTTTTCCCGGCGGGTTCCATAGAGATCAATTCCAGATACTGACCTGGCGTGATGATCAAATAAACGGCTGAGAGGGTTCCGTCGTCTCGCTTCAGTCGAAACGCCTCTTTCAGCCCGAGAACGTCCGTATAATACCGGATACTTTCCGTGATATTTCGGGTATTGATTGCCGCGTGATGCAATCCTTTCAGCGGTTGATCGCACAGACCTGCCGGACTCGATGTCTGCATGCTTTTCAAATCCTTCACCTTATTATAATTCCTATCTTAATACTCACCACAAAACAGTAATAATAACGGTATCATAATAGCATAGGAGGCGTCAAATTGCAATGTCATGACCTGGTTTTGCTGCCAACCCTCAC
This sequence comes from Clostridia bacterium, assembly GCA_017524445.1. Classification (GTDB taxonomy): domain Bacteria; phylum Bacillota; class Clostridia; order Christensenellales; family CAG-138; genus UBA3792. The sequence continues at coordinate 4,531 of JAFXVP010000060.1, read as the reverse complement.
GCGTTGCCGCGTTTATCCGCCCGTTAGAGTCTGATCTCGAGACAGGGTCTTTCGTCGGGGGTCGAAAGAGATCGGATCAAAAGCAAGCGAGTGAATTCCAACAAAAGCAATATCCGTTCGCCTGCCCGACTGCGGCTCCTCTCCGTTTCGATCGTCTGCCGGGTACGCTGCGCAGATGGTAATAAACCGTCCGGCTTTCAGCGACGTTCGCCGTTGGCAAACTGGGCGTAGATCTCCTCGGGGATCATCGGCGTATGACAGAAAACATTTTTATATATAATACATCGAAATCGTATAACTTGTCAATGTTCATCGTTCGCCGCTGTATCAATACATCTGCGGGCGTCAAATGCAGGCAACCCAAAAACGGCAAAACAGAGCCCTCCGATTTGATCGTAAACGGAAGGACAATACTATACGGTTCTGACGATTTGAAAAATATAGTCACAATGCAGTCAGCACAACAAAGAACCGAAATTCCGAAAGCACAGTGTATTGGGGGCTTCTTGGCGTGCTTGACACGATACGGCGCTGCTTCTGATTGCCAAGACATAGGAAGCAGCGCCGAGCAGGCGGCTTTGCCGCGTATGTGCACTGCGTTCAAGTTATCAATTGCGCCGCAGGCGCACACCGCAAGCGATTGGTAGCGCAGCGGAGGCGCCGCGAGGGCGTTTACAACCGAGCATGGCGACGCGCGATCAAACGCGCGACGGCACCTCTGTAACGAAGCGCAGCGAAGTGGACAGGCGAGCCGAGCGTGACCATGGTACGCGCGATGGTACGCGCGGGAAGCGCGCGATCTACCGCCGTAATGAAGCGAAGCGAAATGGAGCTTGTGGAAGCGCGCGACGGCACCTATGTAACGGAGCAAAGCGGAGTGGATGCGGAACAAAGCGCAGCGGTGACTTGTTATGCAATAAAAAAGTCGCCGCAAGCCAAGTGAAGCTTGCGGCGACGTGGCGTGCCCGACACGATACGGCGTCTTTTCTGATTGCATAATCAGAAGAAAAGACGCCGGCGACACAGCCCTCCGGGCTGTGTAAATGCACTACGTTCAAATCCTGCACGCTGCGCGTGCAAAAGAAATCGACCCCGCCCGAGGGCGAGGTCGATTTCTTGTGGCGTGCCCGACACGATTTGAACGTGCGGCCTTCAGAGTCGGAGTCTGACGTTCTGTCCGGCTGCGCTGCAGGCACATGTATATGATCTTCGGGCTTCAAGCGCCGCAGACCTTCAACAGGCCGACTGTCATTTTTTAATCGTGTCCGTAAAGAGCTTCCGCATCACAAAATACCGCTCATGCTCCCGCCAGCCGCTTCCGGTATCCCCGTCGCAATGTGCTTCGCAGAGGCAATCGGGCAGCGCCGCGGCGATCTCTTTCTCCTGCTCCGCGGTAACCTTGTTGTTCCAATACCACAGGCGCTCCAGATTCCTGAGACCGTAAAGCGGGCTGAAATCCGAGATATTGTTCGTGCACAGATTCAGGTCGAGCAGGTTCTCCAGCTCCGCGAAAGGGGAAACATCCGTGATCGTGTTCATGAAGAACTCCACGTAGATGAGCTCCTTCAGCTGCGTCACCACGCTGATATCCGTGAGGAAATTATCCGCGATGATCAGGTACTGCATATGCGGGCAGTTTTCCAGCACGGAAATATCGTCGATGTTGTTGTGACCCAGGTCCAGAGCGATCAGGTCCGTGCAATACCGGAGCACCCGGATATCCTCCGTGGTCAGCCGGTAGGTGGAGCGTTTGCTGGCAACCACATCCGGGGGATCCACTTTGGAAATATGCTTGGCGCGGTTAAACGTTGAAAACGCCTCCGCATCGGTACGCAGCTTGTGCGGTCCCATTCTCACGGTCCATACAATACGCGTATCGGGGTATTCCCGGTTGAGTGCGTCCAGCTGCTCATCGGTGAGCCCGCAGTCGGAGAGCACCAGTTTCCCCAGATCATGGATGCAGCGCATGGCCTCCTCCACCTGTGCCGGGTCGCTCACCTGCGTACCGCTCAGGTCCAGTTCCTCCATCCCCGTGGTCTCCCACCGGCGGTCCAAAAAGGTCAGCGTGCAGGCGAACACGATGTTCGGGTATGCTTCGATCAGCGCTTTCGCCTCTTCCTCCGTATAACCCGCCTCGTGCAGATCGACCTTTTCCACCTGCGGAAGCAGGGAAAGCGCCGTCTCCAGTTGTGAAACTTCCGTGTCGGCGGACACCGTCAGCTCCTGCACCGTTTTGTCCATGCTGCCGCTGCCCAGAGGAACCGTATAGGCAAATTCCGTCTCCGGATATGCCTCCAGCAGCTTCAGCAGCGTTTCCGCGTCCCACGCACAGTCTTTGAGATCCGCTTCCCGCAGGTCGTCAAACGCCGCAAGCGCTTTCACCGTTTCGTCGGTCAGCGTTCCCGTAAGAACAATGGCTGTCTCATGATTGGAGATCTGCTGCCCGTTCACGGATACCGGGTAGGTCAAGTCGATCTGTGGATAAGACGCCTGCAGGTCCGCTGCCTCCTCGACCGTCAGGCCGCAGCCGGACACATCCAATGCCGTAAGGGCGGGCAGGTACGGAAGCTTCTCCTTCAGATCTGCGGCGGCTGCCCCCGAAACGGACGCCGTATCCGCATCGGAACGGATCACCGTATCCCCCAGGGGCACGGTATACACAAAGGTACATGCGGGCATTTTTTCCTGCAGCGCAAGGATCTCCGCATAGCAGTCGCTTCCCGAAAGATCGGCGCTTTCCAGCTTTTCCAATGTGGGAAGTGCTGCCGCTTCTTCCGCCGTAATGACAGCGGAAAGGCTCGTCGTGTCATGATCGACCGTGACGCCGCCGATTGTCGCCGTAAACAGGATGGTACATTTCGGCAGCGCCTGCTTCAACGCCATGATCTGTTCAAGGGGAACGTCCGTCCCGGTGAGATCCAGCCTTTCCAGCGCCGTGTACGCCGCAAGATATGTCACATCCTGTACATCGGCGTCCTTCAGGGAAAGCTCCCGTAAAACCTCGACGTCCTGCAGGTCGGAAACGTCCGGAGCGCTCTCTTCAACGGGCGGCAAAGCCTGCCCGCCGCACGCAGCATGCAGCAGGAGAAAAGCGATCGCGAGCACACCGCCGCACACGGCCGCAGGGAATATCCCACGACCGCGGCGTTTGCGCGCTTTCCGTGTGTTTTTTTCAGTCTCTCTGTCAGACTTCATCCGCATTTCCATGCCGTGTCAGGCTCCTTTCCCATTCGTCATGATCATCCCGCATAAGGAAGAAGGCATCCTATGCGCCGGCGCGCTGCCGGATCCCCGTTCACTTCCGTACAGACTTCGGCTCACATATATTGCAAGGAGAAATGAGCATAAGAGACGCCCGTCCCTCGAAATCGCCGAGATCAAACACAAAGTTCAGGGCAAGCGCGATCTGGACATTCCAGAATTTCCACTGATGACGTCCCTTATACAGACTGAAAAACTTTTTTTCCGCATACGGCTTAAGCTTCGCATAGGATTCCCGCGCCGCCGGACGGCACGGCTTGTTGTCATTCGTTCCGATGCAGACGAAAAGGTGCTTCAGATGGAACCCCTCCCCCGGATCCATCGCAACCGTGGGAGACATGATAATTGCATTTGCCACATACTCATTATAATGAGTGACGAAATAGGTCGCCATCCTGCCGCCGTTGGACATCCCGCCGATGATAATATGTTCCCTGGCTTTCTTGAGATCCTCGCTGCTTCCGCTTGCGGCATATGTAGGGTAATGATCGGCAACATAACTCAGGGCAAACAGGACGCGTCCGCTGATTTCGTCAAAATCGCTGCCGTCTTGTATGCCGACAACAATAAAATCTGCGTCAATGCCCTCATAGATGTCGCTGATCAGCACGTCATAATGTTTGGTGGCCGTCACCTCGGCTACGTTCAAGTTTTCACCGCTGCCCTGTAAAAACACGAAGACGTCATATTTTTTCTTGGGATGAAAATCTTTAGGAGTCCAAATGCTTAATTTCGGTTTCCCTTCTTCATCGAAGTAGTCCACATGATTCGGTTCGTCGGTCGTCGCCTCTTCTGCATCCCGTTTTTTTTCGCTATCCTGCGAAAGCACGGCGATATCATGTATTTTCTCAGGGACATGATTCGAAAGCGTCCGAACGCTTGCCTGCGCACCTTCTGCCATAGCGACAGACGGAAACAACATGATCAGCACGAATACGATACTTAGCAGCTTCTTCATACAGACCTCCTGCTTACAGACCTGCAATAACATTCTCCTTTGCAAAACAAAGACGCCCGTATATGAGTCAACAATACCGGTATCCGTTTTTGCATGGATGCAGTATAGCATAAACCCGCGCAATTGAAAAGGGCAATTTTGAGATGATCCATTCTATAAAAAGGCGGATCTGCAGCGCCGAGCATCCGGCTTCGCCGTCTAAGTGAACGACGTTCAAATATGCGCTCAAAAAGCGCAACATACAGAATACCCGCCGTAAAGGCGGGTATTCTGTATGGCGTGCCTGACACGATACGGCGCTGCTTCTGATCT
>JAFXVP010000059.1 GCA_017524445.1 Clostridia bacterium | reverse complement strand
TGCGTTTGTGACGCGGCATCGGCGGGAGTCGAACGACGTCACGATCCCGGAGGGCGAAGCAGCGGAGGCGTTTGAAAAAGGCAAGGCCGCATTTCTGAACGAGGCGCGGACGCTTGCACAGTTTCAGCAGAATCCGAACATCGTTTCGGTCACCAACTTCTTTGAAGAGAATCAGACCGCGTATATCGTTATGGAGTTTCTGGACGGACGGGATCTGAAGAACATTCTCGAACAGCGCGGCACGGTCCCGTTTGCGGAGGCGTTTGCGCTGCTGGAGCCGGTGATGCAGGCGCTGTCGGTCCTGCATGCGCACGGGTTGATCCACCGGGACATCAGCCCGTCCAACATCATGGTATTGCCGGACGGCACGGCAAAGCTGCTGGATTTCGGCGCGTCGAAGGCAATCGATACGGCGACGGAAGCGTCGCGTTCGATCTGCCTGAAGCCGGGGTATTCTCCGGAGGAGCAGTATCGCAGCCGCGGGGAGCTCGGACCGTGGACCGACGTCTATGCGCTGTCCGCGACAATGTATCACATGCTCGTCGGATTCCCGCCGGATGATTCCCTGCAGCGCATTTTGCTGGATGAGGTGAAAAAGCCTTCGGAACTCGGCGCGGATATCCCTGCATACGCGGAAGCGGCGCTGATGCGCGGCCTTGCCGTACAGAGTAAGGATCGCTATCAGAGCGTACAGGAGATGGCGGAAGCGATGCGCGCATGCCAGGAACAAAAAACGGCGGCGTCGGTCAAAAAGAAAACGGATCGGCTTCCGATCCTTTCCGTAATTCCTGTTTCGGGACTTCTGTGTCTCTTTGAAATGACGCGGCGAACCGGGCGCAAGCGCTTTTCGCATGCGGGAATGTTTTTCCTGATGGGCTTTGCACTTTTACTGATCGGGTGTCTGTACGTTCTGATCGGCAGAGCCGCGCAGGAGGTCGGTTACATGAGGACACATTATTATATGCCGTCGTCCGCCTATACGATCCCTTCGGGATTGTATTGGATCATCCTGCTTCTTGCAGCTGTTCTGTATCTGGCGCGCATCATCTATGCACAGGTCGTTAAAAAGGATTATCGGCGCTATCGTCTGGCATATCTTCAAAAGCATCCGCTTGTGACGTGCGGCGTGTATGATCCGCAGATCAAGAACGGCGTCGGCGTCTGGCGTACGATTGGATTTTTGCCCCTGATTTTCGGCTACGGCGGCATGCACATCGGGAAGAGCATTCGCGACCGCGCGCTGTCTGCGCTGGGAATTGCGTCGTTGATCTCGGCATTTCTTCTGTCGCTGTCATGCGTGCTGAGCTTTGTACCGTTCGAATTTAACCGGATCGGTTCCCAAATCTTTCAAATCGTTATGGAGACGATGATCTTGAGTGCGCTGTTGCTGACCGTTGTTTTCCGCGCACTGCAGATGATTCGGCTTTTGTTCGACTATCCCCGCTTTTTCGAAGATACATGTAAAAAGCGCGCCGCGCTGTATGAAGCATACGGCAATCTGAAGAACCGGCAGTGGCGTGCGGAGAACAGCCGTTGGCAGATCTGGACCTTCTTTCCCGCGGTCGGCGGGATCGGGCTGATTCTGGGAGGGATCCGTGCAAAGCGACGCGATCTCTGTGTCAAAGGGTCCGCTTTTCTGCTCTGTAGCGCATTGCTGCTTGGCATGCTTTTTCAAGTGTACAATCTGTATCTGCAGAGCAACAGGTCGACCCGCGCGATTGTTTCGCTGTTTATCCTTCTGAGCATCACGCTGCTTATGTTCTTATGGTTCATCTGCGTGTACGTCGGCGCATCGAACCGGTTTTCGGTTCTGACGGCGATAGCCGAGGATTTAGGGCCGTACTACAGCCGCGCGGAAAAGGAGATCTCCGAGACCGATATGAAAAACTGAACATCGAGCTTTCAAATGACAGGATCTTCGGATCCTGTTTTTTATATGAAAACAAGACCGCAGTGACCGCGTGTTATCATGGCGTCGAAGTAAAAGGAGGTCATGCAGCATGAAATCCATAACCTTGAAACTGACGCCGGACGGGCGGATCGAAGCGCACACGCACGGTATGAAAGGTATGTCCTGTCTGTCTTATGTCCGGATACTGGAACAACTGACCGACGCCGTAGCAGTCGATTCCGCGTTTACGGAGGAATTCCGGGAGAGCGAATGTCCGCAGGCGGCGCAATGGGAGGAGGAAACCGTATGCGAGAAGTGAGATCGGAACAGAGATCACGCGTTTTATTCTCGGATCTGGCATGCGCCTTTGCGGCGCTTTTGCCGGGCTTCGGATACTTTGGATTTCTTCTGATGGGAAAACGCTCCGGACGTACCAGATACAGGCACTTCGCAAAGATCTACGGAGCAGCGTATGCCGTATCGGCGCTTCTTTTCGTACTGTACCGCACGTGGGATCTTGCCATGCTTCGCATGACAGTGCCGTATTACGTGCCGGCGGACGTCGCAGCATTCCTGTTCGGTTTCGGAGATACGGGACGCGTCACGTATCTGTCGTTCTCGGAGATACCGTACCTAAGAAACATGGTCCGTTATGCCGACATACTGCTGCCGCTTTTGCGCACGCTTCTGTACGTCGGCTGTCTTCTTCACACCGCGGTCTGCACGCCCGGATATTGCCGGTATCTGCGCGAGGCGGTCTATCCCTATCGCAGCGCAAAACCGACGGGAGAGCGCTTCTTCGCTTCCCGGCTCTGGCTTTTATGGTGCCTTGTTCCGGGATTCGGGTTTGCTGCGCCGCTATTCGGCGCGCGGCTTGCGAACAACCGTCGCGTACGGCGGCTTTCGACTGCGCTGCTCGGCATTTCCGCCGCAGCCGTCATGCTTACGATCCGGGAGTTCTCGCTGTATTTGGAATACGGCAGGATATGGACAAATCTGATGAAGCTGGTTCCGCATACCGGCGTCGCCGCCGTCTTGAACATGGGATACTTGCTTCTCAGCATCTTCGTTTACGTTGAGCCTGCTGCGGCGTTCCTGCTCTCCGCGGCGGTGCTGCCCGACGCGGTCGAAGCAAGACGGGCAAACCGGACGGCGGACACGGCAGCGCAGCCGTCCTATGCAAGCCGATCGTGGCGCATACGCAACGGGCTATGGCAGATACTGTCGCTGCTGCCGTTCATCGGCGGGCTCGGTCTCATCGCCGGGGGGACCGGCGCAAAGCATAAACGCGCGATGCGGATCGGCATCATGCATCTTGCGGGCACCATGCTGTTCATGGGGATCATGATCGCGCTGTTCTATGTCGGGACTCAGATCACGGAGCGACCGTACGGATCCTTTGCAAGCCTGTTTTTTGAAAACGGGTACAGCGACGGGATTCGCGTCATGCTGCAGCGCAGAGGGCTGTATCTGCTCTGGTGTACCGGTGTCCTTCTCGGCTGCATTTACCGCAGGGAGATCCTGCTCAAACGCGCTGAAGTGCTCGGCGGCTGCCGTTCCCGGATCGATCAGGATATTCAGCTGACAAAGCGGTTCCGCACGCTTGGCGCTTTGCCTTCCGATGTGCCGGAAGTACCGAAAACCTCGGAGACGGTCGATCTCAATACCTGCGAACCGGACGCGCTCAGGACGATCCCGGGCATGTCCGCAGCCGCTGCCGATCGCGTGCTGCAGTATCGCAGCGAAAACGGCGCGATCCGCTCGGAACGCGAGCTTCTGAACGTACTGGACGAAAAACCGCACCGGGCCGTACAGATCCTGGAAAAGGTCGCATTGTCCGTTCCTGCGGACGGGCCGGTTGAATCGCGCCGGATGATAGACCTATGATCCGCATCGGACGATATCTGCCCGAAACGCGCGCTGAAGGCCCGGGCAAGCGCTTCGCGATCTGGGTACAGGGCTGTGAACTGCATTGTCCCGGCTGCTTTGCAACAGAACTGCAGCCGCGAACCGGCGGGGTGCTCGTTCCCGTATCCGGTCTGATCGAACGCATAGAAGCGGTAAAAACCGGTATCTGCGGCGTCACATTTCTCGGCGGCGAGCCGTTCCTGCAGGCAAGCGCGCTGACAAGGATCGCAAACGCTGCGCACGGTATGGGACTTTCCGTGCTTTGTTTCACCGGCTATACGATGGAATGGCTCCTTAAGAACGGCGATGCGGATCAGAAAGCCCTGCTCGGCGCGGTCGATCTTCTGATCGACGGTCCTTATCGCGAGGAACTGCGAAGCTTCCGGCGTCCGCTGGTCGGTTCCGAGAACCAACGGTTCCGGTATCTTACGGAACGTATTACGCCGGAGGAGATACAGGCATACCGCAACAGTATCGAATGTCGGATCGGACCGGACGGCGTATTGCAATTGAACGGTATGGGAGATTTCACAATGCTTGCGGAGCGGCTTCGTTCTGCGGCGAAGGAGGTGCTTTGAAATGGCGGAAAAAGAATTTGAACTGCGGTTTGCCGATTTTATCAACGCAGGATTTCCGATGCTTTACATTCCGAGCTACGAAGAGGAACGCGTCATGCGAGCGATCTCGCGGACGGCGGGCGAGGCGTCGCTGATCCGCATTCCCAGAAAAGTTCTGTGCTGGACACAGACGGTCGGTTTTTCCGAAGGTGAGAAGCAGGGCGGCAGCACACAGCCGCTTGCCGGGCTCGAATACATCCTGCGATACAAGGACCCGGCAATTTTCGTACTCAAGGATTTCCATGTGTTCTTCGGTGCCGACCGCGGCACGCATCCGGACTACGCGGTCATCCGCCGGCTTCGCGATCTTCTGCCGCATCTCAAGCAGAACCGAAAGACCGTGGTGCTTCTCTGTCCGCGGCTGGTACTTCCGCCCGATCTCGAAAAGGATGTTTCGGTACTGGATTTTGAACTGCCCGGCGCGGCAGAGCTTGAACAGACGCTGAACGAGCTGATCGACGGTTTATCCCCCGATGCGATCCGCATCACGCCGGAGGAGCGGCAGCAGCTGATCCGATCCTCCCTCGGGCTGACGGTACAGGAAGCGGAAAACGCGTTTTGCCGCGCGATCATTCAGAGCAAGGGATTGAATCACGATGCGCTGTCCGTGATACAGGATGAGAAGAACCAGATCATCAAGAAGACCGGCATTCTGGAATTTGTACACAGCGATCTGGGGCTGGATGACATCGGCGGATTGGAGCATCTCAAAACGTGGCTCATCAAACGCAGCAAATCTTGGCTCGAACGCGCCGGCGCATACGGACTGCCCGCGCCGAAGGGCGTATTGATCACAGGCGTGCCGGGGTGCGGCAAAAGTCTGACTGCCAAGGCGATGAGCGGCATCTGGCATCTGCCGCTGCTGAAGCTCGACGTCGGACGCATCTTCGGCGGGATCGTCGGCAGCTCTGAGGAGAACATGCGAAAAGCGATCCGTACAGCCGAGGCGGTAGCGCCGTCTGTTCTGTGGGTGGACGAGATCGAGAAAGGCTTCTCCGGCACCGGTTCAAACGGAGATTCCGGCACCGCGGCGCGCGTATTCGGCACGTTTCTGACGTGGATGCAGGAAAAAACGGCGCCCGTCTTTGTCATTGCGACAGCCAACAGCATTACGGGACTGCCGCCTGAGCTGCTCCGAAAGGGACGGTTTGACGAAGTATTTTTTGTGGACCTGCCGAGTCGCCGCGAGCGCGAAAAGATATTTCGGCTGCACCTGAAAACGCGGCTCTGCTCCTCGGCTGTGACACACGAGCTGTGTCCGGACAGCGCGCTGTTTTCCGAGCTCGCACAGCTGACCGAAGGATTCTCCGGCGCGGAGATCGAACAGGCGATCCTGTCGGCACTCTACGAGGCGTTCTATGAGGAGCGCGGTCTTCGCATGCAGGATCTCATTACGGCAATTTCGGAAACCGTGCCGCTGTCGGTCGTGCAGGCCGATCAGATCCGCGCGATCCGCAGCTGGGCGGCTACGCATGCGGTTCCCGCAACCGCAAAGGAAGACCGCGAAGCGGAAACGGACGCGGCCTGTGACCTGCATGCCGGGATACAGAACACACGCATTCTGGATTATCAATAAGGAGGGAAAGAATAATGTCTTTGATGCTTGCTCTTTGTCCGATGGTCATTGCAATGGGCGTTTCGGCGTCGTCCGCGTCGATGGGTCTGCTGCTGAACCGGACGCAGAACGCGCCGTGCGAGCTGCCGATCCTGACAACGCGTTTTGCGGATGAAATGATCCTGAAGCAAACGCTCGAAAGCCGCGGGCTGACGGTACAGCAGACGAAAGCAGATGATTTTACCGTACAGACTGCCGCCGGTACGCTGCATTATTTCCGCACCGCGAAAACTGAGCCGTATCAGATGGAAGCGCTGCATGTAAAGAATCTGCCCGTGCTGCTCGATGCGCTGGAATCCCTGAACCGCGAGTACGGCTGCAATGTTCAGAAGTATACCTATGATCTGATCCTGAAAGGCATCAACGAGCATGGAATGAAGCTGGAATCGGAAACCGTGACGGAGGACGATACGATCCTTTTGACGTTGTCACTGTAGCCCGCAAAGTCCCGTGTGGTCCAAAGCGACGTCGGACGTGTCGTCCTTTGGGGACAAGTTTTCTCTTTTGCCCGGCAGAGAGCTGCGATTATACCGATGATTCCTTACTGTTTACGAAATATCTTATCAAAATGCAATACAAGATGACCGTTTTCTGCTATACTGGTATCAGAAAAACAGAGCAGGAGAAGAACGAATGGATATCGAACGGCTGATACAGGAACTGACCGTGGAGGAAAAGGCGGCGCTGGTCTCCGGAACGGACGCATTCTACACGAATCCGATCCCGCGGGTCGGGATCCCCGCGCTTTCGATGTCGGACGGGCCGCATGGGCTGCGCAAGCAGATCGGCAACTTCGACAATGGGGTCACCGAAAGCGAGCCGGCGACGTCGTTTCCGACGGCGGTGACGACGGCTTCCGGCTGGAACCCGGAAAACACGCGCAAAATGGGCGAAGCGATCGCCGAAGAGTGCCGGTATTACGGCGTGCATACGCTCCTGGGACCGGGCATCAACATCAAGCGCAATCCGCTGTGCGGGCGCAACTTTGAATACTTTTCCGAAGACCCGCTTCTTGCGGGCGTGATGGGCGCGGCGGAGGTAGAGGGCGTTCAGTCGAAGGGCGTCGGCGTTTCGGTCAAGCACTTTGCGCTGAACAATTCCGAAAACTTCCGCTATATGGGCAATTCGATCGCTTCCGAAAACACGATGCGCCGCCTGTATCTGAAGCCGTTTGAGTACATCGTCAAGCATGCGCGTCCGGCAACGGTCATGTGCGCGTACAATCAGGTCAACGGCACGTTCTGCTCCGAGCACAAGTGGCTTCTCACTGACGTGCTCCGCAGGGAATGGGGCTTTGACGGCGTGGTGATGAGCGACTGGGGCGCGGTGCACGATCGCGTTGCGGGGATCAAAGCCGGGCTCGATCTCGAGATGCCGGGCGATACTGCGATCTGCCGTCGCTGGATCCTCGATGGGATCGCGAACGGCTCTCTTTCGATGGACAAACTGGACGCCGCCTGCCGCAACATTCTGAACTGGATCGAAAAATATGTGAAGCCCGCCGATCCGACGCCGGTGGACTGGGACGCGCACCACGCGCTCGCCGCAGAGATCGCTGCAGACTGTGCGGTGCTTCTGAAAAACGACGGCGTGTTGCCGCTTAAGGGCACGGAAAAGCTGCACATCACATGCGAGCTCTTTGAGAATATGCGCTATCAGGGCGCGGGGAGTTCAATGATCAATCCGGCAAGACTGACAACGCCGAAGGAAGCGTTCGACGCGCGCGACGTTCGGATTCACAGCATGGAAGACTGCGATGTGATCCTGTATTTCGGCGGACTCACCGACGAATACGAATCCGAGGGCTGCGACCGGGAGAACATGCGTCTGCCGCAGAAGCAGTTGAAAGAGATCGACGCGCTTTGCGCAACCGGCAAGCCGGTCGTCGTCGTGCTGTTCGGCGGTTCGCCGGTCGAGCTTCCGTTTTGCGATCGGGTCAGCGCGATCCTCAATATGTACCTGCCGGGGCAGAACGGCGGAACGGCGGTTTACGAACTGCTGTTCGGGATCAAGAACCCGTCCGGCAAGCTTGCGGAAACATGGCCGATGCGTTATGAGGATGTTCCCTCGCACGAAACCTTCGGCAGGAGCATCAACGAAGTCTATGCCGAGGGCACGGAGGTTGGCTATCGGTATTATCAGAAGCACAATATCCCCGTCCGTTTCCCGTTCGGCTTTGGACTCAGCTATACGACCTTTGAAAAGTCCGAATGGACGAAGGTCGGCGAAGTCTGGGAGCAGACGATCACCAACACCGGCGACCGGGTCGGCGGGGAAGTGGCTGAACTGTTCCTCGACGGAGAGCTTGCGGGATTCCAAAAGGTGTATCTTAAGCCCGGTGAAAGCGCGACCGTACGCATCGTGCCGGAGCCGAAGGACGAAACAGTCTATCCCGACGAGCTCGTCGTTACGCCCGAGCCGCCGCGTCTTCCGGTCACAATTGAATCGCGCTTTACCGATCTTAATCAGACGTTCATGGGACGCATCCTCTACAACGCCGTACTGTCGGTGGTGAAAAAGAACATGAAACAGGCAAAAAAGCTGCCGGAAGGACCCGAGCGGGACAACGCGATCAAAGGCGCGTTCTTTATGAAGCGCGTCGTGGACAGCAATTCGCCGCGCTCGCTGTCGATGTGTGCGGGCAGACAAATGCCTTATAATTTTGCGCAGGGCTTTGCAGAGCTGACCAACGGACACCTGTTCAAAGGGATCCGCTGTTTTCTCAAAAAGATCGACGTACCGAAACTGCCGAAGGAGGAACAGAAATGAACGACATTTTAACCGCGCCGTTTATGACGGAAATGATCCGCACGGCGACGAACATGTACAACCACGGTTGGGACGAGCGCAACGGCGGCAATATCAGTATGCTTTTAGATGAAGCAGAAGTGCGCGAACACCTCGTGTTTCCCGCGATCGTCCGCACGATCCCGACCGGCTTTACCGCATCGGAGCTCGACGGAAAGATATTTCTGGTCACGGGCACGGGCAAGTATTTCAAAAACGTTCAGTACGACCCGGCAAAGAATCTCGGCATTGTACGTCTTGCGGAGAACGGCACGGAAGCAGAGGTGCTCTGGGGTTTTTCGGACGGAGGCAGATTCACTTCGGAATTCCCGGCGCATATGATGAGCCATATTGCGCGCAGGAAGGTCGATCCCGAAAACCGCATCGTCATGCACTGTCATCCCGCAAATCTTCTCGCCATGACCTATGTGCACGACCTCGATGAACGCGCGTTCACCCGCACGCTCTGGCAGATGTGCACCGAGTGCATCGTGGTCTTCCCGGACGGCGTGAACGTGCTGCCGTGGATGCTCTGCGGCACCAACGAGATCGGCGAAGCGACCGCGAAGAAGATGGAGACCGCGCGCCTCGTTGTTTGGGCGCAGCACGGCATTTACGGCGCGGGACGCGACCTCGACGAGACCTTCGGTCTCATAGAGACTGCCGAAAAAGCCGCGGAGATCTGGCTCAAGATCGCGCATCTTCCGATCAAACAGACGATCACCGACGAGCAGATGCACCTTCTCGAAGAACGTTTCAACGTCAAAGCTCGCGAGGGGTACCTGAACTGAAACCGATCGGAACAGCAGCGGCATACCGATAATCGGCGTGCCGCTGCTCTCATATCGCAACCAAAACATGTTGTAATAATGGTCATATAGTCCATTGTGTAACAATATGTCTATACAGTATCATTTTGGTCGCGAGGGATATTTTCATCAGGTACGCAGGCGAGAATTTCCCATTTTTGTTTGGCAGAAGAGGCACTGTTGACACAAAAGGCAAGTATTTGTCGATGTCTTGCGGTGATTCCGAGATGGAAGAACAGAGCATAAGCCGGATGGGCATCTGCGTAGAATAATTTTGTGCTCAATTGTGCATATTACAAACGAACATGTTGAGCTACTGTTGGCTCCGATATGGGTGGTCGTTTACAACAACCGCAGCGAAAAGCTGATGGGACAAGATTTCCTGATGCTGATTCACGCAATCGACGGCAGCTATCTGCTTGCCGGATGATAAATCGCGCGCAAACCGGACACAATTTGGGTACAGGACAAAAAAGAGGAAATTCATGAATAGAAAAACGATCTTGTTCACGGATGACCGGGGCTGTTGACGGTTGGGGTGAAAGGGTTTATAATGATCCGAATCAGAGGCGAAAGCCGTTAACGGGGGATGAGTCGAATGAAAAAACAAGCGCTTTCCCGCGCGATGCTGTTCATCGTGCTGTTCGGGATCGTCAGTCTGTTCTCGGACATGACGCATGAAGGCGCTTCCAGCATTCGCGGTGCGTATCTATCGATGCTCGGCGCGTCGGCGGGCACGATCGGATTCATTTCCGGCCTGGGCGAAATGATCGGCTACTCCATGCGCTACGTCTTCGGCAGGATCACGGACCGGACCAAACGATACTGGCCGATGACGATCCTCGGGTACGTGCTCGATATTGCGGCGGTACCGGCGCTAGCGCTGGTCGGCAGTCACGGCTGGATCGCGGCTTGCGTTCTGCTTGTCGTTCAGCGGATGGGGAAGGCGATCAAAAAGCCCGCGAAGGATACGATCATGTCGTTTGCCGCGTCGCAGGAAGGTGCGGGCAAAAGCTTCGGGCTGCAGGAAGTGCTGGATCAGATCGGCGCGTTTTTGGGTCCGGTGCTGCTGTACCTGGTCATGCTGTTCCGGCAGGACGATTCCGTGCTGAAGACGTACGCGGTCTGCTTTGCGGTGCTGGCGATCCCCGGCGCGATCACGTTGATCCTGCTTCTGATCACGCGGGCAAAGTTCCCGAATCCGGAGCAGTTTGAGCCGGAACCGAAGCAGTATATCCCGTTCAGGCTCGGCGGCGAGTTCATCCTCTATATCGTCGGGATCAGTTTGTTTGCGTTCGGATTCATCGATTATTCCGTTGTGGTCATGCATATTGCAAAGACCTACGCGTTTGCGTCCGAAACGCTTCCGCTGCTCTACGCGGGCGCTATGCTGGTGGACGCCGTCGCCGCGCTCGGATTCGGTCTGCTGTACGATAAAAAAGGCATTCGCGCGCTCGTTTGGTCCACGCTGCTGTCCGCGCCGTTTGCGGTCCTTGTGTTTGCCGCCCAAAGCGTTCCGCTGCTTCTTATCGGTATCGTGATGTGGGGCGTTGGCATGGGCGCGCAGGAATCGATCCTGAAAGCCGCGGTCACCAATATCGTGCCGAAACAAAGCCGCGCCACCGGCTACGGGATCTTTGAATGCGCGTTCGGCGTCTGCTGGTTTCTGGGAAGCTGGCTTTTGGGCGAGCTGTACGATCTCAGCATACCCGTCATGGTCGCGGTATCGGTCGCGGCGCAGCTTTCCGCGATCCCGTTCTATCTGGCGTCTGCAAAAAAACACGGCGCCGCAAACGCGTAACAGAAAAGATGAACAAGCCGCTCCTTTCGGGGCGGCTTGTTCTTACGTCGTTCGATGCGGTTATTTTTCGATCTCGCAGCTGATCGCCTTGACGTGTTCGACGGACTCCAGAAACTGCAAAAGATCGTTCACCGTTGTATCCACGTGCATGCGCAGCGTGAACTGATAGGTTTCGCTGCCGTCTTCGTTGAACTTGACCTTTGTCGCAAGGATCTGCATCTTGTTTTTGGCGACGTATTCGTCGAGCGCTTTTCGGAACCGCTCGGGCTGTTCCGTCCGGCAGCTGATCGTGCCGACCATCATGGAGTCCGTGCCGATCGTGAAGCGGTGCATGATGATCTGAATAGCAGCGATGATCAGCGTGCCGAGAAGACCGATCACGTACATGCCTGCGCCGATTGCAAGACCGATCGCCGCCGTCGCCCAGATGCCCGCCGCCGTGGTCAGACCGCGCACCGAGCTGCCGTTGCGGAAAATGATTCCCGCACCGAGGAAGGAAACGCCGCTGATGATCTGCGCCGCAAGACGGGCGGGATCTGTGCTGTGCGTTCCGGGGAAGAATTCGGTTGCCGAGTTCATATCGACAAATCCGTATTTGGATATGATCATGGTCAGCGACGCCGCACAGCAGACGATGATATGGGTGCGGATGCCCGCTTCCTTCAGCCGCTTTGTCCGTTCATAGCCGATACATGCGCCGCAGAAGCAGGAAACCAGTATCCGGATCAGGAATTCCAGGTATTGGAGGAGCGAAAAATGACCGAACATATAACCGGCCAACGTTGACATAACCTCGCCGCCTTTCTGATGGTGTACGTAATGTACGAGCGTAAACGTTTACGATCCTACACAATTATATTATCACCGAATAACGGACTTGTCAACCTTAATTCGGAAAACAGCGGGAATACAGTGATCCGAAGCCGGATCGGCAGAATAACGAACATGTGGTCTTTCGGAACAGGATCAAATAACGGCGCTGCTTGCCGCGTGTGCGGAGCAAGATATGCCAAAGAAGCCGGATACTGACGAACGGCGCTTTCGCCGATTTCACCTTGGTCGGGAGCGATCGCGGTGAAGAACCGTGATCGTACGCCGTGACGAAACGGCAGGAGATGACGGCGAAAGCCCCCGTTCGTCACGTCTGCACGAACGGGGAACGGCTCATTATATGTAAATTCATGAAGGTTTTTTCGCATAAATTTGCACAAAGATGATTGACAATCAAGGATGTACGTGGTAATATTTAATCAACAAAGCGCAAACGTTTGCGCTGAGGATTGACCATATTGCGGGAGGAGAAATGCAAATGATCAAGGCAGTCATGTTTGATATGGGCGGAACCCTCGAAGATCTGTATTCCGATGAGAAGAATGATCGGGCAACCGCTTATGCACTGTACGAGATCCTGAAAAAGCACGGGATCGAGGTCCCGTACGACGCGGAAACACTGTGGGCGAAGGTCGGCGTCGGGATCAACGCATACAAGAAGGATTCCGAGCGCACGCTCCGGGAACTGAAACCGGAGGAGATCTGGCCGGATTGGGGGTTCAGGGATATTCCGGTCGACCGCGAGAAGCTCCGTGCCGTCAGCGAAGAGATCGCGCATATGTGGGAAACGACCTTCTATGACCGCAAGCTTCGCGAGCATGGGGCGGAGATGCTGAAGGGACTCAAGGAAGACCTCAAAATGCACGTTTCGGTCGTCAGCAACACGGGCAGTTTGTTTCAGGTATTCGATACGCTCGAAAAGTACGGCGTGCGGCAGTATTTCGACGACATCACACTTTCGTCAGTCACGGGGTACAGAAAGCCGCATCCGAACATCTTCACCGTCGCCTTAAAGCAGGCGAATCTCGATCCGTCCGAATGTGCGTTTGTCGGTGATACGCTTTCGCGCGACGTGGTCGGACCGCGCAGGATGGGCTTCGGTCGTGTTTTCAAGATCAACTCATTTCTGACGCCGCAGAAGGATATCGGCAAATTCGACGTAGAGCCGGACTATCAGATCACCGATATTTACGACGTCTATACGCTTCTCAAAAAGGAACGCGAAGAGCAGCGGTAATCTGTTGAAATTGTTGTAAATCCGAAATTGGAGGGTTCTGTATGGCAAAGAAAGGATGGAAACGTCCTCCGATGACAAAGGAACGGTTCAAAAACCAGTTTCTGAACGTCGTCGGCAATCCGTTCAACGTGATCGTCGCGATCACGCTGATCATACTGTTTATCTTTATCATCATCCCGCTGCTGACGATGATCCAGAATACGTTCGTCACGACAAGAGGCGCGCTGCGGGAAGTCCGCAAGCTGTATCCGGACGCACAGGTCGGCAGCTACACGCTGTATTCGTGGCGGTACCTGTTCGGAAAGGAGAACTTTATTTCGTCGGGCGGCATGGGGCTCAAGGGCACGCTGATCTACGTGAACCTTCTGGAGCCGCTGTTCAACTCGCTGATCGTCGGTCTGTTCGTCACCGTCATCTCCGTTCCGCTCGGCGCGCTGATGGCGTGGCTGATGGTGCGTACTGACATCCCGTGCAAGGGGCTTCTGTCCTCGCTGATTCTGATCCCGTACATGATCCCGTCGTGGTGCAAGGCGCTGTCGTGGCTGACGGTCTTCCGTACGCCGAAGTTCGGCGGCTTTTACGGGCTTTTGACCGGCATGGGCGTCCCCGTGCCGGACTGGTTGGCGTACGGGCCAATCGCGATCATCCTTGTCATGGTGCTGCACTACTACGCATTCTCGTACATCATGGTATCCGGCGCGCTGCGGTCGATCAACTCCGAACTGGAGGAGATGGGCGAGATCCAGGGCGCGAACAAGGCGCAGATTTTAAAGAGCATCACACTGCCGCTCGTGCTGCCGTCGATCCTGTCGGCGACGATCATGACGATATCGAAGTCGATCGGCACTTATGGCGTGGCGGCGCGTCTCGGCGAGCCCGCGGGCTATCACGTGCTGGCAACCAAGATGAAATGGTTCCTCGGTCAGTCCAGCACCGAGGCGGTCGGCTACATCCTTTCGATCGTCATGATCCTGCTCGCGGCGAGCACGATCTTCATCAATCAGCGGCTGATCGGCACGCGCAAATCATACGCGACGATCGGCGGCAAGGGCACGCGTTCCAATCCGATCCCGCTCGGCGGCGCAAAGTGGCCGATGCTGACGCTTCTTACGATCTTCCTGATCGTCGCGATGTTCCTGCCGATGTTCTTCCTCGTCATGGAATCGTTCCAGATCGTCCCGGGCGGCGGCTACAAGCTCAGCAACCTTTCTTTCTACGCATGGGTCGGCGAGCTGGAAAATGCGCCGAACCCGGCGTTCGACCGCGAGGGGCTCTTTAAGAATCCGCTGTTCTTCCATTCGCTGTGGAACACCGTAAAGCTTTCTCTGATCGCGTCGACGATCACGGCGGTCTTCGGACAGTTCTTCGGATACATCACGACCCGCGGCAGAGGCAAGTGGTACGGCAACGCGGTCGAACAGCTCATCTTCATTCCGTACTTGATGAGCGGCGTCGCGTTCTCCGCGATCTATTACGCGATGTTCAGCCAGCCGCATTTGGGCGGGCTGATCCCGTCGCTGACGGGCACGTTCATGCTGATCCTGCTCGTCTCGATCGTCAAGCATTTCCCGTTCGCAAGCCGGTCCGGTTCGTCGAACATGATGCAGATCTCGGTCGAGCTTGAGGAGGCGGCGACGATCAACGGCGCGGGCTTCTGGCGCAGGATCGGCAGCATCATCATCCCGCTTGCCAGACACGGCTTCCTGTCGGGCTTCCTGCTTTCCTTCATCAGCATCGCGAAGGAGCTCGACCTGATCGCGATCCTCATCACAAGCGAAGAAAACTACACGCTGTCATTCCTGTCCTTTACCTATGCGGAGACGATGCCGCAGGCAGGCGACGCGATCTGCATCATCATCATCGCGTTCATTCTGATCACCAACAGGATCGCGGATAAGTTCGGCGGCAACGTCAGCAAGAGCATGTAATCCATCAAGGACCGATTATAGAAAGGATTTGACTATGAGCAAGATCGTTTTAAGTCACATTGATAAATTCTACGGAGAGAACCACGTGCTCCGCGACATCAATCTCACGATTGAGGACGGCGACTTCATGACGCTTCTGGGACCGTCCGGCTGCGGCAAGACGACCACGCTGCGCGTCGTGTCCGGGCTTGAAAAGCCGCAGCACGGTACGATGACCATCGATGACAAGCCGATGATCGACGCGGACAAGGCTTTCTACGAAGAGCCCAGCAAGCGCGGACTGAACCTCGTGTTCCAGAGCTACGCGCTGTGGCCGCACATGACGGTGTTCCAGAACGTCGCGTTCGGATTGAAGATCAAGAAAATGAAGAAGGTGGAGATCGAGGAAACGGTCATGCGCGCGCTCAAGACCATGCGCATCGAAGAATACCGCGACCGCTATCCGAACGAGCTAAGTGGCGGTCAGCAGCAGCGTGTGGCGATTGCGCGCGCCATCGCGTCCAGTCCGAAGCTGCTTCTTCTGGACGAGCCGCTTTCGAACCTCGACGCGCGTCTGCGCATCGATATGCGCGCGGAGCTCAAGCGCCTCCACAAGGAGACCGGTACGACGATCATCTACGTTACGCACGACCAGGTCGAAGCGCTGACGATGTCCACGAAGATCGCGCTGTTCAAGGAAGGTGAGATCTCGCAGATCGACACGCCGCTTGGCCTCTACACCAACCCGATCGACCTGCAGGCGGCGGACTTTATCGGCAACCCGCGCATCAACTTCATCGACGCCAAGGCGCTGTATAACGGCGACACGCTGTCGGTCACGAGCGAGTTCGGCACCTACGTTTTCCCGCACGAAACGATCAAGCTCGACGAGGAGATCCCGGAGAACGAAGAATTCGAGTGCGTGCTGGGGCTCCGTCCCGAAATGGTCGATATCTATACCGAGGATCCGCATCACAAGAATACGGTCGCGGCAAAGATCTACGCGAACCAGCCCGCCGGAAGCGAAACGTTGGTCACGCTGACGGTCGGAAAAACCGAATTTCTCGCGATCCAGGTCGGCCTTGTTGAATATGATATGAATCAGAATGTATTTGTTGTATTGCATCCGGGCCGCATGAACGTGTATAATAAGAGTACGGGCAGACTGATCAAGTTTGCCAAGACCAAGCATAAGGCGGGTATCGACGACTGACGTCCGCTGAACTTCATTTTAACGGAAAGGAAACGGTGTTCTATGAAAAAGACAATCGCGGTCATACTGACCATGCTGCTGATCCTTGCGGCGGCTGCCTGCGGCAGCTCCGGCAACACCGGTACGAACGCCGGAAACGACGGCCCGAAGACCGGCGTTGAAACGATCGACCAGATCGGCGAGGACGGCATCGACTGGAACCATATGTCGATGGACGAGCTGTATGAGATGGCAAAAAAGGAGGGCGGCGTCGTCAAGATCTACGCGACGACGACCGACGCCAACACCGCAAAGAAAAAGATCGCGCGCGACTATCCGGACGTCGAGTGGGAGTTCGTTCAGTGCGATACCGACGAGGTCAAGGGCATGCTCGAGCGCGACTACGACTCCGGCAAGATCTATGCGGACGTGCTGCTCTGCAAGGATTCGTCCGGCGAGATCTACAACGACCTCGTTCTGTACGACATCGTCAAGGCCTATTATCCCGCCGCGATCTGCGAGCACATCGATCCTGCGCTGATGCAGTACGGCATGCCGCTGTACTCCACCTTCAATCCGTGGTTCTACAACACCCGTGATTTCCCGGACGGCGTACCGGTCAAGAGCTGGTGGGACATCGTGCAGGGCTACAACGTCGACACCAAGTCCTATACGGACGCAAACGGCAACGACACGCAGTACTGGCACATCTACACCAAGGACGTCAAGGCGCCTTCCTACGCCGCGCTGTGGGCGCAGCTGATCGTGGACAGCGATCTGCTGTTCAAGCAGTATAAGGATCAGTACGGCGAGGACCTCGTCATCACCTACACCGACAAGCTGCAGAACAGCAGCTTCAAGCACTTCCCGGAGAACAACGCCGGCGTCGAGCTGTTCTGGCGCTTCTCCCAGATGAAATCCTATGAGCTGTCCGACGGCGACGCGGTCGTGACCGCGGTCAACGAATCGGTCAACGGACCGACGCTCGGTCTCTGCTCGGCGAGTAAGCTCGACAACCGCGACATGGGCATGGACATCGCGTGGGTCACGGGACTCTCCCCGTACACCGCGCAGGACGCGGCGGCGTACGTGTACGTCGCCTCCGGCTGCGACAACCCGGCAGGCGCGCGTCTGTATATCAGCTATCTGCTGGGCGGCGAGGACGGACAATCCGGCTGCTACACGACGTTTGACAAGCTCGGTCACTGGTCGGTGCGCGACGACGTGGTCTACGAGAAATCCGGCATCGAATATGAAGAGGTCGGTCTCAAGGCGCCGGACTTTGATCAGATCTTCGACTATTATTCCAGCGTCGGCAGCTATTGGGATCTTTGGTCAAGCTGGAGACAATAAATAAGATGCAGTATGCTCCTCCGCGCCGTGCGGCACGGAGGAGCGAACCCGGAACGGTATGGCAAGGAAGCAATCGAACCTCGAAAAAAAGATCAACGAGTTTGCCCGCGTCACATTTCTGACAAAGGACGGAAAGCCGAAAAGCGCAGTCTGGCTATACGCTTTCATGCTGTCCATCCTTTTTGCGGTTATTTATCTTGCGGTTTATCTCGGTTCGGGGTTCCTGCTCGGCAAGCTGTGGCCGGAAGGATCGGTCCATGCGATCCTGCTCCAGTATCTCATAACAGCCGTGATCGGCTCGGGACTTTGCCTGCTGTCTGCGCTGATTTTCAAAGGACCGCGGCGCTGCTTCGTATACTACGCCTATATCTGGCTTGCGATCCTGCTCTGCATGATGATCGTGACTTCGCTGTTCATGTGCGATTGGGCGAGCGGGGAAGGATGGAGCATCTTCTGGCAGTACTGCGTGCTGGTGTTCATCCCGTCGATCCTGTCGATTTTGACCGGCGGGATCCCGGCGCGGACCCTGTGGCACAGGGAACTTACAAAACAGCATGAGGCGGAGGAGGCGGCAAAGGCGCGTCCCTCTTACTACAACACCTGAGCCATGCTGGAGATCTTCTTTTGCAACGTCGGCGACGGCGACGCGGTCCTTCTTCGGGAACGCCGGCAAGCCGCAAAGGATTATAACATGCTGGTCGACGCGGGCAGACCGTTTGTCGAACCGGCGCAGGGGTCGTTCCGGAAAGAGGCGATCTACTTTCTCAAGGCGCGGGGCGTCGGGCATCTGGACCGGATGGTTCTGACCCACCTGCACATCGACCACATCGGCGGCGCGCAGCGCATCCTGAAGGCGATCCCGACCGAACGGCTTTCTGCGCTGTACGCACCGCCGGCAGACGCCGGATGGATCACCCCGTCGTTCACCTCCGTCGACAAGACGGAAAACGGCCTGAAGCATCTTCTGAACATCTTCCGCGACGTGACGGAGACTGCCCGGGAGACCGGCTGTGAGGTGCGGACGGTCGGACAGGAAACGATCGCGCTGACGGAGAAGCTGTCCGTATCGGTCCTGCTTCCGAAAGCGCAGATCGTCGAACGGCAGAAGCGCGTGTTCGACGCGCTGTACCGAAACGAACCGGTCGACCCGGACGAGGCGTACAAGGCGGCCAAGCAGCGGAATCTGTCGAGCCTGATGTTGCTGTTTACTTATGCGGAACGCAGCGTGCTGATCACCGGCGACCGCTACGCGGCGGACTGGGAGGACGAGCCGATCGGACCGGTCGACGTTCTGAAACTGCCGCATCACGGCGATCCCAAGTCGATGACGGAGGGACTTCTCAGAAAGCTTTCGCCGCAGATTGCAGTGATCTCGTGCCAGAGCGATCCGCGCGGCGGCAAGGACCGTCCGAACGCGGAGATCGTCCGGATGCTGCAGGACAGGGTACCGCAGCTGTACTGCACGGAAAACCGGGCGCTCGAAACGCTTCCGGCGTCCACGCATAACGGGATTCGCATTACGATCGACGATTACGGCGCGATCGCGTGCGAAACGGAATAACGAAGCAAACTTCGCCTGCGGGCGGGTTGTGATAAACAGAACACAATATAAGGAGGCATATCATGAAAAAGCTACTTTCCATCATGCTCGTTGTGCTGATGGTACTGTCGGTTGTCGCGTGCACGACGACGCCGACGGAACCGGAGAAGCCGGCAGAACAGCCGACCGAAGCACCGGTTGAACAGCCGAACGAAGCGCCGGTTGAACCGCCGGTCGAACCGACCGAACCCGCGGTTGCGTATGAAGGCATCGGTCTGCAGCTCAAGAACAAGACCGGTCTGACGATCGACGAAATGTACATCTATCCCGTCGGGGAAGAGATGGGCAGCAGCGTGGTCGAAGCGGGCTGGAAGGACAAGGACGTCGACGAGGAGAACTACGAACAGTACATCTACATCGTCCGTGAAACGGGCAAGGAGATGGAAGTCACCGTTGTGTTCGAGGACCAGACCAAGGCGGTCTGGCAGGTCGGTACGCTTGCCATGTATGACGAGCTGTCTCTGAAGAAGGGTACGGACGTCGCGAACTGGGAGCATGAGGCGCTCGACAAGGACGAAGATAAGATGCTGGTCGACCTGGTCGTTGCGCTCGGCAAGACGGCGGATAACTTCTATCCCGGCTACGTGCTGATCCCGGTCGAACTCAAGAACAAGACCGGCAAGGGCATCAAGGAGCTGTACTTCTATGAAGAAGGCGGCGATCCCAAGATGTACAACAACATGATCGACTATCTGTACACGCCCGAAGGCGAGAAGATAGACGTTCTGATGAGCGGCAAGGCGAAGGAAGGCGGCATGTACCTCTTCAAGTGCTTCATCCGTCCGCTCGCGGACAACTACGCGATCGACGTCGTGTTTGACGACGACACGTCGATCACCTATCCGATCGACGACTGGTTCAAAGAGGACGGCAGCGGCAACCTGCCGAACGAGATCTCTTTGAAGAACGCGGAGGATCCGGACGACATCAAGGTCCAGTATGACGACGGCGTACCGGAGCCGATCGATTACCTTGCGGAATCGCTCGCAAAGGGCTATGTGGTCGACCAGTGGTATCCGACCTACGCGGAGGCCGACGTTGACGCAGAGACGGTCGAAGCGCTCAGAGCCGCCATGGCGATGATTCCGGTCCCCGGCGATGAAGAACCCGCGGAAGAACCGGGCGAAGCGCCTGCCGAGGAGCCGACCGGAGAAGCGACCGGTGAAGACACAGCGCCCGAGGGCTATGTGATTCCCGAAGGATATGTGGGTCTCGCGCTGAACATCAAGAACAAGACCGGAAAGACGATCAACGCATTCTATATCTATGAGACGCCCGAGCATCCGGAGCTCTTTGCGGACCTGCATGTCAGCGTGGTCGAAGAGGGCTGGAAGGATAAGGACGCCGACGGCGACAACTACGAGAAGAACATCTACATCATCCGTCCGGTCGCCGAATCCTACACGATCCAGGTCATGTTCGAGGACGGCACGGAGTTCACAAAGGACCTCGGCGCGCTCGCCATGTATGACAAGATCTCGCTCAAGGGACCTGCAGCGGAGGACGTCGAGCACGAGCCGAACGACGATCCCGCGGACATCGCTCTGATGGACGAACTCGTTGCGGCGGGCGTTGCGACCGACGGAGAGTATCCGATCGTTCTGGCAGAGGTTCCGGCGGGCTATACCGGTCTCCACCTGATGCTCAAGAACAAGTCCGGCAAGGAGATCGAAAAGGTCTATCTGTTCCCGACCGGCGAAGACAAGGGCAAGAACATCTTCAAGACCGTTGTGGAAGGCATGATCCCGACCGAGGACGAGACCGTTGAAGGCAAGCCGCACGAGGTATTTGCGTATGTGTACCGTGAGACCGCCAAGCTCGGCGCGATGACGCTGCGCGTCAAATATGCGGACGGCACCGAGGAAGACTTCGAGCTGCAGCCGCTGGAGGACTACACCGCGTTCACCATCAAGGACAAGCCGGAAGACTTCAAGCAGAAGGTCACCGACGACATCGAGGATACAGTGGCGATGGATCTGCTCGTGACCAAAGTGCTCGGCAAGTCCACCGACGGCGTGGAATTCGAGCCGCTGGCATAACCGGAACAAGATCATAAAGCGGAGCGCGGCGGGACCCGCCGCCTCCGCATTCCCCTTTTTGACGACCGAAGGAAAGGAGTACGGAGATGAAACGCGCATTAACATGGGTACTGACCGCTTTGCTGATCCTCGGGCTTCTTCCCGTCGGCGCCGCTGCGGAAGGGGAGACCGCGTGGTGGGAGAACGATTACTGGGAGACGGATGTGCTGCTTTCGCTCGGCGCCGAGCTTCCGACCTATCATGCGGACGGCGACTATTATGAGATCGCTTCGCCCGAACAGCTCCTTTACCTGACGGGCGTCTGGAAGACGGACGATACGAACGGCGACGGCGCGCCGGACGCGCCCTGCAGCGGGACGTACGTGCTTTCCGCCGATCTCGATATGGCGCCGCTGAATGAAAAGATCGGCGCGATCATCACCGAAGGAAGCGGCACGGAGACGAAGGGCTATATCCCGCCGATCGCCGCACTTGCCGACGCCGATGAAAACGAGGGCGTACACTGCGCGTTTTTCGGTACGTTTGACGGGCAAAACCACGCGATCAAAAACCTTCGTGTCGTGCGCATGGGTCAAAAGTACTGCGGTCTGTTCGGCAACGTCGGGCACGATTTCGGCGAGGGCTTTGTCAAGGATCTCGCGATCCTTGACGCGGAGATCGTCGGACGCGCGTCATGCGGCATCCTCTGCGGCAGCCTCTACGGCGACGCGGACAACGTTGTCTGCACCGGCACGATCGACTGCCTGGAAAAGACGGCGGGCGGTCTTGCAGGCAAGATCAAGAAAAACGACAACGGCTATAACGGCGCAGCGCGCAATTGCTTCGTGTACTGCGATATCCTCGTGCGCGGCAAAGGCAACGAGAACGGCGCGGCGGGCGGCATGTCCGGGTCCAACTCCGGCGGCGGACAGATCATCAACTGCTTCGTCGGCGGTTCGATCCGGGTCATGGGCGAGGAAGCGGACAGCGTGGGCGGTCTCGTAGGCAACCTGAAGGGCGGCACGGCGATCGATAACAACGTGATGCTGCTCAAAAAGATCGACGGCGGCGAGGACAGCCAGAACGTCGGTTTCCTATGCGGCACCTACAGCGGAGAGAGCGGCTCACACATTCACAACAATTACGTTTTTGAAGGCACGCGCCTTTCGGGCGGCGTGGCGAGCGATCATCCCGAAGGGGCGGCGTTTACGGTCGTCGGCGCGGAAGCCGTCACCGCGAACGTGTTCTATACCATGCAGCTCGGCTGGGACTTCGACACGGTCTGGGCATGGGTCGGCGATCCGGACAGCGGATATCCCGTTCCCGCCGCGTTTGCAGACCGATTCGATCTATCCGAACGGATCCAAAGCGATCTCGTGATAGACACGCCGGCGATCCGGCTTTCGGAACCGACGGTCAACAGCGCGTATGCGGGCGAGGCCGTACCCATCGAATTGTTCTTCGCGCTGCCGGACGGGGCCGAGATCGGTGAAGCGAATCTGCGTTACGGCACGTCAAAGAAGCGTTCGGCATGCACCGAAACGCTGCCGATGCAGATCGGCGGCGCCAAAGCTGCGGCGGAGTTCAAAGCGGACGAGGTCGGCGCGATCTATTACTTCTGCACCGCGGTCGTGGACGGCAAGACCTGTACGTTCCCGACCGAAGGCACGATGCGTCTCGACGTCGGTTCGCCGACCATGCGCTACATGCCGGAGCAGATCACCCTGACGCCCGGCGCGACGGTCACGGATATGTGCCTGAACTGGACGACGCAGGCGGACGGGCTCACCGCCGAACTGCGCTGGCGGTCTGCGGGCGCGGCCGACTGGAACGTGACGCCCGTTACCGAGATCGAGCGCGTCAACGTGCGCGGCGACCGCGGAACGTTCACAAGCTATTCGGTCGATCTCAAAGATCTGACGCCCGCGACGGCCTATGAGTACATGGCGGTCACGAGCGACGGCAGGGACAGCTTCCAAAGCGCCGTCAACACCTTCACGACGCTGCCGGCCGGCAATACGTTCTCGTTCGCGGTGATCAGCGACCTGCAGGCGACGAATGAGGAGGGCTACCTCCCGTATTATTACACGCAGCAGGGCTTCTGGACCGAATCGGTCCATCCCGACTTCATCGTCAATCTCGGCGATCTGACCGAGGACGACACGATGGAGGAATGGTCGTACCTGTTCGACGTGATCGGCGCGCAGCTTGCCGTGACGCCGACCGTCTACGTTCCAGGCAACCATGAGGCGAAGGGCGACGTGGTCTACTCGCACTTCAAGGGCCGCACGAACCTGCCGGACGGCATCGACGACGAAATGCTCGCGGAGACGACCGCCGCGTACGTCATCGGCGACGTGTGCTTCGTCACGCTGAACACCGAGCCGTACTCCGGCGTCGACGGCACGGACGCCTCGCAGGACAAGATGCACTATTACGAGCTGCAGAAGCAGTGGGCGAAGGAGGTATTCGAGGCCTCCGGCTGCACCTACCGCATCATCTGCGCGCACGCGGGCCTGGTCCAGAAGGACGACGTCGCGACCGCGTTCCTCGAGAAGATGTGCGAGGAGCTCGGCGTAGACCTGTTCTTCAACGGACACATCCACAACTATTTTCGCGCGACCGTCAACGGCAGCGGCGAAAAGGCGGAGATCGGCGAGGGGACGACGTTTGTCACGACCAGCCCGATGGGAACCAAGTTCGACGATTACGGCGGCGAGCTCGACGCCGTGCTGACCTTCCAGACCGGCGGGCAGAAGGACGAACGGCAGTACTTCACCTACGTCGAGGTCTCTGAAAACGGCATCTCCGTCACGGCGTATCAGCGCACGGAGGCGGGGGACCCGAACAAGAAAAACTGTTCGGACTATACCGTGATCGACAGCTTTACGATCGCAAAACAGGCCGCGGCGGAGGAGCCGGCTGAACCGTCGGAGCCCGCAAAGCCCGCGGAACCGACCGAACCCGAAAAGCCCGCAGAGCCCGCGGAACCGGCGGCACCTGAGCAAAAGGGTCTTTCGCCGATCGTCTGGGCGTTGATCGGCGTCGGCGGAGCGGCAGTCGCCGCAGCCGTCGTCGTGCTGATCCTTCGCAGAAAGAAGCGCAGCGCGGCCGCATAAGCCCGCGTAAGATTCTCCGGCGTCTGTTCGCTCGATCCCGATCGACAGAACGGACTATGACGCCGGTTCTCTTTTAACCGTTTACGCAAACGTTTGCGTAACAAAAGCGGATTTTGTCAATTATCATCAGAGGAAGAGAGGTAACTATGGAAAACTTATTCTGGATCGGGTTTATCGGTGCGGCGCTGGCAGGGATCTACGCGCTGCTGCAAACGAAAAAGGTGCTGTCCTTCTCCGAGGGCACGGAAAAGATGAAGAAGATCGCCGCCGCCATCCGCGAAGGCGCGAACGCGTACCTGCAGCGTCAGTATAAGACGGTCCTGCCGGTCTTTGCGGTCATCTTCGTGATCCTCGCGGTCATGGCGTTCGTATCGAAGGGCAGACTGCTGTCGCAGTTCACGCCGTTCGCATTCCTGACCGGCGGCGTCTGGTCGCTGCTCGCGGGCTTTATCGGCATGAAGATCGCAACGCATGCCAATGCGCGCACGGCTCAGGCGGCAAGCGAGGGGCTGAACCGCGGGCTGCGCGTTGCGTTCTCCGCGGGGTCGGTCATGGGCTTCACGGTCGTCTCGCTCGGCATTTTGGACGTAACGCTGTGGTTCGTTCTGCTGAAGTACGTATTCGGCGTGACCGACGCGATGCAGATCGGCAGCATCATGGTCATGAACGGTATGGGCGCTTCGTTCATGGCGCTGTTCGCCCGCGTCGGCGGCGGCATCTACACGAAGGCGGCGGACGGCGGCGCGGACCTCGGCGGCAAGGGCGAAAAGAAGATCCCCGAGGACGATCCGAGAAACCCGGCGACGATCGCGGACAACGTCGGCGACAACGTCGGCGACGTCGCGGGCATGGGCGCGGACCTGTATGAGTCCTACGTCGGTTCGATCCTCGCCACGTTCGCGCTGTCCGCCATCGGCGGCTACGGCTTTGCGGGCATGTTCCTGCCGCTGATGCTGGCGGTTTCCGGCATCGTCTGCTCGATCATCGGCGCGCAGCTCGTGCGCGTCAGGGAGAACGCAAGCCAGAAGACGCTGTTGAGGACGCTTCGCACCGGCACCTATACGGCGGCGATCCTTTCCGCGATCGCGGCGCTGCCGCTGACCTATTTCAGCTTCCGGAACATCGAAGGCGTGCATTGGTGGGGCGTCTATATTGCGATCGCCGCAGGGCTCATCGCGGGCTGCCTGATCGGCTTTTTCACCGAATTCTTCACCTCCGAATCCTACCGTCCGACGCGTGATCTCGCCGCGACGTCGCAGACCGGCTACGCCACGATCATCATCGGCGGCATCTCGCTTGGCATGGAATCCGCGCTGACCTCGATCCTGATCGTCTGCGCGGCGGTCCTCGTCAGTTATTTTGCGGCGGGCGGCACGGCGGAGCTCGTCGACGCCAACGGTCACTTCCTGCAATCGTTCAACCGCGGGCTGTACGGCATCGGCATCGCGGGCGTGGGCATGCTGTCCACCCTCGGCATCACGCTCGCGACCGACGCATACGGCCCCGTCGCGGACAACGCCGGCGGCATTGCGCAGATGGCGGGCATGGATCCTGTCGTGCGTGAGCGCACCGACGCGCTCGATTCGCTCGGCAACACCACGGCGGCGACGGGCAAGGGCTTTGCGATCGGTTCCGCGTCGCTGACCTCGCTTGCGCTTCTCGTTTCCTACGTCAACATCATTCAGGACAAGACCGACGCGATCCTGAACTTCTCGGTCATCAATCCGACGGTGCTCATCGGCATGTTCATCGGCGCGATGCTCGTGTTCGTCTTTGCGGCGGTCACGATGAACGGCGTCGAGCGCGCAGCGCAGTCGGTCGTCATCGAGGTGCGCCATCAGTTCCGCGAGATCCCCGGCATTCTGGAAGGCGAAGCGACGCCCGAATACGCCAAGTGCGTTTCGATCTGCACCAGAGGCGCGTTGAAAGAAATGGTCGTTCCGGCGGTCATGGCGGTCGTCGTTCCGATCGCAGCCGGTCTGATCCTCGGACCGACCGGCGTGGTCGGTCTGCTCGCCGGCGTTTCCGTCGCGGGTTTTGCGGTCTCGGTCTTCATGTCCAACGCCGGCGGCGCGTGGGACAACGCGAAAAAGTACATCGAAGAAGGTCACTTCGGCGGCAAGGGATCGAAGCCGCACAAGGCGTCCGTCGTCGGCGACACGATCGGCGATCCGTTCAAGGATACGTCCGGTCCTTCCCTGAACATCCTCATCAAGCTGTGTGCAACGGTCTCCATCGTATTCTCGGGACTGATCGCGTTGGTACACTTGCTTTGATATTCCTCCACAACCCGGACAAGGACCGCTTCGGCGGTCCTTGCCGCTTTTCGGCGCAAATAAAAAAACCGGTCCTTTCGGATCGGTTTTCGGCTTTATGCTTTCAGCGGTAAAATTGCTCGATATAATCCAGAACGTCCTGTCGGGAGCCCTTGAACGGTCCCGGCGTCTCCATCTTGAGCGAAACGAGAGCCGCCGCGAATGTAAGCGCGGTCGGAATGTCGTGGTGAAGACGCTCGCAAAGGTAGCCCGCGAAGGTCGTGTCGCCCCGTCCGGTGCGCCCGGTGAGATTGCGCGGGCGCAGCGGCGCGCGGAAGATTTGCGAACCGTCGCATACGATCGCTTCGGTGTTGTGCGTGATCAGCACTTCCTTCGCGCCCCATTCGCAAAGCGTGAACGCCGCCTTTTCGCGGTCGTCCGTGCCGGTCAGCTTTTCGGCTTCGGCCGCGTCGGTCTTGAGATAGCGGATCATCGGCAGGATCTCCCGCTTTTCCGGCCAGTCGCGCAGCTCCAGCGTGCCGTCGTCGTTGCGGAACCGCATCATGCCCTGCACGTCGAGCCCGACGTCGCCGCGCGCGGCGCAGGCTTCCACGAATTCCCCGGGGAAATCACCCGCGACGAGCCCGCCGAGATGATAGATCCTTGCTTCCGCGTCCGGCAGGTCGGACGGCTTGTACGGTTCGATGCCCCTGGTGTTCAGACTGCGCCGACGCTCGCGGTCCGCGGTGAAATACGTATTCTGCATTTCGGTGTACGTCTCGGACTCCACCGCAAAGACCTTTTCGACCTTGCTTTCGGCAAAGACACGGAACGGGTCGATGACCTTTGTATTGCCCTTCGGCACGACCGCCACGGAATGTCCGATCGCCGCCGCCGCATAACCCGAGAAGGTGACCGCGCAGCCGTTGATGAATTCTTCGCGTCCGTCGTAATCGATGTTGTGGTCGAGCGTGATCTGCCCGATGATCATGGTGTCAAACATGTGGGATCTCCTCGCTTTTCTTCAGAATCCAATCGAATTCGGGACACCAGTTCCGGTAACGCCCCGAAGTGATCGTGTCTTTGAGCGCATAGGAATCACGGATCCGTTCCTCAACGAGGATCGCCGCGCGGCCTTCGTCGCCGATCTGATGCGCGTCGGATCCGACGGTACGGTAAAGATGCGGGTTTTCCTGACACAGCTTCAGCGCAAGTTCGTTCCGGTTGTCGTGCCGCGGATTGCAGTTGACGACCTCGATCCCATGCACGCAGTCGTAGAAGACCACGTCGCAGCCGTTGCGGTACGGGTGCGCGTGGATGATCAGCACCTCGTCCTTGAAGCGGTCGAAAAACGCCTGATGATCCATGCGGGTAATCCACGGATGATCATAGAGCCATTGCTCGTCGACACCGTAGATCAGATAGTCGCTGTCATTTTCCGGAAAACGCAGTTCGATCCCGAAAATAACGTCCATTCCGAGCGCGTCTCCTGCCTTCTTTGCTGCTCGATACCCCGCAAGATAGCGATCGACGATGGCGTTCCAGTCATCTCCGACGTTGAAATACGCGATCTGTGCGTTGTGCAGATGATCGGTCACGCAGACGCCCTGATAGCCGAGTGTATGATAGGTTTTGATCTGATCGGCGGCGGTCACGTGACCGCACTTGCTGGTTTCGGACGTGTGCAGATGTAATTCGTAACGGTACATAAATCCTCCTTAAATCGCCCGGCAGGAATTGCGGATGACGAGCGACGGCGAAAGGATTGTCTTGGTATGCGGTGTTTCCGGCCGTTTGATGCGGTTTAAGAGCATGTCCAGAGCGGAAACGGCAAGCTCGAGCTTCGGCTGGTTGACGGTGGTCAGCGAGATCGGCGGCAGCGCGGAGAACGTGATGTTGTCAAATCCCATCAAAGACAGATCCTCCGGTATGCGGATGCCTTTTTCATATGCCGCCTGGATCACGCCGATCGCCAGCGTATCCGCGGCGCAAAGGATCGCCGTTTCCTCGAACGGTTTTTTGAAATGCGCTTTGGCGAGTTCGTATCCGACCTGAATGGAACTTCTCGGGTTGGAATTGCGAATGACGTTCGGCTCAATGCCGAGCTTGTTGCAGGCATTGTAATAGCCGTCCACGCGCAGTTTATGCGTCATGCTGTTGTCGCGCGCACCGAGATACAGAATGTTGCGGTGACCGAGCGAATACAGATACTCCGTCGCCTGCTGCATGCCGGTCGTATTATCGACGGAAACGTAGTTTTCCGGCAGATCCATCATATTCTCGCCGATGAAAACCGTAGGGATCTGCACCGTCAGCATCTTCAGCACGTCGTAGGATTCCGAGCCGACCGGGATCATGATGATGCCGTCCACTTTGCGCCCTACGAGAAGCGAAAACACTTCCTTTTCAAGCGCGGGATCGTAGGAAGAATTGCACACCATCAGATTATACCCACACTGGCGCGCGTAGATCTCCAAATGCGCGATCATTTCACTCATGAACGGGTTGTCGATGCTGGTTACGATCAGACCGATGATATTCGTGCGTTTCATGACCATCGACCGCGCGACGGAATTCGGTGTGTACCCCATTTCCTCGCAGATCTTGATGATGCGCTTCCGGGTGTTTTCCCCGATCTCCGGACTGCCGGACAGCGCGCGGGATACTGTCGCATACGATACGCCGGCGACTTTCGCAACGTCTTTCAGTGTAACGACTCCCATGTGAAACCTCCGATTCCGATGCTTCGTAAATTTTCGTAAACGTTTTCTGTCTTTTTTATTCTACAACCCTTTTCCCGATTTGTCAACGAAAGAAAACAGAAAGTATGCGCTTTCTCTTTCGTCCTGTTCCATACAGCGGAAAATAGCGCGATCCGAACCGAAATAGCAGGATTTCATACTTTTATATCAATAATAACCACCGGATCGACCCGTTTTGCCTCGGACATCGGAATATTCATGCAAATTCCCGTGTTTTTTCTTATTGACAAACGCGGCGTACTGATATACAATTACAGTAGCGAAAACGTTTGCGTAAATTCGTGCATTACAGGGGGGTAGTTATGATCACGACGCTGCTGTTCGATCTCGGCGGTACGCTGCATTCCGTCATCCGAAAGGAAGACTCGATGAGGCGGTTCTCGGAACGTCTCATCCGCCGTCTTTCCGATTACGGGATCGTGCTCGACACGACGCCGGAGCAGCTTGCCGTTTCGCTGCATGAGAATGCGGAAGCATACAAACACAGCACTGAGCAGACGCTAATCGAACTTCCCGCGCCGCGGATCTGGAACGAATACTATCTCAGGGAGTTCCGCATCGGCGAGGAGCGTCTCGCGCCTATCGCGGAGGAATTGAGCTTCCTCTACGACTACGACCGTCTGACGCTGATGCGCAAACCGCGCCTCAAGGAGACGATCGAAACGCTGCACGATATGGGGATCCGCATGGGGGTCGTTTCCAATATCATTTCGACCTCGCTCGTCCCGCACCTGCTGAACGAATACGGCATTGCGCAGTACATGGAATGCATGGTGATGTCGAGCGGGACCGGCATCCGAAAACCCGACCCGTGCATCTTTCATATCGCTATGGAGCAGATGGGGGTCACGCCGGAAGAGACCGGCTACGTCGGCGACACGATCTCCCGCGACGTGCTCGGCGCGAGAAACGCGCATCTCGGACTGGTCGTCCGCCTCGACAATCCCTCGATCGCGCATCGGGACGCGGCGTTTCAGGGACCCGACGCGCCGCAGGCGGACTATGTGATACACGAATTCTATGAACTGCCGGAGATCCTCCGGAAGATCAACGGATATCATTAAAATTCTAAAAAGGAGCAGAAGCATATGACGGATACGATCTTCTTTGATGTCGGAAACACGCTGCGCATCGTCATCCCGGACAAGGAATTTTCCGACGCTGCGGAGCGGGAACTGATGGAACTGGTCGGCGCGACCGAGCCGCACGACATGTTTTTTGCCAAACTGCAGGAGCGCTGGGAAAAGTACCGCAAGGGCGTGAAGAAATCGCTGCTGGACGCGGGTGAGATGGAACTCTGGAGCCAGCACCTGCTGCCCGATTACGATCCCGAGCGTGTCTGCGCGAACGCAGGCCGGCTGACCCGGCTCTGGCGCGACCACGACGGACGCCGCGTCCCGCGCGACGACGTGAAATCCACGATCATCGAGCTCGACCGCCGCGGCTATACGCTCGGCATCATCGCGAATACGATTACCGAGACCGAGATCCCGGACTGGATGATCGCCGACGGCGTGGCGCACTATTTCAAGACCGTCATCCTTTCCTCCAAGGTGCGTCTCAGAAAACCCGACCCGGAGATCTATTATCTCGCCTGCCGCGCGATCGGCAAGAAGCCCGATCAGTGCGCGTACGTCGGCGACAACCCGATCCGCGACGTCGAGGGCACGAGAAAAGCGGGATACGCGCTGATGATCCGCATCGACGAGCCCGATACGATCAAGAAGGAACCGCAGGAGATCGTTCTGCAGCCGGACTACACGATCACCAGGATCTCCGAGCTTTTGGACATCTTCCCGCCGCTGAACTGAAAAGGAGAAACGATCATGGCAAATGAAAGAGAATTTGACGCGATCTTTTACGACCTCGGCGGTACGCTGCGGCTTGTGGAGCGCGACGCGGCATTCGAAGCGGAAGCACGGAAAAAGATCGCCGAGATGTGCGGCGAAAAAGGCGACCCGGACGAGTTCTGCAAATTTCTCGACTACCGCTACGCGGGCTACCGCAAGTGGTGCTTCGAAACGATGAAGGAAGCGCCGGAGGAGGAGCTTTGGACCAAATGGCTCACGCCGGAATACGACCGCGAACTGATCAAAAAGAATGCGATCGAGCTGACGATCGAGTACCGCAACAAGGACGGCCGCCGCGTGGTCGCGCCGAACGGCGCGCAGTCGATCAAGGATCTGTACGCGAACGGCTACAAGCTCGGCATCATCTCGAACCTCGTCACTTCGCAGGAGATCCCGCGCTGGCTCGAGGCGGACAACCTCAAGCAATATTTCGGCGCGGTGCTGCTTTCCTGCGTGGAAGGCATCCGGAAGCCCGACCCCGCGATCTCTAACAAGGCGTGCGACATCCTCGGCGTAAAGCCGGAACGCTGCGTCTACATCGGCGACAACCTGAACCGCGACGTCGAAGGCACGCGGCTTGCGGGCTACGGCATGTTCATCCTCTACACCACGCCGGAGAAACTCGCGAAGGAAAAGATCACCGATGAGAACCGTCCCGACGCGGTCATCTTCGATTTCAACGAACTCAAAGAGATCTTCCCGAAGGCGCCGCACGTCGCATGGGATAAGGTACGGAGGGTATAAGGATGCTGACGAATATCAAAGCTGTTTTTCTGGATCTCGGCGGCACGTTCCGCATCGTTGACGAAGACAATCTGCCGTTCATCCGTGAAGCGCGTACGCGCATCAAGGAGCTTTGCGGCACCGATATGGATCCCGACGCGTTCTACGATTTTCTGAACAAGCGCTACGACGGCTACCGCGAGTGGGCGCTGAAGTACATGTGCGAAGCGCCGGAGGAAATGCTCTGGACCCGCTGGCTCGTGCCCGAATGGGACCGCGACCGGATCGAAAAAGCCGCCAAGGAGCTGACCTACTGCTTCCGCAGAGCGAAGGGCGAGCGCGTTGTGGTGGAAAAGGGGATCGAAACCGTGCGCGAGCTTCGCAGGCGCGGCTACAAGGTCGGTGTCATCAGCGACCTCATCGGCACGATCGAGATCGACGAGTGGCTCGACCACGACGGCATCCGTGACCTGTTCTGCACGGTGCAGCAAAGCTCCGTGACGATGCTCCGGAAGCCCCATCCCGCGATTTATTTTCTCGCGCTTTCGGAAGCCGGCGTACGACCCGAGGAGAGCTGCTTCGTCGGCGATAACCTGAAGCGCGACATCATCGGCGCGAAGCAGTCCTGCTTTGCCGGCACGGTCGGCGCGGAGTATCCCGGCGGACTTCCCTTCAAACTCACCGAGGAGAACCGCCCGGACTGCATCATCCATCATTTTGACGAGCTTTTGAACGTCTTCCCGGGCGAAGGCAGATTCTGTCCCGAGAATGCCGAGGACCCGACGCCGCGCATCCAATAAGGATCGGAAAGGAGAAACGATATGACGCAGTACAAGTTTTCCGGCGGCGACGCGCTTGCGCGCGCGGCGGAAAAGCTTTATGAAAACGGCGGCTCGGAGTACCATTTCGAGCCGATGAACCTTGTGGATGCGAACGGCGAAGCAGTCGGGCTTGTCAGACCCGGCGACGGCGTGATCTTCTGCTGCCGCAGAGGCGAGCGCGAGACGGAGCTCACCGACGCGTTCACCGACCCGGATTTCAAGGGCTTTGCGCGTGAAAAGCTCGATCCCTTGGATTTCGTGATCCTCACCATGTACAGCGAACGCTATACCTATCTGCCGATCGCGTTTGCGCCGAGCAAGGTGCAGAAGACGCTCGCGGAGGTGCTTGCCGCAAACGGAAAGACACAGATGCATCTTTCCGAGAGCGAGAAGTTCGCGCACGTGACCTTCTTCTTCAACGGCGGCAATCAGATCCCGTTCGAAGGCGAGGACGATATCCGCATACCGTCCCCGAAGGGCGTTCCGTTCGAGACCGTTCCGGAGCTGCGGCTGCCCGACGTCGCGCAGACGCTGTGCGACGGGCTCGACAAGGGCTATGATTTCATCGTCACGAACTTCGCAAACGGCGACGTCATCGGTCATACGTCGAGCGACGAAGCAAAACCCGTCGCCTGCGAAGCGATCAGCAGATACGTCGGCAAGGTCGTTTCCCACGCACGCGAAAAGGGATACACGGTGCTCGTGACCGCCGACCACGGCAACATCGAGGTCCTGCATACGCCGGAAGGCAAGCCGCACGTATCGCATACAACCAACCTCGTCGCGTGCGTCGCACTCGGACCGGACACGGAACTACTCAAGGACTCCGGCAGACTCTGCGACGTCGCGCCGACGATCCTGTCCGCGATGGGGCTTGAAGAGCCCGCGGAAATGACCGGCTCGCCGCTGTTCCGGTTCGGGAAACCCGGCAAGGTGCTGCTTCTGATCTGCGACGGCTGGGGACTCGACAAGCCGACCGAAAACAACCCGATCTTCACGGCGTCGACGCCGGAATGGGACATGCTGCTGGACAACTACCCTTATGCGAAGCTCGAAGCGTCCGGTCCCGCCGTCGGTCTCAAGGAAGGCAAGACGGGCAATTCCGAGGCGGGACACATCAACCTTGGTTCGGGACGCGTGGTGCTGCAGGACGACGTGCGGCTCGACAACGCCATGAAGGACGGTTCGTTCGCCGAAAACCCCGTATTCCTCAACACGCTGAACGGCGTAAAGGAACGCGGCACGGCGCTGCATCTTTTCGCGCTGCTCACCAAGAAGTCCTCGCACGGATCGATCGACTATCCGCTGGCGCTTTTGGATATGGCGAAAAAAGCAGGTGTGAAGGACGTATACGTGCACGTCATCTTCGACGGCCGCTCCACGGAGCCCGGCAGCGCGCCGGCGCTTCTTCGCGAATTCGGCGGCATGATAGAAGAAAAGGGCGTCGGGCTCATCGTATCCGGCGTCGGCAGAGGCGTCGCGCTCGACCGCGATCAGAACTGGGCAAAAATACAGCGTACCTACGCTTCGCTCGTCGAAGGCAAAGGCGCGCCGTACTGCGAATAAAAGATTACATTTTGACGGAGGTAACTTATGGTTAACGTCGGTATCATCGGCGCGGGCCGCATCGGACAGGTCCACGCAAAGAGCATCCTCACGGGCGTTCCGGACGCCAAGATCCTTGCAATCGCGGATCCGTACATCAAGCCCGAGGTCGCCGAATGGGCAAAGTCCGTCGGCGTGGAGAACGTGTACAAGGACCATCGGCAGATCCTCGAGGATCCGCGCATCGACGCTGTTCTGATCTGCGCGCCGACCGATCAGCACGCGCAGCTCTCGCTCGAAGCGATCGCTGCGGGCAAGCACATCTTCTGCGAAAAGCCGATCGACCAGAGCATTGCAAAGATCGAGGAAGTCAAGGCGGCGCTGGCGGCTTCACCGAAGAAGCTCGTCTATCAGGTCGGCTTCAACCGCCGCTACGATCACAACTACCGCGCCATGCGCAAAGCCGTCGAGGACGGCAAGATCGGCGAGGTGCAGTTCGTGCGCGTGAGCTCGCGCGACCCGGAGCCCCCACCCGCACAGTACGTCGCGGGGTCCGGCGGCATGTTCATGGACATGATGATCCACGACCTCGATATGGTCCGCTACCTCTCCGGGCTTGAGATCGTCGAGGTGTACGCGCAGGGCGCATGCCTTGTCGATCCCGCGATCGGCGAAGCGGGCGACGTGGACACGGTCACGATCACGCTGAAACTTTCTAACGGCGCGCTTGCGACGATCGATGGTTCCCGCAAGGCGGTGTACGGCTACGATCAGCGCGGCGAGGTCTTCGGTTCGAAGGGCTGCGTGGTCAGCGCGAACGATTCCGATTCCAACATCGTGCTCTCCACGGTCGAGGGCGTGACCGCCGAAAAACCGCTGTGGTTCTTCCTTGAGCGCTACATGGGCTCGTATCAGGCGGAGGTCCGCGAATTCATCGACTGCGTGAAGAACGGCAAGGAGCCGTGGGTCGGCATCGAGGACGGGCTTCTGTCCATCCGCCTCGCGCTCGCGTGCACCAAGTCCATGAACGAAAACCGACCCGTCCGCATCGACGAGATCTGAACAACAGGGAAAGGATAAAGACCTATGGCAAAAATCAGAGTCGGCGTAGCCGGATACGGCACGATCGGTCAGCGTCTGGCTGACGGCGTCGCCCTGCAGGGCGATATGGAACTCGTGGGCATTGCGGACCTCGCGCCTACGCTTGCGATCCGCGCGCTCCGCGAAAACGATATGATCGGCGAGAACGGCGTCAAATACGACCTCTACCTCGTCGACGGCGCGGACAGAGAAGCATTCGATCGCTACGACATCCCCGTTGCGGGCACGTTCGAGGAGCTGTGCAGAAGCGTCGATATCATGCTGGATTCTTCGCCCGGCGGCGTCGGCGCAAAGAACAAGGAACTGTATGAGAAGGTCGGCGTCAAGGCGGTCTTCCAGGGCGGCGAAAAGAATTCCGTCGCGGACGTGTTCTTCCACGGCTACGCGAACTACGAAAAGGGCGTCGGGCAGGACTATCTGAAGCTGACGAGCTGCAACACCACGGGACTCATCCGCACGGTGGACTGCCTCGACCGCGAGATCGGCATCGAAAAGGTCGCGATTACGATCATCCGCCGTGTCGCGGACCCGGGCGATTATCACCGCGGTCTCACCAACGCGCTGCAGATCGACAAAGCGCCGTCGCATCAGGCGGTCGACCTCATGACAATCATGCCGCACGTCCACGCGACGGGCATCCTCGTGCATACGCCGGTCACGCACGGACACATCATCACCGTGCTCGCGACCGCAAAGGACGGCAAAAAGATCACGCGCGAGATGGCGCTCGAAGTGTTCCGCAAGCATCCACGCATCCGCACCGTCACGATCGACGAGGGTTTCAAGGGCAACGCGAGCCTGTTCAAGTACGCGCGCGATCTCGGCAACCGCCGCGGCGATATGTATGAGATCGGGCTCTGGGAGGACAGCATCGTCGAGAGCGGCAACGACATCATGTACGCGATCAACATCCCGCAGGAGAGCGTCACGATCCCCGAAACGATCGACGCGATCCGCGCCGCGATGAAGATGCAGCTCACCCGCGAAGAGGGCACCGCAAAGACCAACGAATATCTGAAGATCGGCCGGTTCAAGAACATCGGCAAATAATCCACCGTAAGCGAGGTTCAACATGCGATTCGGGATCAGAACGCTGGACGAACTCGATGTGCGCGGGAAAACGGTCCTGTGCCGCGTGGACATCAATCAGCCCGTGGATCGTGATGCGGGAACGCTCAAGAGCATCAACCGCATCACGGCCTGCGTGCCGACGATCCGGGAATTGTCCGAAAACGGCGCAAAGGTCGTTCTGCTCGCACATCAGGGCAGCGACATCGAATACAAAAACTTTTATACGACGAGACCGCACGCCGCGGTCCTTTCAGAGCTTCTCGGACGGGAAGTCAAATGGATCGACGACGTTTGCGGTCCCGCGGCAAGGCAAGCCATTCGCGATCTTACCGATGGCGATATTTTGCTTTTGGACAACGTGCGTTTTGTGTCAGAGGAGCAGACGCTGTTCGAAAAGAATCTGCGTCTCACGCACGAACAGCAGGCAAAGACGCTGCTTGTGGAAAAGCTGGCGCCGCTTGCGGATCTGTACGTGTGCGACGCGTTTGCGGCGGCGCACCGCGATCAGCCGAGCCTGTGCGGGTTCGAGCAGGTGCTCCCCTCCGCGATGGGACGGCTGTTTGAGAAGGAATACTGCACCGTCTCCTCCGTCATGGATGACCCGGAGCGTCCCTGCGTGTTCGTGCTCGGCGGCGCAAAGATTGCCGACGCGTTCCAGATGATGCGGACCGTTCTCGAGCGCGGGATCGCCGATACGATCCTGACCGGCGGGCTGGTCGCGAACATCTTTCTCATCGCGCTCGGACACGAGATCGGAAACGGCAGCCGCGCGTTCATCTGCAAATCGAACTACACGGAATTTTTCGACCGCGCGAAGGAGCTGTACGAAAAGTTCGGCGAAAAGATCAGACTGCCGGAGGACCTTGCGTGGGTCGAGGACGGCGAACGGCGCGAGGCGTCGATCTTTTTGACGCCGCAGGACGTTTCCGCGGTCGATATCGGACACGCGACCGCCGCGGCGTACCGCGATTGCATCCTCAATGCGAAGACGGTCTTCGTCAACGGACCGATGGGCGTGTTTGAGCAGGAGCCGAGCGAGTACGGCACGAAAGCGCTCTGGCAGGCGCTTGCGGACACCGACGGCTTTACCGTACTCGGCGGTGGCGACAGCATCACGGCGACCGAGAAGTATCATCTGACCGACAGGATCGGCTATATCTGCACCGGCGGCGGCGCTTTGATTCGCTTCCTGAGCGGCGAGGAGCTCCCCGTCGTGAAAGCGCTGCGGCACGGATCGCAGATCCCGGAGGCATAAGGAGAACCATATGAAACTGCAATTCGGATTCGGAACGGGGATACAGGAAGTCGACGTTCCCGATCAAAACCTGATCGGCGTGCTGCATGCGAACGAAGTCCCGGTAGCGCTGACCGGCGCCGCCGAGGTCGAACGCGCGCTCTCGGAGCCGATCGGCTCTCCCCGTCTCAAGGATATCGTACATCCCGGCGAAACCGTCGCCGTCGTCACGAGCGATGTCACGCGTCCCATGCCGACATACAAGGTCATGCCCGCCCTGCTTGACGAGCTGTATGCGGGCGGCGTGCGTCCGGAGGACATCACGCTGGTATTCGCTCTCGGCAGTCACCGCAAACAGTCCGACGAAGAAAAGCGGCGTCTTGCGGGCGAACGCGCATGGAACGAGATCAGATGCGTCGACAGCGATCCGAACGACTGCGTTTCGTACGGCGTTACCTCACGCGGCA
The DNA here is from genome assembly GCA_017524445.1 of Clostridia bacterium. GTDB lineage: Bacteria > Bacillota > Clostridia > Christensenellales > CAG-138 > UBA3792. The sequence goes on along the minus strand of JAFXVP010000059.1, from coordinate 7,666 downwards.
CGCCCGTGGACATTACGCGGGTCGTTGCCGAAGCCGATCGCAGGATCTGTCTCGGCAACATCGAATACCACTATTTTGCGGGGTATTCCGGCGGCGCAAAGGCGATCATGCCCGGTGCGTCGACACGCGCGGCGATCCAAGCAAATCACAGCCGCATGGTGCTGCCCGAGGCCAAAGCGGGCGCGCTGGACGACAATCCCGTGCGGCTCGACATCGAAGAAGCGGGACGCATGGTCGGGATCGATTTTATCCTGAACGTCGTGCTTTCCGAGCACAAAGAGATCCTAAAAGCGATCGCGGGCGACCCCGTGAAAGCGCATCGTGAGGGCTGCCGGTTTCTGGACCGGCTCTACCGCAAGGAGCTTACTGAGGCGGCGGACATCGTGCTCGTTTCGCAGGGCGGCGCGCCGAAGGACCTGAATCTTTATCAGACGCAAAAAGCGCTCGACAATGCGAAGCACGCCGTAAAAGACGGCGGCATCATCATTCTGATCGGCTCATGCAAAGAAGGGCTCGGCGAAAAGACCTTCGAAGAATGGATGACGACCGCCAAGAATCCGCAAAGTCTGATCGAACGCATCGGACGCGAATTCAGACTCGGCGGGCACAAGGCGGCGGCGATCGCCATGGTGCTCGAAAAGGCGGAGGTCGATCTCGTTTCGGAGCTCGACGACGACTTCGTGCGTTCCGTGTTTTTAACGCCGCAGCCGTCCGCACAGGCCGCGCTCGATCACGCGTTTGCAAAGCTCGGACCGGATGCAAAAGTGCTTGCTATGCCCTACGGCGGCTCTACGCTGCCGACCGTAGTACAATAGGTTTATGATGAAAGGAGTCAACTGTATGGCAATGTTTGACGCAGAAAAAGTAAAGCTCGGCATCGCGCCGATCGGCTGGTGCAACGACGATATGCCGGAACTCGGCGCGGAAAACACGTTCCGCCAGACCGTCAGCGAAATGGCGCTGGCAGGGTTTACGGGATGCGAGATCGGCAACAAGTATCCGAAGGACCCGAAGGAGCTCAAGTGGGAACTGGATCTTCGCGGCATGCGCATCGCAAGCCGCTGGTTCTCGTCCTTCCTGCTCACGAAGCCGCTCGAAGAGAATATCGCGGACTTTGAAAGGGAACTCGACTTCCTCGCCGCCGTCGGCGCCGACCGGATCAACGTTTCCGAACAGAGCTGGTCGATCCAGGGACAGGTCGATACGCCGATCCTCACCGGAAACCACAAGCCCGTCATGAACGACGCGGGCTGGGACCTCTTCACGAGCGGGCTTGACACGCTCGGCAAGATCGCCGTCGAACGCGGCTTCAAGCTGTGCTTCCATCATCACATGGGCACGGTCGTGCAGACCGCGGAGGAGACCGACCGCATGATGGCAAACACCGATCCGCGCTACGTTTTCCTGTGCTACGACACCGGCCATTTCACCTTCGCGGGCGAGGATCCGCTCGCGATGCTCAAAAAATATGTCGACCGCGTCGGACACGTGCATCTTAAGGATATGCGTCTTCCGGTCGTGGAGCAGGCCAGGGAGAACAGCTGGAGCTTTTTGACCGCGGTCAGAAACGGCGCGTTCACCGTTCCGGGCGACGGCAACGTCGATTTCGATCCTGTGTTCAAAGTGCTTTCCGACGCGCATTACGAGGGCTGGCTGCTGGTCGAAGCGGAGCAGGATCCCGCAAAGGCGAACCCGCTCGAATACGCGATCAAAGGCCGCCGCTATATCAGAGAGCACACGGGACTGTAAGGAGCGTTCTATGTATTTCAAAAAGGAACCGAAACGCGGCTATAACGCGTATATCGACACAAGCGTCGACGATCTCGGCATGCTGATGGATATCGGGTTGCTCGTTCTGGAACCCGGCGACACGTATGTGATCGAGGAACCCGAAAAGGAAACCGCCGTCCTGCTGTTCGAAGGCGCGGTCACGCTGAAATGGGCCGATCAGGCCGTCGAAGCCGATCGTCCCGACTGTTTTCATCACGAAGCGTACTGCCTGCTTTGCCCGCGCAGGGTAAAAATCGAAATCGAAGCGCGCGCCCGCGCCGAGCTGTTCATTCAGCAGACGGAAAACCCGCGCGACTACATGCCGGTCCTCTACACGCCCGAAACGGTGCAGGTACAGCACGCCGGCGCGAACGGCGAGCTGATGGGCGCGATGCGGCGCGAGATCAAGACGTTCTTCGATTACGACAACGCGCCGTTCTCGAACATGGTGCTCGGCGAAGTGCTGAACTTTCCCGGACGCTGGTCAAGCTATCCGCCGCACCATCATCCGCAGCCGGAGGTCTATTTCTACCGCTTCGATCATCCGCAGGGCTTCGGCGCGGGATTTTCGAACGGCGAGATCTTCAAGACCGAGCACAACGGCATGGCGACGATCGATCACGGGTTCCACTCGCAGGTCGCCGCACCGGGCTACGCCATGTGCTACGCATGGGCGATAAGGCATCTCGACGGCGACCCGTGGAAAAAGACGCGCATCGACGATCCGGAACACAGCTGGCTTTGGAAACCCGACGCAAACGAGCATATTTTTCAGGGCTGAAGCCCCGATCCATGAGGAGGAAATACTATGAAAACCGTTCGCTTAACGATGGCGCAGGCGCTGGTCCGGTTCCTCGAAAACCAGTATATCGCGTATGACGGCAAAGAGCATCCGTTCGTCGAGGGCGTGATCATGCTGCCGGGACACGGCAACGTCGTGGGCCTCGGACAGGCGCTCCGCCAGGAAGCGCACCGCCTGCACGTATGGCAGGGCAAAAACGAGCAGGGCATGGCGCACACCGCAGTCGCCTTTGCCAAGCAGATGAAGCGCAAGAAAATCATCGCGGTGACCTCGTCCGTCGGTCCCGGCGCCGCCAACATGGTGACCGCCGCCGCCACGGCGACCGCAAACAACATCCCGGTGCTCATTTTGCCCGGCGACGTGTACGCCTGCCGTCAGCCCGATCCCGTGCTGCAGCAGATCGAGCAGACGCATGACCTTTCGATCTCCACCAACGACGCGTTCCGCGCGGTCTGCCGTTACTGGGACCGCATCGTGCGTCCCGAACAGCTGATGAGCGCGATGATCTCCGCGTTCCGCGTGCTGACCGATCCCGCGAACACCGGCGCGGTCTGCATCGCGATCCCGCAGGACGTCGAGGGCGAAGCGTACGATTATCCCGAAAGCTTCTTCGGTAAGCGCGTCTGGCGTCTTGCGCGGCGGCAGCCCGATCCCGAGGCGATCGCGGAAGCCGCGGCGGTCGTCAAGGCCGCGAAAAAGCCGCTTCTGATCTGCGGCGGCGGCGTGCGGTACAGTGAAGCACACGCGGAATTCAGGGCGTTTGCGGAGGCGACCGGCATTCCGTTCGGCGAGACGCAGGCGGGCAAGAGCGCGATCGAGTACGATCATCCGCTGAATCTCGGCGGCATCGGCGTGACCGGCTGCTCTGCGGCGAACGAGATCGCGAAGGAAGCGGACGTCGTCATCGGCGTCGGCACGCGCTATACCGACTTCACGACCGCGTCGAAGTGGCTGTTCCGCGACGATGCGAAGTTCGTCAACGTCAACGTGTCCGAGTTCCAGGCGTACAAGCTTGACGCGGTCCCCGTGATCGCGGACGCAAAGCGCGCGCTGCCCGTGCTGCTCGAAGCGCTCGACGGCTACAAAGCGCCGTATACGACCGAGGTAAAAGACGCGCGCGACCGGTGGTTCAAGGAGCTTGACCGACTCATGCATACCGCCTACGGTCCGGGCTACGTCCCGGAGGTCAACGACGCGAACGCAAAGAGCGCGGACAGGTTCGCAGAGGACATGGATGCGGACCTCACCCAGACGGCGGTGCTCGGTGCGATCAACTTCACGATCGATCCCGAAGACGTCGCGATCGGGTCTTCCGGCTCGCTGCCGGGCGACATGCAGCGCATGTGGTGCGCGCGCGGCGTGGACAGCTACAACATGGAATACGGCTATTCCTGCATGGGCTACGAGGTCTCCGGCGCGCTCGGCGTGAAGTACGCGATCGGCGACAGGGACGTCTACGCGATGGTCGGCGACGGCAGCTTTATCATGCTCCATTCCGAACTTCTCTCCGCCGTGCAGGAGCACAGGAAGATCAACGTCTGCGTGTTCAATAACGCTTCGTTCGGCTGCATCAACAACCTGCAGGTCGGGCACGGCAACGACACGCTCTGTACCGAGCTCCGGTTCCGCGGCGAGGACGGCGAACACTCCGGCAGGTTCATCCCGGTCGATTTTGCGAAGATCGCCGAGGGCTACGGCTGCAAGGCGTTCACGATCCATACGATCGACGAAATGAAGGCGGCGATCAAGGAAGCCAAAAAGATCGAAGGCGTCCCGGTCGTGTTCGACATCCGCGTGCTGCCCAAGTCCATGACCGAGGGCTACGGCTCCTGGTGGCGCGTTGGTGATACTGAGGTTTCGGAAAATGCGAAGAACCTGAAAGCGTACGAGGATCATCTCGCGCACGTAAAAGACGCAAGAAAGTACTGATCGATGAATAAGACAGGTTGCCGGGATGCGGGCAGCCTGTTTTCGCCTTCATACAGTTGAGCGAAGCGAAACAGATAATCACACGCAAACGGGTACGAGATAAAGTTTCTATACAGATATTAGGGACTTTGATGCAGATATCTGATTTGTTCGATTTTTATATGCATAAACGATGCAAAGAACGGACTCTATACTGAAACTCAAAAGCCGGTGTCGTCACATTGCCGCAAAAGTGTCGTCAAATTGTCGTTTTTTGTCGTATAATTGAAAAATGACCGAAATGAGCACAAGACAGAAAAGGAAAAAGTCCCTAATCTAGGGACTTTTTCGATGGTTGCGAGGGAGATTTTTGTCCGTTACACAGAAGAGCACTTCCCGCTTCTGCTGGGCAGGGAAGTGCGGATGTTCCTATGATTTCCTCGATATAATACAAAGCACGATGACACGGTTGTCCAACTTTCCAAGGAAAACATATCGGGTCAGAATGTCAGAGTTGAATTCTTTCTTGAAGACATAGACATGTCCAGGTTTCAGCAAGGGGCTACATACGAGCAGATCCAGGAGTGGGTGAAGGAGAAGTACGGATTACATGTCATGTGACACACTTGAATATTGCAAAGACAAAGCGAAAATGTGGGATCATAGAGCGGCAGAACTATAATCTGCCGAAGAGTGAGGACAGTAGGTCGCCGGAGACACCGAAGGAAAAGGAAGAGGCGATTATCGACGTCTTTAAACACTTTCAGATGATTTGATACCCAAAGCAACGATTTCAAACTGTCGTAATTTTGTCGTCAAACCGCGAAAATGAGTGATTTGCACATAGGATGGAAAAGGAAAAAGCCCCAGAATTGGGGCTTTTTTAGTGGCACGTTGCACCAAAAAAGATATTTTGCTTTTTGTGTTATCGGGCGCGTTTTCTCCCTCATAAACCAGGAGTCAAGAAGATGACTCCCGGTTTATTTCATTTTTCTCCTAAGTATGCGAGAATGTATGCAGTACAGTTCTAAATCATCTCCTCGAGCATTTCTGCGGTGTCGCCATCGAGGCAAATAGCCTGTTTCTCAATTTCTTTTGGACAATACGCTTCGCCGTAATTCAAACAAGCGTATGTTGCCTGCCAGTTGTCTCTCGTCATCTGCCAGAAGGGATACTTGATGATAACAGGCGTATTGGCACCCACGCCTATTTCCAGATACAGCACATGCAGATTTTCATGTCTGCGAAGGAAATCGGAATACGCAGCCGACGCCCTGTGCCATCCTGCATCCTCGACAAAGGTATCGTCGGAGCGCAGATTCATCGTGACCGGATCGCCGTTTGGAGCAGTGGGGATCAGTTCTGTCGGCAGCTTCATTGAGATCGTGCCGTTCTCCGGGATTTTGAATACGCCGGCGTCATCCCGGACGAAGCCCTGCGCTTCCATGGCTCGCATCGTCCACACTTCGTTGTCGAAGGTTTCCTGTACCTTTGGATCCATGCTCTGGAACAGGCCGTAATCTCCCTGCGTATAGAACAGTCGCTTTTTGTCGAAGCCTGCACGCTGGAACTGGTGATCCACGTTTGTCGTAATCACAAAATAGTCCTTATCATTGAGCAGAGAAAGAAGCTTCGGATAAGCTGGCTTCGGCGCGTCGATATAGCGGTTGAAATAAATATGCCTTGCCCAATATGCCCACATGACTTCCGGCTGCGCATTCATCACAACAAAGCCGCCGGTGTACATATCGTGGAAGCCGAATGCTTTTTCAAAATCTGAAAAATACTTTTTGAAACGCTCTCCGGAGTAAGTGAACCCCGCCGCGGTAGATAGTCCGGCTCCGGCACCGACAACTACAGCGTCCGCTGTTTCGAGTTCTTTTCTCAGTCTTGCGATCTGCTCGTCGCGAGTTCCGATCCCGCGAGAAACACGAAGGTCGTAAGAACGCACGGCAAAGAGGCCTTTTTGTATGGATTCAAGATAGCCGTTCGGCTGATCAGTGTAACAGTTTTTCATAATATTCTTTATCCTCGTTTTTGAACACGTTGAAAATCACTCTGCCAATCCATCCCTTATGTTCGTCAAGCCACTCGCTTACGGTTTCGACGGCAATTTCCGCCGCCCGTTTATTCGGGAATCGGAAAACTCCCGTGGAGATGCAGCAGAACGCCACACTGCGCAGTCCGTTTTCCGCACATAGGTCGAGCGTATTCCGGTAGCAATTTGCCAGGTCCTGTTGCAGCGCCTTTGTCAACCGCCCCTCAACGATCGGGCCGACGATATGGACGATCTTCTTCGCCGGAAGGTTGTAGCCGTCCGTCAGCATGGGGACAGCGGTGGGCTGCTCGTAGTCTCTGCCATAGCGGATACGAAGCTGATTCATCTGTCGATTACACTCCGCCCTCAACTGTACCCCTGCAAAGGTGTGAATGCAGTTGTCGATGCAGGTGTGCATCGGGACGAAGCAGCCGAGCATCTGCGAGTTTGCGGCGTTCACGATGGCGTCAACAGCAAGCCTGGTGATGTCGCCCTGCCAGATTGACATGCTGTTCCGAATAACGGAAATCTCCGAAAGCGTGACGATCCCGTTTTCATGGATACGCTCCCGAAGGTATTCATCCTGTACTTTGAGGAGGGAATCATTCATTTTTCGAGGCATACGAATATTCATCAAGGAGCGCAGGATTCGTCTTTTGCCCTCGTTATCCTCCGGCGTCTGTAAATCCTTATATTGAACGGAATCAGCCTTGAACGCTTCGACCAGTATGTCAAGCCGTTGCTCTTGTGTCATTTTCTCTGTCATGAAGCTACCTTCTTTCTACCGCTCCCACAGGGCACGCCTCCATGCAGTTTCCGCAGTGCAGGCAATGCTCCTGTTCGATCACATGGGGTATGCCGTCTGTCTTGATACAGTTCTGAGGGCAGACCGCCGCGCAGCTTCCGCAGCCGATACAGGCGTCCGTAATGAAGTATCCTTCCGGTTTCTGTGCTGCTCCCCCGAAGGTGAAGGAGGCACGCTCAATCGGCTTTTTTGAAAGATCAAACCATTCACCGGTGCCTTCGTAAATCTGGAAGACGGTCAATGCCCGCATTGCTTCCTCTGTCGGATAAATGTCATGCATATACGGGTTCTTTGCAAACAGTTCCGGGATTTTGTCATACCCAAGCTCACGCACCCTGCCTTT
>JAFXVP010000058.1 GCA_017524445.1 Clostridia bacterium | reverse complement strand
GTTATCGTACGCTTCGAAGTACTCCTTGACGGAGTAGGTCTCTTCGAGGGTCTGATCTTCGCCGTTCAGCGTGTAATGGAGCGTCGCGGTAATGGTGTCCGCCATCTCGATCGAACGCACATAGTACGTGAAGCGATAGTAGCCATCGTTGTTCGTCGGCATATCCGGGCTGAACTCGACGAACGCGTCCATGCCGTCAACGTTGTCGATCGTGAAAGCAACGCCTTCATATTCATAGTCCTCGACCTGCGGCAGCCGTACGAAGAAGTATACGCCGATCGAGCCTTCCAGCGCCAGCGCATGCGTCATGAACGCAGGCTCATCCGGAACGATCACGAGATAGCCGTCGACGACCTCCCATGTCGGATCAAAGTCATCGACAAAATGCGCTGCCGTTTCGCTGGTATCGACCTGCTGCAGGTATGCTCCCGATACGTCGATGTTCATGTAGTAGGTACCGGGTTCCGTTCCCACTGCCATCCATGCTTTTTCACCGATGGGCGGATCCAGATGCTCAATGATGGATGATGCCTCACGTGCGCTTCCGAACAGGTCGTCGTCCCATTCCAGCGTCCATCCCTTCACGTTCTGAGACTTGCCGTTGTACACGACCGTATCATGGTTGCCGACCACGGTCAGCGTGACCGCATGCGGCGTCACCGTCAGCGTGCCGTACGTTGCCGTGACGCTATACAGATCTTCGTTGCTGTCAAACGAATAGGTGAATGCGTTCTCCACCGCGCCTTCTCTCACGTGCGTGACGGCTGCGGTATCCGCAGGCGTGATCGTGAGGACGTCGCCGGTCGGCAGCGTGAACGTCAGACCCGTTGCATCCGCTTCGACCGCTTCGCCTTCGACCGTGACGGTGTACTGATAGTTGGTCTTCAGCGTGCCGTCGTACTCATACGTTGCATCGCCCGATGCGATCGTGACCTCGAGGCCGACTGCGGCGACCGGATCCGTCGTGTAGTAGTTGACCGCGGCGTTGATCTCCTGATACATCCTGATGTCCTTGGCGGACTTGTTGGTCGTGAAGCGATAGTTCGTGGTGTCCAAAGAAAGGTAGTAATACCCCTCGGAGTCGATCTGATTGTCGAGGTAGTAATACCCCTGGACGTCGTCATAGTCATACCGCCATGCAATAGGCGTGTCGCTCATTGTGAGATACTCGTCAGCGGTGAGACCCAGATACTTGTTGTTTGCAACATTGCTGAACACCCAGCCGGAAGAAGTATCGCCGGATTCGATCTCGTAAAGGATCGTGTCGACGTCAACGCCGGACGGAACGGTCAGCGTATCGCTGTCTGTCGTGACCGACAGCGCGTTCACAAAGTGGTTGTTTGACGTATTGACGATGGTGTTTCCGACGGCGTACTCTCCGACGTCGGTATAGTTGGTGATGACGTACCTGCCGCCGACGGCAAGTTCTTCGGTCAGCTGATAAGCCACGTCTCCGGTGCCTTCTTCCACGCGGGTGAACAGCGCGTACAGGGTGACGTTATCCGTGATGATATAGTCCGCGCCGGGTTCGTAGTATGCGGGTTCCTCGGTCGTCTCGTCAAGCTTCGTTTCCATCCAGCCGATGAACGTCCAGTCGTCCGGCTCGTTGCTGACGGACGTCGGGAGATTGATGACGTCGCCGATATATCCCGTTGCGCTGCCGGCCGGCGCGCCTGTGGAAATGTAGGTCACGGTATAGGTGGGGATCGGCGCGAAGTTGACCGTGACGGTGCAGTCGCTTTCCGGCGTGACGGTGATCGTGTTGCCGCTGATCGCAGTGGTTGCGGTGCCGGTCGTGACCTCACTGTCGGAGAGATAATAACCGGTCGCGGGCGTCGCGATGATCGTGTAGCCGCCAACCGAGACCGTGCCCCATGCGTCGTTGTTGGAGACCGCGGTGACCGTGTAGAGCACCGGGTCGACGTAGCTGTCCACGTAGGAGTAGCCGCAGACGGTGCAGGTGTGCGTCGTGTAGCCCTGTTCGGTCGTGGTCGGATAGGTCACGACGTCGTTATACGTGCAGTCTTCGGTGACGACGTCGCCGCACCCGGAGCAGGTATGGCTGTGAGTGCCGTTGTTGTTCGAGGTCCATTCGCTGTAGGTGTGCTCATGCGGGGGAACAGGGCTCGTCGTGTAATAAACTGTACTCCCGTCGGTTTCTTTCCACAGGCGAAGAACGTCGCCGTTGGTTGAGGCCCAGAAGTAGCCGTTGGTAGAGATGCCGAGATACTTATAACTTCCGCCTGCCGCATTCTCCATCCGAACGGCGTGGTCGTTGTTAATTCCGGGCGTCCATCTGCAGTAAGCGGAATTGTAATCCTGATAACCACGCAGATAGGAAGAAGATATGCCGAGATAGGTGCCGGTCGAGACGCTCTGTATGGTATAGTAACTGTCTTCCGCTTCCAGCGTAAAGACGTAGTCGTCTTCAACGTCGGACAGTACATCGTCCGCCAGAGCAATGCCGGAACCCGCAAAGGCAGACGTATTGCTGTTGTTTTCGATACTGTCACCGTCGCTGTCAATCGATACGCCTTTCAGAACGTACATGTCCTCCGTTTCGCCGTTGGTGACGACGTAGTTGCCGGACCAGTCGGAAGGCGCGGCGGTAACCAGTTCATAAACGATTTCGCCGTTGCCCTCTTCCGTGCGGGTATAGAGTGCGTACAGCGTCGCGTTCTCCGTGACGGTGTAGCTTGCGCCGGGCGCGTACAATGCGGGCTTAGCGGTGGTTTCGTCAAGCTCTGCTGCAACCCAGCCGGAGAACGTCCAGCCGTTCACGTTGACGCTGACCGAACTCGGCAGCGTGATCTCGTCATCAACGTATGCCGTCTCGCTGCCTTCGCTGTAGCCGACGGCGACGAAGCTCACGGTGTAGGTGGGAATCGGCGCGAAGATGACCGTGACGGTGCAGTCGCTTTCCGGTTTCACTTTGATGGTGTTGCCGTTGACCGTCGCCGTTGCGGTACCGGACGTGACTTCATAGTCGGAGAAATAGTAGCCGTCCGCGGGCGTCGCGGTGATTGTGTAGTTGTCGACGGAGACCGAGCCCCAATCGGTATTGTTGGGGACCGCGGTGACCGTATAGAACTGCACTGCAACCGGGCTCGTCGCGTAATAAACAGCATCCCCGGCGTTTTCTTTCCACAGGCGCAGCGTATAGGCGTTGGAGCTGCTGCCGGACCAGAAATAGCTGTTGCCGGTGCTCCAGGTGAGGTACGGATACGAGCCGTTTGCCGCATTCTTCAGCTGAGCGGCGTGGCTGCTGTTAATACTGGGCGTCCAGTTGCAGTAGGTGGCGTTATAGCCGGAGTATGCATACAGATAGGAACTGGAGTTCATTCCGTAGTATGAACCGGTCGAAGCGCTCTTAACAGAATAGTAGGATCCCTGCGCCTCAAATGTCATCACATAGGTGTCCGCAACATCGGACAGCACGTTATCGGTCAGCGTGATGCCGGAATTTGCATACGCGGTGCAGTTGTTGGAGTTTTCAGCATCTGTACCGTTGGAAGAACCGTTAACGCCTTTGAGAACGTACATGCTGCTCGTCTCACCGTTGGTGATGACGTAGTTGCCGGACCAGTCGGAGGGAGCGGCGGTGACCAGCTCATAGACGGGAGCGCCGACGCCCTCTTCCACGCGGGTATAGAGCGCGTACAGCGTCGCGTCCGCGGTAACGGTGTAGCTTGCGCCGGGCGCGTAGAATGCGGGCTTATCGGTGGTTTCTGCAAGCTCTGCATCTACCCAGCCGGAGAACTCCCAGCCGTCCACGTTAACGCTGACCGAACCCGGCAGCGTGATCGCGTCGTAAATGTATGCCGTCTCGCTGCCTTCGGCATTCCCGACGGCGACGAAGTTCACGGTGCAGCTGGGCTTCGGCGCGAAGTTGACTTGGACCGTGCAGTCGCTTTCCGGCGAAACCGTAATGGTATTGACGTTCACGGAAACGGTTGCGGTACCGGAGATCACTTCGGCGCTTTCCACATAGTAGCCGTCGGCGGGCGTCGCGGTGATCTTGACGTCGTTAACCGACACGGTGCCCCAAGCTTCGTTGTTGGAAACGGCGGTGATCGTATACTCGGAAGCGAGCTTGATACCGATATACTTCAGGCTGGAGCTTGCGCCGGACGGCGGGTTATAGACGCCGTTGACCGGCTTGACGGTGATGGCGCCGCCGCCCTTGATGGAGCAGCTTGTGCCGGTGAAGATGATCGGGGACAGCAGATCGTAGGGATTCTGCACGTCGTTGTATTGCGAAGGATCGTAGTCGTCCTGCGGTACGAAACCGTAGACGCCGTTCGCGTTTGCGGTCACGGCGACGCGGAAGTCGCGCACGAGGTCCGCACAGCTTACGCCCGTGGCGTTGGTGATCGCGGTCGTTTCGCTGGAGGAGTATGCGTTGGAGATCTGCTGATAGATCGAGTTCCCGAACCGGGTGAACAGATACTGCGCGAACAGAGAAACCTGTGCGTACAGCGCCAGAACATCGTCGAGATCGTTGCTCCATGCGTACATGGAATAACCGTTGTGCAGCTGGAAGCTGGATTGATACTCGAATTCTTTCGGCGGATTCAGCCAGTCGTCGTTGTCTGAATAGTAGTAATTCTCCCAGGACTGAATGCGGTCGACGACCGAGCTTCCGGGATAGCAGATCTCCTCTGCCGCCGCCGAGAAGCACTCATTGAGCCAGGAACTCATCCCGGAAGTATTGGAGTAATTGATCAGATGCTGATACTCGTGCACCATGGTGCTGTAGGTATCATCCATCCGCTTGTATTCGGTTCCGGCAGAGTTCTTGTAATAGACGCCCGGGTATGTATCGATGTTCAGAATGGGCAGACCGTTTGAACTGATGTCTCCCTGATAGAAGAAGCCCGCGATATAACCCTGACCGGGCTCCCATCCGTCGTCGATGTTGTAATACAGCATGTGCAGCTTGCCGTCGCCCTGGGAACCGTTGGTATGGTTGCCGAACGAAGACTGCATGAGATCGAACTTGGAGTCGAACTCGTCCGCCGCGAGCTTTGCGTAGGTCGGATCGATCTCGTCAAGCGGATAATACGTGCCGGTCGTGGAGGTCGGCGTCCAGATGTAGCAATGGCTGCCGACATACAGGCACTCAAACTGCAGCGAATAGGTACCACCGGTATTCACGTTGACGAGTGTGAACGATTTTGTGGAACCGACGTTGTAGGATGCCCTGTCCGGTTCCGGAATGGGATCGACCGACTGCACTTCGGACTGCGACAGCGCGTTGAGCTGACTGTCGACGTCGATCTTATAAGGCCGGTCCGGATTGGATACGTTCCGGGTCGGGAACGTGTTGACGTTTGCATCGATCGTCGTGTCGATGAGTCCGGTCATGGTGCCGGTACTGTAAGATGTGTAGGACGACGTCGCGGGGTTATAAATGACGACGTAGTCGCCCTCGTAACCGTCGGTCGCGTCATCGTCGATGATGATGGAGTTGTTGACGGCTTTCGCATTGCCGTTCTCCGACGAATCCGTTGCGGCAGCAGCCGGCAGAGTCGGAACAAGCAGAAGCAACACGAGCAGAAGGGACAGAATTGATCTAAGTGCTTTCATGAAAATCTCCTTTCAGGGTCGTTGGATCGTTAATCCTGATATAACCATCTTGTATATTATATCACACGATCATGTCACTGTCTATAATTATTGTCGCAAAAGGGCTGAAAGTTTCGGTGCAGCTGCACCGGCTGTCACAGCGGCATTGTCTGTTGGTGCAGTATTCGCTTTAAAGAAAAGAGACAGTTTATTCCACACCTTGTGTCATGTTCAAAGAAGTCTCTGTATTGTACCATATAACCATAGAAACACCGAACAGAAATGAAAAGGAGAAGAAAAGATGAGTATTTTTAAGAAGGGTAACAAGGAAGCATTGTGAAATCATTATCGAAAAAGAGGACAAAATCGCGCGCGTTTTGTTTACCAAAGAACGGTGAATTGGGGGGTGACCCCAAAAGTGCAACATTTTTACCACACTTTTATTGATAAGTCCCTATTCGTATATATTTATTGGCATTCGGGAAATGTAAAAAACCTTTTTGTCGTCGGCTTTGCCGCGCTGTTCTCCCACTTTGAAACCACCTTTGCGGTGACGCCCAGCTTCCCGGTAAGCTCCTCCTATGTCAGCTTCGCCGCTTTTCTGTAACCGCAGATCCTTTCGCCGAATTGATAATCATTCATCTGACCCTCCTCATCAAATCCGACTCTTCCGACATTGGAAACGGATTCCGGCTATGCAAAAAAGCGAAGACGTAAACATAGCGTATCTGCGATCACCGTTGCAGGCAAAGAAAAACTGTTTCCTTACTTGAAGAAATAAGCGTCAGCATCATCTGCCATAATCCTTTCCCATGTTTTATACCAATTTGCATGATTTGTCAGTTCTTCGCATATTTATCTATACGCGTATCTTTTTCTCACAAATATTATACCACTTAACAAAGACTCCCGGAAAACTTTTCTCCGGGAGTCCTGCTGTTTCTTACAGGAACTTTTCATAGCTCCTTTTCTGCTCATTTATTCGCCGGTTTCGGGGAGCGGCGTATCGCCGCTGAGCGTAATGATGTCCGTGCCGCCGTCAAATCGGATGATCTCAACCGTTGCTTTTTCGTAGGATTCTTTCATGGTTTCCATCCTCCTTTTCCGAATCAGTTGCCCATGCCCATCGCCGTGCGGTACGCGACCTCCGCCTCGTGGAACGCATACAGGGACGCAGCCAGCATCCGTGCTTCCGTATACGTCGCCGTGACGGTGACCGTGCTTGCAGGCATCGTGAACTCGTAGATCGAGGTCTGTCCGTCCTGCGACTTCAGCGTCGTCCCGATCGTTCCGTTTGTCGTATCGTTCTTGACGGTCAGCGATTCGACCGCGTAATCCTCGTCCGCGTTGACGACGATCTGCACCGTCGTGTCGGAATACGCTTCGTTGTTGCGCGGGATCGCGTTCATCGTGCCCTGCACGCCGCTGTTCAGATGGATCGCGTACGCCTTGCGCTCAAACACGACGTTGACCGTGACGTCCGCCGCCGGCATCGTGAAGGTCTTGATGCCCGCGCCCTGTCCGACGCCGTTGACCTCGATGAAGCTGAATACGTACCGATGCTGTCTTCCGTGGTGATCGTGACCGTGTCGCCCGGTTCTGCCGTGGTCTTGTCCGCAAACGCGGTGCCGAGACCGAACACGACCACGCGGATCGTGTATTCGCCTTCCGGGACTTCATCAAAGACGGCTTCGACCGTGACGGAGCTTGCGGGCATGGTGAAGGAATAGGAGCCGTTTGCAAGATACGCAGCCGTCACGTCCTGTCCGTTGACCTTCAGCGCGCGGAGCGTATAGCCCGTCGCGGGCGTTGCTGTCACGGTGACGGTCTCCCCTTCCGCTACCTTTGCGGGAACGTCTACCGTACCCTCGCCGGTGATCAGCGTTTTGATGTTGTGCTGCGTCGCCGGGGGCAGCTCCTTGAACGTAATGGAAAGCGTGACGTCTTCCGCGGGCATGGTAAACGTGCCGGTTCCGGTCGTTTCGTCATACGCCCAGTCGTCTGCGCCGGTGACCGTGTCGAGCATATAGCCCTCGTTCGGTGTGATCGTGACAGTGACGATGTCGCCCGCTTTCGCTTCGGTCGGGTCCGCAACAGCCGTGCCGTTTCCGTCGGTGGTGACCGTCACCGCATAGGTCGGGATCGTATTCTTCGCAACGTAGAAATACCCGTTCGCCCACGCGCCGTTCCCTGCCGGACGGAAATAGACAGTATAGCTGCCGGCTTCGCCGATCACGTAATTGTCGCCCGGATCGGGATACCACGTGGTGCGGTCCGATCCGTCGTTCGAATACACGATCTTGAACTCCGCGTTTGCCGCCAAATCCAGCGTGATCCAGTATTCGCCGGTTTGTCCCGGGTTTTCCGTAAGCTGATAGGTTTCATTGACCGCCCAACCGTTCATCGAGCCGACCAGATAATAGCCCGCGCCGTCCGCCTTCGCCGTGCTGCCGACCATGCCGAACATGCCGAACAGCATAAGCAGCGCGATCAGCATGGACAGGCCGCGCTTTGTAGTTCTCAATGATCCGTTCACCGTCATTCCCGCTCCTTCGTATCTTTTTACCGCATAATACGGCATATTATTTCGTTTATATTACATCGAATGTTTATGGGGTTGTCCATACAAAAACGCGCAGAATTCACTAAAAATACAGAAATGCATCGTGCGCCGCGGTTGACTGCGCGCACCCCCTGTGTGCAGCAGTGTCTCGTTTGTCACGTTTGTCACGCAAATATCCGACGGGATATTGCAGCAAAGCCCCGGCGTGTCATCCTGAGAAGCGAAAATACAGAAATGCATCGTGCGCCGCGGTTGACTGCGCGCACCCCCTGTGTGCAGCAGTGTCTCGTTTGTCACGTTTGTCACGCAAATATCCGACGGGATATTGCAGCAAAGCCCCGGCGTGTCATCCTGAGAAGCGAAGCGACGAAGGATCCTTGAAAACTCCAAAACAGTAAAAAGATCCTTCGTCCCCGAAGGGTCCTCAGGATGACAGCTCCGGCTTTATCGTCAATTCAATTTCTCTTTTCATGATTGATACAAACGTGGTATTCGTGACATTCGTGACATTTGTGACATTCGTTACACACACCCCCCTTTATGCAGTTTTCCGAAAACACGGTCTTTTCCTCCCGAACCCTTTTCTTTTGCGCGGAAAGCTGATACAATAGCGGTATCATCTATGCGGAGGTTTTGCATGGCACAGGTGCGGATCGCAGGCATACAGCTTATGCAGAAAGCGACGAAACAGGAAACGTACGGACATATCCGTTCGCTCGTTTCCGAAATCCCGGACGGCGCGGCGGACCTGATCATGCTGCCGGAGATGTGGAACGGACCGTATGAGGCGCGGCTGTTTCCGACCTTTGCGGAACCGGAGGGCGGTCCCTCTTGGCAATTCCTTTCGGCGCTTGCGAAGGAGCGGCACGTGTATCTTTGCGGCGGCTCGATCGCGGAGCGCGAGGGCGATCGCGTCTATAACACCTCGTACGTCTTCGATCCCGACGGCGCACAGATCGCGAAGCACCGCAAGATGCATCTCTTCGATATCGACGTGGCCGGCGGTCAGCGCTTCTTTGAATCCGAAACGCTCTCGCCCGGAAACGAAGTCACGACCTTTTCCACGCCGTTTGGCATGATGGGGCTTTGCATCTGCTACGATTTCCGCTTTCCCGAGCTTGCCCGGCTGATGGCGGACGCAGGCGCAAAGGTGATTCTCGTCCCCGCCGCGTTCAACATGACGACCGGGCCCGCGCATTGGGAGCTTTTGTTCCGCAGCCGCGCGGTCGACAATCAGGTCTATACCGTCGGCGTCGCGCCCGCGCGCGATCCTTCCGCCTCGTATCGGTCGTGGGGGCATTCGATCGTCTGTTCGCCGTGGGGCGAGGTCCTCTCCGAGATGGACGAAGCGGAGGGCGTTGCGATCACGTCGCTCGACCTCGACCGGCTCGATGCGGTCCGGGAACAGCTTCCGCTCTTAAAACATCGCAGAACGGACGTCTACCGGGTGGAACGGGTCAACCCGTGACCGATCGACACGATACGATGTTTTTTGCAGCGTATGCGGGCTTTTCAAACGCGGGAAAAGCTGATAAAATGAACGAAAGGCGGTGACGGATATGTGCGGCAGATATGAGATCTATCAGGAAATTCAGGACGAACAGCTCGAGGCGCTGATCCGGGAGGCGATGCGCGTTTCCGGAAAGATCTGCGCGAACATGAAACCGTCCGGCGAGATCCGCCCGACCGACATTGCGCCGGTGATCGCGCCGAGCGCGCTGAACCGCCGGATCGGTGCGTTTCCGATGCGCTGGGGCTTTCCGCATCCCACGCGCGGGATGCTCGTGTTCAATACACGCATGGAGACCGCGCCGGAAAAGGACCTGTTTGTTTCGAGCGTCGACGAACGCCGCTGTCTGATCCCCGCGTCGCGGTATTTTGAATGGAAAAAGGTCGACGCGCATAAAAAGGTCCGCTACGCGATCGGCGCATGCGATCACGAACCGCTGTACCTTGCGGGGCTGTATCTTCGCACCTCGGACGAGCACCGGCTCCCCTGCTTCTCCATCCTGACGCAGGACGCCGAAAAGAGCATCCGCGACGTCCATCCGCGCATGCCCGTGCTCGTACCGTTCTCCCGTGCGGCGGAATGGCTCTCCCCGGACACGGACTTTCACGAATTCATCTATAATCTCTCGGTTCCGGTCGAAGGAGGACCGCTGTCATGAAAGCGTATCGGCTTTACGGCTGGGAAAGGATCGCCGAGGAGGAGATATTCCCGAAAAGGTTTGGGGCAGTTTCCGGCGGACTGCTCCGTTTTTTATACCGTTGAGCGATCTTTTTGAAAACAGCTGTAAGATTTTGTTGCGGACGTCGTGTATATAGGTGAAAGGAGGCGAGCCGGTTTGGATGATGAATGGATCGTTCGGCTCTATTGGGACCGGAACGAAACTGCTATCTCGGAATCATCAAAGAAGTACGGCGCGTATTGCACCGCGATCGCCGATCACATTCTGCAGAACAGGTCTGACGCGGAAGAATGCGTCAACGATACATGGCTGCATGCGTGGAACGCAATGCCGCCGCACATGCCGTCCGTACTGTCCGTATTTCTCGGAAAGATCACAAGAAATCTGGCTTTTGACCGATTCAGAAAACTCCGTCGGGAAAAGCGCGGCGGCGGAAGCTTCGACGTGGTACTGGACGAACTCAAAGAATGCGTATCCGGCAGCGACGATACGGAGCGCCGATGGGAAGAAAAAGAGTTGATCGTTGAAATCAATCGGTTTCTTTCTCACCTGCCGAAGGAACAGCGCTATATGTTTCTGCTGCGCTACTGGTACGCGGACAGCGTTTCGGACATTGCGGAACGCTTTCAGACAAGCCCGAACAATGTATCCGTAACACTGAACCGCATCCGGCAAAAGCTGAAACGGTATCTGATCGAAAGGGGATTTGACGTATGAAGAAAGAAGAACTGTTTGAAGCGTTGGAAGACGTCAATGCAAACGACGTCAGGAAAGCAAAGGAATACAAGCGGCATAAAACGCCGGTCTGGGTAAAATGGACGGCGGTCGCCGCCTGCGCCGCGCTCCTGGTCGCCGCGATCGTGGGGATCCCCGCGCTTTTGAAGAACAACCAAAAGCAGGCGGAAGACGGCGTAAAAACGGTATCGGCGGCATATCCCGCGCCGGTCGCCGTGAACCTCAGCGCGCAGGACTTCGTGGAGAGCGACGAGCATTGGAACTGGTGGAATGCGTACCGGACGAAAGTGCAGGCATCCAAAGATCTTCAGAACGGGATCGACGGCTATTACGCGGCGATCATGCGGGAGGTCCTTCCCTCCGGAGAGGAAAACACGGTCTGTTCGCCGATCAACATCTATATCGCGTTTGCGATGCTCGCGGAGGTTTCGGACGGGAATACACGGCAGCAGGTTCTGGACATGCTCGGCGCGCCCGACATCGATACCCTGCGATCCAACGTTTCCGCGCTGTGGGAAGGCAATTATGCGGACACGCCCGTTTTCAAAAGCCTTCTTGCGAATTCGCTCTGGCTGAACGGCAAATACCGGTACAACGATGAGACGCTGGCGCGTCTTTCCAAGCAGTATTATGCGTCCTCGTTCTGCGGAACGCCGGGGTCGCCGGAAATGGACGAGGCGCTGAGAGACTGGACGGACAAACATACCGGCGGACTTTTGCACGAGTATGTCAAGGAAATGAAGCTCGATCCGGCGACCGTTCTCGAGATCGTCTCGACGATCTATTATAAGGCGCAATGGACCGAACTGTTCCTGCCCGGCAACACAACGCAGGAGGTCTTTCACGGCGCGACCGGGGACACGACCGTGGACATGATGCACAGAACCGATACGCTCGGCGTATACCGGACGGATACGTTCACTTCGGTCGGTCTGAATCTTTTTGACAGCGGCTCGATGTATTTCTTCCTGCCGAAGGAAGGCGTCGACGTCAACGCGCTTGCCGCCGATCCCGAGCTGCTTGCAGCAACGAGATATTCCGAGGACAACGAAAAATGGTCTTCCCCTTTGGTCCGTCTTTCCGTCCCGAAATTTCGGGCTTCAAGCCGTACGGATCTTTTGGAGATCGTCCGATCACTCGGGCTGACGGATGCTTTGGATCCAGTCCTTGCGGACTTTACGCCGCTGACAACGGACCATGACGACCTTTACCTGAGCACAGCGGAACACGCCGCAATGGTGGAGATCGATGAGCAGGGCGTGACCGGCGCGGCATACACGGCGCTCGCGGTGGCGGAAGGCGCGTCCGAGCCGGACGAGGAGATCGACTTTGTTCTGGACCGGCCTTTCCTGTTTATTGTTACAGGCAGAGACGGCTCCGTTCTCTTCTCCGGCATCATCCGGAATATCGACTGACAGAACGCGTCTGCATGGATACGTGCACCCGCATCGGGATCTGATCCCTTACTGAAAATCCATAGAAATAACAAAAATCGGAGAGAGCCGAGGCTTTCTCCGATTTGCTTTCGTACGATTTGTCTTGCCCGGATGGCGTTCAGACGGATTCCGGATCAAAGATCACCCGGTGCATGCGGACGTCGTTCTCGTCCGTCGGGATATCGGGCGAAAGCGCTTTTCGGAAGCAGAGACAGAGCGTTTTTTCGGCGCTGCCCATGAGAAAGCGGTCGTAGTAGCCCGCGCCGTGGCCGAGACGCCTGCCGTCCGTCCATGCCGAAACGCACGGAACGAGGATCAGATCAATATCGTCCGGTCCGATCGTTTCCGAACTGTCGACGGGCTCCGGGATGCCGTATGCGCCGGGCGCAAGGTCGCTCGTGCTTTTGATCCGCACCGCAAGCATTTCCGTTTTGCTCACGCATTTCGGTACGTAAACGTCCTTGCCGTCAAGAAGCGCCTGTTCGATGATCGCGGCGGTGTCCGGCTCCGTCGGCATACCGATATAGAGGAAAACGCGCCGCGCCGCGCGGTACTCGTCCGACGCAAGGACCTGCTTTGAGATGCTTTTGCTTGCCGCCGCGCGGTACGAGCCCGGCAGCAGCTTAACCCGCGTCGTGACCGATTTCCGAAGCGCTTTTTTCCGTTCGCGAATGCTCTCCATACGCCCTCCTAAAAGATCCATTTCAGCAGCAGCATAAACCCGACAAGCAAAATCAGGAACGAGAAATTGAACAGAGAAAACTTGCCGATGTACGCCATCGTCTTGCCCGGATTGTTTTTGATGTGCTCCCGCAGTGTGATCAGACTGGCCAAAGACGCGATCAGCGAACCGACGCCGCCGATGTTCACGCCGACCAGAAGGTCCGGATAGTTCGTCGTAAACTGCGACAGCAGCACGGCGGACGGGACGTTGCTGATGAACTGACAGGAAGCGACGGAAACGAGCAGCGTGTTCTTTTCCAGAAGCGCCGAGAAGAAGCCCCGGACTGCCTCGATCCTTGCCATATTGCCCGCGAACACGAAGAAGAATACGAACGTGAACAGCAGCGGATAATCGACCATGGCAAGCGCTTTCCGGTCGGCGAACAGCAGCACGGACGGGATGACGATGAGCCCGATCCAGTACGGGATGCCGCGGAACACGATGACGATCGCAAGCGCGAACAGCGCGAGATACAGGACCGTCTTCCCCTCCGGCAGGCGGATCTTCTCGTCGTCCAGAGAAAGCGGTTCCGGCTTCACGAACAGGATGCAGCAGAATGTGATCAGCGCGACCGAGAATGCGAACGGCGGCGCCATGATCCGCATGAATTCGAGGTTCGGGATCTCGAATTTGGTGTACAGATAGAGGTTTTGCGGGTTGCCGAACGGCGTCAGCATGCCGCCGAGGTTCGCCGCGATATTCTGCATGATGAATGTGAACGACATGTATTTTTCCTTGTGCGTCGTGGACAGCACAAAGAACCCGAGCGGAAGAAACGTCAGGAGCGCCATGTCGTTTGCGATCAGCATGGAGCCGATGAACGTGATATAGACGAGCCCGAGCACGCTCATGCGGGCGTTTTTGAACAGCTGCACGACCTTGCGCGCAAGGACGTAGAAGAAGCGGATGTTCTTGAGCGCGCAGACGACCGCGAGCACGCAGAACAGGCAGGTCAGCGTTTTGAAATCGAAATAGCCGAGATACGCTTCGTCCGGCGGCACGAAGAACATCGTGACCGCCGCCGCGACGAGCGCAATGACCATGACCACATTCTTTTTGATAAAGCCCTTCAGCGAGCGAAAAAAGGCTCTGACCGTAACCTGCTTTCCCATCCTCTGTCCCCTGCCGGATCTCTTCTCCGGCAGCCGTTATTATATCCGTCTCTTCCGGCTGTGTCAATCATCGGTTTCCATCGGTTCAAATGTTATGATCAGAAACATTCTTCATCAGCGAGAAGGTATATTTTCGTCGTTTTTGCCATTATTTTGTGATGATCTCTTGTATTGTAAACACAAATCCGCTATAATAAACAAAGTTTCATCTGTTATGACCGAAAACGGGCGCCGTATCTCACGGCGTCAAAGAGAGGCAAAATGAGAAATCTTTCCGAAACGTTGCTTGCGCAGACCGTCGCGGCACGGCGCAAAGCATTGAAAATGACGCAGCAGCAGCTTGCCAAAGCGACCGGCATCAACCGAGCGCTGCTGTCGCGCATCGAAAACCGGGACTACACGCCGTCGGTCAATCAGCTTCTGGCGCTTTCCGACGCGCTGCGGTTTGAGATCGGTGAGGTTCTGGAACGGTCTGCATCTTCGGAGCAATCGAAACCGGAACGAGCGTACCGGATCGCAGTCGCCGGTGCGGGATACGTCGGGCTGTCGCTTGCGGTACTGCTTGCGCAGCACAACGAAGTGACCGTCGTGGACGTGGTGCCGGAGAAGGTCGAAAAGCTGAACCGGTTTGAATCGCCGATCCGGGACGAATACATCGAGCGGTATTTTGCAGAAGTCAAGGAAGGTAAGCGTGAACTGCATCTGTCCGCGACCATGGACGGCGCGGCCGCCTATCGGGACGCAGACTTTGTCATTGTCGCCGCCCCGACCAACTATGATCCGAAGCAGAACTATTTCGACTGCTCCGCGGTCAAGGCAGTCATCCGGCTGATCCTGGACAGTACGAAAAATCAGGAAGTCAAGCCCGCGATCGTGATCAAGTCCACGATCCCCGTCGGCTACACGGAGCATGTACGGGAAATGTTCGGCGCAGACAACATCATTTTCAGCCCGGAGTTTCTGCGCGAATCAAAGGCGCTGTACGACAATCTCTACCCCTCCCGCATCATCGTCGGCTGCGGCAAAGGCACGGAAGAGGCGGCGCATACGTTCGCGGCGCTTTTGAAACAGGGTGCGATCAAAGACCGGATCGAAACGCTGTTCATGGGCTACACGGAAGCCGAAGCGACCAAGCTGTTTGTCAACACCTACCTTGCCCTGCGCGTGTCGTTCTTTAACGAGCTGGACACATACGCCGAAGTCAAGGGATTGAAGACCGCGCCGATCATCAAGGGCGTTTGCCTCGATCCGCGCGTCGGGGATTACTACAACAATCCCTCGTTCGGTTACGGCGGATATTGCCTCCCGAAGGACACGAAGCAGCTTTTGGCAAACTACCAGAACGTGCCGCAGAACATGATGTCCGCGATCGTCGAAAGCAACCGCACGCGGAAAGACTTCATTGCGGACCGGGTGCTGGAGATCGCCGGCACGTACGGCAACAGCGAGTCCTTTTCCGCGGCGAAGGAAAGCCGACAGAAGGAAGTGGTCGTCGGCGTCTATCGGCTTACGATGAAAGCAAACTCCGACAATTTCCGTCAGAGCTCGATCCAGGGCGTGATGAAGCGCATCAAGGCGAAGGGTGCGAAGGTCGTGATCTACGAGCCGACGCTGGAAAACGGCAGCACGTTTTTCGGAAGTACCGTCGTTAACGATCTCAGAAAGTTCAAGAAGATGTGCGGCTGCATCATTGCGAACCGCTACGATCCGGTTCTGGACGACGTGGAAGAAAAGGTTTATACGCGCGATCTGTTCCGCAGGGACTGATCGCTGACATTTATAGAAGCATAAAGGAGAAACGACATGAAAATCACGGTAGCAGGCGTCGGATACGTGGGGCTGTCCCTTGCCGTTCTGCTCGCGCAGAAGCATGAAGTCACCGCCATCACGACCACCGAAAAGAAAGCCGAAAAGCTCAATCAGTTCATCAGCCCGATCCAGGACGACGAGATCGAGCGCTTCTTCCGTGAAGCAAGAGCAGGCGAGCGTACGCTCAATCTGCATACCACGACCGACAAAGCCGCGGCTTACGGCAGCGCGGAGCTGGTCATCATTGCGACACCGACCAATTACGACGATGAGAACCATTTCTTTGACACCTCTGCAGTCGAGGACGCCATCGAATGGACGCTGAAGGTCAATCCAAACATGCTGATGGTGATCAAGTCCACGATCCCGGTCGGCTACACCGAGTCTGTGCGCGCAAAGTACGGTGTCAAAAACATCATTTTCAGCCCGGAGTTTTTACGCGAATCCAAGGCGCTGTACGACAACCTGCACCCGTCCCGCATCGTGGTCGGCTGCGACGATACGCAGAAGGCGGAAGCGCAGATGTTTGCGGACCTGCTGCTCGAAGGCGCGAGGGCCGAAGAAGCGCACGCGGGTACCGCGCCGCAGAACATCCCCGTTCTGCTCACGCATCTGACGGAAGCGGAAGCGATCAAGCTGTTTGCCAACACCTATCTCGCCGTACGCATCAGCTATTTCAACGAGCTCGACACCTACGCGCAGACCAAAGGGCTTGACACGCAGATGATCATCGACGGCGTCTGCATGGACCCGCGCATCGGCGGGCATTACAACAACCCGTCCTTCGGCTACGGCGGCTACTGCCTGCCGAAAGACACGAAGCAGCTTCTGGCCAACTACAGGGACGTACCGCAGACCATGATCGAAGCGGTCGTCAAATCGAACACGGTGCGCAAGGATTTCATCGCGGATCAGATCATCAAACGCGATCCGAGAGTTGTCGGCGTCTACCGTCTGACGATGAAATCGAACAGCGATAACTTCCGCGCGTCCGCGATCCAGGGCGTTATGAAGCGCATCAAGGCGAAGGGCATCCCGATCATCATCTACGAGCCGACGCTGGAGAACGGTTCCGAGTTCTTCCGCTCCGAGGTCGTCAACGATCTGGACCGCTTCAAGCGCGAAAGCGACGTCATCCTCGCCAACCGCTTTGACGAGCACATTTTGGGCGACGTTGCGGACAAGGTATACACGCGCGATCTGTTCCGCCGCGACTGAGAAACACTATGCTTTGCGAACAACGCTTTTTTGAACTGTATCACAGGGATCCCGAGGGGCTGTGCTTCAGCCCCTATCGGGTCTGCCCGATCGGAGCGCATTCCGACCACAATCTCGGCAAGATCACCGGCTTCGCGATCGACCGGGGCATTCATTTTGCCTATTACCGCAAGGAAAACGGCGTAGTGGAGCTGGCGTCCCTGCAGTTTGAAAAGCGCGCGCAATGGCATATCGCATCCGTCCCGGGAAAGCAGAACGACTGGGCGGACTATCTCAGAGGCGCGACGTGGGCGCTGCAGAAGAAGCATCCGCTGTCGGTCGGCGTCTGCGGCGTGATCGAAGGCAGCTTGCCGATCGGCGGGCTCTCCTCCTCGGCGGCGGTCACACTGGCGTTTCTGTCCGCGCTCTGCAAGGTCAACGGCATTCGTCTCTCCCCGCAGGAAATGATCGACACCGCCTTCGACGCGGAGAAGAACTACGTCGGCGTCAACGTCGGCAAGCTGGATCAGAGCTGCGAGGTGCTTTCGAAAAAGGATCATCTTCTGTATCTCGATACGGCTGGCGGAAGCTATGAGCTGATCCCCGCGCATCCGAAGATGAAGCCCGTAAAGCTCGCGATCTTTTTCAGCGGGCTTGAGCACAGTCTCGTCGGTTCGAAGTACAATATGCGCGTGGACGAGCTGCGCGCCGGCGTATATGCGCTGATGGCGTTTTCCGGCATGGATTACGGCAAGTTTTCGGAAGCGAACGCACGGAACGTGCCGTATGAAACGTATCTCCGATACAGGGGCCGTCTTCCCCTTTCGTGGGCGAAGCGCTGTGAGCATTGGTACACGGAGTTTCAGCGGGTCGAGCAGGGCGCCGAAGCGTGGCGCAAGGGCGATATTGCGGAATTCGGGCGGCTGTCGTTCGAGTCCGGGCTGAGCAGCATTCAAAACTGGGAATCCGGCGCGCCTGAGCAGATCCGGCTCTATGAGATCATGCGCGAGACCGACGGGATCTACGGCGGTCGGTTCTGCGGCGCGGGGTTCAAGGGCTGCTGTCTGGCGCTGATCGACCCGGCGTTTGAGGAATCGGTCGTACGCAAGGTCGGTGAAGCATACCTCGGCGATTATCCCCATCTGAAAGACAAATACTCCGTCCACATCTGTCACAGTTCGGACGGAGCAGCCATGTGAGGTGCGCGAGATGAAGTGTTTGATCCTTGCCGCGGGCTATGCGACCCGCCTCTATCCGCTGACGGAAAATTTCCCGAAGCCGCTTTTGAAGGTCGGTGAAAAGACGATCCTCGATTGGCTGATCGACGATATCCGTACCGCCGCTATGGTCAACGAGTTTATCGTCATAACGAATCATAAGTTTGCGCCGCAGTTTGCGGCATGGGCAGAGGCACACTCGATTCCGATCACGGTCGTCGACGACGGAACAAGCACGAACGAGACCCGTCTCGGCGCGGTCTGCGACGTCCGGTTTGCGATCGAAAAGCTGCAGATCGACGATGATCTGCTGATCATTGCGGGCGACAATGTGCTGGACTTCTCTCTGACAAGCTTTATCCGTTACGCAAAGGAAAAACGTACATCCTGCACGATGCGCTACTATGAGCCGGATGAGGGTAAGCTTCGTAAATGCGGCGTTTCCGAGATCGACGAAAACGAGAGGCTCCTCTCGCTGGAGGAAAAGCCCGAAAAGCCGAAGTCGCACTGGTGCACACCGCCGTTCTATTTCTATACGAAAGCGGACGCAGCACGCATCAAAGACGCCATCACGGACGGCTGCGGCACGGACGCGCCGGGAAGTCTGGTCGCATGGATGTGCCGTCACAGCGTCATGTACAGCATGGAGATGCCCGGCAGTCGATACGACGTCGGGAATCTCGAAAGCTATCAACTGATACGGGAAACCTATCGCGGAATTACGAAATAAGAGGTGCAATATGGGAAAGATACACATCGATCTGAACAACAAAACGATCCTCGTCACCGGTTCGCCGGGCTTTGTCGGCGCGAATCTCGTGCTTCGGCTCCTCGAGAAGCTCAGCGGCGGCACGGTTATTTCGTTCGACAACATGAACGATTACTATGACCCGACGCTCAAGGAATACCGCCTTTCGCTGATCGAGGAAGCGGCAAAGCGCTCACCGGTAAAGCACGTATTCATAAAGGGTTCGATCGCGGACAAGGCGCTTGTCGATCGCGTCTTCGATGCGTACAAACCGTCGATCGTCGTGAATCTTGCGGCGCAGGCGGGCGTACGCTATTCGATCGACCATCCCGACGTGTATATCGAGTCGAACCTGATCGGCTTTTACAACATTCTGGAGGCGTGCCGTCACAACCCGGTTGAGCATCTCGTTTACGCCTCCTCGTCCTCGGTTTACGGCGGCAACAAGAAGGTGCCGTTCTCGACCGACGACAAGGTGGACAATCCCGTGTCCCTCTATGCCGCCACCAAGAAATCCAATGAGCTTCTTGCGCACAGCTACAGCAAGCTCTACAATATCCCCTCGACGGGGCTGCGCTTCTTTACGGTCTACGGACCGGCGGGCAGACCGGATATGTTCTATTATTCCGCAACGCAGAAGCTCGTTGCAGGGAAGACGATTCAGATCTTCAATTACGGCAACTGCAAACGCGATTTCACCTACGTGGACGATATCGTAGAGGGCGTATTGCGTGTCATGCAGGGCGCGCCGGAAAAGCTGACCGGCGAAGACGGACTTCCGCTGCCGCCGTATGCGATCTACAACATCGGAGGCGGCACGCCGGAAAACCTGCTCGATTACATCTCCACACTCCAGGAGGAACTGGTTCGTGCAGGTGTACTTCCCTCCGACTACGACTTCGCCGCCCACCGCGAACTTGTTCCCATGCAGCCGGGCGACGTGCCCGTGACCTACGCGGACAGCGAAGCGCTCGAACGGGATTTCGGCTTTACGCCTGCGATCGGCATCCGCGAAGGCCTTCGCCGCTTTGCGGAGTGGTACAAAGGGTATTACAAAGCGTAACAGAACGCGAAAGCGCCGGATCGGGTCCATCCCCTTCCGGCGCTTTTTCAGCAGAATTCAATAATGAGAAGCGATCCTGTATTGTGACCTGTTTCCGGCACAAATTATAAACCAAGTCTTTTCAGCAGTTCGCTTCGTTGGTTTCCTCGTTCAAAGTCCGCTGCGATCTGATTGCCGCTCCGTTTTGCCTGTATTCCCTGCTTTATATAGCGTCCGGTCTGATAGATCCAGCAAAACGGCTTCAGCCATCTGTGCTTTTCGTATGCTTTCCAGTTATGTTCGCCTGCAGTTTGGAGATAGCGCAATGCACCTTTCTTTTTGAAGCTTGTAACAACTTTTTCTATATCGGTTCCTTTTCCGCGCTTTCTTCCGAAATTACCGGATGACAGTAAGCTGTCCATCAGCATTCTGCACGTCTCTTCATCCGCGTCTTTGCACCATGTAATGCTGTCCTTCAGACCAAGATACTGTTGACAAACCTTCGTAGCCGTGATCGCGATCGTCTCCAGCCCGGATTCCCTTGCCGCCGCTTGAAATTCTTTATTCCAGAATACATCGTCCAGCTCTTTGTCGACATACATGATCCAATCGATCACCTGCCGCAAGCCGAGACCGGTTCGCAAATGTCCTGCCATATGACCGAGCAGCACCAATCCGTTCGCAAGCTTCGGCAGCATCGGAAACGTGCTTCCGAAGATCTGCCTTGTTTCCGCGTTCTGAACGCCATCACGGATAAACCTTTCGATATCATAGCTTGTGTCGCTGAAGAACCGATGCATTTCAAACGACATCTGATCCTTGATGACGTCTATATGCCGCTGATACTTTTCGTCTTCCTCAATGGTATATCCGTTCTGAATAAACACATCTTTCGCACGATCAAAGTATTCGATGGGTACAAGGAAGTCGATATCGCCCATCACACGCTGAGAAGGATTCGGATAACAGATCGCCGCTGCCGTTCCCTTCAGGATCACCATCGGAATGCCGTTTTCTTTCAACAGATGATACATCTGTTCCTGATAATGCAGGATGCGCACGAAATGCGCCATTCCGGCACTCGCTATACCCTTCCATTTTTGCCGAAACTCTGCGGGCGCAACATCGATCACAATGCCCAGTACTGTTTGTACCGACGCTTCCCTGAGTACAGCATCCCAATCCGTATCGTCCGGAAAGGTTATTCCTGTATTCCAAAGAGATTTTTGAATTGCCTGCAGTAAGATCTGTTCGGTCTGATTCATTTGTTTACTCCGAAGTGAACACATTGCAGCTCGAATAGCTTGCCTTGCTATTGTAACATAAATGATGATAATTACAATACATTTGGTGAAAAATAGTAAGCGTCATGCAAGTAAAATATGACGGGCAATCATAGAAGCAACACCCCTCTTACAGCAGTTTAGTCCGGTACTGTCATTTGAGAATAAGCCCGGTTTTACGTTTTCCATTTCTTCATTTTGCAGCCCGCAGGCTCTTCCGAAATATCTGCTGTGCGTTCACAGGCATATCCGTCGCCGTAAGATTGCAGGCGTGGCTCAGCCTGTTATGCTTGTTTTCATAAACCCGGACAAGAGATTATCTTGTCTATTATATCTTTCATTATCTGAACGTCCTGTTGCAATAATACCCTGTACACTCCTATTTGACAGCGTCATCATTCATCTCTGTCAGAATACGGACGCCGATCTTTTGGGTAAACCCATCGGTCGCAGAATATTTATATCTGCGTTTATGTCAGAGGGATGAATGATTGACAACTGTAAAACCTGATGGTATCCTTTTCATGTCATTTGATATAGAAAGGTCCTAAGGATGAAGGCACTTACAGTATCGTCGGGCAATAGAGACAATTGCCTATCTCTTATTAAGCTGATCGCGGCGCTTCAGGTTTTATGGGGGCATGCTGTTGAGCATTTACAGTTGTCACAGCCTCAGGCGGTCGGTAAACTGATCGGTTATTTTCAAGGTGTCCCTATCTTTTTTATCGTCAGCGGATTCCTGATCTGGTTTTCGATGGAAAGATGTCAATCCGTGAAATCATTTTTAGGAAAACGTTTTTGGAGGATATACCCCGAATTATGGTTGGCTGTTGCGCTGGAAATCGTGACGATCATCAGCTTCTACCGCGGATGGAATATCAAGCATTTGGCATTGTTTACGATTACGCAAGGGACTGTTTTTCAATTCTGGACGCCGTCATCTTTGCGTGGATACGGGTGCGGAACGCCTAACGGAACGCTGTGGACAATGTGCGTGATGGTTCAATCCTATATCGTTGCTTGGCCGCTTCACAAATTGTTTTACCGTAAAAATATCAAAATATGGATCGCCGGCCTGATTTCATTGATTGCGATCAGTGTTATCGGGAAAGTAATTGTCGATCATATACCATCAGATACTATAATCAAGCTCTATGAGCAAACCATTATCCGATATGGATGGATGTTTTTCTTAGGATACTTTATTGCCGCATTCAAAGAGAAAATGATCCCTGTGTTATCACGCTTCTGGTATTGTTTTTTACTGATCGGTATTGTACCTTATCTTACAGGATTCGATTTGGACGCCGGATATCATGTTTTGAAATCAATCTTTTTAGTATGCGGCGTCGTAGGGTTTGCCTACCGGTTCCCCATGTTGTCCATCAAGCCGGATATTTCATATGGTATTTTCCTGTACCATATGATAGTCATGAATGTCTTTATTACATTCAATTTAGTCGGCAGCTGGTGGTATGCCGCAGGCGCGCTTTTTATTACGGTTTTGCTCGCTTATGCTTCAACCGTGACAATCGGTAAATGGGCAGCAAAGAAGAAAGCCGGTTGAACTGTACGTTAAACGCATCGCCGCCTGATTATAACGAATCCCATCTGAAGTACGCTCCATCGGAAAGCCGTAAACGTCTTAAAGCAAAGGGATTGCTGTCAGAACCGCATATTATTGAGAATACAACATAACATAGTCGATTCCTATGGCATAACGCCATGCGTTCTCAAGTCAAAGTGCCCGAATCAGTTTTGCCGGGTATATGAAAAAAGAAGCTGCCGGACTATTAAACACTCTGACAGCTTCTTTCAAATGATAATCTTCGAACTATTATTCAATACATAAGCTCGCTCTGCAGCTGATGAAGGATCTTTTCATATTCCTCCCCAAGGAGTATACCCTATTCCTTCCAGAATATCCGCAATGCGTTCGCAGGCATGTCCGTCGCCGTATGGATTGCAGGCGTGGCTCATCTTGTTGTATTCGTTTTCATCCTCCAAGAGCAGTTTGAAGGTCTTGTAGATGGTTTCTTCATCCGTTCCGACAAGCTTCAACGTGCCTGCATCGACGCCTTCCGGGCGCTCAGTGGTGTCGCGCATGACCAGTACCGGAACGCCGTAGCTCGGGCATTCCTCCTGAATACCCCCGGAATCTGTCAGGCATAAGTAACTTCTCGCTTCAAAGTTGTGGCAGTCAAATACTTCGATCGGTTCAATGATATGGATCTGCTTGCAGTCGCCCAACTCTTCATCCGCCGCCTGACGCACGACCGGGTTCATATGGATCGGATAAACCGCCTTGCATTCCGGATGCTCGTCCAGAACGCGGCGGATCGCGCGAAACATGTGGTGCATCGGTTCGCCGAGATTCTCGCGGCGATGCGCAGTGATGAAAATCAGCTTGCCGTCGCCGACCCAATCAAGCTCCGGATGCGAATAATCCTCCCTCACCGTATGCTGCATGGCGTCGATGACCGTATTGCCCGTGATATAGATATTGTCCGGGTTCTTTCCCTCTTTGATGAGGTGATCTGCCGCAAGCTGCGTCGGTGCGAAATTGTACTTTGAAATAATGCCGACCGCCTGCCTGTTAAATTCCTCCGGATACGGGGAAAAGATATTGTAGGTACGAAGTCCCGCTTCTACATGACCGACAGGGATCTGCAGATAGAAGCAGGCGAGCGCCGTGACAAACGTCGTGCTCGTGTCGCCGTGAACCAAAACGACGTCCGGCTTTTCCTTCTCAAGGATCTCTTTGATCCCGTTCAGAATATTCGTCGTGATGTCGAACAGCGTCTGCCGATCCTTCATGATGTTGAGGTCGTAATCCGGGACGACGTTGAACGTGGCAAGCACCTGATCGAGCATCTGCCGGTGCTGCGCTGTGACGCAGACGACCACCTCAAGCCCTTTTCTCTTCTTCATTTCATTGACCAGCGGGCAGATCTTGATTGCCTCCGGTCGCGTGCCGAACACGCACATGATCTTTCTCATATCAATCACCTTATCTCTTGATGACCTTTTTCACAACGCCTTTGAGTTTATTAAGAACCACTGCCGTTTTTGTCCGTGCCCGTGATTTACTCAGATCCTTTTTGACAGAAGGAATTGAGCACGCAGCATGTAATCCCTTTGTATCGAGTTTTTCTGTAAATTCCTTTCGGTTGGTTCTCTTTGTCACCGAACTGTGAACGCCCTTTTGGCTGATTGCCGTATTCAACGGTACTTCGTTATAGCAGAACGTGTCATCCGCATCATGCAGCAGTTCGAGGCCCTTTTCGGTCAATGGAAGAATACTGGAGACGCCATGAGGATTCCAATTTGCGTTTCCTTTTGCTGCCGCATGATAATCCCCAACCAATATATCGGCTGCAAAATGCGTATTCTTGAATCGACAGTCCCCGCAGGATGGACGTTTGAAATACAGAAACGCAGTATTGTAGTCCGTTCTGTTGAACCGCTCCCGGATTTCTTTCCCATTTTGCCCGACAGCCCGAA
Organism: Clostridia bacterium; assembly: GCA_017524445.1. Classification (GTDB taxonomy): domain Bacteria; phylum Bacillota; class Clostridia; order Christensenellales; family CAG-138; genus UBA3792. Next base: position 65,590 of record JAFXVP010000058.1, on the reverse strand, counting down.
TAAAGTATGGCTTCCAATTCCCGTTTTTCTTATATCGAGCGGAAAAGAACGTGATCGGACTGCGGAGTTTCTTCTCCAACAATGCGCAATACTGTTGATGGATCTTCTCCGTTGTCGGTCCGTGACAAATAACGGAAAGCGTATATAGATTGCTGTCGTCCTTGATAAACCGTTTCAACGCATAAACGTCACACGGCAGCCCTGTAAACAAAACTCTTTTTGTTTTCAGATCTTCTCTGATCTGCCGGAACACGTTGTTCTTTCTTGCCTGAAAATACTTTGATGTTTTCAGCCGTTCGGCCTCTTCTTCAGAGGAAACGCGGATATACTCAGCGGATGCGTAATCCGATGTATATGCAGCGCCGTAAACGATTCCTCCTTCCTTCAGGAAAGCGTCCGTCAACGAAGCGGCAAAACCGCCGGAAGCAGATGCGATGATATCTTCCTCTTTTTTTGCCCATCCGGCATACGCTTTTGTAAAAGAAGAAGAGATTTCATCGGCATGGGATACGGGACACACTTTTCTGCAGGCATTGCATTCAACGCAGCTTTTCGGATCTGTGATACGCGGATAATAGAATCCTTCCTCGTCGGCTGACATCTCAATGAGTCCCTTCGGGCAAACATTTGCGCACGCTTCGCACCCGCAGCAGTCGGCTTTTCGATCGTATAAAGCATACTTATCCGTAGGTTGTTCTTCCTCGAAGGTCAAAGCAGCTTTTAAAAACGCAAGAGAATCTTCCCTCAGTTCGCAAAGCTTTTTACCAACGATATCGTAATTTATTTCAGCATCATCCAACGATTCCAATGAGGACGGGTCCTTTATCAGGCGATCCTCCATGCCGAACTTTTCAACGATATTGTCTATTCTTGCATTTCTGGACTGCGTTCCCTTTCTGACGCGATATGTGACATATACCTGTTTTTCATTGATAACGGAAAACGCAAAACCATGGAAAGAATCCGTGAACACACATTCGGCGTTTCTGATCAGGTTCATAAACTGATCCGGGCGTTGTCCTGTCAGAATTTCATCCGCGTAAGGTGTGTCATCTGCATTGGATTCACTGCTCATGATCGAGACGACCCGCAATCCCCTTTGTGACGCCCACTTTTTTGCAAGCCGCTTCATTTCGGGATTGTCTCCCAAAAAGTAGAGAAGAACATAACCTTCCTTTACGATGGTATCCTTCGGAATAAGGGACTCCCATTCTCTTTTGGAAAACAGATATGTAGGGTCAAGAACAACCTTTGCATCACGGCCACAGACCGTTTTCACGATTTCCCGTCCCGCTTCTTCCCGCACGCTCAAGAAATCAATTGCATTCATGAATTGCGCTGCATCTTTCCAGACATTGCGAGGGTATGCGGAAACGCCTGTACTTGTTGCATATGAAATCCTTCTGACACCATTTGGGACAAATCGCAGCGTTCTGAAATATCCGAAGGCTGCATTCGGGCCCCATAACTGATCGCTTCCTACAATTACGCCCGCATATTGAATCGCTTGTTCCGTGAGACTTTCGTATGTTTTCAAAGGGATGATATTATGTAAATAATCTTTGCAGAAAACATTTGATACCGTTATTCTTTGCTTTCTGTTTTCCTTATGTAAATCATCAAGCTCGAGTTCTTTATGTTTGGGCAGAAAAACTATTTGGAACATTGTTCTCAATTTCCATAAACACGCAGCCGGAGAAGAAACGGTTTTTTGTACAAACCGTGGTGTATAATCCAAGATCTCCGTTCGGAAGCCCATTTTTTCTACAATCTGCTGCGTTGCAAACGCTTGCAGGAGCATTCCGTAATTTGTGCCTTTATATGCCATACACAGGCCGATTTTATTCTTCATTCTGATTGTTTCCTCTCAACTATCTCCCTATCCTTTTGATAATTCTCAAGCACTCGACCAAATCTTGTTTATAGAATATCAAAGATGCCCCGAGCAGAATAACGCCATGAATTGCAAATACGATCACTGCGTCTCTGGCCCATGTCAGCCATCCGGTAACAGGCAGGAAACGAATGACTACCTGAGACAGAACAATCGACAGCGCCAGGCAAGCGACCATCCAGATGAAGCGTCGAACGATCTCCATGAAACTTCGATCGATCATGTGTTTTGAAGCGTACCACCCATACTGCACCGTTCTGAAAGCATTTGCAACAATTGTGCCGATGATCGCACCGATTATCCCGAATTTTACAACCAAAACCCATGTTAAAACGATATTGATGCCCGCTTCCAAGAACGCTCCCACTTTGACTTGTTTATAATGCCCTGCCGCCTGAACCAACAGGACATACGGAGTCCGGATGCTCATCAGAATCTGCGCTATACCGATGCAAAAACCAAGCGCATATCTCTGATAATTCACATCCGTAATATTTCTCATGTAAACAGACATGAACGGGACAATAAGAACGATCATGCAGCCGAACAACAGCGCAGCAAGTGTGTACATGACATACTCAAACCGTCGCAGATTCTTTTTCAGATTATCTACCTCTCCCCGCATCCACATGTTTCCGAAACCGGCTTCAATTCCGTTAATAATAACCTGAAAAACCTTCGTCAATCCGCCCGCTACAACATAGTACACGCTATAGACGGAAAGCTCTGTGGACGCGCAAAAAAAGGTCAGGAAGAATACATCGACATTCTCATGGACCATATTCGAAAGGGAATTGGCCATTACATCCCATCTGCCCTTTAAAGCGCTGTTATCCGGTTCCGCATGTCGATCGATCTTGAACATTCGCCTGGAAATGATAAACAGAGCGATCGGAGTAAGTGTAAAAACAGCACTGCTGCCTGCTTTTGAGACAAATATGGATCCGCCGAGTTGAATGATCACAATCAGAATAATCGCATTTGCAATAGTCGCAACGATCTGTGCAATATTCACAATATGCCGATTTTGGCTTGCCATCAGCAGGATCTTGCTGTTTATCCCCCAGCAATTCTCTGCAAAACTGCCGATTCCGACGATTCCGACCATCAATGAAATCATCAGCCGGTCCTTATCCGAATTCACGAAATAAGGAAGAACAAATGCGACGACGATTACATAGAAAATCAGGAATATGGAAACCTTTCTGTAGAACAAATCATTTGCCCGAATGATAGAGCTCGTTTTTTTATCGTCCTTTTCTGCAAATGATTTATAAAGTGCAACACGGGTCGATCCATTGATCCCAACTTCAATGATTGTAAACAAGCCCAAAAACCGAGTGATCGAAGTCAAAACCCCGTTCCATGAAGACCCATAGGTCTTGATGATCAGTCTTGATGTAATAAAACCGCAGATAATAGCGACAATCTGATACAATGCAGAAGTTGCGGAACTATAAAATGCTTTTTTTAATCGTCCGGTGCTTTTTTTCATAACTACATTACTTTATCTGCCTCAGGCTTTTCTATCCTTCAGTTTCTCCTGCAGTCCTTTTGTGAAAAGTTCTTTGTGTGCTTCGCAATCGATACAGTTGTATAGTTTCAACAATCTGATCGTGCTGAATCGCTTTTCCATAACATTCAGGTAATACTTTTCACCAAGAAGCTTTCTCATTGCTTTGTTGAGAAGACTCTTTTTTTCCGGATAACAAGCGCGAAGATAGTGTATCAAATTATCCCTTGCAAACGCTGAATAGGAATCTGTGATAAAACCGTCTGTCAGAATTTCCCTGCTGCGATCCCGGAAAGCTTCGATAAGCTGTTTTGTCTCTTCTTCGGATGCTTTTTTTATGGTTGCCCCATGTTTCACAACAGGAATGTATGTAACCTTATACTGATCATCAATCTTGATTAAAAGTCCTGTATTCCAATACTCATCGCTTGATCGGTCGAAAACGAAATTGCCTTGACCATAAACAATTGTACCGTTATAATACTTCTCCTCGCACCCGATACAATGCGAATGTTGGCAAACAACAAGATCGGCGCCTTTTTCAATCAGTTTCCGACACGTTTTCTGAAGCTGCGGAGACGGATAACGATAAAATTCCTTCCCTCCATGATACAGTACAATCACATAATCGCATTCCTGCTTCAATCTGTATACATCATCCGGAGATTCCAGAGGATCAAATGGGTTTGCTCCCGCACTATTTTCGGTCGCAATGGAGAACTCGTGTTCCGCACAGGCATAGACGCCTATTCTTTTTCCATTATGTGAGAAAACAAATGGCTTGCGCGCAGCATTGATATCTACACCTATCCCGGTATAGGAAATACCCGCCTCATCCAGATACTTGTATGTATCTGTAAGTCCTGTTTCTCCTTGATCAAGGATATGATTATTTGCGAGTGTAACAAGGTCTATCTTCATAACAGAAAGCCCTTTTATACATGCGCTCGGAATTCGAAGATTTGGTCCGCATTTGGGAATCGGTTCAATAGTATCCGTAATCGGTGCTTCGATATTGAATATCCTATAATCCGCATTATTCAGGCATTTCACCAAATCCGACCCGATCAGTGATTCGAGATCTCCTGCCTCGAACAAATCAATATTTGATTGTGTCGGAACCAGATCTGCGCCAATCAATATGCTCATATGCTACCTCTGTTTATCCCTCAACTGATTTTCGGAAGTTCTAACCAACTTCCAAGCGTGTAATCCCATTCATCCGGTTCAAACGGGCCAAGACCAGAAGCAGGGTAAAACGTCATTTCACCAAAGTAAACCTTGCTGTTGACTTCATAAAAATCAATGCGGACAAAAGGGATGTCCTTAGCCAGCTTCTCCGCAAGCTGAATCATTTCGTCAAAATGCTTTGGTAATTCTATTGTTTTACTATCGTCACTCGGAAACTTTATTTCTCCGAAAGGCAACCGTTTTTTGTCTCTCCCATAATAGTTTGCGTGATGGTTTGTGAATCGATCATAGTCAATCTTCATGCATTTGACGATCCCGTTAAAACAGAAAAACTTGTAGTCCCGCAGTTCATTATCTGATTTTGTTTCGCTTGCTTCCAGATACTGCTCCGCTATGATACGCGGTTTGACATTCATATAAGGCCACTCTCTGGTAATCCTGCCAAGATTTCTTTTTTGTCGACTTTCAAAATACTTGATCAGATCGCCTTTGTCGTATTCTTTTGACTGATCTATGATTCTCACGGTTCCCGAATCATGCGTTGTTTTTAAAACAAATTTGTTCGGCAGTTTATCAAAATCAATTTCTCTCGGAGAATCCCATACGCCTAATGTAGGAATGATGTATTCCCCCCCAATGATCTTTGCGACATATACCTTTGCTTCATACTTGTCGACCATTGTTCTGTAATTTGGCTTTCTATCGTAGATCTTTAGCCATTGCAGTTTTTCGGTAAACCGCTTTGGATTCTTAATATCCAGTTTTTTCCCGATATATGCCCAATACAGAAGCCTTAAATACGGTTGATCAGGAAGCCATATGAGAAGTCCTTTATGAACAAATGCTTTAATGAGTGTCTTAATCTTTTTCATTTTCAACACCCATCCTTTTGTTGTTTATGTCCAAACATATAGCAAAAGCAGAAAAAACCGAAAAAACATACATCAGATTCTGTGCATAGAAAGCGATCTGCGTGAAATTAAGAAGCAAAAAGACAATAAAAACAGCCAACATATAGATTATTTTTGTATTCTGAAGTGAATCACGCAATTTAATACGTCGTCTGGTTTTGACAATGATCGCCCATGGACGAATCATAGCGTATCCAAACAGAATTGTCCCGATAATGCCTGTGCACGCCAACATTTCTGCATAAAAACAATGTGTATACGTCGCATACGAAATGTAATACCGTGCATTATTAAACCCGACGCCAAAGATAGGGTGCGATACAAAAATCAGTAACCCCTCTTTAATCATTTCGATTCTCGCCTGGTCGCTCTCACCCACATACAGACCGCTCATTCTGTTTATCATGTATTCCATTTGCTGTGCATAAGAAGACGTATACCATCTGTAAACAAGTATCCCTGCAGCGATTATGCCGCCAAAAACGGCAAATCGCAAAGCAAGCGGTATTCTTGCAAATGTAAAACGATAACAGAGAAAAATCCACAGGATAATCAATGCCGCTCCGCTGATAATTGCTTTTTTGGAAGCCGTCATCATAACACCTACCAGCAGAATCGCAATTGAAGCGATACCTATTACCCACTTTATCGGGCTATTTCTCTTTGAAATCAATAAATACAGAACAAAGCCAATTGCAAAAGACAACGTCACCCCGATCGCATTGACATTTACAGTATCCGCTATGTTGATTCTTTTGAGCCCGACGCCTCGAAAAACCAGAAAGAAAGTTGTTATCAATGCCAAGCCGATAAATGCAATCATCGGAAAATCCGGCTTTCCGTCTGCTGCAATATAACAAATTACCAAATAAAAAACCAGGATACATTCAACAAACGTTAACAGTGAACTTAGCAGTCTATCAAAGTCCTGTGCGACAAGGAAGCCGGAAAGGAACACATACAGAGCGAATACAATTAGAGCGAGAAGACTTTTATCTAATCGAAGGCGAAACTTCTCATGAATCAATTGAGCTGCAATTGCAATTATCAACAACACTTCAGATAATCCGCGTATATTAATAACAGAGTATCGAAGTACATTCGAATATGCCAAATATATTGCAAAAAAGACCTTGCTCAATACCTGAAAATTGAATCGAAGATCCAACGAGCGGTTCATAGATTTGACTCCATAAAGTTGATAATACTTTTTGCACGTTCACCAATTGATAATGATCTTCCCGTCTGCAAACTGTTTTTCGCGTGCGTCGCCCGCAGCTTCGGATCCGCTGCATATGTTTTCAGCGCCTGTTCTATCTCGTCAACGCTGTCCGGATTGACCAGAATTGCATTCTCGTTTGAAAGAATGTCATAATTGAAGCCCCTGTCCGAAGAAACGATCGGCAGCCCGCAGCCCATCGCTTCTACAATCGCATTGCAGCAGCCTTCCGCTTGTGTGGGAAGTGCAAATACATCGGATGCGCAGATATACTCGGGGATCTGATCATGCGGGATCCTCCCGCTGAAAGCCACCTGCTCAGTGGGTAGTGATACTGCAAGCTCGCCCGCTCCGATCAAAATGCATTTCCATTCCGGATGACGCGCAATTGCTTCCTGCAGATAATCAAATCCTTTTCTCTTGATAAAAGCGCCGACAAAAGACACAACAAAATCATCTGCATTGATTCCAAGCTTTGATCTGCAGCGCTCTCTGTCAAGTGGCTTAAACAAATCTGTGTTGATGCTGTTGGGAAATACTTCTATCGGTGTTTGTTCTGAAAAAATACCGATCTGCCGAGCTTCCTTCGCCAATTCGGAAGAGACTGAGATAACGCCGCGAATGTGTTTATGTAGATCGTTTCTGAATAATGTATAGCTTAGTTTGGAGTTTTTGATATTGCTTTCGCCGATTGCCGTAAACGCGGGAATGCCCGTCTGCTCAGACAGCCAGCCCGCATGAATCCCCGAACCGACGAAATGCGAATAGATAGCGTCGCAATCCTTTATCTCGCTGTCAAACGTTCTTTTGATCGCTCTTCTCTTGAAAAGCGCAGACAACCAAAATGTCAAACGGATGCGATTCTTGCTCGGCAGACTGAAGTATTTCGGACAATGTACATATATCTTTGCGCCGTTTTCCGTTGTTTCCACTCTGGAAACCGCCTTATGCTTTCTTTCGAAAACCGAAACCGGGGAAACCACATGGCACTCGATTCCTTTATCGGCAATTGCACTGATCAACGTTCCGACAAACGCATAATGCGGATCATGCTCGGACGGATAATATGCCGAAATAATACAAAGTTTTTTCATCATATCCTGATACGTGTCTTCCTTCATTCTTTTGGCAGCGTTCACTGTGTATTGAACTGCCGATGTCAAGCTATTTCAAATCATGAGGCGCTTTTTCGTTTGCGGCGTTTCTTAGCTGCTCCATCGTTTTTTCTGTATTCAAGAGTTGTTCCCTGCATTTCCGGCAATTACCGGCGTTCTGTTCTCTGTACTCCGGTTCTGTCTTAAGCTTTTGCAGCGCTTCGATCAGTTCTGTTTCGTCCCGATGAGATACGGAAACACCGATTCCGTTTGCCTCTACTAGTTCTGACAAATATGTGCCTTTTGCGACGATGATCGGAAGCTCGCATAAGATCGACTCGTACAGCTTGTTGGGCAGCGCGATCCTTACATTTGGATTGTCCGCATCGTAAACCGCATACACGCAATCCACTTTTCCGTATAATCCGGCAATCTCAGCGTCATAATTGTATCGCCCTGTGAAGGTGACATTTGGCATTCCTTCGCAGTAACGCTTGATCTCTTCATACTCCGCCGGATTGAAAGCGCTCCCTGCAAACAAAACATCGGCGTCTGTCTTGTTTGCTGCATCGACCAAATTCTTCATTTGCTTTATATATCGGATGCCGCCGATAAATCCGACCGTAAAACGACCGTTGTCCTTTTTTTTGTAGGATGCAAATACGCTTTGGTCCGGTGCATTGGGAATGAACAGCATCCGGTCCTTTGGAATCAGGTTCCGATAATGCAGATCGTAGAACTTCGGTGAAGTTACCACAAGATGATCCACGGATCTGAATGCTTTTTTCTCTTTGCGCAGCAGAACATCCGTCAGCAGCCGTTTTACGGGATTCTTCGGTTTGACGATATAATTCTCCCGAAGGTCGGCAACTTCAAAAAAGACCTTTACCGGATGGCGCTTTTGATAAGCTCCTGCAATCATCAGAGAATCAAGACCTTCTGCATAAATCAGATCCGGCTGCAGCTCCTCCAGATTCTCCAATGCTCTTTTTCGGAAGCTACGTGAAACGATCACTCTTTTCACGATATGCTTTGCGCTCGGTAAATCGATATCAAAGATGATATGCTTCACATCCTGCGCAGGCTCCCATATATTTTGGCTCGAGCGGCGTGTACATATTACGCTCGTATCCGCAAACCGCTTGAACACCTCGATGCGTTTATTGATCCGCGGGTTCGGTACATGCGTCAATAAAAAGCTTACGTTCAAGCGACATCCTCCTCTTTTGCAAGACAATCCGCAGTCTGCGAACAGCCGTCGTTTCGATGATCTGTTTCTCAATCCTGCTGCAGCGCCTGCAGAAGCATTCTGTGCGCTTTCAGAGCATGATCCGCTACGTTGTTCTCTTTCTTGCCCTTCAAAACATCTGCTATCATCCCATACTCCGCGCCGAATCCTTTATCCTGACGAAGCTTGATCTCCTTCTTCTTGCCGCTGCCGTATTTGAACATACTGACATAGTTATTCATCTCATATACGGTACCGTTGGAGAACACGCGCAGCTGCTCCTTCGGATACTTTTTGGAGCCCATGGAGGTGTAAAGAATCGTACCGACTGCGCCGGATGCAAACCGGAGCGTGATGATTGCGTTGTCCTTCTTCGGATAACCCGGGTTCTCCGCAAAGCTGACTTTCAGATCCGTCAATTCACTTCCGTCCAGATACATGATCGTATCAACGAAATGGATCGCTTCACCGATGATCCGCCCTCCGCCTTTTGTCTCATCTTGCGTCCAGTGATTCTCCGGGATGAAACCGGCATTCGCGATATAATCATAGACTGCCGGAACTGAATCCGTTTTCATATCTTTTTTGATTTCGCCGATCAGCGGCGCATGGCGCCGGTTCAAACCGCAGAACAGCTGCGCGCCGGATTTCCGATAAGCTGTCTCAATTCTGTCCAGTTCATCGAGGGTCAGGCATAACGGTTTCTCACAATAGACGCTCTTCCCGGCTTCCAATGACTCGATCACGAACTTTGCATGACTGTTGTGCTGCGTGGAGATCCCGATCAGATCGATATCCGGATCCTTGAGCAGCTCTTTATAATCGTTCGTCGTATAGTCAAAATGAAAGACCTCGTTTGCCTGCGCTGCGCCGATTCCTCCCGTGGTCGCCAATCCTTTGAAATGATAAAGGCCCGTCGCCTGCATTGCAGGCAGCATTGTCACACGGGCAAAATTTCCGGCGCCGATCAATCCAAAGCCGATTTTATCACCCTTAACTGACGTTTTTTCACCGGCAAGGCTTTTAACGACCCGATCCCACTTTTCATTGTTTTCATCATATTGCAGAAGAACACCGATATACTTCTCATGGTTCGGATTTGAGGTGATCATTTCATACGCTTTGGCAGCGTCAGCAAACGAAAATACATGCGTGATCAAATCGGAGATATCCATCCTCTTTGTGGCCAGAAGTCGAATAAACTCCTCAACGTTTCTACCTTCCGTAAATCTCACATATCCAATGGGATAATCGAAACCTGCTTCTTCATATGCGGGATCATATCTGCCGGGGCCGTAGGAACGCGCGATCTTGAACGTCAGCTCTCTCTCGTAGAAGGGGCGACGATCCAGATTCAACTGCGTGACGCCGATCATGCAGATAATGCCGCGGTCGCGTGTAATCTGCTGTGACAGCTCAATCGGCGCGTTTGAATTAGCTGCCGCCGTAATAATGACCTTATCGACGCCGCGGCCTTTTGTCAGAGATTTTGTAATGTCCACGGCGCTGTCGTCAGCCGAGTTGATAAAAGCTTTCAGTTTTGTATTCGGAAGCGATTTATCAACGACGTCATACCCGATCACGTCGCATCCATAGGCATACAGAATACGTGCACAGATATGTCCGAGAAGACCGAGCCCGATCACGGCAACCGTTTCCCCGGGCACGACCTCCGCCTGGTGGATTCCCTCCAACGCTATTCCGCCAAGCGCACCGAAAGCCGCCTGACGAATGTCCTCCAATTCCTGCGGTACCTTAACGACCAGGTTTTTACCGACTCGGTTAACTTCGCTGTGATATGCCTGTCCGACCTCCGCAACAATGTCGCCGACTCTGAAATCGGTCACGCCTCTTCCGACGTCGGTGATCCTGCCCACTGCCGTATATCCCATCGGCATAGGATCCTTAAGTCGGCCGAACGCGCCTTCGATCGTTGTGAGGATACCGTCTGTGGACATCTTCTCCGTCACCTTTTTGACCTGATCCGGACGTTCCATGGCCTTTTGCAGAAGATTTTTCCCCCCGAAAGACGCCAGACTTCTTTCTGTTCCGGCGCTTACCACCGAATACAGCGTTTCAACGATCACCGTATGATCCTTAACGGTAGGCGCAGGGGTTTCGACAACGGTCATTTCACCGCTGTTGACAGATAAGAACAGCTGTTTCATATTCTCTCCTTTTCGTACGTATCAAATATGATACACGCCGGGCAATTGACAAATGTTATGGCAGTCCAAAATAACCTTCCCTGCAAGCTTGTCCATATTCTCTTTGATCTCGTTGTGCTTGACCATAATGACCACGAAATCGACCGCGGCGAGGAATTCATCCAGATTATGATACTGGTTTGCGACCACGTCCTTTTCGATGAAGGGATCATAGACCTTGAGACCTGTTGCGAGGTGCCGTTCCTGACTCTCCAAAAGCTGCAGCGTCGGAGATTCGCGCATATCGTCGACGTTTTCCTTATAGGTCAGCCCGTACAAACCGACACGGGTAATATCGGTCATGCCCTTTTCCTTCATGATCTCATAAATGCGATTCAGAACAAAATCCGGCATGCCGTCGTTTATACGCATAGACTGGTCGATCAGCTTTGCAAGCGACGGATAATCGCCGACCAAAAACCATGGATCGACCGAGATGCAGTGCCCGCCGACGCCGGGCCCCGGCTGCAGGATGTTCACGCGCGGATGCATGTTGCAGATACGGATGATCTCATACACGTCCATATTGTCGTGACGGCAAATCTTGGCAAGCTCGTTGGCAAATGCGATATTGACCGCGCGGAATGTGTTCTCCACGACCTTGGTCATCTCGGCAGTGCGGATATCGGTCACGACGATCTCGCCCTGACAGAAAGAAGCGTAGTATTCCTTGACCTTTTCGCCGATCGCACGGTCGTCCGCGCCGATGGTGCGGTTGTTATGGAGCAGTTCATAAACCATGTTGCCCGGAATGATGCGCTCCGGCGCATGGACCAGGTTCAGATCCTCACCGATCTTAAATCCATTCGCTTCAATGACCGGGCGCACGTATTTATCGATCGTTCCCGGTGAAACTGTGGACTCGATCACGACCGTCGCGCCTTTCGGACAGACCTTCATGACGTCCTTGACCGCTGCAACCACGTAGCAAGCGTCGACCTTTTTGCTGAATTTATCATAAGGCGTCGGGACCGAAACAATGTACGTATCCGTTACCTGATACTCCGTTGTAAAGCGGATACCCGCCTTGACCGCTGCGTCAAACAGCTCGTCCAGTCCTTTTTCCTTAAAGGTCGTCTTGCCCGCATTCAGCGTAGCGACCAGTTCCTTATTATAGTCCGTACCGACGACCTCAACGCCGTGCGACGCCATCATCAGCGCGGTGGGCAACCCGATATAGCCGAGTCCGATTACATTGATCATTTTTCTTCTCCTTCAATACGTTTGATCCGTGTAGTAATATCTTCATTCGCATGTCCGTGTAAAACCAGACATGCAGCAGGTTCTGTTTTCAGATAGAACAAGCTCCGCACAGCGGGCCTCTGTTCGATCGTACCGCTGCCGATGAGTTCGCAGACAGCTTTCCCACGACAGGACAGAACAGCACGATTGCCGTCGATCGCAACCTCACATGGCGTATGGAACAAGATCTCATATTCCCGATCGACACGGTCCGTGATCTCATATGAATCGCCGTCCTGACTGATCCGTCTGTTATGACGGTATCCGTTCTTTGACTTCACAGTCCCTTCAAACGCATGTGTTTCATGCGAGATCTGTTCTCTGCCTGTCCAGTTCCAGACCATGAACTGCCCTGTTGTGCGCATCTGCGGAATCCCGTCTAAAGATGCCGTATTATGATTTTTGCTTTGAATCAGTTCTTTCCCAAGCGCATCCGCATAGGAGTATGTTCCGGCGTCGCACAGCACGTTGATCCCGTCGATCCAAAGATCAAAATGCAGCTGATCCATATGCGCCGGGCGGGATCGATACCGATTCGCAACGATCATTGCCCAGGACCGTTTGCCGCGCAGCGTGAACAGCCCGGCATCCCGGAACGCTTTTGAAACCCGTTCAATGCTTTGCCGCTTGAATGCTTTCAGCGGGTTTCCCGCAGAAAACCACAGAAGCTCTTCCTGATGCGGTCCATTTGCATACAGTTGTTTTCCGGCGCACAGCGTCCAAGCCGTGTTGATCACCGGTCGGAAATCCCGATATCCGCATGACGTGACCGGGAAAACCAAAGCGCCGTCATTGTTGCCGTAATTCGGAACGTCGCCGCTTGCATCCTGACATTGATACATCAACAAAGCAGCATTTTTGATCTTCTCTTTGCTGTGAACGGACAAACTCTTTCCGATCCGTTTCTCGATGCTCATCACGCATTCGAGGTCCTGCAGCGCAAGACGCTGATAGTTGAACGACAGCTGCTTGTATCCGCCGTCGTTGGAAAACTGCTCATCAATGACGCGGTCCAGAAGTACAAACGTTCTGTTCAGGCGCTTTTCATCTTCGCAGCACCATGCGCCGACGATCATTCCCATCAGTTCGGAGATGGTATGATTGTTTTTAATGCAGCGATAGGCATAAAAGAAATTGCCGAGGACCTTGCGATAGCAGCGATCGGTCAGATCCCTCATATTGCTTGCATCGGCGTCCGTCGCGATCCCGCAAGTCTGAAACACCGTATATGCAAGCAGCGCATTGACCATTCTGAGGCTGCATTCCTGTCCGCACTTAAAATTCGCGCCGCGACCATACGGGTTTGTTTTCAACCAATCGGAAAGCTGCTCGGAAAACGCACGATAGTATCGCGCGTCATTGGTCATAAGATATGCTCTGCACAGTGTGATAAAGTGCGAAAAGCGAGACGCTTCCCAAATGATCTTGATATCGCCGCGCTCCGAATCAAAATCCGGGATACGATACCATTTCTGTTTTGCGTCACAGTGTTTTCCTGTCAGCGGATTCAACTGCCAATCGAACGGCGTGCCGTAATCAAGCTTCGTGGAAGAAAACCCGTTTACGATCCCATTTGCCGCATCATCTGCCAAAGCAATCAAATTTGCTTTTTCCGTATCGTCCAGCCCCTGTAAAAAGCTCCGCAGAGCCGGTACGTCGATTTGGAACAAATCCAGTCTCTTTGAATATGCTGTCTTCTTTTCAAACAATCGCTCCGTTGCCGGAACCAGGCAAAGCAGTTTCAGCTTTGCGCTGTACAGAACACGGTTGATCGCCCATCCGACGCCGTATTCAGTTACAATGGATTTCAAAAGTCGAACGCTTGGCATTAAATCACACTTTCGATCACGCGGAGCAGTTTTTCCGTTAATGCTTTGAAATCGAAATCTTTCACGCCTTCCCTTGCGTTTCTGCCGATCTGATCCCGTTCCTCTATGCTCATATCATGAAAGCGCATGATCTCCTTTGCCAGCGCTTCGGGCGTGTCCTCATCCAGCTCAACGCCGCAATTGTAACGCTTGATAATCGAGTAACCCATATGAACAGTGGAAATGATGGGCTTGCCGCTTGCCATATACTCGAACAGCTTGTTGGAGCTGTTTCCGCGCGTCCAGTTATATTGATTCTGTGCATAGTTCAGCATATTCACTGAGGACTTGCTCAGGATATACGGAACATACTGACGATTAACAAATCCTTTCAATTTCACGCTGTCAAGATGTTCATTTTGAACACGCTCCCGCAATTCCGGAAGCTGACTGCCGTCGCCATAGATCAAAAACTGTACGTCTTCATACCCTCTGGCTGCTTTCAGAAGCTTCGCCGTATCAAGCAGGTTTCCGACGTTGTTGACCGGACGGATCGTTCCGACATATGTCACGTTGAACTTCGATGCATCGACCAAATCGGGATCATCCAATTGCATCGTTCTGCTGCGTTCCTCACAGGCTGCGACGTCTACGCCGTTGTTGATGTAATGACATTTATTGAGATCGATGTCTCCGCCCTGCGCCGTCGTCCATCGTCTTTCCTTGAGGTAGTCGGTATCGCCTTCTTTTGTGAAGATCAAAGCATCCGCTTTTTTGTAGATCCAGTGCTCGCCTTTGATCAAAGCCTTCCCAAGCAGGCTGTTCTCCCTTGCCTTGCCGAACTGAAAGATCGCTTCCGGCCAAAGATCGCGGATCTCGCAGATGCACGGAATCTTCATTTTCTTTGCTATCTGGATTCCGGCGACCATAGTCAGCGGATGAACGCTCGAAGCGACGATCACGTCCGGCTTGCCATGCTCTTTCGCGTATGCTTTCGCAGCAGGAAACAGGTTCTTATAAAACAACGCCATGTTTTCAACGCGCTTGATTCCGTTTCCCTGTGCCGGAATTGTTTTTACAAACACAAAAGGAATATCATTTGCCGTTTTGGTAATGTATTTCCTTCCCTCGGTATCGATTTGTTGGTTCCCGCTTAAAAAAACATTAGCGCAGAATACCGCCACTTCATGTCCGCGTTTTTTAAGCTGTTCCGCGAACCAATAATGGCGTCCCGCCTTGTCCACAAATCCAACCGTGGCATAATGGTTCATCAACCAGATTTTCATTGACAGATCACTATCCCCTTTTCTTCTCCTCGCGATCATCAAGAGTGCGTATTAAACAACTCTTCAGTCAAAAAACTTGATCGGCTTGGCCGGGCTGCCGACCGCCGTGCACTTTGGCGGGATATCCTTGACCACAACCGCGCCGGCGCCGACAATGCTGTAATCGCCGACGGTCTTGCCCTGAATGATCTGCATACCCGTTCCGAGTTCGACCGCATGTCCGATGTCGGTTATGCCGGAAACATTTACCGAAGGATACAACGTCACAAAATCATGCAAAATCGCATCGTGTCCGATCGTACAATCCAGATTGATGATAACATGGCTGCCGATCGAGATATTCACCGTAATGATCGTATGCGCGCAGATGATCGTTCCTTCCCCAACCGTTACAAGATCGGACATTTCGACCGACGGATCGATCACTGTGCCGAACCGAATATTCGGGTTGATCATCTTCAGGTTGCCGATGATCTTTTCACGAACCTTCGATGCGCCTACCGCACAGACAAAATACGCATCCGGATAGTCGGCGACAGCAGCCGTTCCGCCGAGCACGCGATAGCCGTTGATCTCCGTTCCGTGAATGGCTTCATTATCGTCCATGAAACCGAGAAGATTCCATGTCGGAGCAACCTTGTTGATCCGTTCGACCAGCCATGCGACCTCGCGTCCGAATCCGCTCGCTCCGAAAATGATCAGGTCCTTCATTGTTCCGTTTTCTCCTGATTTCCCATAAACTCTGTCATCGTTGCGGAAGATTCGTTGTTGATACCCTCCCGCTTCAAAACGGTTTTGACTGTTTCAAAGATGATCTTCCAATCGCCGAGAAACGTGATATGATCGACGTATTTCACGTCCCAATCAAACTTCTCTTCCCAGCTGATCGCATTGCGTCCGTGCGTCTGCGCAAGGCCCGTGAACCCGGGCCGCACCTCATGGCGGCGCGCCTGATGCGCGTTATAGCGATTTAAATACTGCACCAGCAGCGGACGCGGACCGACCACCGCCATATCGCCTTTCAGAATATTGAACAGTTCCGGCAGCTCGTCGAGCGAGGTTGCGCGGAGTTTTTTCCCGAACGGCGTCAGCCGCGCTGCGTCCTGCTTCGGATCAATGATCCCGTCCTTCGGCGGCAGCATCGTCCTGAATTTATACAGTTTGAAGATCTTGCCGTTTCTGCCCGGACGTTCCTGCCTGAACAGGATCGGTGAACCGAGCTTTATGCGTACAAGGATCGCTACGGTCAAAAGCACCGGCGACAGCACGATGATCGCCAGCAGCGCGCACAGGAAATCCTGCGGCCGTTTCACAAACCGCTCATAGGGTCCGTAAGGTTTATGCTTGTCTGTTTTACTCGATAATTCCATCATTTTCTGTGTGAGAAGCGGCGTTCGGATCATTCAATTGCACATCTGCTTCTCAGTTCTTTCGCACAAGAACAAATAGTTGACGTCGTAGTCGGCAGGTCCGGTGTACGGCCGGATCGAATCCGGCAATCCGTTTCCGCTGATCCCGGAAACTGCAAAACCTGCATTTCGAAGCATTGCTTCGCTGTCACGTCCGAAAAGCCGCCAATGATCGATCTGTCCAAACGATCGGATCCGATCGTTCTCGTCCGCATTCCGATCCTCCTTGACGGTTTCCAGCGTTTCATCGATCGGAAAGGAAATGATCAGGCGTCCGCCCGGCTTCAGGATCCTGTGCAGTTCCCTCAACGCCTTTTGATAATCATCTGCGTGTTCCAGCACGTGATTGCAGACGATCCAATCCCGGGACGCATCCTCGAGGCCAGTACTCTCGATGTTGAGCTGTAAGTCGGCTTCTTCATTGAGATCCGCCGTTGTGACGCCGATCCCGTTCCGTTTGAACCAACAGCGCATCCCGTCCTCGATCGCAAAATACAGGATGTTTCCTCGCAGTTCCCGTTTGTGCGAATCCAGCCAGGTTGTAAGGATCCGATGTCTCGGAAAAGATCCGCAAACCGGACAAATGATTCGTTGCTCCTGTCCTTTGTATCTGTCCGGATTGAAGTAATCCGTCCGCATGGTATACGGGTTTGCTTTACAGCTTCGGAAGCGAAAACCGCAGCACGGACATGAGAAAATCGCTTTACGTGGAAACAGCGTACCGTCGATACGGCAATAGAGCCTCCGGACGCCCTTTTGCATTGCCAAAAGGCTTTTCTTTACTCCCGACGGACATTTTCTGTATGCCCACCGCAGGGCTTTATAAACCGTCAATCGCAGAGACATCTTCACAGCCATTCCCAATCGTCTGAAAATGTATCAGTCCTGCCTGTTTTTGCTTAAAAGGCATACATCTTTCTGTTTTTCCCGATCATGTATACTCTGACGAGCAAATTCAACAGTGTGAACAGGACACGGCTTCTTTTTTTCACGCATATGCAGGAAACCTTTGTCATGAAAGAAAAGTGCTTTCCTTGTAGAATACGACGTTCATGCTGTTTCGCAAAGCTCTGCATTTCCTGCATGACCGCTTCGCCGCGAGCCCGTTCCGTCTTCGAAAAAGACGCATACCATCTGCACATACGGCTGATCGCACGGAAACACTCCTCGATCAGCGCGTCCTGATATTCCGGATATGCCTTCGACAGCGCTTTATATCTTTCATCATGCGCCTCCCAGTAAGCGACCATCGAATCCATGGAATAGACCCGGCTGATGGTATTTGCTCTTTTTCTGTAGTGGAACAACGCCTCCGGTATACAAACGACTCTCTCTGCCGATTCAAGCAGTTTGTGGGTTATTATAACGTCCTCATGCTTTCTCCCGGCAGGATAGCGAATGTCCGAGAAGAGCCGCTTATCATAGAGCTTATTCCATGGCACATATCCGAGATACGGCTCCTGAATATGCGCCCGCATGATCTGTTTGCCTTCGAGAATGATCGGATGGTCGAGCTTTTCTTTTATGTCGCGGCGATTCTTCCACTCGCAGTAATACGCACAGGATACGACGTCCGCTTCATATCGCGCCGCATATTCCAGGAGGATCTGTGCTGTATTCTCATCGATCCAGTCGTCGCTGTCCAGCAGCAGAATGTAATCTCCGGAAGCGTGATCCAATCCAACGTTCCGTGCTGCCGACAATCCGTGATTGTCCGTGTGAAAAACTCTGATCCGTTCATCCTTCGCCTGATACGCATCGCAGATGCTGCCGGATCGGTCTGTCGATCCGTCGTCGATCAGCAGGATCTCCAGATCATGATAGGTCTGTGCCAGAACACTGTCCAAACATTGAGCGAGATACGCTTCAACGTTATAGACAGGCACGATCACCGAAATCATCGGAAACAGCGATGGATGATGTCGATGATGACGTCCTGCTGCTCGGGCGTCAGCTTGTTGTCCGACGGGAGGCACAGACCGCGGCGGAAGATGTCCGCGCCGACGTCAAGACCGGAACCGGCGATATAGGCGTTGCTGCGGGCACGGCCGTTGCCCTCGGTCGTTATGAAGGGATGCGTCCGATAGATCGGCTGCATATGCATCGGCTTCCAGATCGGGCGGCCTTCGGCGTTGAACGCAGCGAGGGCGTCGAGGATCTCCATCGGGCTGCTTTTGCCGGGAACCGAGGTGTAGAGATAGTCCTTTTCACCGCGCACCATAGGCGCCATCGCGTCCTCGTCGATGAGGAGGCAGGAAAGCCAGAAGTTCGGCTGCGATTTCTCGGGATCAAACGGATTCATTTTAACCGGCAGATCGGCAAATCCGGCTTTGTAGCGCTCGTAGATCGCTTTTTTCTGCGTGATATGCCCGTTCAGGTACGGAAGCTGTCCGCGCACGACCCCCGCGACGATGTTGCTCATGCGGTAGTTGTAGCCGATCTCCTCATGCTGATACCACGGCGCGGCCTCGCGGCTCTGCGTGGACCATTTGCGGACCTTGTTGGCGTCCTCTTCGCTGTCGGTCAAAAACATGCCGCCTGCGCTGCCGGTGATGATCTTGTTGCCGTTGAAGCTGATGCAGTTATAGTCGCCGAGCGTGCCGGTTTCGACCCATTCGCCGTTCAGCTTGTACTTCGCGCCGAGCGATTCCGCGGCGTCCTCAACGATCAGCGCGCCGTGCGCGTCCGCGATCCGCTTGATCACCGCCATTTTGCCGGGCGTGCCGTACAGATGCGCAACGACGATCAGGCGAACGTCCGGATAGAGTTCAAACGCTTTCTCCAGCGCTTCCGGAGACATGTTCCAGGTATCCGGCTCGGTGTCGATGAAGATCGCGTCGCCGTCCTCATATGCAACGGGGTTGATCGATGCGTCGAAGGTCATGTCGGAACAGAAGACCTTGTGCCCCTGCAGCGTGCCCGCGTTCGGACGCGCCTGCCCATAGAGCTTTTCACCGGCAAGCCTGGTAGCAAGATGCAGTGCGGCGGTACCGCAGGAAAGCGCGACCGCGTACTTGACGCCGATGCGTGCCGCGACCTGCTTTTCCACCTCGTTGATGTTTGCGCCGACGGTCGAGACCCAGTTGGTCAGGATCGCGTCGTCGACCCAATGCTGTTCGTCGCCGTGCATGGTCGGACTGGAAAGCCAGACCTTCTTCTCAAACGGCTGAATGCCCGAAAAGCGCGGATCATCAATAAACTGTTTCATACTCTCCCCTAAGAACTGTCCTTTTCAATGTTCTGTCACGTAAGTTTGCTGTTTAAAACGACTCTGTGTCTGTCAAATCATTCTATGCCCGTTTCTGTCGCTGTTTGCTGTGGCTAAGCCGTAATTGAACGATCAGAAGCCCCAGAACGGATCCGATGGCGACGCCGATCAGATCGATCCAGACGTCGGTGATCGATGCGCCGCGCCCGGACAGGAGTTGGATGCTCTCATCAAGGAAGGCCGCGGCAAAGCCGGCTCCCGCGCTTTTTACGATCTGTCCGCGAAAACAAAGCGTCAGCAAAACCGACAGGATCGTGAATTCCGCCACGTGGGCGATCTTGCGGACCATGTGATGCGTAAGCGGTCCGATCCCAAGCAGATCCAGAACCGGGTTCAGCACATTCTCCGTCAGCCAGCCGCTTTCTTCCGCGGAAACGCTTTGCGGAAGCATGGACTGACCGAATATGAATACAAGCGTCAGCCCTGTCGCGATCAGCAGCGCGATCCGTTTGCCCGATAGCCGCCCGTCCTTAACCCGCCGCATGCAGCTCGTCTTTCTTTTCCTCTCCGTCCGTTCCGTAAACGGTGATCACCGGCTTATCCGGCTTGTTGTTTGCGGGCGAATAGGTCGGAACGACGTCGATCAAAAGCTCGCGAATATGATCGTCGTTCGCGTATGCTGCGTTCATCAGGGTGCTGAGGTTTTTGAAAAGAATGTCCTGATCAAACCGGATCGGTTTTCCGATATGGATCAGCTCGTTTTCTGTCTTTGTGAGACCTTCCTCCATCATCAGCTTTTCCTCATACAGCTTTTCGCCGGGACGAAGCCCTGTATACTCGATTTTGATATCGACGTCCGGCTTGAGCCCCGCCTGACGGATGAGATTTCTCGCAAGCGTATCGATCCTGACCGGGCTTCCCATATCCAGCACGAAGATCTCTCCGCCCTTTGCGTAAGTGCCCGCAAGCAAGACCAGACTCACTGCCTCTGGGATCGTCATGAAGTAACGGACGACGTCCGGATGCGTGACCGTGACCGGTCCGCCCTTCGCGATCTGCTTTTTGAACAGCGGGATAACGGAGCCGTTGCTGCCGAGAACGTTTCCGAACCGCACGGCGACAAACTCCGTTCTGATCCCGCGGAACACGCTGCCCGTGCCGTCCTTGTCGGCATTTTCACAGCCCTCATGCGTGAAAAGCTGCGGGATCTCGTTCGCCTTGCCCGCCTTGATCTTGGCGTCGAAGCACTGCACGATCATTTCGCAAAGACGCTTGCTCGCGCCCATGACGTTGGTCGGGTTGACCGCCTTGTCCGTGGAGATGAGCACGAAACGCTCGCAGCCGTGGACCATGGCGGCATACGCGGTCTTGTATGTACCGAGGACGTTGTTCTTGATCGCCTCGCACGGACTGTCCTCCATCAGCGGAACGTGCTTGTGCGCCGCCGCGTGGTAGACGATCTGCGGACGGTAGGTATCGAACACCTTGAACATCCTGCGGCTGTCGCGGACGGAACCGATCAGCACGACAAGATCCATCGTCGGGTACTGATCCTTCAGCTCCTGCTGAATGTCATACGCGTTGTTTTCATATACGTCGAATATGATCAGCTGCTTCGGCTTGTGCGCTGCGATCTGACGGCAGAGCTCGCTGCCGATGGAGCCGCCGCCGCCGGTCACGAGAACGGTTTTGCCGTTGATGAACGAATACACGCCCGACAGATCCGGACGGATCGGATCGCGTCCCAGAAGGTCCTCTACCGCAACGTCCCGCATTTCGTTGACAGTCACCTGACCGGAAATCAGCTGGAAAATACCCGGCAGCTGTTTGAGTTCGCAGGCGGTTTCGCTGCAGATCGCCAGGATGTCGCGTTTCTGTTCCGCCGTCGCGCTCGGGATCGCCAGAAAGATCTTTTCGACGTGATACTTTTCCACACCGGCAAGGATGCTTTCACGTCCGCCGATGATCGGAATGCCGTCAATATAACGGTTCTGTTTATTCGGATCATCGTCGATGATACAGACGACTTTGTCCTGCGTACCCGGATTTGCGACCATGTCCTTTAATATCAGCTGTCCCGCATTCCCTGCGCCGATCAGCATGACACGCTTCAGGTCTGTATGACTGAGGTTTCTTCTCTTATGCCAATCGTCCAACAGACGTGCGGAAAACCGGATGCCGATCAAAAGCGCTGCCTGGATCATTGCGCCGCCGATATAATAGGAGATCGGCATGCGATGCCAGAAGATCAGCGTGATCGCAACGGCGTGTATAACGGAAAGCATCAGGGAGACGCCGAGCGTTCGAACGAGCTCTCTGATCCCGATGTATCTCCACAGGGTCTTGTACAGCCGGAACAGCCACAGGATCAGAACGGAAAACGCGCCGTAGAACAGGATAAAGTGGCTGAACGCATCCAGATACTTCTGCTCAATATGTGAATAAAAGAAATCAAACCGCATCCACAGCGCCAGGAAATAAGCGATGCAGACGGCTATGAAATCGTATGTGCCGAGAAGAAGGGTAAAGAGCAGCTTCTTCTTTCCCTTTTTCTTACCCGGCTGTTGTTCAATCGTGTACTCGTTCATTTACAATGCTCCGTATCATGCCGACAGTGCTGTCAGCATGCTTCTCCTTCGATCCCGATCAGCGGAAATCGACGTATACCTCGTTGATATCGCTGTATGCACTATACCAAAGAGCGACACTGTAATCCCATCTCGGGCTGATCGGTTCGTTGAACAGCTTGTTCAGCGCGTCTCCCGAATTCTTCAGTTTCGTTTCAAGATTCTGAAGCGCTCTGTAATACTCACTGCGCGTTCGCAGTTCCTCATCCGTCAGGCGAACCTTTCCGTCATAATGCGCCTGCGTCCATTGATCGACCGTCTGAAACATTTTCTTCAGATTCTCATAATCCTGCCAGCAGAGAGCGTATGCCGTTTTCTGTTCTTCGCTCATGGATTTCTCGTCGGCGATCTCATGGATGGCTGCAAAGAGCTTTTTTGCGATCCCCTGATACTGGATCGCCCGGAATCCGCTTTCATGCAGGAACGTCTCATAAACCGTCGAATCGATCCGCATCGGCTCCGCGTCAAATCCGTATACATCCTTGATGGCGTCAAGGCGGGTCTGCTGATCGATAAAGCAGAACGCCCAGTCGTATTTCATCTGGATGCCGCCGTGGATGCTGTAGGTCCTGATGCTGTCCGGATCGATATCCTTTGCAAAATTGGCAAGGGCCGCCGTCTGGGAGAGCGTCGTGTTTGTATAGACGTTGTCCCCCATCGTCTTAAGAAGATCCGGGATCATCGAAAGCTTGCCTTCCTGCTTGAGCTTTTTGAAGATCGTGACCAGCATCTTGCGCTGCCGTGCGGTTCGCTTAGAGTCAAGCCCGCCTGCGCTGCGGCGCATACGCATATATGCCATGACGCCCTGTCCGTCAAGATGACGATGCCCCGGCTTGATGTATTTGCCGTCAAGCGTTTTCACGCGGATATCCAGATCAAAATCAACTCCGCCGATCAGATCGACCAGATCGATCACCGCCTGGAAATCCACGCCGTAATAATACGGAACGGAAACGCCGCCGAGCCATTCCTCCGCCGCGCGGCAGCTCAGCGCAAGACCCGCTTTCGGATCTGCCATACCGCCGCCGACGTTGAATATGCCGTTGAATTTGTAAAAACCGGTATAGCCCGGCGCGGTCGTCAGGCAGTCGCGCGCAATGGAGATCAGGCTGACTTCCTTCGTGTCGAAGTTGATCGCAACGATCATATTCGCGTCGGTGTGCGGCATGGATCCGCTTGTCGACGATCCGTCCTCATAAGCGTCGATCCCGAACAGCGCGATATTGACGATGCCCGTCAAAGGCGCGTCTTTCTCCGGCTGCTCGGTCGGGACCGCCGTCTGCTGTACGGCGGGCGCCGGGATCGGCGTTGCGCCCGGTTCCGCCGTCGGAAGGTACGCTTCGATATCGAAGGCAGGCGTCGGCTCGGACGTCTGTACGGTATTTACGCGAACGGATGTATCAAAAAACGCATCGGGCCGCTTCAGAATATGCCAGGCGTAGATCCCGCCGCCGATCAGCGCAAGCGCCAGTATGCCGAGGATGATCCAAAGAACGATCCTCTTTTTTTTCGTCTTTTTCGGTTTCTTTGGTTGTTCGGTCTGTAGACTGCTGAATTCTTCCAAAACAGGGGCCTCCCTTTGATCGGATTTCGGCGAATTTTGCGTTGCCTTCGGCATACGGCGCGTCTGTTCGCTCCGCATCACGCAAGATCCGCTTTGTTCGACCGGCCGTTTGCGGGGCGACTATGGCCGCGCACCGCTCGTTTCGGTCTCTTTTCCCCTTTTTTCTCTGCGGTCCTTACAGAAGATTCGAAAGCATTGCTTCCGATTCCTGCATGACGGTCTTCCACTCCTCCGGATACTTCTGTCTGACGGACTGCCATTCCGTATACCCGGTCTTTGTGCCGTGGATATCGCTTCCCGCAGCGACGATCTTCCCTTCCTTTATCCAATCGCGCAGATAGCCGCTCTGCAAAGCTTTCGTCAGCGCGGATACGTTGACCTGTCCCTTGACGTTTTCAAGCGACAGCAGCGTTTCGACCTGCTTGCGGTCGTACCGGTCGACGTGCGCAAGCACGATCTTAAGATCCTGCCGTTCGCTCAGCGTCTCAACGGAGTCGATCAGCCGGTCCGACCAGTGGGAGAACGGCATCTCAAGCAGCAGGAGATTCGTTCCCATCAGGCAGAGGTCCTCGATATGCGGCAGCCGGTCGATCCCTTCGAATGCCAGCACCTCCGCGCCGAGAACGATCCTCGGGCTGCCCTCCCCCAGATTTGCCTTAAGCTCCAGCCAGCTGCGTGCGCGGCTTTCCAGGAACGATTCCACGCTGACCTGCTGACCGTAGAAGTGCGAGGTCGCGCAGATCACGTCCACGCCGCTTTCCTGCGCGAGCCGCACCTGCTCAAGCGAGTTCTCGAGATCCTTGCTGCCGTGGTCGAGTCCGGGCAGAATATGCGCATGGAAATCGATCTCCTTCGCCGCGCGTTTTTTCACGGGTCTGCGTACCGAAGCGGATCTGGTTTCCGTTTCTATATCCGGCTTCCTGCTGTCATATTGGTAGCCGTATTTATAACCGTACTTGTAGCCGTACTTATAGCCGTACTTGTAGCCGTACTTATAGCCGTACTTGTAGCCGTATTTGCCGCCCTGCTTGAGATTCAGGTCGTTGATGACGACGCCGCAGATCCGGCTGCCCGCGCTTTGCAGGACGCTCTCCGCTTCCGCAAGGTCGCGCTGCTTCGTCTTGGCGGAACGGATGACAAGAACCATGCCGTCGACTACGCGCGACACGATCTGCGCGTCCGCGACCTCGTTGGTCGGCGGCGTGTCGATGATGATGTAATTATACTGTTTGCGGAAACGCTCGATCGCGTTCTGGAACGCTGCGGACGCCAGCATCTCCGACGGATTCGGCGGGATCTTGCCGCACGCAATGATCGACAGCGGCAGGCCTTCAACGCCGTAGACGTCACAGATGTCGACCTTGGCGATGAGATCGCTCAGGCCGTTCTTGGTGTGGATATGCCAGAGACGCGCAACGTTCGGCTTACGCATATCGCAGTCGATGAGCAGCGTCTTTTTGCCGAGCATCGCGAACGAGACCGCGATGTTTGACGCAGTCAGGCTCTTGCCCTCGGACGGATTCGCGCTCGTGACGCCGAACACCTTGCAGCCGCGGTCGTCCATCGACGCGACGCTGTACATCAGGTTCGTACGAAGCTGTACGTATGCTTCACGGATCGCGAAGGCGCTGGTATCCGTCAGGATCTTTTTCCGGTTTTCCCGGATCTGTGCGCGTTCTTCCTGCTTGCGGTCCTTTTCGGTTTGTTTGAATGTGATCTTCTTACTCATTGACGATTTCCTCCCGGAGCGAGACTTCCCACGGCGTCGTTTCTTCGGCGCCGACGACGATCATCGGGACCGTTCCGATCACCGGACAACGGCTGACCTTCTGTACCTCCTCGGAGGTATAGATCGTCGTATCAAGATATGCCCGCAGCAGGAAATATACCGCCGCGAGGATGAAACCGGCCGCAAACCCAATCACGATGTTCCGCGTGAGATTCGGGCTGGACGGTCCGGACGGGACCGTGGCATTGTCCACGATCTCGACGCCGCCCGCCTTCGTGATGCGGACGATCTGCTCCGGAACGTATTTTGCAAACGTATTGGCAATATCCGCCGACAGCTTCGGATCACGGGACGTGACGCTGATCTTGATCAGCTTCGTTCCGTCCGGAACGGAAACGGACGCGATCCCCGACAGAGTCGAGCTCTGAATGTTCCATGCCGCATATTCCGGATGCTCGGAATTGAAACGGTCCGCAACGACGTCCAGAACCGAATTGCTCTTGACGATGACCTGATAGGTTTTGATCAGGTTGTCCGCAGCGTTCAGTTCGCTGTAACTGATCGTACCGGTCTGGTACTGCTCCGCCGTCGTAAACACATACATGGATACCGACGCCGTATACTTCTTCTTGATGAAGAACTGCGTGATCAATCCGATCGCCACGGCGACGAGTACGCCCGCGAGCAGAATGTATATCCATTTCGAAAGCAATATCTGAAAGACGTCCCCGAGATTGATTTCGACTTCGTTGTTGTCCCTTCTCATCTGTTCCAAAGCTGTTTATCCTTTCTGATAATGTCTTAAACCCGACGCACCGCGCTGTTCAAATGCGTCTTATGATCTTTTTTCGCAATTTTCCGTGCGAATCCGTCCGAATATGCGGTTCACGGCATAGTCCGCACATATTACCGCATAATATAAGACGTTATCATTATACACAAAAGGCTGTTCCGCGTCAATATACGGCAGAATATATTCATTGTCTGTTCCAAAAATCATTTTCGCTTCACCCGCGATCGTCTCGCATGCTGCATGATACATCTTTTGCGTCATTTCGTCAATCAATTTACCATTATTCGACATTTTGTTATATTTTTCGTCAAGAAAACCGGCAGTCCGTATACTGCCGGTCGGATTTCCGCGATAAAGCGTCAGGTTCGTTCTCCCGTCTGTTCCGAGGACTGATGCAGCACGTCGAGGTCCGCGTTGCCCTCAATATATTCGATCGTGCACCAGATGTTCCGGAAGATCGCGTCGCCCTCGCCGAGCGCGATCTGCACCGTCTTGCGGCTCTTGTTGACCTTCAGGACCTTCGCTTTCATTCCGACGAGCGGTCCGCCGACGAACGCGATCTTCGTGCCGACCTTGACGACCTGCGACACGTCGATCATGCCCTCGTACCGCCGGAGCCACTTCACGAACGCCAGATCGTCCCCGTGCAGCGCCGGGCTCCCGTCGTCATAGCGCAGGACCTTCAGTACGCCGGAGCAGCGGCGGATCGTCTCCCAATCCGGCTCCTCCTCAGCGTCGAAAAACACGTAGCCCGGCAGCAGCCGCGCCCTCGTTCTCCGAAGTCCCTTCGCGTCCGGCTTGTTCCGTACCGCAAGCGGGGAAAACGCGTCGTATCCGCCGTGCATGAGAAGGTCGATCACGAGACCTTCCTGTCCGCTTTTGCAGAACAGGCAATAGCTTTCCATCGATCCTCCCCCTTTCCCTGCAAGCGTTTTTCGGCGTTCCCATTATAGAGACCGCGGCATTCGTTGTCAAGGACGCCGCCGTTTTTTCTCTTGCTACGCCGCGCAATCTGCTATATAATGAGAGAATAGAAGAAAAATCTGTCGCAGGGAAAGGAAACGCATATGATCCTTGTCAAAAAGATACAGATCCCCGAACTGCCGACGAAAAAACCGCGCCGGCTGTACGTCTGCCTGCCGAAGGACTGCGAAAAAAGCGATCGCCGCTATCCCGTCCTCTATATGTTCGACGGACACAACGTGTTCTACGACCGCCACGCGACCTACGGCAAGAGCTGGGGATTTCGTGAATACCTGAAAAAAGCGAAGCTTCCGCTGATCCTTGTCGCGGTCGCATGCAATACGGAGGGTTTCCGGCGCATTTTCGAATACAGTCCTTGGGACTTTTCCGCGCCGCGTCCGATCGGCAGTGTCAAAGGGCTCGGCAAGGTCACAATGGACTGGTTCACGACCGAATTGAAGCCGGAGATCGACAGAGAATTCCGCACGCTGCCCGACCGTGAACACACGATGATCGCCGGCAGTTCGCTGGGCGGGCTGATGTCGCTCTACGCCGTCACGGAGTACAATCACGTCTTTTCACGCGCGGCGGCGCTTTCGCCGAGCCTGTGGATCTCCCCTTCAAAGGTGAAAGAGCTGATCCGTTCGCACCCGCTCGAGGCCCCTACGCGGATCTACCTCGACATGGGTACCGGTGAGACCGATCCCCGACGCCGCACGCCTTCCGGCATTTTCGAAACCGCGAAGGAGCTGTCCCGGATGGGCGCGGACGTCTCCGCAAACGTCATTCCCGGCGCGACGCACTGCGAAGCCGCGTGGGAGAAGCGCATCCCCGATTTTATGAACTATCTCTGTGACAGGTCGTTTCTGGCATGAATCTATTTGAAAGAGATTACCGGATCGCGTATTCCGATACCGATCTTAAGCGGCGGCTGCGGCTGTCGCGGCTGTTTACACTTCTGCAGGAAGCGGCGATGGATCACGCCACGCTGCTCGGCGCGGGCCGTGAGCGTACGCTGGACCGCGGGATCCTCTGGATCGTGACGCTGCAGCAGGCGATCATTCACCGTATGCCCGTTTACGACGAGCCCGTGCGTCTCGTCACCTGGCCCGGAAAGCCGCGGCATCTGCTGCTCCCGCGTTTCTACCGCGTCACGGATGCGCAGGGAAACGCGCTGATCGAGGCAAGCTCCCTTTGGGCATTGATGGACGCGGATACGCGCAAGGCGGTCTTCCCCGAGCAATGCGGGATCGCCGTGCCCGGCATGCAGACGGGGTTTGAATCCGCGCTGCCGCGTCCGCCGCAGGCGCCGCAAACGGACGAGACGTCGACCTTTGCCGTGCCGTACAGCTACGTCGATCAGAACGGGCATATGAACAACACGCGCTATTTCGATCTTGCGGAGGACCGCATGCCGGACGCGCTGCGCACGCAGAAGCTCCTCCGCGTGTGCACCGAATACTCGCGCGAGGCGCGGCTCGACGAACCGATCACGCTGAAAAGCGAACGGAACGGCGATACGTTCCTGATAGCAGGCGAATGCGACGGGCAGAAGCTCTTTAAGCTGTCCCTGACCTACGCGCCGGACGAACCCTGAATCAACGGAGGTAATACCATGCAGCTTCGCAACATGACGCTTTACTCCATCTTTGTCCGCAACTTCGGCGGTACGTTCAAAGCCGTCGAAGCGGACCTTCCCCGCATCCGCGATCTCGGCGCCGACGCGATCTGGCTTCTGCCGATCCATCCGATCGGAACGGAGAAGCGCAAGGGTACGCTCGGCTCGCCGTACGCGATCTCCGATTACCGCGCGATCAATCCGGAATTCGGCACGCTTGACGATTTTGCGCACCTCTGCGACGCGGCGCACGCGCTGGGGTTAAAGGTGCTGATCGACGTGGTCTATCACCACACCTCGCCGGATTCCGTGCTCGTGAAAACGCATCCGGAATACTTCTACCGAAAGCCCGACGGCAGCTTCGGCAATCACGTCGGCGACTGGTCCGACATCATCGATCTCGAATTCGACAACCGCGATCTCTGGGACGAGCTCATTGACACGCTCTGCTTCTGGGCGCGGTACGTCGACGGCTTCCGCTGCGACGTCGCGTCGATGGTGCCGCTCGATTTCTGGCTTTCGGCAAGAAAACGCGTCGAGACGGTCCGTCCCGGCTGCATCTGGCTTGCGGAATCGGTCGAGCACGGGTTCATCCGCTATAACCGCATGCAGGGACTCGTTGCGCTTTCCGATTCCGAGCTCTATCGGGCGTTCGATATCTGCTACGACTACGATATCTACGAGGACTACGTTGCGTACGCAAAGGGAGAGATCCCGCTTTCCGCATACGTCAAGGCGCTCGAACGGCAGGAGAGCACCTATCCCGCCGATTACGTGAAGCTGCGTAATACCGAAAACCACGACCGTCCGCGCACGGCGGAGCTGTTCCCGGACCGCGCCGTGAGGGAAAACTGGCTCGCGTGGAACTTCTTCCAGAAGGGTCTCGCATTGCTCTACTGCGGGCAGGAATGGGGCGTTGAAAAAACGCCGTCGCTGTTCGATCCCGACCCGGTATTGCGCGAAGGCGCTCCGATGCATGAGGCGCTCCTCAAAAAGCTCATCGCCATGAAAAAGGACCCGCTGTTCAATGACGGCGTCTATACGCTCGAGGCGCGGGAAAACGACGTGATCGTTTCAACGTGGACGCTGGGAGTCCGCAAGGCGGTCGGCGTGTTCAGCATGCGCGCGAAAGAAGCGTCCGTCGTAGTCCCGCTCCCGGACGGCGCGTATACCGATCTGCTTTCCGGCACGGACTGCACGGTCGAAAACGGAACGGCGCACTTTTTCGGAAAACCGATGATTTTTCTTGTCGGCTGAACGCCGAAATCCGATCAAAAGCGTTGCGAAACGGCAGCGAAACTGTTATACTGATAAAGATACAGAATTGATTTTCAAAGGAGGAAGCTATGGAACTAACCGAAAAGAAATCCATCGAAGCGTTTGCCCTGCAAATCCGCATGGCGGCGCTCGAAGCGATCCACTCCATCGGCTCCGGGCACGTCGGCGGCGTCATGAGCATTTCCGACGCGCTCGCGGTGCTGTACGGACGCGAGATGCGCTATGACCCCAAGGATCCGAAATGGCCGGATCGCGATTATCTCGTCATGTCGAAGGGGCATGCAGGTCCCGCGGTCTACGCGACGCTCGCGTTGAAGGGCTTCTTCCCCTATGAAGAGCTCAAGACGCTGAACCGCGGCGGCACGCGGCTTCCGAGCCATTGCGACCGCAACAAGACCCCCGGCGTGGACATGACGACCGGCTCTCTCGGTCAGGGCACGTCGCAGGCGGCGGGTCTTGCCCTCGGCAACAAGCTGAAGGGACGAAACAACCGCGTCTTTCTGATCGTCGGCGACGGCGAGATGCAGGAAGGTCAGTGCTGGGAATCGTTCATGTTCGCAAGCGCGAAAAAGTTAGGCAATCTCGTCGTGCTGATCGACTGGAACAAGCGCCAGCTGGACGGCTACCTTGACGAGGTCCTTCCGATGGGCGATTTCGCCGCAAAGATGGAAGCGTTCGGCTTCGATACCGTCAAGGTCGACGGCGGCGACGTCGAGCAGATCGCGGCGGCGTTGGAACGCACGAGAAACGGCGGCGAAAAGCCCTACGCGATCGTGCTCGATTCGATCAAGGGTCACGGCGTGACCGAGGTCGAAAACACCGCGATGAACCACAGCATGCCGGTGACCGACGAGCGTTTTGCAAAC
Source organism: Clostridia bacterium (assembly GCA_017524445.1). Taxonomy (GTDB): domain Bacteria; phylum Bacillota; class Clostridia; order Christensenellales; family CAG-138; genus UBA3792. Next base: position 33,942 of record JAFXVP010000058.1, on the reverse strand, counting down.
TGGACCGCAGAGCTTTCCGCCAAGCTCGCTGCATTGGAGGGCTGAAACCATGACAAAGAACGTTTATAACGGAGAGATGGACCCGCGTCTCTGCAAGGACGTGATCGGCGCAACGGTTGCGGAATTATGCGAAACCGATCCCGACGTGATCTTTCTGGACGCAGACCTGATGAGCTGCTCCGGCACGCTGAAATGGTCCAAAACGCACACGGATCGCGCGATCGACTGCGGCATCGCCGAATCGAACATGGCAGGCGTCGCGGCAGGTCTTGCCGCCGCGGGCTTCAAGCCGATTATTCACAGCTTCGGCACGTTCGCGTCCCGCCGCATCTATGACCAGATCTTCCTGTCCGGCGGCTACGCAAAGAACGACGTCACGGTCATCGGCACCGACCCCGGCGTGACCGCGGCGATGAACGGCGGCACGCATATGCCGTTTGAAGATACCGCGCTCTACAACGCGCTGCCCGGCTCCACCGTGATCGACGTGTCCGACCCGACCTGCCTTGCAAGCGTTTTGAAGCAGTGCGTCAACCGTCCGGGCGTCAAGTACATCCGCGTCGGCAGAAAGCAGTACGCGCGCGTCTACGAAGACGGTACGGAGCTTCCGATCGGCAAGGCCGTCACGCTCCGTGAGGGCACGGACGTCGTGATCTTTGCCGCAGGCATCATGGTGCACGAAGCCATGAAAGCCGCTGCATCCCTCGAAGCGCAGGGCACATCCTGCGCGGTCGTCGACTGCTTCACCGTGAAGCCGGTCGACGCGGACGCAGTCGAAGCGTGGGCAAAGAAATGCGGTGCGGTCGTCGTTGCCGAGAACGCGAACCGGCACGGCGGACTTTACGGCATGATCCTCGAAGTGCTCGCCGAGCGCTGCCCCGTTCCCGCAGCCTGCGTTGCGGTCGAGGACGAATTCGGCGAAGTCGGCACGCAGGCGTACCTGCAGGAGCGTTTCGGGCTTACCGCGGCGCACGTCGAAGAACAGGTCAAGGCCGTACTGCAAAGAAAGTGACTCTCCAACGGAATGAGCGAACGGAGTAACCCCCTCATCAGTCAGCTGACGCTGATCCACTTCGTTACAGAGGTAAATCGCACGCTGCCCGCGCGTACCATGCTGTCTCCACCCTTAAGGGGGAGAAGCCACTGATTTGAGCCTTCCCCTTGATGGGGAAGGTGTCACGACGAAGGCGTGACGGATGAGGTGAAGGAAAATCCGTATTCCGCTCGATCGGTTGAAGTCCGGGACAGAAATTCAATTAAAGGAGTATATACATGGATTACGCAACAGAATCGCTCCGGCTGCACGGAGAATGGAAAGGCAAGATCGAAGTCATCGCAACGGTTCCCGTCGCCACAAAGGACGACCTGAGCCTTGCGTACACCCCCGGCGTGGCGCAGCCGTGCCTGGAGATCCAGAAGGACATCAACAAGAGCTATGAGCTGACCCGCCGTCACAACCTCTGCGCGGTCATCACCGACGGCAGCGCGGTCCTGGGCCTCGGCGACATCGGTCCCGAAGCCGGCATGCCGGTCATGGAGGGCAAGTGCGTCCTGTTCAAATCGTTCGGCAACGTCGACGCGTTCCCGCTGTGCATCAAGACACACGACGTGGACGAGTTCGTCAACGCGGTGTATCTGCTCTCCGGCAGCTTCGGCGGCATCAACTTAGAGGACATCTCTGCGCCGCGCTGCTTTGAGATTGAGCGCAAGCTCAAGGAAAAGTGCGACATCCCGATCTTCCACGACGATCAGCACGGCACCGCCGTCATCACCCTCGCGGGTCTGACGAACGCATTGAAAGTCGTCGGCAAGAAGAAGGAAGACGTGAAGGTCGTTACCTCCGGCGCAGGCGCGGCGGCGGTCTCGATCGTAAAGCTGCTGCTTTCCGCGGGCTTTAAACGCATCACCATGTGCGACCGCAAGGGCGCGATCTATAAGGGCCGCGAGGGTCTCAACTGGATCAAGGAGGAGATGGCGGAGGTCACGAACCTCGAACGCAAAGCGGGCAGTATCGCGGAACAGCTCGTAGGCGCAGACGTGTTCATCGGCGTTTCCGCGCCGGGCACGGTCACGACCGAGATGGTCAAGACCATGAATCCCGACGCGATCATCTTTGCCTGCGCGAACCCGACGCCGGAGATCTTCCCGGACGACGCGAAGGCAGGCGGCGCAAAGGTCATCGCGACCGGCAGAAGCGACTTCCCGAACCAGATCAACAACGTCCTCGCGTTCCCGGGCATCTTCCGCGGCACGTTCGACGTGCGGGCAAGCGACATCAACGAAGAGATGAAGATGGCGGCGGCGAAAGCGCTTGCGGACCTCATTTCCCCTGAGGAGCTTTCCCCGGACTACATCATTCCGAAGGCGTTCGATCCGCGCGTAGGCAAGGCGGTCGCGGCTGCGGTCGCGGAAGCGGCACGTAAGAGCGGCGTAGCAAGGATCTGAACCCCAAAAATACATAAGCGGGCGTTTTGCCCGCTTTTTTGTTTTGACCTCATGTGTGTATCCTGTGGAAATTGTGTAAATTGTGGAATGTATTATCAAATACAGATAGATTCATTGATCCTTATGCCGTAAAACCACAAAAAACACAAATTCCACAAAAAACACGCACACACCATCTGTTTCATATCTTCAGTGTCAGGTTCTCCCCTGTGATCCCGACAAACGCGCCCTTTTGCGCCTGCGGAGAATCCGGATGGCAGATGAGCCACTTGTTTTGCATCCACAAAAGCCCCGCTTCGCCCGGCGCGGACGTGTCGACGTGATCGAGCGGCGCGTTGGTCCCGCGTTCCAGCACGACGAGGCAGTTGAAGCCCGATTCCGTTATCCGGCACGGCGCGAAATGCAGCACGCGCGGATGGATCTCGACAAGCGTTTCGGGCGGGAGATAAAAGCCCTTGACATCCTTCGCGTCGAGCATACGACCATGAATATCGTCCGGCAGCGCCAGAAGCAGCACAAGCCCGGTCGTGGAGTAATTGACCTCGCTGCACTTATGGTACTCCTCGGCGTTCAGCGTGAAGCCGCGCCCGTTGCAGAAGCCCGCCTGGATCGGCATGCCGCCGTAAACCGTGCGTCCGATCTCTGCAATCGTCGAAAGCGCTTCAAGCGCGGGATCGCTCGCAACGTAACGGTTGCCGCTTTCCGGGACGCCGGTTTTTTCCATTGCCTCGGAAAGCGCGTGCGTATCCTCGCAGGGCAGGACGCGTCCGTAGCGTTCAAATTCCGGATCGGTCACGACATAAAGCTGCAGATCCGGGTTCCTGCTTTGCAGCTGTTCGAGGATCGTCATTCGATCATACCTCCGTTTTTATAAAATCGGATCGTGTACAGAAGTCCCGCCGCGCATGGCTCCAGCCGCCCGTTGAAGCGGCTTTTTTCCATCGGCGCCGCGTGCGCCGCGTCCACGCCGACGTCCATCTCCGCCGAGAGCCGCGACATAAAGTACGGATGCTCGAAGATCCCGCCGTACAGCACGAGCTTTCCGGGGTCCAATAGATACACGACGCTTTTCAGCGCGTCGGCCAGCGCTTCCGCCGCGCGATCTGTGATCCTTGCAGCGCCCGCGTCCCCGCCCCGCGCCGCGTCCAGCACGAGCGCGGTCGTGACCGCGTCCTGATTTCCGTTTGTCAGCTTCCAAAGAAGCGGCGTTTCCGTTTCCGAAAGGATCGCCGCGGCGTCCTCTCGGATCGCCGCGGGGGACGCGATCGTTTCGAGACAGCCGGACTTGCCGCAGTGACACGGCTTTCCGCCGCGTTTGATCACCGGGATATGCCCGATCTCCGCGCATTGCCGCCGGTCGCCCTCGAAGATCTCGCCGCCCGCGGAATACGCCGCGCCGATGCCGGAGCCGCACCGCAGAAAGAAGATGCTCTCCGGCTGTTCCTCGCGGGATAAAAACGTCTGCGCCGCAAGCAGCGCGCGCACGTTGTTCGACAGCTCCGCGGGATAGCCCGTATGCGCTTCAAACCGGTCGCAGATCGGAAAATCCGCCGTGTCGAGCGCGTCGAAGGTCGTTTTGACCGTGCGTCCGTCCGGTCCGATCACGCCGCGTACAGCAATGCCGAACCCGAGAATGGTATAGCGAAAATCTCTTGTGCGCACGATCAGATCCATCATCCTGTCGCACAGCAAGGAAACGGTCTCCTCCGCAGGCGCTCTTGCGGGCAGCGGGACGGTTACGCTCGTCAGCACTTCCCCATCCGTCCGCACCGCCGAGAGGATCGCTTTTTTGAGCCCGATCGACACGCCGAGCGTGCAGAGCGAGTCGGTTTTCAGCCGCAGCGTGATCTCGCGCCTGCCCGCGCTGCCGGAAGGCATGGAACCCTCCTCATAGACGAGCCCCTCCGCGATCAGCTCCGCGACGATCTTCGTCATCGCCGCGGGGGTCAGGCCGAGCATCGCCGCAAGGCGCTTGCGGGAAAGCCCGCCGTACCGGTGCAGAGCGAGAAGCACCGCGGCGCGGTTCTGCCGTTTCAGTCCTGTCATGTTGTCGCCTTCGGTCCGCATTTACGCGTCCTCCCGTTTTTCCGGATGCAGCTTCTCACGAAGCAGAATGATCATGGCGCCGATAAGCACCACGCCGATCCCGACAAGCTTCCATGCCGTCGGCTCCTCATTTAAGAACAGCACGCCGACGATGCAGCTCAATACCGGCATGAGCAAAAGCCAGAGCTTGACGATCCATACCTCGTGACGTCTGAGGTTCCGGTAATAGAAAAAGTAAATCCCCGTCTGCGCAAGTCCGCCGAGTGCCACAAGCCACCAAAAGCCCGGCGTTTCGGAGGACCTGAGAGCCGCAAGGTCCCCGCGGGAGACCGCAAAGAGCGCAAACAGCAGCAGCACGACAAAGTTGTTGTAATACGAGATCGTGTCCGCCTTCTGCCCGTGTTTGTCCTGCGCCGCCTTGATGATGAACGCGTTCGCTGTGACGCACGCCGCGCTTGCGATAAAGAACAGGTCCGTCGGCCGGAAGGTGAGCTCCTTAAAATTCAGCCCGAGCACAAGAAGTACGCCCGCGAGCATCAGCAGCGTGCCGAGCCAGTCGGTCGCGTACAGACGCTTTCTAAGAATCGCGACGGTCAGGAGATTCACCATCAGCACATCGGTTTTCAGAAGCGCGGTCCCCGTGCCGAGCGAGCCGCCGTTTGCGTAGCCGAGGTTTGCGAACAGGTCCAGAAGGAAGCCGAACACACCGATGATGACGAGGATCACCGTCGCCTTGCCCTGCCGGAACAGATCGCGGAATCCGCCGGTGACCGCAAGCTGCACGGTGAGAAAGACGAGCGCCGCCGCGCGCAGCAGAAAACCCGCCGCGTACGGGGATCCCGTCCGGTCCACCGTAAATTTGCTGACCGCGTAGTAGATCGTCCACGCGATCACCATGCCGGCGATCATGCCGACGTCCTTTGCCCGTCCCTTCATTGCAGTGCTTCAAACATTCTTCTGAGCGCGCTTTCGTCCATCGGGACCGGGTTGTTGCCCATCAGCGGATGCTTCGCCGCGTCGCGGCAGAGCTTATCGAGATCAACCTCGCCGAGATCGGAAAGCGTCGTTTTAAGTCCTCCGAGCTTTTTGAGCGCCCTGATGCGGGAGCTCAGCGCGTCCGTTCCGGAAAGTCCGACGCGGCGGGCAAGCAGTTCAAGCCGCTCGTCCGCGTTGATGCACACGAAGCTGTCGAGCGTGAACGCGCATGCTTCGCCGTGCGGCAGATGGTAGTCCTCGGAAAGCGGATAGCTGCAGGCGTGGCTGCCCGCGGTCTTCGGCAAAGCGAAGCTCATGCCGCCGAGCAAAGCCGCAAGCGACATGTTTTCACGCGCGAAAAGATTCGACCCGTCGCGGTACGCCGTTTCGAGGTTTTCGAGCACGAGCCGTACCGCCTCGATCGCGCAAAGATCGGAGATCGGCTGATGGTTACGGCTCCAGTAGCCCTCCAGTGCATGCGCCATCGCGTCGAGTCCCGTGTTCATCGTCGTGCGCGGCGGTACGGTAAGCGTCAAAGCGGGATCGACGATCGCAAGCGTCGGCATAAAGACCGGGTTATTGATCGTCTTCTTCTCCCTGCCGTGGCTGATGACCGAGACCTGCGTGACCTCGCTGCCGGTGCCGGCGGTGGTCGGGACCGCGATCATCGGAAAGCGCGTTTCCGGAAACGGCGTTTCGCCCGAAAAGCACGCGAGCGCGTCGGCGTTTTCCCGTGCGATCGCCGCCGTAAACTTCGCGGTGTCCATGGTGCTGCCGCCGCCGATCCCGACGATCGCGTCGACCTGTGCCTCACGCGCAAGGCGCGTCGCTTCGATCACGCCGGAAAGCTGCGGGTTCTCTTCGACGTCCGAAAAGACCGCGGCGATCTCCGGGATCTCCCCCTGCATCGCTTCAACGGTCGCCTTCAAAAACCGGTCGCAGACGACGAGGCAGCGCGCCGCGCCGAGCGTTTTGATCTCTTCGCCGAGTTTTTTGATACAGCCCGAACCGAAACGGATCTGAACCGGCTGCCGATACAGAAACTCAAGCGCCATAGATGCCGTCCTCGATCTTTTTGACCTCCGCGGAGAACTTATGCATATTCACCGCGCGCCAGTCCTCAAGCCCCTCGCACCATTCGGTATTGAGGAACGCCTTGACCATCTCGATCGCCATCTCGGGACCGACGATCCAGCCGCCCATGCACAGCACGTTCGCGTTGTTGATCGCGCGCGCCATCCGCGCCGAATAGACGCCCTCGCACGCGACGGCATGCACACCCTTGAACTTGTTGGACACGACGCACATGCCCGCGCCGGTACCGCAGATCAGGATCGCCTTTTCATAGGTGCCGTTCTGCACAAGCGGCGCGACGTCGCCCGCCACGCGGTAGTAGGGATGGACTTCGTTGAGATCCTTTGTGCCGAGATCGTCGAAGTCGACGCCCGCCTCAGCAAGATACGCCTTGATCGCTTCCTTGACGGCAAAGCCGGATTTATCGCTTCCGATCACAAGTTTCATATGATTCTCCTCCTTGATTATTTGATCTTTTCAGTAATTTGTGCGCAAGAATGATTGACCTTCACCTCATCCGCCGCCTGACGGCGTCACCTTCCCCATCAAGGGGAAGGCTTTTGGTTTCGCAAATTCGGAGGCTTCTCCCCCTTTAGGGTGGAGAAGCTCCGCGAAGCGGTGATGAGGGGGTATATCTTTCCCTTATTTCAGCGCAACCGCTTCCTTAGCGGTTTTGATGATGTTTTCTTTGGTCACTCCCATCGCTTCTTTGAGATACGGGAGCTTGCCGACCTCGCCGAAGCGATCCCGGATCCCGACCGATTTTACCGGGATCTTTTCCGCCGCAAGCGTTTCGAGCACCGCGGAACCGAGTCCGCCGATGACGTTGTGGTTTTCGACCGTCAGCACAGCGCCGGTCTTTTTCGCGGACGCAAGCACCGTTTCGCGGTCGATCGGCTTGATCGTATGGACGTTGATCACCTCGCAGGAGATCCCCTCCTTTGCAAGCGCGTCCGCCGCGTCCAGCACGTCCTTTGTCAGCATGCCGGAGACGAAGATCGAAAGGTCTTTGCCCTCTCGCAATGTGTCCGCCCTGAACAGATCGAACTTGTAATCCGCCGGGAACACGTCGGGCAGCTCCTTTCGGAACAGGCGCACGTAGACCGCGCCGTAATAGTCGTTCAGCACCGGCATGGCCGCACGAAGCTGCACGCCGTCGACCGGCTCAAAGATCACGAGCTCCGGAATCGAGCGCAGCACGCCGATATCCTCCATGCTCATGTGCGTGCCGCCGTTCAGCTCCGCCGAGATGCCCGGGTCGGTGCCGACGATCTTCACGTTCTGCTTCGCGTACGCGATCGAGATCGCGATCTGGTCGCAGATGCGGCGGGACGCAAACGGCGTAAAGCTTTCGATCCACGGCTTGAACCCGTAGGAAGAAAGCCCCGCCGCGATCGACGCCATGTTGCTTTCCGCGACGCCGCAGTCAAAGATCTGCGTGCCGTAGAACTGCTTCCTAAGCCCCACCGTGCCGCTTGCCTTCGCAAGGTCCGCGTCTAAAAGCACGACGTGCCTGTCGGCTTCCATGAGCTTTTTCAGGCATTCTGCATAAATCGCCCGCATTTCCATGGTCATGCCTCCCCTCTCAGTTCGCGGATGGCGGCTTCCGCCTGCTCCGCCGTGACGTTCGTGTTGTGGTTGCCCGCGCCGAGATCCTCGATCCATTTGACGCCGCAGCCCTTTTTCGTGTTCAGGATGACCATCGTGGGCTTGCCGCTGCCGATGCCGAGCTTTGCGTGCTGCACCGCGGCGCTGACCTCATCGATGTCGTTGCCGTCCTCGACGTCGATCACGTTCCAGCCGAACGCTCTCCATTTTTCGTCCAGCGGCGCAATGCCGTTGACTTCCTCGACCGTGCCGTCGATCTGCAGCTTGTTGTAGTCGGTGAACGCGATCAGATTGTCCAGATGCTTTGCCGCAGCAAACATCGCCGCCTCCCAGATCTGTCCCTCCTGCGTTTCGCCGTCGCCGATCAGCGTATAGATGATCGCGCCGTCGCCTTCAAGCTTGCTGCCCAGAGCAACGCCCACCGCGCAGGAAAAGCCCTGTCCCAGAGAGCCCGTCGTCATGTCGATCCCGACCGTGCGGTTCATATCGCAATGGCTCGGCAGGTTCGTGCCGCCCTGATTCAGCGTCAGAAGTTCCTTCTTATCGAAGTAGCCGCGATTCGCGAGCGTTGCGTACACCGCGGGACCGGCGTGTCCCTTCGAGCAGATAAAGCGGTCGCGTCCCGCCATCTTCGGGTCCTTCGGATCGATGTGCATCGCTTCAAAATACAACACCGTCAATAGCTCCACGACCGACAGGCAGCCGCCGATGTGCCCGACGCCCAAGTGCCCGATGCAGGTCAGCACGTCGCAGCGGATATCCTTTGCGATCTCCCGTAAATTCTTGTCCAATTCCGTATTCTCCTTTATTTGATTAGATTTGTTAACTAATTGTATTTTATCCGTATGTTCGGTCATTGTCAAGAGAAAAACATTGACTTTCCGCGGTCTTTGGATTATGATTGATTAAATGTTTGAAATAATTCGAAGGAGAATGATCCATGAAGGAGTTTACCCCCGTTTACGTCCCCGTCGGCGTCGGCACGTTTCATATGGAAAGCGCGGAGGACGCGTTTGCGCGTTCGTGCACAGCGCTCCGTTCGCTTGACGAACGCTTCGTCTGCCCCGCGGAAAAGCTGCTCTCGATCGATTCTTTGCACGCGTATCTCGAGCCGCTCGATCCCGATCTCATCGTCTTTCAGAACCTGACGTTCGCGAACGCGGCGTATATGTCCGAAGTTTTGCTCCGTACCAACTGCCCCGTCGTGCTCTGGACTTTGAGAGAGCCGGTCATCGACGGCGGACGGCTGCGTCTCAATTCGCTCACCGGTGCGTACTCCGCGGCAAACACGCTCCGCGCGTTCAACGACCGGCCGTTTACCTACGTGTTCGGCGCGCCGGAGGAAGCACGGGTACAGGAAGAGCTGAACGCGGCGATCAAAGCGGCTTCCGTCATGCACGCCATGCGCGATCTCAGGATCGCGGCGATCGGACACACCCCGCAGGGCTTCGGCTTCGGCAGAGCGCTCGATACGGAAATGATGAACGTCTTCGGCGCGGAGCTCGTTTCGATCGAAGCGCGGGAGCTGATCGACCGCGCGAAGGGATATACCGACGAGGAATGCAGGCCGTACCTCGAAAAGACCACGTGCGCGACCTGCGAGCTTGACGCCACGCCGGAGAAAAACCGGCTCGACCACGCGCGGCTTTATAAGGCGTACAGCGAATGGGTCAAAGAAAACGGCGTCGGCGCGCTTGCGTCGCGCTGCTGGCCGGACTTTTTCACCGCGTTCGGCACGCCCGTCTGCACGGTGCTGTCCATGCTGAACGACGACGGGATCGCCTCCGCCTGCGAAGCGGATATTTACGGCGCGCTGTCCATGTGGATCGGCATGCGGCTTTCCGGCTCCCCCGTCTTTTTCGGCGATCCGGTCTCGCTTTCCGAGGACGAAAACACGATCACCTACTGGCATTGCGGCGCGGCGGCGTGCTCCATGGCGCGGAAGGACACCGGCGCGGTCGTCGGCGTGCACCCGAATCGGAAGATCGGTCCCGCCATGGACTTCGGCTGCGAAGCGTTCGAGGACGCGACGGTGTTCCGCATCGGCAGAGAGCCGGACGGCTCGTTCCGGTTCTTTCTCACCGAGGGCACGGCGCTCGACAAGCCGAAACAGTTTACCGGCACGAGCATCGTGATCAAGACCGACAGCCCCGCGCGCGAGATCGTTGAGGACAGCGTATTAGCCGGGTTTGAGCCGCACTTCGTCGTCATCAGGGGACGCCACGCAAAGACGCTCGAGGCGCTTGCGGCATATTTGGGTTTCCCGGTTTTCAGGTATTGAGTATGATCACAGATTCGTTCGATCCCAAATCGGAACCGCTGTTCACGCCCGGGCACTTTCTCGGTCCGCAAAAGCACCTCTCGGACGTCTGCCTTCTGACCTTTTCGCACGTGATCTTAAAGGAGATGCAGGCGCGCTTTGTGCTGCGCGAGGTCGGCAGTCTCGATTCCGCCGGCGGCAGCCGTCCGGTCTACGCATTCGAACACAACGGAACGACGCTTGCCGTAATGCTTGCCGGCCTCGGTTCGACCATTGCCGGAAACGACGTGATCGAACTGAACTGGCAGACAGGCGCGACGAAATTTGTGATGTTCGGCTCAGCGGGGAACCTGAACCGCGAAGCGACGGCGGGAAAATACGTGATCCCGACCGAGGCGTACCGCGACGAGGGCATGTCCTATCATTACGCACCGCCCTCCGACTATATCGCGATCGGAAACGCGGACAAAACTGCCGCGATCTTCGACGAACTGCGCTTGCCGTACGTCAAGGGGCGCGTGTGGACAACCGACGCGTTCTACCGTGAGACGCGGGATCAGTTCGAAAAGCGCAAAGCGGAGGGCTGTCTCGCCGTTGAAATGGAGCTTGCGGGCGTGCAGGCGGTCTGCGATTTTCACGGATTTGAGCTGTACGATTTTCTGGTCACCGGCGACGTGCTCGACGCGCCGGTCTATGAAAACGACGGGCTGCACAGCGCAAACCACGATCTCGACAAGCTCGACATTGCACTTGAGATTGCAAAGCGGATCTGATCCGGATTCTTCGCCTGCGGCTCAGAATGACAAAACACAACAACGGCACGGACCGATCCGTGCCGTTGTTTGTTCTGCGTGCACCGTAAGTGCGTTGTAAACGCACGCGCGGAAGCTTCGACGGAAGAACGAAAGCGCAATCCGTCAAATTCAGCGACATGTGCGGTGAATTTGACTCCTTGCAGATCCCGCCGCTCGCATGATTCGAAGAATCATAGGCGGGATCTGAAAACCGGTCCGGTGAAAACAGGTTTTCACCGGACCGAACGCGTCAGCGTTTACGCTTCTTCCTGTTCGCGGAGGTATTCTTCCTTCTCGACCTGGAGCGCGTCGATTCGATGTTTTGAAAGCGGATAGACGAACCGCAGGATGAGGAACACGAGCAGGAACAGCACCGCGGGGATCATGACCGAGTAGTTGTACATGGTCCAAAGCTCGGGCTGACCTAAGCTTTCCGTCTTCAGCTTGCTGCCCTCGTAGCCGATGATGAGCAGCGGCACGTTGATGAGGATCGTCGCGACGGTCTGACCGAGTTTGCGCATGAAGGAATAGAACGCGTAGCTCGTCGCGTCGTCGTTCAGCTTATAGGTGACCTTGTTGTAGTCGATCGCGTCGTTCGCAAGCGCCCAGATGAGCAGGAAGATGAACGCCGTGCCGACGCCCGCGACGAAGTTTGCGGCAAGGTACAGCCACACGTTCGCGACCTTAAAGAGCGCGAGCACGAACAGAATGAGATAGAACACCGCGGCGGCAAGCACGCCGTAGGAGCAGACCTCGCGGCGGCCGAATTTGTTGCCCATCTTCGTTGCAAAGAACATGATGACCGCGACCGGCAGATACTGGAACACGGTCGGGAGCATGGTCAGCTTTTGCGCGTTGAAGAATTTATCGAACAGGTACGCGTTGTAGCCCTGTCCGAACATCTGCGCGGCAAGGAACAGCATGGACGCGATCGAGACCGCCATGAACGGACGGCTCTTCAAAAGCGTCTTGACGACCTTCCACGTCTGCCCCTTCGTCTTCGGGTCGGGATGCGAGGCGACGCGCTCCCTGCTCCAGCCGTAGCAGAGGAAATAGAACACGACGGAGAGCACGGCGATGATCGTGACGCCGATGATCGTGATCGTAGGGCTCATGACCTTCATTGCATTGCCGTTTGCGTCGAGGATCTCGTTGCCGCTCGCGTCAAGCGCCTTCACGTAGCAAAAGGACGCGAGCACCATGGCGGGCATGGCGCCGAACGTGGAGCCGATCGAACGGAACACGGACAGCGACGAGCGCTCCTTGTCGTCGGACGTGATGACCTGCGCCATCGAGCCGTACGGGATGTTGATGCAGGTATAGAGCATGCCGAACAGGATGTAGGTAGCGTAGATCCAGACCGTGCGCCAAGTCATGGCGAACCCCTTGACATTGAAAAACATCAGGATCGCCGCGATCGCGACCGGCGCGGCAAAGATCTTCAGCCAATGGCGGTAGCGTCCGTCCGGATACACGCGCGAGCGGTCGATCAGTCTGCCCCAGATCGGGTCGTTGATCGCGTCCCACACGCGGGCGATGATCGTCATGATCATAACGCTCAGAACGCTGATTTCGAGGACGTCGGTGTAGAACTTGTTCAGAACGCTCTGCGTGAGCCCGAACACGAGGCAGCTCGCGAGATCGCCGAACGCGTAGCCGAGCTTGTCCTTCATCCGAATCCCGCTCGTGCGGGAAATGTAAGACTCCATGAATTTACCCTCCGTTTTTTATGTATCCAAATCCGCTGCTTTGCGGAACAGATCCGAATATGCGCTGTTCTTTTTATAAAACACGGGAGTGGTCCCCAAAGGCGCGGGCACGGTGTATTCCGCGCCGCCCGCACATTCCTTCCCGGTCCAGAAGTCGATCCAATCGCCCTTCGGCAGATGCACCTTGCGCGTTTTTGCATGCCGTTCGATCACCGGACAGACATAGAGGTCTTCGCCGAGGAGATAGCTGTACATGTCGCGGCTTGCGCCGTACTCCATCGCCTCGTAAAAGTCCGGGCGCATGGCGGGAAGACCGGCTTTCGCAAGCGCTTCGCAATGTTTGAGATACGGTTTTAAGGCGACGTGAATGTTCGTGAGCCGCACGGTATGCGCCTTGACCTTGTCCGCGTCGAACTGCGCGTTCGCCCACGGACGGATCGACTCGTGACTGCGCATGAGAAGCGAGAATGTACACATCTCCATCCAGCGCGTAAACAGCTCCTCGTTCCGCTTCATCTTGCCGAACGAGAAGAACCCGCCGACGTCGCAGTGGATCATCGGCACGCCGGAGAAGCCGAGCGAGAAGCTTGCGGGCATGACGCACGGCATGCCGTAGTCCTTCGTCGTATCGGTGTGCTGATCGCCGTTCCACAGCACCGGCGCGTAGGTCTGGACGCCGACGTAGCCCGAGCGCATAAAAAACATGATATCGTCCCTGCCGTACTCCTCCACCGCCTCGCGGTTCAGCTTTGCCCACAGAACCGGCCAGAGGTTATGCAGCTCCTTCGGATCGCCGGAGTTAAGCACGCAGTCGACCGGCAGATACTCGCCGAAGTCCGCCATCCAGCCGGACACGCCGAGATCGAGCATGTTCTTTTTGATCAGCACGTCCTTTGTAAAGCGGACCGCCTCGGGATTCGTGAGATCGAGCATGCCCGCGTCGAACGTCGTGGACTTGATGTGATACACGCTGCCGTCCGTGCGCGTGATGAGATAGCCCTTCTCTTTGCATTCGTTATACAGCCGCCCGTCCCTGACAAGGTACGGGTTGATATAGGCGAGGAAGCGCACGCCGCGGGCGTTGAGCTTTTCGATTGCGCCCGATAGATCGGGATAGAGATTTTCGTCGACCTCCCAGTTCCACCAGACCTGCTTGCCCATGACCGTGCGGTTTTCGCCGGACCAGTCCTGACTCCAGACGCCCGAAATCTTTGCGCCGGCGTCGAGCATGGCAAACGTCTTTTCGAGGATCGTCTGCGTGCCGCCCTGAATGCCGAGGATCATGCCGTCGAAGCACCAGTCGGGCAGATACTGCCGGTTTTCGACGTCCTTTGCGTACGACAGGAGCAGTTCGTCGTAGCTGTTGCCGAACGTGACGGTGAGCGATCTCGGGCAGGCGTCGAATGTAAAGATATATGCGTCGTCGCCGAAGTGCGATTTCCCGTCGGAAGCGGTGTCGAAGCGGATCATCCGGCCTTTGTCGGTCACAAACACCGGCATCGGCGCATAGCTGCCGATCGCGGAATGCGGCTTTTCGCGGTACAGACGCCGCGGCAGAAGCGCCTTTTCGATGACCGTCTTTGCCTTGATGTGCTCAGACACGAAATTGACGACCGTTTCGCCGCGGAGGTTCGTCTTTCTGTACTGCTCGCCGCCGCCGAACACGGCTTCGTTTTTGATTGCTAAAAGCCGGAATTCATACGCCCAGCCCGCTTCGCCGGAGAACGAAAGCGTTGCGCCGTCTGCACGCTCGGTCATCGAAACAGTAACGCTGTGCCCGTTTGCGGAAAGCACGACGGCGTCGCCGTTTTCGGTGCATTCTGTCAGCGGGACGCGCTCGACCTCCGTCACGGTCTCCTTGACCGTGCCGCGGTCGGTTTCATACGTTTTTTCGCGGCGGATCGCCGTAAGAAAGGGTTGCTCGGGCGAATGGGAAAGGATCTGCCGGTCGTTGAACGCAAGCGTCCAGACGCCGGACTGCATGTGAGATGACAGCATAAATACCCCTTAAGCGCTTTTTTCTATCATACAAGAAAAGCCCGCGCCGTGTCAAGTTGACAGGACGGGCTTTTTGAAAGAATCAGTACCCCAATGTAATCCCGAGCGCGATAAAACCGACGACGAGCGCAAGGTTCAGAACGAACAGCGGCACGCTCTTTTTCACCCACTTGAAATAGTCGACGCCGATCATCGAAAGCGAGATCAGCAGCACCGGCGACGTCGGGAACAGCACGTTCGTATAGCCGTCGGCAAAGGTGTAGATGAGCACAAGCATCTGCTTACTGAGCGACACGGAAACCACCGCGAGCATGCCCATGACGAGGATCGCCTTCGCCGTCGAGGACGAGATGAAGAACTCGAGCACGAGGATGATCGCGTACAGCACGAGCGTGACGATGAACGGGCTGTGCCCGGACACGAGCGTGTTGATCGAATGTACGATTGTCGGCATGATCCCGCCCTCGTCAAAGACGTACTTGACCGACGACGCGAGCGCAATGAACACGATCGTGGGCAGCGCGCCGACGATCCCTTTCCCGAAGCTCTTCAGGACCGGCTTCGCGGCCTTTGCGGAAAGGAAACCCGCCAAAAGCCCGAAGATCAAAAAGTACGCGATCAGCACCACGACGGTCACGCCGCGAAGCGACTCGATCAGCGAACAGGTGACGATCAGCGCAAGACCTAAAAGCAGAAATACAATGTAGATGCGCGAAATGCGCTTTTCGTTCTCCGGCGACAGCGCAGTCCCGTCCTGCGCGGTCCCCGCCGCGCGCAGCGTTTCGTCGTGCGCAAGCGTCAGGCTCCTTGTCGGATCCTTTTTAAGCCGTCTGACATACAGGAACACGAAGCCGAGCAGCAGCAGGTACATCACGGCGAAGATGACGATGCGGTACCAGATATGCTCCATCGGGTTCGCGTTGATCAGGCGCGCCGCCGTCAGCACCGTGAACGGATTGGTGATTGCGCTTGCAAAGCCGAAGCCGCAGGCGATGATGCTGACGAGGAAGCCCGTGAACGAGTCGTAACCGATCAGCACGCACAGCGCGGTCACGATCGGCAGCATCGACAGCATCTCCTCAAACAGGCCGAGGAACGCGCCGAACGCCATGAACACCAGCGCGATCGCCGCCAGCAGCAGGCCCTTTCGCTTTTCAAACCGGCTTGCGACCCGTCCGACCAGCGCGCGGATGCCGCCGACGTCGCTCATGACCTGGAACGCGGCGAACACCGTGACGAGGAACAGCGACAGCATAATGAGCTCCAGCCCGTTCGCCGAGCCGAACACGAGGATCGGCGCCAGCAGGCCCTTCCAGATCGGAATGCCGGACGCGCCTTCGATTCTCCGGTAGTCGGTAAAATCAAGCTGTTCATTGCCCTTTTCGTCCACAAGGACGTTCCCGGCTTCGTCGGTCAGCTTGCCGAATTCGCCCTTCGGAATCACGTACGTCAGCACGACCGCGACGAGCATCAGCACGAACAGCAGCACGACGACCTGAATGAACGTCTTGGTCGACAGGTTCAACAGTGTTTTACGATTCTGTTTCATCACGCAGCTCCTTGACGAGGTCGACGATCAGCGCCCAGCGCACGACCTGCCGACGGTTTTCGGTCGGGTAGAAATAGTACTGGTCTCCGTTGTAATACGTTTCGAACTCTTCGTTCACAGAGAACGGCAGCGCCGGCAGCGCGTCGAAGCCGAGCGTGAAGCGGACGCTCTCCGAGCGGTAGGAAAAGCCCTCGTTCGTCAGCGTGCAATGCCCCTTCTCCCTGGTCCTGTACCTGCCGGTATCACGGAAGATCACGGTGTCGACGTCCGCTTCGAGGCGCAGCTCATTCAGCTCCGCCTTCTCAAGGTCCTTGATCTTTGCATAGTACGCGCCGATCGAAAACGGCTCGTCTTCAAAGAGATACTGCTCGTTCAGCCGGTGTACCTTTCCGCAGGCGGAACAAGTGAGCTCGTTCCCCGCGCCCTGCGTGGTATACAGCGCGCCGCAGTCGACGCAGCGGTACAGGATGTTACTAAGTCCCTTCGCCTTGTTCTTTTGCCTGTATGTGTTGACCGGATCGACGGATTCGTCGAACGCGAACGACTCGTCGATCAGCCGGTTCAGTTCGTCGTCGGTCATGGCGGCGATCTCGTCTTTGGTGATCACGCGTTCGGCGGAAACGAAGATATCCGAACGGAAAAAGGTTTTGCGCCACTTGGGCTTTGCGAAGTACGAGCCGCGGATCTTCACGAGCACAAGATCAGTTTTGAGCCTGCGGTAAAACGCCGCGCTCCTGTCGATGATCGGATTATTGCGCCCGTCGACCGAAAGCCGCGCCTCCGGGAAGATGATGACCGGATACCCTTTTTTGAGCATGCGCATGATCTGCACCGGCACGGACAGATCCGGCGTAAACAGCTTTTTCGGGATCACGCCGCCCTTTGCCGCGATCTTTCGGACGAGAGGGCTTGCGATGTAATGCTTGTTCACGACGTACGACGGGGTCGCTTTCGCATTCTGGAACAGGCGGTTTGTGTAGTACATGTCGAAGAACGACTCATGGTTGCAGAGCGCGATAAACGGCGCGGGAAGATCGCGAAGCTTCGCGTCGTCCACGTGCAGCCTGCATTTGGGACGGCAGAACCGGTGCAGCAGGGAGAAAAAGCCGGTGAGGTACACCGAATCCGGCGTGCCCGCGTTCTGTTTCAAAAAGACCTTGTTGAGGAACAGGAACAGAATGACGAGCAGAATGGCGGCAAGCCCGATGATGATGAGGATCAGAAGCCACAACGGAAGGTCGTTGCTGATGAAATACCGCGCCGCCATGCCCATGAGGTTGGACGTGACGATCGACGGGATGACGCCGGTCGCGACGGTGAAGATATAGCGGCGGTATTTCATCTTGCTGTAGCTGCCGTAGTAGCAGATCGCGCCGAACGGGATCAACGGCATGATGAACAGCAGGTACAGCAAAAGCTGCGTGCCGCGGTCCTTTTTGACCCTTGCGGCAAGCTTTTCGATCTTTCGTTCGTTCTTTTCGTACGCCTCGCTTGAAAACCGGAACGTCGTGACCAGCACGTAAATGATCGTCGCGCCGAGACACGCGCCGAGATCACACAAAAGAAGCGCGATATAGAACGGATAGCTGAGTCCCGACGAGATCTGGATGAACTCCGCCGGAATGAACACGACGACCATCTGCAGCGCCTCGACGAGCACGACGGAAAGGAAGCCGAGCACGCCCTTGTCGACGAGAAGCTCCTTCGCGCCTTCGACGTCGTTATTAATCTCAAGACGGATAAACGGGATCAGGATATCGGACAGGAACAGCGCGAACAGCGCGACGGCCGCGATCACCGATACGAGGATGATGATCCGCTGCGTCGATTTCTTCATGCGCTTCCCCTCCTTTCTCCGGAATGTTGTACAACAAATAATAGAATATTGTATTATAGAACGACCCTTTTGTCAACCGAGCGCGTTTTTATACGGGCTTCCGCTTTTTCCCTTTTCTTTTTCACGCGGATATGGTATGATGAAATATACGAAATGAACCGAAAGGACGTTCGGATGCAGACAGCGCTTTGGAAAAGCATCATCAATACGCGGACCCTGTCCATCGTCGGCATGTGCAAAAACGCGGGCAAAACGACCGTGCTGAACCGGCTTTTGTCGGAATCGCACGGGCGCGTGCTCGGGCTTACTTCGATCGGGCGGGACGGCGAATCCACGGACGTCGTCACCGGCACGGAAAAGCCCGGCATTTTCATCCCCGAAGGCACGCTGTTTGCGACCGCAAAGGACATGCTCTCCCTCTGCGACGTCACGCAGGAGATCGTTTATACCACCGGCATCCCGACGCCGCTGGGCGAGGTCGTGCTCGTCCGCGCAAGAAGCGCGGGCAGCGTGCAGCTTGCGGGCCCGTCGATCACGTCGCAGCTTAAAACCGTATCCGATCTGTTCTTTTCGCTCGGCGCGGAACAGGCGATCATCGACGGCGCGCTCGGCAGAAAGTCGCTCGGCGCGCGGGCGATCGCGGAGGGCGTGATCCTCTGCACCGGCGCAAGCTACGACCGGCGCATGGAAAAGGTCGTCGGCGACACCGCAAACGTCTTCCGCGTCATGAACCTCAAAAAAGCGGAAACCGTGCCGGAGGAAAGCGACAGGCCGCTTGCCGAAATATTGAAGGCATCCCCCGAAGCGCTGATCCCCGGCGCGCTCACCGACGCCGCGGTCGTGCCGCTTCTGAAAAGCGGCGCGCTCAGAAACGCACGGCTCGTGGTCAAGGACCCGAGCAAGGTGCTTCTGTCGCCCGACACGCTTGACAAGCTCGCGATCCGAAACGTCACGCTCGAAACGGTCGAAGCGGCGAAGGTGCTGTGCGTGACGGTCAATCCCGTTTCCGCATACGGCTGGACGTTCGACGCCGAGGCGTTCCGAAACGCCATGCAGGCCGCGGTCGACGTCCCGGTCATCAATGTGAAGGAGGCAGCTTTATGATCTCGATCGGCTTTGACGATTCCGTAAAGATCGGTCTTCAATACGTACTGGAAACGCTGCATCCGTGCTGTCCGTTCGGCGCGGAGCGCGTGCGGAAGCTGCGCTTTTACGCGCCCGACGAGCGTGAGCTGCTCGAAACGGAACTAAAAAACACGGAGCGCGCGGCAAACGCGGCGGACGCGCTCGGTCCGCTGTATGAAAAGATCATGCTCGTGCTGTGTCAGCTGAAGGATATCCGCGGCTCGCTGAGAAGACTATCCGAAGGCGCGATACTCGACCACGTCGAGCTGTTTGAGCTCAAAGGCTTTTTGCTCCGCGTCGCAGATCTGCTTCCGCTGTTCGAAAAGATGCAGGAAACGGCGCAGGCGAACGGGATCGCGTTCTCCGACCCTTCTGCCGCACTTTCCGTGCTCGATCCGGAGGGAACGCGCTCGCGCGGGTTCTATATTCCGGACGGCGCAAGCGAACAGTTAAGAGCGATCCGCGCGGAAAAGAAGCGGCTCGAACAGCGCCTGTACGAAGCGCCGGACGCCGAAAAGGACACGATCAAGACCGAACGCACGCGCGTCTGCGCCGAGGAGGAGACCGAGGAGCGCGAGATCCGAAAGGCAATGTGTACGGCGCTTCTCCCCCACGTTCCCGCGATGCTCAATAACGCGGATGCGGCGGGACGGCTGGACTTTCTCATCCAGAAGGCGCTGTTTGCGAAGAAATACGGCGGCGTGCGTCCCGAGATCACGGAAAGCGCGCTGGAACTTCAAGACATGACAAACCCGGAGCTTGTCGACCTGCTGAAAGCCAAGGGCCGCGCGTTCGTGCCCGTTTCGATCGCGACCGATCGCGGCGCGACGGTCGTCACCGGCGCGAACATGGGCGGCAAAAGCGTCGCCATGAAAACGATCGCGCTGAACGCGCTGCTGTTCCACGCGGGCTTTCCGGTCTGCGCAAAAGCCGCAAAAATGCCGATGCTGCACTGCGTCAGAATGCTCTTTGACGACGCGCAGTCGATGCAGTCGGGGCTATCCGGCTTCGGTTCGGAGATCGTGCGGTTCAACGAAGCGCTGAAAGAGGTTGAACAGGGGTATTCCCTGTTTCTCATCGACGAGCTCGGCCGCGGCACGAATCCGGACGAGGGCGCGGTGATCGTGCAGGCGGTGACGCGGCATCTGAACGCGCTCGACGCGATCTCGATCCTGGCCACGCACTACGACGGCGTCGCGGAGCACGCGCGGATGCACTATCAGATCATCGGATTGAAGGACGTCGACCCGGACGCGATCAAAGCGGAGCTTTCCGCAGCGCATGAGGACGGCGTTGCGGTCATCGCGCGGCATATGAATTACGGGCTGTATCGGGTCGAAGGAAAGGCCGACTGCCCGAAGGATGCGCTGAACATCTGCCGCATGCTTTCGATGCAGCCGGAGATTCTCGCGTGCATCGAAGAGGCATATAAAGAATAGGATATTTCCTTGACAACAGACCTTAAAATCGGGTATAATTTTCATACAGATTTCCATCAGGTCTTCAATAGAGGTGCGGACAGCAGGGTACCCGTCCGACCGGCTTGGGCAGCCGGGAACGTCGTTCGGGAAAGGGGCCGTCCGCCGAAGAGATCGGAACCGCCCGATCCGGTTTCTGGCATTGCCGTGTAAGCGGCAATGCTGTCATGTTTCGATACAAAAAGGACATGGAGCGCTATTGGCCGATCGTTCGGCCGACAGCGCCCTTTTTTATACCGATCGTGTCGAGGACCCCGCGGAAACGCTGATCCCATTTCAAATTTCAATTGCGAAGGAGAATGACACATGGAAAAAATGACCTCTATGCTCCGGCTCCGCATGAGCGCGAAGGACGCGCACTACGGCGGAAATCTGGTCGACGGCGCGCACATGGTGCACCTGTTCGGCGACGTCGCGACCGAGCTTCTGATCCAATGCGACGGCGACGAAGGGCTGTTCTGCGCCTACGACAAGATCGAATTTCTCGCGCCGGTCTACGCGGGCGATTACATCGAAGCGTACGGCGAGATCGACCGCATCGGCAACACCTCCCGCGGCATGACGTTCGAAGCGCGGAAAGTCATTCAGGCGCGTCCGGACATCTCCCCCTCCGCCGCCGAAGTGCTGCCCGAACCGATCGTGGTCTGCCGCGCGCACGGCACCTGCGTCACGCCGAAGGACTGCCAGCGCATCGACCGGAGCAGGGACAAATAAGGAGAACGCCATGGAAAAGCTCATCATCACCGCCGCCATCTGCGGCGCCGAAGTCACCAAGGCGAATAATCCCGCCGTCCCCTACACCGTCGAGGAAATGGTTCGCGAAGCAAAGCTCGCTTATGAAGCGGGCGCGGCGATCATCCATGTGCACGTCCGCTGGGACGACGGCACGCCGACGCAGGACCGTGAGCGCTTCCGCGTCGTGATGGACGCAATCAGAGCGGAACTTCCCGATGTCATCATGATCCCGTCGACCGGCGGCGCGACCGGCATGACGCCCGAGGAGCGTCTGCAGCCGACCGAGCTCATGCCGGAAATGGCGACGCTCGACTGCGGCACCTGCAATTTCGGCGACGATGTGTTTGAAAACACGATGCCCACGATGCGCGCGTTCGGCAAGCGCATGATCGAAAACGGCATCAAGCCCGAATACGAATGCTTCGAGCTCGGGCATCTCGACACCGTGCTCACGATGGCCCGTAAGGGCGAAGTCCCCGGCGCGCCGATGCAGTTCAACTTCGTGCTCGGCGTTCCCGGCTGCGCGCCCGCGACCGTCGACAACCTTGCCTACATGGTCAGTAAGATCCCCGCGGGCTCGACCTGGACGGTCACCGGCGTCGGCCGTTCCGCATGGACCATGGCGGCGGCAGGCATCATCATGGGCGGCAACGTCCGCGTCGGCTTCGAGGACAACGTGTACCTCGGAAAAGGGCACAAGGCGGCTTCTAACGGCGAGCTCGTCGAAAAGGTCGTTCGCCTTGCAAAGGAACTCGGTCGTGAGATCGCAACGCCGGACGAGGCGCGCGCGATCCTCGGCATGAAACCGCGTCAATAATAAACATATCAAATACATTTCAGGAGGAATCACTATGGAACAGTTAAAGGGCAATAAGTACGGCACCCACCGCGTCATCGAGCCGAAGGGCGTTCTCACGCAGGCGGCATGGAAGATCGACAACGACATGACGAAGCGCTACAGCAACGAGATCATCTGCGACGTCATCTCGCTCAACATCGACTCCGCGTCGTTCACGCAGATCGAAGAAGCGTGCGGCGGCGACGAGCAGAAGATCGGTGAAATGATCCTCGGTATCGTTGCGGAACGCGGCAAGCAGCAGAACCCGGTCACGGGAAGCGGCGGCATGTTCATCGGCAAGGTCGCCTACATCGGCGAAGATCTCCTCAAAAAGCCGGACTTTGACCTCAAGGTCGGCGACAAGATCGCGTCCCTCGTCTCCCTCTCCATGACGCCGCTCAGGATCGACCGCATCAAGGCGATCCACAAGGACATCGACCGCGTCGACATCGACGGTCAGGCGGTGCTGTTTGAATCCGCGATCTACGCAAAGCTGCCCGACGATATGTCCGAAGCGCTTGCGCTTGCGGCGCTCGACGTAGCAGGCGCGCCTGCGCAGGCAAGAAAGCTCCCGAAGGAAGGCGATTCCGTCCTGATCCTCGGCGCAAACGGCAAGTCCGGCGTGCTCTGCGGCTGGGAAGCGCTGAAAAAGGTCGGCCCGAACGGCAAGGTCGTCGGCGTCGTAAGAAACCCGAAGCAGGTCCCGGCACTGATCGAGCTCGGCGTTTACACCGACGTCATCGTGGCGGACTGCACGAAGCCCGTCGAAGTGCTTGAAAAGGCGCTCGAAGTCAACGGCGGCAAGGAATACGACATCTCCATCTGCTGCGTCAACATCGAGTCCTGCGAGATGAGCGCGATCCTCCCGGTCCGCGACGACGGTCTCGTGTACTTCTTCTCCATGGCAACCTCGTTCACAAAGGCGGCGCTCGGCGCGGAGGGCGTCGGTAAGGACGTCACCATGATCGTCGGCAACGGCTACACCAAGAACCACGCCGAAATCACGCTGAACGTGCTCCGCGAGAACGCGAAGCTCCGCAAGCTGTTCGACGAAAAATACTGCTAAAGCGTTCGGTCTGTCGAAAAACTGTGTTTTTCGGCAGACCGTTTTGCAGCGCCCGCCTGAACTGCTTACGCATTTCCGGGCGGCGGGCACTGAAAGGAGTCAAATTCACCGCACATGTCGCTGAATTTGACGATTTGAAGCCTCCCGTTCTTCCTCCGCCGCTTACGATCGTGCGTTTACAACGCACCTATCCGGCTCGCTGCATGAAACTTGACTTTGAAAAAGGAGATCTATTATGAAAACCCGCAACGGTCTTTTCGCCGACGTTCCGGAAGAACAGTGGAACGACTGGCACTGGCAGGTAAGAAACCGCGCCGAAACGCTCGACGATCTCAAAAAGATCATGACGCTGACCCCCGAGGAGGAGGAAGGCGTGAAAAAGACGCTCGGCAAGCTCCGCATGGCGATCACGCCGTACTATCTCTCGCTGATCGATCTCGACGATCCATACGATCCGATCCGCAAGATGGCGATCCCGCGCGCGGAGGAGCTCGACTATGCCGACTATGAGGACGCCGACCCGCTGCACGAGGACACCGATTCCCCGACGCCGGGTCTCACCCACCGCTATCCCGACCGCGTGCTGCTGCTCATCACGGATATGTGCTCAATGTACTGCCGTCACTGTACGCGCCGCCGCTTTGCAGGGCAGAACGACTGCGGCGTTCCGATGGCGCAAATCGACAAGTGCATCGAATACGTGAGAAACCACCCCGAGGTCCGCGACGTGCTGCTTTCTGGCGGCGACGCGCTGATGGTCGGCGACGCTGTGCTCGAGAGCATCATTCAGAAGCTTCGCGCGATCCCGCACGTCGAGATCATCCGTCTCGGCTCG
Organism: Clostridia bacterium; assembly: GCA_017524445.1. GTDB lineage: Bacteria > Bacillota > Clostridia > Christensenellales > CAG-138 > UBA3792. The sequence continues at coordinate 9,570 of JAFXVP010000058.1, read as the reverse complement.
CGCACGCCGGTCGTGTGCCCGCAGCGCATCACGCCGGAGCTTTGCAATATGCTCAAAAAGTACCATCCCATCTGGCTCAACACGCATTTCAACACGCCGAAGGAATTCACGCCCGAGGCGGCAAAGGCGTGCGCCATGCTCGCAGACGCGGGCATTCCGCTGGGCAACCAGAGCGTGCTTCTCGCCGGGATCAACGACTGCAGCCACGTCATGATGGAGCTCGTGCACGGGCTTGTCAAGATGCGCGTGCGTCCGTACTACATCTACGCCTGCGACCCGTCCCTCGGTCTTTCGCATTTCCGTACCCCGGTTTCTAAGGGCATCGAGATCATGGAAGCGCTGCGCGGACACACCTCCGGTTACTGCGTACCCACCTTTGTGGTCGATGCGCCGGGCGGCGGCGGCAAGACGCCCGTCATGCCGACGTATCTGATCTCGCAGACGCCGAGAAAGGTCATCCTGAGAAACTTCGAGGGCGTCATCACGTCCTACACCGAGCCGGAGCACTACGTGTCCAACTGCCACTGCGACGTCTGCACCGGCAAAAAGAAGATCGAAAAGACCGGCGTCGCGTACGTTGCCGAGGGCACGAAGCAGCACTACCTCGAGCCGACGAAGCTTCTGCGCAACGAGCGGCACGTCAAGCACTGAGGTGCGGCTATGGAAAGCAAACTCGGCTTGAACTTTGATCTTGTCAACGAGGCGCGTACCTCCGCGGCGCACGTCGCGGCGGACGTGCAGCGCTTCATCGACGTACACACGACCGTCACGGTCGAGCGCACCGTCTGTCGTCTTCTCGGTATCGACGGCGTCAACGACATGGACGTTCCCATGCCGAACGTGGTCGTGGACCGCATGATGGAGGACGCGCTGCTGCCGCAGGGCGCGGCGTGGCTCATCGGCACGCTGATCCTTGAAACCGGGCTCGATCCGCAGGGCGTCGCGGAAGCGATCGACCGCGGCGAGATCGACCTTACGAAACTGCCCGCGCACGACGAAGCGGAGATCCGAAAAGCGCTGCAGCCGCATATCGACGCGGCGATGGCGCGGATCAACAAGAACGTCGCAAAGCGCAACGAATACCTCGGACGCTTCGGCGACAAGCAAGGTCCGTACCTCTACATCATCGTCGCGACCGGCAACATCTATGAGGACATCATCCAGGCGAAGGCCGGCGCGAAGCAGGGCGCGGACATCATCGCGGTCATCCGCACGACGGGACAGTCGCTCCTCGACTACGTTCCCTACGGCGCGACGACCGAGGGCTTCGGCGGCACCTACGCAACGCAGGAAAACTTCCGCCTGATGCGCGCGGCGCTCGACGAGGTCGGCGAGGAACAGCACCGCTACATTCGCCTGTGCAACTACTGCTCGGGTCTCTGCATGCCGGAGATCGCGGCCATGGGCGCATTGGAACGGCTCGACGTCATGCTGAACGACGCGCTGTACGGCATTCTGTTCCGCGACATCAACATGCAGCGCACGATCGTGGACCAGTATTTTTCCCGCATCATCAACGGCTACGCGGGCGTCATCATCAACACTGGCGAGGACAACTACCTCACGACCGACGACGCGATCACGTCCGCGCACACGGTGCTTGCGTCGCAGTTCCTGAATGAGGCGTTCGCGAAGTGCGCCGGCATGCGCGAGGAACAGATGGGTCTCGGACACGCGTTCGAGATGGATCCCGCGGTCGAAAACACGTTCCTCTACGAGCTTGCGCAGGCGCAGATGGCGCGCGAGATCTTCCCGAAAGCGCCTCTCAAATACATGCCGCCGACGAAGTACATGACCGGCAACATCTTCCGCGGGCACATTCAGGACGCGCTGTTCAACATGGTTACGATCCTGACCAATCAAAAGCTGCATCTTTTGGGCATGATGACCGAGGCGATTCACACGCCGTTCATGTCCGACCGTGCGCTGTCGATCGAAAACGCGCAGTACATCTTCCGCACAATGAAGGATCTCGGCTCAGAACTCACCTTCAGGGAGGGCGGCGTCATCCGCTCCCGCGCAAACGAAGTGCTGACGAAAGCGACAGAGCTCTTGAAGGAGATCGAAACGCTCGGGCTCTTCACCACGCTCGAACGCGGCATCTTCGCGGACGTCAAGCGTCCGAAGGACGGCGGCAAGGGCCTTGCGGGCGTCGTATTGAAGGATGAACACTACTTCAACCCGTTTATCGAGGTCATGAAAGGCAAGGTGGCAAACGAATGAGCAGCGGATTGTACAACACGCATAAGATCGAATTCGACACCACGCTCGATCTGACACGCTTGAAGCCGTACGGCGACACGATGAACGACGGCAAGGTGCAGCTCTCCTTTACCCTGCCGGTCAAGGACGACGAACGCGGCGTGGAAGCGGCGCGGCAGATCGCAAAGAAGATGGGCCTTGACGAGCCGAACGTGACGTATCACGCGGCGCTCGACAAGGAATTTACGTTCTACGTGGTCTACGGCAGCTGCGTGCACACCGTAAACTACGAGGACATCCACGTCATCACCGTCGAATCCGAGGTGATGAGCATGGAGGAAACGAACGACTACATCCGCGAGCACATCGGGCGCAAGGTCGTGATGGTGGGCGCCTCTACCGGCACCGACGCGCACACGGTCGGCATCGACGCGATCATGAACCGCAAGGGCTTTGCGGGGCATTACGGCGTGGAGCGCTACGAGATGGTCGAGGCGTACAACCTCGGCTCGCAGGTGACGAACGAAGACTTTATCAAAAAGGCGGTCGAGGTCCACGCGGACGCGCTTCTCGTCTCGCAGACGGTCACGCAGAAGGACATCCACATCCAGAACCTCACCAACCTCATTGAGCTTTTGGAAGCGGAGGGTCTTCGCGACAAGTTCGTGGTGGTCTGCGGCGGTCCGCGCATCACGCATGAGCTTGCCAAGGAGCTCGGCTTCGACGCCGGCTTCGGCGCGGGCACGTACGGCGACGACGTGGCGAGTTTCGTCGTGACGGAAATGGTCAAACGCGGCATGAAATAAGCCGCCAAGATAGATACGAAATTCATCAAGGAGGAATAAGAAATGGCAAAGAAACCGGTCATCACTGCCGCCGAGGCAGCGAAAATGATTCCCGACGGCGCTACGATCATGTGCGGCGGCTTTCTCGCCTGCGGACAGGCGCGCGCCATCGTCAAGGAGCTTGTGAAGCTCGGCACCAAGGACCTCACGCTGATCGCAAACGACATGGGTCGTGCGACAGGTCCCATGGGCGAGGAGTTCTTCGGCATTGCGGAGCTCATCCACAACCATCAGGTCAAGCGCGTGATCGCAACGCACGTCGGCATGACGCCCGAGGTCGGCGAACAGATGAACGCCGGCACGCTCGAGGTCAACCTGATCCCGCAGGGCTCGATGGCGGAGTGCATCCGCGCGGGCGGCGCGGGACTCGGCGGCGTACTCACCCCCGTCGGCGTCGACACGCTGATCGAGGAAAGCCCGCTGTGCATGGGCAAGCAGGAAATCGACGGCAAGCAGTATCTTCTGATGAAGCCGATCCATGCGGACTTTGCGCTCCTCGGCACCTATAAGTGCGACGAAGCCGGCAACTGCTGGTACAAGGGCACGATGCGCAACTTCAACACCGTCATGGCGACTGCGGCGGACACCGTCATTGCCGAGACCGAATACCTCGTCCCGATCGGCGAGATCGAGCCAGAGAACATCCACACGTACGGCATGTGCGTCGACTACATCGTGGAAGGAGAGAGAAAATAATGGATAAGTCTGAAATCAAAGCCTTTATCGCAAAGCGCTGCGCGAAAGAACTGAAGGACGGCGACGTCGTCAACCTCGGCATCGGCCTTCCGACCATGATCCCCGGCTTCCTTCCCGAGGGCGTTGACCTCGTCATCCATGCCGAGCTCGGCATCGTCGGCGCAGGCGCGACTCCGAAGCCCGAAGACCCGAACTACGATCCGTACCACGTCGTCGACGCGGGCGGCAACGTCGCGTCCGTGGCGTTCGGCGGCGGCTTCATCGATTCCGCAACGAACTTCGGTCTGATCCGCGGCGGTCACGTCGACGCGTGCTTCCTCGGCGCGCTCGAAGTCGACCAGGAAGGCAACCTCGCAAACTGGATCATCCCCGGCAAGCGCATGCCCGGCATGGGCGGCGCTATGGACCTCTGCGTCGGCGCAAAGAACTGCATCGTCTGCATGGAGCACACCGCGAAGGGCAACCCGAAGATCCTCGAAAAGTGCCGTCTGCCGCTGACCGCTTCGCATTGCGTAAAGAAGATCATCACCGAGATGTGCGTCCTCGAAGTCACGCCGAACGGACTTCTGATGACCGAGATCAACCCGGAATTCACCCCGGAACAGGTGCAGGCAGTCACCGCCGCGCCGATCACGGTCTCCGAGAACCTCAAGAGCATGATCGACTAAGCAAACATCACAAAAGCCCGACCGCACGGTTGGGCTTTTTCATGCGCCATTGTCGCAATTCATGACCGAAGGTCAATTCATGCCGCAGGCAATTCATGCGCCTCCGGCGCAATTCATTCCACCTCATCCGCCTAACGGCACCTTCCCCTCAAGGGGAAGGCATTTGAATACGCACATGCAGAGCCTTCCCCTCCGAGGGGAAGGTGGCGAGGAACGAGCCGGATGAGGTGGCACGTGGAAAAGCGCAGGCTTTTCGCGGATCGGTATCTCCCCTTCTTGACGGGGCGTCGGGTTTTGATGATTCTCATGACACATGCACCCCCTGTGCGTAGCGCTGTTGATTTTGTTGAAATTGTATTTTGGATACTCTTTCTTTGTCTGTCAAACAACAAAAACAACAAAATCAACAAGAATACACACAGGGGGTATTTGTATCACGCCGAACCGTCGTTCGGATAACGCAAAAACGATCCCGGAGTCTCCCCCGGAATCGCTATATGTGTCGTCATTTCTTTTCGATCGGCAGCCAGATCTCGCACCAGTGCGAGCTGTTGACCGTTTCGTTTCCGTCCTCGAACGGCCAGTGAATCACGTTGATCTCCGGCGCGTTCCGAAGCTCGTAACCGGACGCAGGCAGCCATTCCGTCACGATGCGTTTTCTGAGCCCGTCGACCAGATTGGTCGGAAACTTACAGCGTTCCGTCTCGCAGACCACGTACAGCCCTTCCGGGATGGAAAGATGCTCGTATCGCTTTGCAAACTCGCCGAGATCCTCGTCAAAGTCCTCGAGCGCCCAATGGGGCAGCTTCGCCGCGAAATAGAAATCGTATCCCTCGTCGTCAAAGTTCGTCAGCACGGCATACGTCGTCTCATGTTCCCGGCTCATTCCTTCCAGCACGTACTGTTCCAGCCGCGTTTCGCAGGCAAAATAATGATCCTGATCCTGTTTCTCGTTTGGGTCGCCGGTAAAGCGGCGTTTGAATCCGGTCAGCAGCATGTCCGGTTTTGTTTCGATCCTGTAATCCATCACAGTTCCTCCTTCAAAATGCAGATTGATCGTCAGCGGAGAGAACGAACGAAGCCGGACCCCGCCCGTGCGCGCCCGGGACGGCGTGACCCCATGGAATCGCTGAAACGCTCTTGCGAAGCTGTCCGGGCTTTCGTAGCCGTACTTGTACGCAACGTCGATGACCCGTGCTTTCCCCTCTGCAAGCTCCGCGCCCGCCGCAGACAATCGCCTGTTCCGGATATACTCACCGAGCGTATAGCCGCAGAGGATGCTGAATGCGCGCTGAAAATGAAACGAGGAATAATAGCTTTCGCCCGTAATATTCGTTGCGTCCAGCTCATCGCAAAGATGCGCCTCGACGTAGTCGATTGCCCGCTGTATCGCTTCAATCCATTCCATGTCCGTTTCCTCCTGACACGATCATCATACACGCTTTTTGCGAAGCTGTCCCGACATATTCTGCGGTCGTCTGTCGGCTCTGTAAAACGATCCCGAGGCTTCCCCCGGGATCGTTTCATTTCAGAGGCTTCCCCCCTTGGTGGGGAAGCTGTCACCGCAGGTGACTGATGAGGGGGACAAGGAAACCTCATCCACCGCAAGCGGTCCCCCTTCCCCATGCTGTAGCAGGGGAAGGCATTATAACGCTCATTCTAAATTTTCCTTTGAAACAGGAATATAAACCATCTGCATTGGAATTATCCGCTTGTATTTCTCGCTCAAATCTTTGTAATACTTCAAAACAAGATCAACCAGTTCCGTTCCATTAATCCCGCGAATGATAGGTGTGCTGCGAAGATATGCCTTCGCATTCTTCGTATAATCCGAAAGCGTGACAAACAGGCCGTAATCGCCTTCACGCATAGCACCTTTCAGAGATTGGATGGTCGTCTCTTTAATCTCGCCATCCTGACTCTTAACCTGTACCAAAATACGCGGCGGCAATTCATCCTTGTACGCTGTGATATCGATCCCACTGTCTCCGCCGTGCGGCGATACCGTTGTACGATACCCCATCGCCCGTAAAAGATCGGCTACAAATTCTTCAAGATCGTACCCTTTCAGCTGTCGGCTTAGTTCTTTCAAGATGAAATCTCTGGTGCTTTCAACGATCTCATCTGCTGTTGCAGCTACTGTTTCGTCCTCATTTTCAGGATCATAGGGTTTCATAAATCCTTTATCAAGTGCAGCAAGAAACTCTTCCGCATAGGTTTTCACCATAAAGAAGGATTGCGCAGCACCTATTTCATACAGCGCTCCCTGAGAAAAGTAGGTGCGCGGCAGTTGTTTCAGCCATTTGACCTTATGCGTCTGTACATATTCCGGCTGCGAAGCATCGTAACGATACTCACTTTCTATGATACCGAAATTCACTTGCCGATCGTTTTTGGAAGGATAGACGACATAATCACCGATTTGCGCTTCATGGCAAAAGCGATACAGCATCCCCGCGCCGTTTGCGATATTGCCCTTACTTGCATCGGCATATACTTCTGCATACCGTTTTTTGAATGCTTCACGATCTGCGCCGAGAACGCTGAGATCGCCCATCTCTCTCCACCCTATTGCAATGATGTTTTCCTTGCGGAATAAACCGTCATCCCTGCAATGAATGCCCCAAACTCGCTTTTCCTCTTTGTTTGCAATGATTTCTCCCATGGTGCCGTATGCTCCGTTTTTTTGAAAATGATTAAAACACGTCCCGAGGTTTGCCCCCGGGACGTATATCGTTTCTTATTTTGCCGCTTTGGCAGCGCGAATGGATTCGATGAGCTCCGGAACGACCTTGAAGAGGTCGCCCACGATGCCGTAGTCCGCACATTCGAAGATCGGGGCGTTCTCGTTCTTGTTGACCGCGATGATGCATTCGGATTCCTGCATGCCCGCCTTGTGCTGGATCGCACCGGAGATGCCGAGCGCGATATACACCTTCGGATGGACGGTCTTGCCGGTCTGTCCGACCTGATGGTCCGCGCCGATCCAGCCGGCGTCCACGCACGCGCGGGAAGCGCCCACCACGCCGCCGAGCTCATTTGCAAGCTCCTCTGCAAGGGCGAGGCCCTTTTCGACGTCCTTAGAGATTCCGCGACCCACGGAGACGATGAAGTCCGCGCCGATCAGATCGACGAGCTTCTTCCCTGCCTTCACGACCTCGACCACTTCGGTCTTGATGTCTTCGGGTTTCAGATCGAACGCGGGATGCAGAAGCTCGACCTCGCGCGGGTTCTCGCGGCGCTTCATAACGCCCGGACGGACCGTCGCCATCGCGGGACGGAAGCGCGGGCAGATGATGGACGCCATGAGGTGACCGCCGAATGCCGGACGGGTCATCTTGAGATCTCTTGCGACGGAATGATCCTCACCCGCGAGACGCACGCTCTTCGTGCGCTCGATGCGGTCCTCGGGAAGCGTGGACGCTTCACGGAGGAATTGCTGATAGTTCGCAAGGTCGATATCCAGATGCGTGCAGTCCGCGCAGAGACCGGTGTGCAGTCTCGCCGCGCAGCGCGGGGCGAGGTCTCTGCCGATCGTGGATGCGCCGAACAGAAGGATCTCGGGCTTCCATTCCTCGACTGCGTCGACGATGACCTTTGCGTATGCGTCGGTGGTGAATACCTTGAGAAGCGGGCTGTTGTACACATAGACCTTGTCCGCGCCGTAGACGCCCAGTTCCTTTGCAATGCCGTCGACGTCGTCGCCCAGGAGGATGCCGCAAAGCTCCACGCCGAGCTCGTCGGCAAGCTTGCGTCCCTCGGAGATGAGTTCGAAGGTGGTCGGCATCATCACGCCTTCGCGCTGTTCGCAGAAGACCCAGACGTTCTTGAACGCATTGATTTCGCTGCTGTTAAACATGATTCCTTCCCCCTTCCTCAGATGATGTGCTTTGCGGCAAGGATGCCCGCAAGCTTGTCGGTCGTTTCTTTTCCGTCGCCCGGGAGCATCTGTCCCGCGCCTTTTTGCGGCGGCGTGAACGACGTAAGGATGTTCGTAGGCGAGCCTAAAAGTCCGATCGTGGACTTGTCGATCAGCGGATGATCCTTCAACGTATCATAGGTCATCGTGACGACCGGCATATTGTAGCACGCGAAGATGCCGCCGATGTTCATGTAACGCGGCTTATTCAGCTCCTTAATGCAGGTGATCATGCAGGGCGTTTTGACCTTGACTGTCATGTAGCCGTCCTCAAGGATGCGCTTGACCGTCAGCGTATCGCCGTCCTTTTTGATCTCGCCCGCGTAGGTGACCTGCGGCAGGTGCAGCTTTTCCGCGATCTGCGGACCGACCTGCGCGGTGTCGCCGTCGATTGCCTGACGGCCCGCAAGGATGATGTCCTCGGGCTCGACGCCGTAAGTGTCGATCGCCGCCGCGATGATCTGGCTCGTCGCGTAGGTGTCGGAGCCGCCGAACTCACGCGCGGTGATGAGAACGCCCTCGTCCACGCCCATTGCCATGAGCTCGCGGAGCATGCCCTCTGCGGGCGGCGGTCCCATCGTGAACGCGATGACCTTGCAGCCGAGCTCGTCCTTCAAGGTGAGCGCTGCTTCGACCGCGTTCATGTCGTCGGGGTTGATGATGGTCTGCATGGACGCGCGGTCCAGCGTGCCGTCCGGATTGACGGCGACCGTACCGGAGGTATCGGGAACCTGCTTTACCGTAACGAAAATCTTCATGTCCTCTGCCCTCCTTACTTCACGCCGAGGTTGGCGGCGATGACCATGCGCTGGACCTCGCTCGTGCCCTCGTAGATCTCGGTGATCTTCGCGTCGCGCATCATGCGCTCCACGGGATATTCACGCGTGTAGCCGTAACCGCCGAACAGCTGCACGGCTCTGCGCGTCACGTCGGACGCGGCTTCCGCGGCAAACAGCTTCGCCATCGCCGCTTCCATGCTGCAGCGCTCGTGCGCCTGCTTTTTCAGCGCGGCGTTATATACGAGGAACTGCGCCGCCTGCATGCGGGTGTGCATGTCGGCAAGCTGGAACTGCGTGTTCTGGAACGAGCTGATGCGCTTCTTGAACTGGACGCGCTCGCTCGTGTACTTGATCGCCTCGAGGATCGCGCCTTCGCCGATGCCCAGCGCCTGCGCCGCGATACCGATGCGGCCGCCGTCGAGCGTTGCCATCGCGATCTTGAAGCCCGCGCCTTCCTTGCC
>JAFXVP010000057.1 GCA_017524445.1 Clostridia bacterium | reverse complement strand
CGAGCATCCGGCTTCGCCGTCTAAGTGAACGACGTTCAAATATGCGCTCAAAAAGCGCAACATACAGAATACCCGCCGTAAAGGCGGGTATTCTGTATGGCGTGCCTGACACGATTTGAACGTGCGGCCTTCAGAGTCGGAGTGGCTCGATTTGAAAGCCAAAAAAGTCAGTAAAATAGGGAAAAAGTGCCTATTTTAGGGCATTTCCGGCATTTGTCCGGAATGTTCAATACATGCAAATAAGTACCCAAAGAGACACTTTTTACCACACAGTGTGTAGTCAGATTGTAGTCAGCCGGATTGGAATCCACTTTCTTTCAAAGGATGATCTCCTTGTGTTTCCTTTTAGCATAGCGGAGAGTTGTCGCTGCGCCTCCCCACTCATGGATCACATATGCTACCACTACATCAGAGTGATCGACCATCCATTCGTTTCGTCTTGAGATTGCAAATCGCCTCGGCACGTTTTCCAGTGGCGGATAAATCGTGCCGTCATAATCAGTGGCATCTACTGCCCGATCCAGATATGGAAGAACTAATACCGATTGCACTGACGGATACAGTCGCTTCTTACTCCATACCACATTCGCCGCCAATCGGTCAAACGCGCCATAGCCGCCGAGATAGAAGGTATCAGATCCTCGTTGTATGAGCGTTTCGACCGTTTCTTCCAGCCAACGCCGCAACTTATCAGGTTCAGATATTTCTTTATGACCACAGAACATTACAACCATGATAATCTACTGTCAATTCATGCCAAAATGAAAAAGTGCGCAGCCGAAGCCGCGCACGAAAAACGCATGCTTCAAGCCGCGACGCAACTTTTTCCACCATTAGTAGGATGCAAAAAGGAAGCAATGCATTTTTACCGATAGGTAAAATGCACGCTACTAATAGTGGGAGGACGTCTATACGCTTTATTTGTTGCGTCGCAAGAATATTATACAAAAGACCTCCCTAAAAAGCAAGGGAGGACAAAGCAAAAATAGATTACAGAATGTCAACCATATTCGAACAAGATTGCCGGATTCACTACTCCGCTGCAAGTGCTGCTTTCTTGAATCTCGCCATTTCTTCATCAGTGAATTCTTTTTTCTTCCATCCGTTGTGATAATAATATAACTTATCCATCGCATTAACAAAAATCAACTGGAAGAATGAAAACGCATCGGATTTCTCCACTTTTTTAAGCATTTCCTCATCTATGATGCTTGTTCCTGTAAAGACATACACACCTCGCACATCAAACTCTTTGTATCCTTCCCATATATCGCGTTTATGTGAAATTGAGGAAATGATCTCCGGGCCTTTATCTGAATCTTCTAGTCCCTTTATAGGAGAATAAGCAAATGCTACTCTATCAGCGGTAAGGAACAGATCTCCCCGAAATCTTTTTTCATCTTTTTCGGATACTTCCTTACCAAGAAGCTTCTGACCATATGAGTCGACCTCCCGAATATAAGACGGAGTTGAACTTGTAACTTCGATACCGATGCTATCTGTCTCATTTTGCAAGTCCGGTCGCTCGCATCTTGTAAAATGGGCTTCCCATTCGGGGAAAACACTATATAACGTTAATAGTGCGTATCGTTCGAAGTAATGCTTGTCGTATCTGTCCATAACGTAGTTCTTAAATCGGCCTCATTCAAAGTACTTATGCACTAAACGGGGATCTTTAGCCCTTCCAACTGGGAAAAGTTACATTCTGAACCTCAATGAAATGCCGCCCGATCTTTTCTGCGTCCCAATGATAAGTCTCACAGATGAATCGAATGCCGTCAGCCGTGATGCAATGCTTCAGCTTCTGCTCAAGGCCATTGTAGTATTCCATTTTCTTTTTACCAACGTACATAGCAGAGCTCCTTTCGCTGAAAGCATCATAGTGCAACGAAATCGTCCATAACGAAGCGGAAACGATCGATCGTTTTGTCGATATGCCAATGACCGCAGAGCCAATGTTGATAGTCGAGCCTTTCGGCAATTGTATCGAGCCACTCCTCGGTGCTGCGATCAACAGCGCTTTGATCGACACAAGACATGAACGCCTCAACCGGAACATACCGTTGTGGGCAGGTGTGAGAAAGAACGACGTCGATTTTCCACCCTAACGATTCGAGCCGTGCTTCGACACGCGCTTTGATTTCCGCATTCGGCTGTTCGCTTGGAAACCAATTATACCCTCGCGCTAAACGGAAGGGCTTATCCACAGAATAAGCGCCGCCGATGGCAATGGCCTTATGCCCGTCAAGGTCATAGACCTCCCCGTCCTTCGCAAACAGAATGTTGGGGTATGCGTCTTCTACATAGACTTTGCCGCCACGCCATTCTTTCTCGTGATAGAACGGCAGATTATAGGGTCTTTCCTCGTGATTACCATGAATCGAGAATACCGTAATGCCAGACCGTTTGAGATACTTTTTGGCAAGGGAATCATGCAAGCCCATGTCATAGTTCCAACCGGCATCACCAAGGATGACAACCGTATCCTCGGCTGTCAATTCCATTCGGTTTTTGAACCGTAGTATTTTTTCGACCTCGCCATGCGTGTCGCCGGTAAAGTATATCATGTGCTCTCCTATTACTCTGAACAATCATACCATAAATCAGTACAAAAAGATAGCCGCTCAAATTACAAAAAGCGATGGCTAGTTTGCTCATAGCTCCTTTCAATTGATATTCCCCAATATTACTGTGCCCGTAGTTCTCCCTGCCATCGCTTTTTCTTACGAATTCAAAAGTCCCCTTGCCAAAGCGTCCGCGAAGCGTATGTTTCCACCCTTGTCGAGTTTGACAATGATCGGACCGACTCTGTACAGATACGGATTCTTAACTTGACGTACATAATCCAAAAAACGTAACGGAAGCGGTAGAGTGCGATCTATTACGACATCCCGGAGATCCACTAAATCGTCTATAGAAACGGAATGTGGATCTGCGAGCTGCATCTCTTGTAATTGCTCCCTTGTAATCATGTGCTCTTTCAATAGCACTTCCGGAGATAAGCGCTCAACTTTCCCATTCATTTCCATTATCTTTCAACTCCAAAGGCGTGATCTTGTCCCAAACTGCAGCAGACGCTACAAGCCCCGGCTTGTCCCCATTTGCCAGTTGTGTGGAATCCAGAATGTCGCTTCTGCGGCTTCCGTAAAGCGGATACAAATAGCAAGGCACGATCTCGATATAGTCCGTTTCGGTAAACCGCGCTAGCATTTGTGCTCCGTCGATTAATTCAACCGGATACCCGGCGCGTCGAAGGGCGAGGTATGCCGGGAGAGTCTCCTTACTCCTTTCATACATTTCGCCCGATAGATATAGAAACTTTTTCTTCGGATGACAGGAAACGCCCAAGTGCATACTGAACCGGATGGAAAAGGACGGGATGATCTCCCATGGGTGCCCGCCATTCGATTCATAGTATTCGCCTTTATCATTCAGCCATAGATCAAATTCCTCGGTATCGTCCATGGGGACGTTACACAAGCCGTCATCTCGTCCGTCGGCGAACATATAGTACAGTTCTTTTGCGGTCGTGCCGCCGTAGCGTTCGTGTTCCTCGTCGGTGTCACAGAACTGCCATTTGTCACGCTCCGGCAACTGTAATCTTTTATAGACAACGGCGCAGGCTTCATAAAACTGCCGTGCGGTCATGGAATCCCAGGCGTTTGGCGGATACCAACCCCTCTCCCGTGATTTTTTCAATTCCGATTCCAAGGCGATAAAATCGTCAATATCCTGCTGCGTGAAGCACTCTCGATACGCCTGCCGCTTTTCCGGGTAGATGTCCCAGTAATCCTTGCGGAGAATCTTCCCGCACCTATAGTGCATCGGAAGATTGCGGGCGATCTCCGCGTTGTATGTCCCGGCTTTGACGCGCTCTACAACATCTGCCGCTTTCTCGATCAGCCATTTGATCAGTTCCGATGCGTCTATAGGGTATCCTCTTGCATTCAAATCTCCGATGTTGAGAACATACTCGGTATCAATGAAAACGGCGTGGAAAACATCCTCGCCGTTGCGGCGACGGTCATATCGCGTCATCCGCACCTTATGCCAATAGATCTCCTCGGGATACTCGGCTTCGTAGTCCTTCCGAGCTTCCTCTTCGGAGACATCCTCCTCATAATCCTCTTTGTATTGCTCGAACGTGGGGCGATTGACCGAAATCCAAAACAGCTTCAGATCGTCGTCCCCGACAGGTTTTAGAACATCAGTCGTATCAAACAATTTGCGTACAAGCTGTGTGCTGGCTTCATCAAGTTTTACAGGTTCATGAAAACCGTGGCGCATCACCTGTAACCAATTCCGCACACGCAGTTCGTTCGTCTCTCCGTTCTTCTTCAATGGGCACCTCCTTAATCATCTATCGTTTCTTCCGAATAGAACTCTTTCATATCGTCCAAGCGCAGGCAAGCCAGCCTGCCAATCGCGCCGTACCACGGATCATACTTGTCCGGGTAACCGCTTCCGCAGTCGATGCAAATTCTGTGATCGCCGTGCAGAATGCTCATAGGTTCGGGCTTCGCGGCTGCGTTCTTGTTTTCTTGTGGTATGAGATACTGTGTAGGCGTATGGCCAAAGATGAAAGTATATCCCTTCGGGAGCGGCTGCTCCATTGGGATACGCTCCCAAACGCAATACTCCTTCTCAATCAGATACTCCCAACTGAACACATACATCTCCGGCGGCGCGGCATGCACAAGCTTGTACCGCCTGTGCCCCGCAACGATGACCTTTGCATAGGGAAGCGCGCCTAAGTATTTCAATATGCGCGTTTTCGTCGGCCCATCAAGCTTACAGTATGCCCGGAACGTAACCTCGCCGCCGTTTCTGAACCAAAACTTTTTATTTGCAGCCCGTAATTCAGGTGAATAACGCCTAAGCGGATCTACTGTCTCCAGCATCATGTACTCATGGTTTCCCAAGAGCATGACCACATTGGGCATCGCCATAAGTTCCAGGAGAATGGGGATTCCGTCCGGGTGCCGATCAATGACATCACCGATCACATACAACTTATCCTCCGGCTGCAGATTAATCTGCCGCATGATTGAATTGAACCGCCTTCGGCTTCCGTGAATATCCGCCATTACGTAGATCATGGTTCACCTCGCAGATTGAGTATCACGACGGATCTCAGTAGCCCTCGTGAGATCGAATACCGCAATCTTATCGTCAACATCAACAATTCCCGGCATACGGTAAGAACGCTCTGTGTCCAGCTTGTGTCGGTTCGCTATGATCTTGCACAACTTCAAACTGCATAGCTCCATACATTCGTTGCCGCGATACACATCCTTGGGGACGGCATGAGATTTGTAATCGACTTTATAGTACGGCATGAGCAAAAGCCGTTCCCGTTCGTGGTCTATTTTGATGCAGATGCGAGAAGGGCTTCCCATTCCGCGCAGTACATCCATAAAGATATGAATACGGCTCGGCTTGAGATAGAAGGATATATATGAATTAAAGGTTTCATGCATAGCCGTCATTCTTCTTTCCGGAAGGGTTCCTTTCATCTGCATTTTGGATGAACGCATTATCCTTTTGTCGACAATCCAGCTGCTGTCTGGATGACGGAGGCCTTAGATAGGTCATATCTGGCGATCCTTTGCTCTGAGAAAGCTGTTCCCGGAACGCGGTATGAACAGTTCTCATCCCAACCCAATCGTTGGGAAAGCATTCTGCAGAATTGTAGACTATGGATCGACATCTTTTGCCTTTTGGTACTGGGATCCAGTATGCCCTTTGGAACGCGAAATGATTGAAAATCTTTTCTTTCAGCAGGGATCATGACAAGCTGCATGGTTTCAGAATTGATCATGAACCTGATATAACGTGGCAGCCCGATTTTCCGGATCGCGTCGACAAACACACGGATTTCGCTGGTTCGGAGATAAAATGAAATATAAGACTGCTCAGACACTTTCTTTCACCATCTTTGTCCCATCCCATACTTCAGGCTCCGTGAAGTCGAACAAAAGCATGACACTGCGATTTGAACGTACCAACTTTCCGTTCGTTCTATACCGCAGATTCTCATCCAGATCCCATTGTCGAAAAAGTCGTCTCGTGAACATAGTACACTCAAGCCGATTGGTTTTTGCCTGGAGCGCATCCTTGGTCCAATTCACCGAATCCGGTTCCTTTGAAGGAGAAGGCTTGATAATGATTTTACGCTCAGTGGGATGCACAAAAAACTGAACCGCTTCGCAGTTATTCAGTGCTGTATACGATGGGGCATTAAAGCCGACTGCAGATTTCCAAAGAGTCATAACAGGATCCGCTTGCCGGCTGAAGTACTGCCCGCGAATAAGCTGAAACCCCTCCATATTGACGTCTGCCATGACGAAATCATCCTGCATCATAATAATCCCTCCTTAGATTTTGTCCGTAATAATGTAACCATCCGCAAGATCAATCTTATATGAGTTCTCATGCTGCTCTGCCGGAATGCCAAAGCTATCACGCCAATCCATGCGTAAATAACCTTTAGAGCGTTTCTTTTCACCTGCCACAAAAAACTCGAAGTCCGACAGTTTGAAAAGGAATAACACTTCTCCATCGCAAACGGCAGGACGTCCAAGCATTTTATATCGGTATTGCTTGTCCCACTGCATGAGGTCGAATACCTTGCCTGCGAAAATGCGACAAATCATATCTCTGTTCTTTACATCCTTTTCTCCGCCTCCGCTCGCCCAGCGCAGGGAGTCCGGCGCATTTCTATCACACGGACGAATGATCAGACGACGCTGCTCCGGATGAATCAACAGTTGGATATGTGTTATTCCCGGGAACTCCCGAAGGCAAGCCATGTTGAACTTGATCCGATCCGGCCAGATAGTGATGGCGGGCTCCCGCTGATGAGCAAACAACTCGCCTCTTGTGACCTGATACCCAGCAAGATCGACGATCTCTTTTTCACCAAGTTCTTCAAGCGGCTGGGATTGGTTAAACAGTTTCTCATTGTCTTCATTCATCGGTATTTACACCTACTCTCGTTTTAATCAGTTCCATGCTTTGTGACAGCTCACTTTCCGAAAGCAAATGGGCAGCACGAGGTAAGGATCAGATCATTGTGTTTGACATCACCAATGCTGCACCGTTCACGACAATCGAACAACATCCGGACGAAGAAACAACTGTACGTAAACGACTGGATATCCTCCCGCAGAACCCTGCCTTTGGAACAGAGTTCTATGAGTATAACATTCAAAATGCGTTCTACTATATGAATCCGAGAACGGATTGGAATGCACAGGCAAAAAGTCACGCGATAGCGGATTCCGCAGCGATTGATGTACCGCGTATTCGATACTGATACTCAGGGTTCCATCCCATGATCTGATATAGTGCGTCAGCGAAATACTGGCAGGCGATGCTCTTTGGAATGAACGGACGATCCGCATCTATGCGCCAGCGGATGCTGTGTACATCCATGGCAAGGCATGGTCGGATGGCAATCTTCCGTTCGACCGGGTGAATCAGCAGCTGAATGTAGGTCACATCATGAAACTTTCTCTGACACTCCACATTGAAGCTGATGCGTTTATCGTTGATTGTGATCGCCGGACACTCGGCACGGTGCATCATGAACTGTCCGCGTACCACCTGATACCCATTCAAATCGAAACGACTAAACTCCCGCCTTGCAATTTTCTGCACCCGATGAGGATTCCGAACCGTATTAGTTGCCTCGTACCATCTCGGGTCGTCGTCCTCACGCATGTCTTCTCAGACCCCCGCATCCCGCCGGGCCGCGCAATGCTGTGAAGCGTTCAACGCGGAAGTATCATTCTGGTGTTACCCGAGATTGGCTATTCCGTTGTCAAGGTGGAGGGCTTTTGAATTTTGCCCCTCACCTATAACGGAGAACGAAAATGCCATTTTCCCACTTTTTTGGAAAATATATTATTTGAGGCAGTACCCTAATCAGTCCAACGAGCATGCAAAAACAGAAGGAGTTTTTTTGGAACAATGTTAAATATGTGCGACAATAACTGGGGATTTTCAATGCGTTATAATAGAAATGTAGTCAAATGTAGTCAAAACGCATTTTTGAAGCCATAAAACAGATTTTTGGGTGTGTATATTCGATGGGCAATATACATATTTTGAAGCTGCTTCGAAGGAAATGTAGTCAGCGTGTAGTCAAAACGCAAAAAAAGAAAAGCCCCGAAAACGTAGTGTTTTAGGGGCTTTTCTGGCGTGCCTGACACGATTCGAACGTGCGACCTACAGAGTCGGAGTCTGTCACTCTATCCAGCTGAGCTACAGGCACAAGCACACTTTTATTCATTTTTTCAAGAACCGTAGACCTTCAGAGTCGGAGTCTGACGCTCTATCCAGCTGAGCTACAGGCACACGGCGCGATGCTTATTATAACACAGATTTCGCCGCGTTGCAAGTATGAAAAACGGGATCGCGCGATCCCGTTTTGATTCAGTCGTTGATCTCCTTGCACAAATAGACCCTGCCCGGCTCAAGAGGCGTTCCGGAGCTTTCCAGAAGCTCGGAGACCGTCACAAGATCGTAGCCCTGTTCGAGGAGCCACGGGATCATTTCGTCGAGCGCGTCGAGCGTCGGTTTGTGATGATCGTGACAGAGAATGATCGCGCCGTTTTTCGTCTTTTTCTTGACGACCTCCATGATCTTCTCAACGTTCTGCGTGTACCAGTCCACCGTGTCCACGGACCACCGAACGACCGCAAGCCCCGCCTGCTTCGCGCCGCTTGTTACTTGCCCGTTGGTGGTTCCGCCCGGCGGACGCATGGTTTTCGGCTGATAACCGCCGTCGATCCGGCTCGAGATGACGTCGCATGCTTTCAGAAGGCGCATCGCGTTCTGTCCGCCCGAGAAATTCGTCATCAGCTCGTGGGTCAGGCCGTGCACGCCGATCTCGCAGCCCTGATCGACCATGCGCTGCAGCATCGGACCGGACTCGTCATTGATCGCGGTGGCAAGGACGTAAAACGTTGCCTTGACGTGATACTGTTCGAGCTTCTCCAGCACGGGGATCGTCAGCGTCAGATTCGGTCCGTCGTCGAACGTCAGCGCCACCATCGGACGGTTCGGATCCTTTGTAGGCTCCGGCGCAGGCGTCGGTTCGGGCGTAGGCTCCGGGGTTGGCGTCGGTTCGGGCGTAGGCTCCGGTGCAGGCGTCGGCGCGGGCGTCGGGCAAGGCGTAGGCGCAGGCGTATCCGTCGGCGCGGGCGTATCCGTCGGCAGAGGTATTTCTGCAGCGGGTTTTGCAGCCGAACAGCCGAGCAGAAGCAGAATGGAAAGCAAACATGCAAGATACCGTTTCATACCATGCATTATGTCATATCCTGCCGGAAAATGCAAGTCGATCGTCCCGGCAGGACAGAAAAAACGGGATCGCGTGATCCCGTTTTTGATTCAGTCGTTGATCTCCTTGCTGTAATAGACCTTGCCCGGCTCAAGCGGCGTCCCGGTGCTTTCCAGAAGCTCGGAGACCGTCACAAGATCGTAGCCCTGTTCAAGCAGCCACGGGATCATTTCGTCGAGCGCGTCGAGCGTCGGCTGGTGATGGTCGTGGCAGAGGATGATGGAGCCGTTTTTCGTCCTTTTTTTGACGACCTCCATGATCTTCTTCACGTTCTGCGTCTTCCAGTCCGCTGTGTCAACGGACCACTTGATGACCGCAAGTCCCGCCTTCTTCGCACCGCTTTGCACATGCCCGTTGATGCTTCCTCCCGGCGGCCGCATCGTTTTGGGCTGATAGCCGCCCTCGATCCAGCCGGAGATCTCCTCGCACGTTTTCAGAAGACGCTCCGCGTTTTTTCTGCCGGAAAACTCCGTCATTTTGTCGTGATTCAGTCCGTGCACGCCGATCTCGTGCCCGCCGTCCACCATCATCTGCAGCATGTATCCGCTTTTCTCGGTGATCGCGGAACCGAGCACATAGAAGGTCGCCTTGACGTGATACTGCTCAAGCTTTTCGAGCACCGGCACGGTCAGCGTCAGGTTCGGCCCGTCGTCGAACGTCAGTGCGACCATCGGCCGGTTCGGGTCCTTCGTGGGCTCCGGCGTCGGCGTCGGTTCGGGCGTCGGGGTCGGTTCCGGCGTCGGCGTGGGCGACGGCGTCGGCGGCAGCGTCGGCAGCGGCACTTGCGTCACCGGCACAGGCGTTTCGGCGACCGCGGCGACCACGTCCGTAACGGCGTCGCTTTGGGGAGGCGTCGGCTGCTCCGTTTCCGGCGCAGCGGCAACCGGCGCGGCTGAATACTCCGTGCAGCCGAGCAGAAGCAAAATGGAAAGCAGCAATACAACGATTCGTTTCATGCTTCATTTTATATCACATTTTGCCGAAAAATGCAAGTTCGCGGTGCATGCCCGCATAAGAAAGCGGAACACGTCTGCGCGTGTCCGCAGGTCATTCTTCTGTATCCGGTTTTCGACCGCAAATCAAAGCCGGGTGACGTCGACCCATTCCGCATCGGGACAGGCGCACATAAGCTCCGCGATCGTGAGCCGCACGGCGCTGTGGTCCGTGCCCGCGGCGGGATAGACGGTCTCGTGCAGCTTTAAGCTTTCGTCAAGATACACGGTGACGCCCTCATTGACGCCGAACGGGCAAACGCCGCCGACTGCGTGTCCGATCAACTGTTCGACAAGCTCCGAAGGGATCATCTTTGCCTTGCGGGAAAAGCGCGCCTTGTATTTTGCGTTGTCGATACGCGCACTGCCTTCCGCAAGGATCAGCACGGGCCGATCGTCCTGCAGAAACGAAAGGGTTTTCGCGATCATGCCCGGTTCGCAGCCCAAAGCCTCCGCGGCTTCCGCGACCGTTGCGCTGCTGTGTTCGGGAATGATGATGTGATCCGCAAGTCCCATCTTCCGCAGATAATTTGTCGCCCGTTCCAATGACATGATCCGACCCTCCGATCGCTCGTTTTCTGTCAGTATACCGCATTTCGGCAGCGTTGAAAAGACTCTTTGCGGTTTCCTGCCGAAACGGCTTGCTTTTTCGGGCATGCGCTGTTATACTCTTGCACGCAACAGAGAAAAAGGAAACAAACGGAATGATCAGCGAAAAGAAACGAAAGGTATTGGCGCAGAATAAAAAGCGGTTCCCGATCGCCGTCGAGACGACCGCGGCACAGGCGCTTCAGATGCGGAAGCAGGACGGCGCGTTCTACGAGGAGCTTCTGGAGCTTGCGGTATCGCTTGCGAACAAGCTGCAGGCGTGCGGTGCGGAAACGTACCGGGTCGAAGACACGATCAATCGCATCATCGAGGCGTACGGCGTCGAGCGCGTGGACGCGTTCGTGATCCCGAGCAGCGTCATGGCAAGCATGGAGACCGACGACGGACAGATCCTGACAAAGATCCGTCGGCTGAAAAGCAGCGAAACGCTGCTGGACGGCATCGAGCGCTATTCGGCGCTTTCCCGAAAGATCTGCGCGGAAAAACCGAGCATGCAGGAAGCGCGGGCGATGCTTCGGGAGACCGAAAAAAAGGTCTGCCGCTATCCGCTCCCGATCTTTTACCTTGCCGCATTTCTGATCGGCGCGGGCTTCGGCGTGTTCTTCGGCGGCGGTCTTCTCGAAGCGCTCGCGGCGGGCGTCTGCGGGCTTGCGATCGGCGCGGTCACGCGGTTTATGGGCAGATTCCACGCGAACGCCTTCTTCACGTCGTTCGTATGCAGCTTCATCCTCGGATTCTTAGCGAACACGTTCACGGCGATCGGATTCGGCAAGAACGCGGACATCATGGTCATCGGCGCGATCATGCTGCTGGTCCCGGGATTCCTGTTCACCAACAGTCTCCGGGACGTCATCTACGGCGACACCATGTCCGGGCTCAACCGTCTCGTGCAGGTGCTGATCATCGGCGTCGCGCTGGCGTTCGGCACAAGCTCCGGGGTCAGCCTGGCGCGGCATATCTTCCCGAACGTCGTATTCACGCTCAAACCGATCGACCATCCCCTGTGGATCCAGTGCATCGCGGGGCTTATCGGCACGCTCGGCTTCGGGTTGATGTTCAACATGCACGGCCGGGGCATCCCGTTCGCGATCCTGGGCAGCATCATCTCGTGGCCGGTCTGCGTGCTGTGCATGCGCATCGGGCTTGCGGAGCCGATCGCGTATTTCATTGCGGCCGCCGTATCGTGCTTCTATGCGGAGATCATGGCGCGCATCCGCAAGTACCCGGCGACGAGCTACCTGATGTGCGCGCTCGTTCCGCTGATCCCCGGCTCCGGCATCTATTATACGATGGATTTCATCCGCCAGAACAAGCTTGCGGAGGCATACGACAGTGGCATGCTCACCGCGGCGATCGCGGGTTCGATGGCGGTCGGCGTGCTGCTCGTCTCCACCGGCTTCCGCATGTGGGGCGTGTCCAAAAGAAATCGTGCGCTTCGCAAAAACAGGAAATAATGTACGGACGGCGCTCCCGATCGGGAGCGCCGTTTTTCTGTCCCGCGGCAAATTGACAGGTTCGCGGCGAACGATTATAATAAAACAAACGGGCAGCGGCGCGCATCGCGCCGAGGGGGTTGAACGGTTGAAACAATCTTACGCAATATCGGTCGTTACGGCGGTATACAACGCCGCGCTGTTTCTCGGGGAAACCTACGAAAGTCTCCTGAAGCAGGACATCGGGTTTTCCCGGATCCAATGGATCCTGTGCGACGACGGTTCGCAGGACGAAAGTCCGGCGATGTGCGACGCGTACGCAAAGAAGCATCCGGACAACGTGGTCGTGATCCACAAGGAGAACGGCGGCGTTTCTTCGGCGCGAAACGCGTGTCTTGGCCACGTGCGCGGCAAATATGTGAGCTTTCTGGATGCGGACGACTGCCTGTCGAAAAACGCGTTTTCCAAGGTATACGCTTTCTTTGAAGCGCATCCCGAAACGGACGTCGTTTCGCTGCCGATGTACTTTTTCGACGGCAAGCACGGACGCCATTTTCTGAACTGGAAATACGACGAGGGCTCGCGCGTGATCGACCTTGCCGCGGAGCCGGACAACCCGCAGCTTGCGGTGACGTCGGCGTTTGTACGGGCGGACGCGCTTAAAGGAAAATCGTTCGATACGAACCTCTGCTATGCCGAGGACGCAAAGCTTCTGCAATCGATCCTGATCGAGAAACAGACGCTCGGCGTCGTCGCGGATGCCGCGCATTTCTATCGCCGCCGTTCGGCCGGTCAGGCGAGCGCGATCCAGAATTCGGGGCTGAACGCCGCGTGGTACCTTCCCTATCTCGAGCATTTCTCCAAGGCGACGTTCGATCTTGCGGAGGAGCGCTTCGGTACGATCCCGCGGTTCATCCAGCATACCGTCGCGTACGATCTGCAATGGCGTATCAAACAGCGCAAGATCCCTTCCACCGTACTGAACGCGGAGCAGAAGGAAGCGTACCGCGCGCTGCTGTTCTCACTGATCAGGCGGATCGACGACGATATCCTTGCCGGACAGAAAGCGCTTGCACCGTATGAAAAGCTCTTTCTGCTGTCCGTAAAGCACGGAGAAGCGCCGACGCCGGTCCCGTCGGAGGACGGACAGCTGTACCGCTACGGCGACGGAGCGCCGTTCGAGATCGGAACGGAACGGCTGTACTGCGATTTCTGCACCGTGAAAGACGGGTTCGTGACCGTCGAGTGCTCGACGTTGACGCCGATCCGCACGGACAGGCTCCCCTCGATCGAGGCGGAGGCGAACGGCGTCCGGTATACGAGCGAGCCGATCGACCGGATGCAGCGGGCGCTTTCGATGGATCTTCCGATCGCGAGCCGCTTCGGGTACGTGTTCCGGATCCCGCTGCCCGCGGGAAAAGAGCCGCTGCGCATCCGGTTCCTGCACTGCGACGGCGACGTCCGCGTTCCGTATGAAGCGCTGTTCCTCGGGCAGTTTTTCCCGATCTCCGGGCGGTACAAACAGGCGTACGCCAAGCTGAATGACCGCATCCTGATGCAGAAGGACGGCGAACTGATCTTTACCGACGCGCGCGGCAGGCGCTTTTGGCGCGAGGTCCGCTTCCTCGGCGAGCTGTTGAAAAAGAACCGGCGCGAGGAGCGGCACGCGTTCGTCGGCAGGGTCGCGTATGCGCTTTTGAAACCGTTTCAGAGAAAGCCGATCTGGCTCGTCTCCGACCGCATGGAGGTCGCCGGCGACAACGGCGAGGCGCTGTTCCGGTATCTGTGCTCGCAGCAGCTTAAAGACGTGAAACTGTACTTCGCGCTGTCCGACATGAGCCCGGCGTATGCGGAACTGAAAAAGATCGGCAAAGTCGTGAAGGCGCGGTCGGCGCGTCATAAGATCCTGTTCCTCCTCAGCGAAATGAATATCTCGTCACAGGCGGACGACGACATCATCACGCAGTTCTCCCGCTACGACTGGCCGTACCGCGATATTCAGAACCGGATCCGGTTCGTCTTCCTGCAGCACGGCGTGATCAAGGACGATCTGTCGGAATGGCTGAACCGCTATAACCGAAACATCGACGGATTCGTCACGTCGGGCAAGGCGGAAGCGGATTCGATCCGCGACTGCGCGTATTTCTATCCAGACGACGCGATCTGGCTGACAGGGCTGCCGCGCTTCGACCGGCTGTATCACGACGAACAGCGCTGCATCACGATCATGCCGACGTGGCGGCACATGTGGGTCTCCTACATCGACAAGGAGACCGGCGTCCGCGAGCTGAAGGACGGCTTCGAGGACGGGACGTTCTATCGCTTCTATAACGCGCTTTTAAACGATCGACGGCTTCTGGACGCGGCGGAACAGAACGGCTATACGGTGCGGTTTCTGCCGCATCCGCTGC
Organism: Clostridia bacterium; assembly: GCA_017524445.1. Lineage (GTDB taxonomy): Bacteria > Bacillota > Clostridia > Christensenellales > CAG-138 > UBA3792. The sequence goes on along the minus strand of JAFXVP010000057.1, from coordinate 34,480 downwards.
TGCAGCCGCATATGGGCAGGTTCACGCAAAACGACCGGGTGACGTTCCTTCCCGCCGATACGCCGTACCGGAAGGTGTTTGCGGAGAGCGATCTCATCCTGACCGACTACTCTTCGGTCGTGTTCGACTTCGTGTATCTTAGAAAGCCCGTCGTCTATACGCAGTTCGACCGCGAGGAATTCTACTCCGGCGAGCATATGTACGTGCCGGGCTACTTCGATTACGACCGCGACGGCTTCGGCGAGGTCGAGACGGACTATGAAGCGACCGTCAACCGGCTGATCGAATACATGGAAAACGGCTGTGCGCTCAAGGACAAATACCGCGCGCGCATCGACGGCTTCTTCGCCTACAATGACGCCGAAAACTGCCGCCGCGTCTATGAAAAGATCCGCGTGCTCGAAGCGAAAACGAAGCGGTAGCGGCATCCTTGCGTGAAAAGCCCCCTCTTGCGCCAACGGATTGCAGGGGACGCCGACCCCGACGTCCCGCAAAAAGGCCGTCCGGGTTTCCGGACGGCTTTTGTTCTGATGCAAAAGAACGTATCGACCCGGGTCGGTACGCTCTTTTCGGTTTTTAATATTCAAAGATCTCTCCGCCGAGAAAGACGTCTCCCTCATACAGCTTGACGATGTATTCGCCGTGTTCGAGCGGTGCGTCCGCGCGGATCACGATCACCACGTCGTTCGTGCCTTCCTTCAGCGCGACGGTCGCGGTGCGCGTCAGAAACTCCGTTTCGTTGAACAGCAGCGTGAGCGTCCATTCCACTTCACAGTCAAAGGCGACGGTCACGGTACACGGCGCGATCAGAATGCAGTCGTTCGGTGCGATCTGCTGGCTGCTGTCCATCAGCTCACCGTTGATCAGGAAGGTAATGTTTTCAAAGACGGGGATCCAGAGCGGATCTTCGCCGGGTCGGGTCAGTGTGAGTCCGTCCAGCGTACAGGTCGTCTCGACCGGGACTTCGGTCGGCACTTCGGTCGGCGCCTCGGTCGGAACCGCCGTCGGCGCTTCGGTCGGCAGCGCAGTCGGCTCCGGCGTGACCGGCTTTTCGGGAATCGCCGTCGGTTCGGGGGAAGGTTCCTGCGTAAAGGTCTTTCGCGTTTCGCAGCCTGTGAACAACGCGAGAAGCAGCAGCGCGGCCAGCAGAATAACAATGCTTCGTTTCATTTGCAGCTCCCTTTCTCAAAATGTTCCGCGGTTCTCTTTGGCGGTCTCGACATTCCCGTTTCCGGTCTGCTGTCTGAGCTTCAACTCCCACTGGCCCCTGGTCAGTGTGAACGAGTCGCCGTTGTTGATCTTCAGGCGCTGATAGGTTCCGTTGTCGCCGAACATATCGGTTTCGCCGAACCAGTCTCCGCTGCTGTATGCGACCTTGAAAATGTACGTGCCGACGGGCAGCTTGACGGCAAGCGTTTCGCCGGAGCGAATGAACATGCCGGATACGAGCTTCTGCGAATCGCCCTCGACAATGTAGATCTTGATGTAATTGTTCGTCCCGTCTTTCGGCGGCATGATCTTCAGGGTAACCGAGCTGCTCTTATAGGCGCTGTTGTGATACGTTTCGGACGTCTTGGGCATGCTGACGATACAGCTGTTCGCACGGTCGGCAGCATCTTCAAAGCTGCCCAGTGCCTTGAAGGCGACGTACGCATCATAGTTGTGCCCGTTCCGCAGGGCTGCTTCCGCATCGGCGTAGCCGATCCGGTTGCTGCACTCCGCGATGCGCGCTGCGCGGTCCTCCATGCCTGCGCCCGTATCGGCGTTCAAAAGATCGAGCGCATCCCGATAAGAGCCGTTGTTCATGAGTTCCGCGATCTTCTGATACCCGAGCTGCTTTGTGCAGTCCGACATGATCGCGTCTGCGCCGTCGATATCCGCAATCTGATACCGTTCGAACATGTCCAGCGTGCCCTGATAGTCGCCCTGCTCATACAGCGCCTTTGCTTCGTTGAACAGCATCATACGGCGGCATTTATCGGCAAGCTCGGAGCCCTTTTCGTCCACCTCGGCGTCGAGCTTATACTGCTCGTTCAGAATGAGCAGCGCCTGCTCGTATTCACCCTGCTCATATAGCGTCGCCGCTTCTTCGAGATTCAGATACGCCTGACACGTGTTTCCGAACCGCTGCGCGTCTTCGAACGAAGGATCTCCCGAAAATACATCGAGCGCTTCCCGATAGTTTTCGCGCTCCATATTCTTTACGGCTTTCTTATACGCAACGCCGCGTTCCGCGTATGCGCGCAGGTCCTCGGAATCCGCATACGATCCGAGCGCCGCAAAGACGTCTTCCGCCATTTCATAGTTCTTCTCTTCGAGATAGTCCACGCCCGCATTGTATTGCCTGACGCGCTTTTGCTCCGGCAGAATGATGAGAAGGAAGACCAGCGCGGCCCCGAGCACCACCACGCCCGCAGCAATACCGAGGATCAACCCAAGATGAGATTTCTTCTTGGGCTTTCCTGCCTTGACCGGCGCAGATACGGCGTCGGACCGCGGCCCCGCATTGGGGAGCGCAGAGATCGGCGCGGTCAGTTCTTCTGTGACCGGCTCCGGCGCGGCGGGTTCTTCCGCGACCGGCTCCTGCGCGGCGGTCTGCGGTACCCATACCGGAGAACCGCAGTTCGTACAGAACTTCGTTCCGTCTCTCAGCGGACTTCCGCAATTCGTGCAAAACATAGCAACGCTCCTTTCCTTATTCAGGATTCCTAATCTTCAACCTCTATTTCTTTTATGACGCACTCGCTGCCCTTCAGAAGCCACGTTTCGCCGCTCTTACAGTAGGGACACGTGCGTCCGTACTGCACCGTGGGATAGGTCCTTTTGCACGCGTCGCACCACGTCACCGCGGGAATGGTTTCCAGAACCAGCTCGGCGGTCTCCAACACCGGATGCTTTTTCCGGAAATAGTTCCAGCAGTCGACGAAGTAGTCCGTCATGATGCCGGAGACCTCGCCGACCTCGAGCGTCACCCGCGTGATCTTTTTGATGTCCTGCTCTGCCGCGGTCTCCTCAAGGGATTTGGCGAGGTGCAGAATGATGCCCATCTCGTGCATATCAGTCCTTCGTAAGCTCCTCGATGCTGACAGAATTGCCGGTGTGCGGATGCGTTTTGTGGAATTCCTTGGTCGCCTTGTTATACGCTTTGCGCTTTGCCCGCATCATCTTCGCTTCCTTCGAGCCGCTGTGCAGCAGGATCTTGATCCCGCGCTTTGCCGCATAGGAGAGAAGACCCGTGACCTTGTCCTCCGCACGGCGCATATCGGAATTCTGCGGATGATCGCGCAGAAGATGGATCGCGTCGAATTCGCAGCGCGTGGTGCAAAGCCCGCAGCCGATGCACTTGTTTGCGTCGACGATCGTTGCGCCGCAGCCGAGGCAGCGCGCGGTTTCGATCTTTACCTGTTCCTCTGTCAGCGGGAGCGTCGGATCACGGAAGCCGTTCTTTGCGTCGATCGAAGGATCTGTGGGCGGGACCTGCCGCTGTGCGTGATCGTACTCGTCGATCGCGATATCGGTCTTATCGAGCTCCTTGAAGAACCGGCGATCGCGGCCGAGCGTCTGGTTCACACTGTTCTTCGAAACGGCACGGGCAAGCGATTCCGCCGCCATGTGCCCCTGACCGATCGCGTCGATCACGAACTTCGGTCCCGTGAACACATCGCCGCCGACAAAGATCTTCGGATCGTCGGTCTGATAGGTGAACGGATCCGCGACGGGATAGTTGCCGTGATGGAACTTCACGTTCGTGCCGTCTAAAAGCTTACCCCATTCGATCGCCTGACCGATCGCGAACACGACGGTCTTTGCTTCCACCGTGATCGTTTCGTTCTCATCGTACTTCGGGGAGAACTTTCCGGTCTCCGGGTCGATCGTGCTGACGCAGCGGTTCAAGACGAGTCCTTTGACCTTGCCCTCGTCGTCCACGAGGACTTCCTTCGGACCCCAGGAAGGGTTGATCTTTACGTTCTCTTCCTCTGCCTCTTTGATCTCCTCAGGGGAGGCGGGCATCGTCTCGCGCGATTCGAGGCAGAACATCGAAACCGAGCCTGCGCCGAACCGGTGCGCGGTGCGCGCGCAGTCGATCGCCACGTTGCCGCCGCCGACGACCACGACGTCGCCTTCGAGCTTACGTGTGTTGTCGGAGAGCGCCTTATTCAGAAAGCTCACCGCGATCTCGGTCCCCTCCGCGCGTTCGTTCGGAACGCCGGGAAGTTTCCCGCCCTGACAGCCGATCGCGATATAGAACGCTTCGTAGCCCTGCTTTTTGAGTTCTTCGATGGTCACGTCTTTGCCGACCTCGACACCGCAGCGGATGTCGACGCCGAGCGCGCGGATCACGTCGATCTCCGCGTCGATGACGTCCTTTTCAAGCTTGAACGACGGGATGCCGTAGGTCATCATGCCGCCGGGCTTTGCGTTCTTCTCGAAGACGGTGGGGCGATAGCCCATTTCGCCGAGATAGTATGCGGCGGAAAGTCCCGCGGGGCCAGCGCCGATGATGGCAATCTTCTGCTTCCATTCGCCGGTCAGGTTGTTGATGATCTTCTTCGGCACGTAGCGCGTTTCCGCGGAAAGATCGCGGTCCGCAAGGAAGCGCTTCACGTCGTCGATCGCGACGGGCTGGTCGATCGTGCCGCGCGTGCAGGCGTCTTCACAGCGCTTGTTGCACACTCTGCCGCAGATCGCGGGGAAGGGGTTTTCGCGCTTGATGAGCGCAAGCGCTTCATCATAACGGCCTTCCTTCGCCATCTTGAGGTAGCCCTGGATCGGCACATGCGCGGGGCACGCGGTCTTGCACGGCGCGGTGCCCGTCTTGTGCGTGTTGACGCGGGCGGTGTCGCGATAGTTCTCGTCCCATGCGTACTTGCCCCAGCGGATGCGGTCGGGGAGTACGGATTTCGGATATTCGACCTCTGTGCCGTCCTTTTTGCAAAGCTTCTGACCGAGCTTCAATGCGCCTGCCGGACAGATCTCCACGCAGCGTCCGCAGGCCACGCAGTTTTCCTTCTTGACGCTCGCGGTGTACGCGGACTTGCTCATGTTCGGCGTATTGTAGAGCAGCGAGGTGCGAAGCGCGTTGCAGATCTTGACGTTGCAGTTGCAGATGTCGAAGATGTGGTCGGAGCCGTCGATGTTCGTAACCTGATGCACGTAGCCGTTTTCCTCGGCACGGCGCAGGATCTCGAGCGCTTCCTCCTTGGTGATATAGTGCGCTCTGCCGGTTTCAACGGTGTAGTCCGCCATGTCGCCGACCTGAATGCACCAGTCGGATTCGTCGTCCGTGCAGCCTTCGCCGATCATCGCGCGGGACGCGCGGCAGGAGCAGATGCCTGCGGACAGATGTCCGTCGTACTTCTGCAGCCAGTAGGAGATCTTTTCGATGCTGACCGACTCGCGGTTCGCGGCGACTTCCTTTTCGACCGGGATGACGTGCATGCCGATACCGTTGCCGCCGGGACGCACCATCGAGGTGATATGCTCCAGAGGCAGAAACGTCATGCGTTCGAACATCTTGGCGACCGGCGGGTTCCTTTCGATGCGGTCGACCGAGGAGTTGAAGAGCTCCGCGCTGCCCGGGACGAAATAGCTCGTGCGATAGCGGATCTCCTTCGGCGCGCCGGGGATCGGTCCGTTATCGTCGTAGTGATCGCCGTAATCGTACTCGACGAAACCGTGCACGCACAGAAGGTTCAGCGTCTCCTTGAAGAGCGCTTCGCCCATCTGCTTGTTCATTTCGAAGAGCTGTTCGTAGGTGTACCACTTGCGCTGCTTCATGGACAGCGCGACGTCGACTTCGTTCTCGTTCAGGATCTCGCGAAGACCCCAGTATTCTTCGTCGGTCGTTTTGAGTCCGAACAGCTTGTGCGGCACGTTGTCCGTGATCTTTGCGCCGAGCTTTGCATATTTTTTCTGCAAAACCGGTTCGCCGTCATACTTGGATTTGGTACGTGGATTCTGATCGTAGGTTTCCGGCATAGCGTTTCTCCTTTATTCTGAAATGGTTTCGTTTTTCCAGTCCGCAACGGCTGTTCTGAGCCATTCTTCCCATTCCGCAAACCCTTCGCCGGTCTTTGCGGAGACCGCGAACACGCGGATGGTCGGATTCAGCTTCCTTGCCCGCGCCACGCACGCATCGACGTCAAAATCGAAGTACGGCAAAACGTCGGTCTTCGTGATGATGAGCACGTCGCTTTTTGTAAACATCAGCGGGTATTTCAAGGGCTTATCGTCGCCCTCCGGCACGGAGAGCAGCATCACGCAGCGCCCTGCGCCGGTGTCGAACTCCGCGGGGCAGATGAGATTGCCGACGTTTTCGAGCACCACGAGGTCGAATTGTTCATCCCCGAGCCCCTCCAAGGCGCGGCGCGTCATGCCCGCGTCCATGTGGCACATGCCGTCGGTATGCGCCTGCACGGCTTTCGCCCCGATCTTTTCGATGCGGACCGCGTCCACGTCGGAATCGACGTCCGCCTCCATGACCGCAATGCGCAACCGATCCTTGAGGTCGCGGATCGTGCGCTCCAGAAGCGTCGTTTTGCCCGCGCCGGGCGATGCCATCAGGTTGATCAGAAGCGTGCCCTTCTTTTTGAGCTCGCCGCGCAGCACCTCCGCGTCACGGTCGTTCGACGCCGTGACCGTTTCCTTGAGTTCGATGATTTTCATGCGTTTTCCCCTTATATTGTCGTATTTTATATTATATCAGCAAAATGATCCCAACGCAAGAAAAAAGCGCAAAAAATGCCGTGATTGCGTTATTTGATATGGTTTTACTCCAATAACTACAAATGCGACATTGACTACACACACCCCCGAACGCAGTCGGGATGGCAGCCGCAGGGGCGAGCAATGCTCGTCCGCTCCTCCTGAATCCCGCGCGTAAAGTCTTTTTCAGGACAGCACTTGCGTTTTGCGTGAAATATGATATTATATAAATTAACACATTATGAAAAGGGGATGCAGTACCAATGAAGAAATACCTTGCATGGGCGCTCGCGATTCTGATGATGCTTTCACTGTTTGCCGCCTGCGCGGGCGACGAGCCCTCTCCGATCGCAACGCCGGAACCGATCGCCACGCCGGAACCCTCCGCAACGGAGGACCCTGCCGCGACGGAGGAACCGGAGGAGGATCCGGAGGTGATCGTCGATCCGTCCGAATGGGAAACCACCGTCTCGCCGAAGCTGACGGAAGAAACGACGGCGCTGTTCTATAAAGCGTTTGAAAACTTTGTCGGCGTGAGCTACGAACCGCTTGCGTACCTCGGAAAACAGGTCATTACGGGAACGGTCCACACGTACCTTGCAAGATCGGTCGTCATCTATCCCGGCGCGAAGGAAACGTACGCGCTCGTGTTCCTGTATGAGGAATCGAACGGGAACGTCAGGATCATGGACATTTCGCGCTCCGCCGTTCCGACCGAGATGGAGGATCCGAACAGCGGATTTGAGCCCGCGGAGGATCCGACGCTGACCGAGGAACTGGTCGCGGGATTCAAGGAAGCCGTCGCAAACATCGTGAACGTGCAGTATGTGCCGGTCGCGCTGTGCGGCACGAAGGTCGCTTCCGGGCTGACGTTCGCGATCATTGCCGAATCCCAGCCGATCGACAAGGTCGAGGAACCCGGGTATTCCTTCGTCTATATCGAGCGGAATACGCAGGGCCGCTTCAACGTCAAGGAAATCGTCGAGTTCGACGCGGAGATCGATCAGCCGGGTGAACAGGATCCGACGCCGGAGCCCACCGCAACGCCGGTCCCGACGGCAACGCCTGTTCCGACGGCAACGCCGGTCCCGACCGCAACGCCTGAACCGACGCCGACCAAGAAGCCGACGCCGACGCCGAAACCGACCAAGGAGCCGACGCCGACGCCCACCGAAGAACCGACGCCCGAACCCACCGAGGAACCGACGCCGGAGCCCACCGAGGAACCGAAACCGGAGCCCACGCCGATCCCCACGGAAAAAGCGCCCGGCGCATGGAAAAAGGCAAAATCCCCTGCGATCAGCAGCAAGCATAAAAAGCTGTTCAAGAAGATCTCGGAATCCGTCGTCGGCGTAACGTACACGCCGGTCGCGTTCATCGGAAGCCAGGAAGTGAACGGCATGAACTATGCGTTCCTGTGCGACACGTCGATCGCCGCGCCGGATTCGCCGGACCTGTACGCGATCGTCGTCCTCTACGAGGATCAGGACGGCAACGTGCAGATCACCGACGTGAATATGTCCGGCGTCCGGACGTATACCGATATGATGATGGGCGGCTATGTGACCGCGGACGATCCGAAGCTGGACGACGAACTGAAAGAGATGTTCAATACCGCGTTCGAGGGCTTCGTCGGCGCAAGCTACTCGCCGATCGCGCTGATCTCCACGCAGTCCGTATCCGGCAAGAACTACTGCTTCTTCTGCGAAAGCGGCAAGATCACGGGCAAGCCGAACGCCTCGTACTGCTTCGTCTATATGTATAAGGACATGGACGGCGCGGTAAGCCTTTCCAATATTCTGAATTATAACGGCTGATCCGTTCAGCAGCAAAAACGCTGTCCAATGCGGACAGCGTTTTTTCGTGCCGGACCGTTTGCCGGACGGGCAATGCCCGTCCCGGTTGTACACGGCGGCGTTGGATCCGCATATGCCGCTGTTATACGGCCAGACAGAGCGTCGGGGATGACGCCCCCTACGATCCGCTGAAAAGTATCTTGTACCGTTCTGTCGACAAAAGCATAAGCATTCTTGCGAACGTATCGTAGGGGCGAAGGTTCGCGGCCGACGACCTGACAATCCTCCCGGCTCGTACCTCGCCACCCCCCTTTACACAAGGGGGGCTATGACGCGCGATCTGTTTGAGTGTCCCGTCTTCCCTGACGGTTGTTTTTTCCGTAGGGGGCGTCGACCTCGACGCCCCGTCAAGTTTCGCGCGATCTGCCCGGGTGTTCCATCTTCCCCGACGGTTGGGCTTTCGTAGGGGGCGGCCTCCCGGACGCCCCGTCAAGAATCACGATAACGGATCGTGCGACGCCCCGTCAAAAAACTTGCGGCGTTTCCGCGCAAAACAAAAAAGCGCCGCGCGGGCGCTCATCCGATATGGTGTCATTCGATTTCCAACAGCGCTTTCTTTCGTTCGATCCCGTACGCGAAGCCGGTAAGCGAGCCGTTCGCGCCTACGACGCGGTGGCAGGGAATAAACAGGATCAGCGGATTGCGGTGCAATGCGCCGCCGACCGCGCGGACGTGGCGGGCGGAGAAACCCATCGAAGCGGCAAGCCCGGCGTAAGTCGTCGTTTTGCCGTACGGAACGGACAGAAGCGCCGTCCACACCGCCTTCTGAAACGGCGTGCCCTTTGGGTCGCACGGCGGGACCGGTCCCGGATCGCGTCCCTGAAAATACCGGTCGAGCCACGTTTTTGCTTCCGTGAGTATGGGCGTGGACGGTTCTGTTTCGGGCGCGTCGTCAACGAACGCCGCCGAAACAAGCGCGTCGTTTTCCTCCGTGACGCGCAGCGTGCCGAGCGGCGAACGATAGTAAAATACGTTATTCAAAGCGGTTGGCCTCTCCCGGGGTCGGGTATTCGGTCACGTCGAAGCTGCCGTTTTCCCTTCTCGCGTAGGCGGTGTCCGTATCCAGCGGCGGTACCTCGAGCTCGTCCGCCTCGACCTTCATCGGCGTGACGAGGAACAGCTTTTCGCCGTCCTTGGACAGATTGAAGCCGGTGCAGAACGGATCACTGTCGCTTTGTTCCGTGCCGCCGGTGCAGTACAGCACGAGGTACGCGCCGGGCTTTAAGATCACGCCGTCCGGGAAGCGGTAGCGGAACTGGTGGTGCTTGAGATCGTTCGTAAAGCCGTAGCCGGAAAGGTCGATATCCGCGTCGGTCGGGTTATAAATCTCGACCCAGTCGACCGAGCCGTACTGCGGATGCAGATACGCCTCACGGTTCGAGGTCATGACCTCGGAAAACTTCGGCAGTCCCGTGGGCTTCGGCAAAACCCATACCGCCGCCGCGGTGATCGCGGCGATCACAACGACGAGCGCGGCGACGAGGATCAGCGCACGCTTGCGCGTAAGCCCGATGTGTTCCTTCTGAAAATCGTCTTCCATGGAGAGCGCGTCGTCAACGGGCAGCTCGTCTTCGGCAAGCGGCTCGTTTTCGGGAAACAGTTCATTTTCGGGGAAACGCTCTTCCCCGGAAGAAATATCATGCGTTGTGTGTTCCATATCTGCATTATACATGAAAAAAACTGTTTTCACAAGCGAAAATATATGCTATAATAAATTAATTCGGAAAGGCGGTACTACGTATGCAGAAATATCTCTTGTCGCTGGATCAGGGCACGACGAGCTCGCGCGCGATCCTGTTTGATCTGGAAGGGACCATCATCACCTCCGCACAGTTCGAGTTCACGCAGCATTATCCGATGCCCGGCTACGTCGAGCACGACGCGAACGAGATCCTGAAAACCGAGCTGGACGCGGTCCGCGAGGTGCTGAAAAGAGCGAACGTGCAGAAGGGCGAGGTCGCCGCGATCGGCGTTACGAACCAACGCGAAACGACGATCGTCTGGGAAAAGGCGACGGGCAAGCCCGTGCATCCTGCGATCGTGTGGCAGTGCCGCCGCACCGCGCCGCTGTGCGAACAACTCATCCGCGAAGGCATGCGGGACTATATCGCGCAGTCGACGGGGCTTTTGATCGACGCGTACTTCTCCGCGACGAAGCTCCGCTACATTCTCGACGCGGTCCCGAACGGACAGATGCTGGCGGAGGCGGGCAATCTCCTGTTCGGCACGGTCGACACCTGGCTGATCTGGAACCTCACCGGCGCGCACGTCACCGATTACAGCAACGCGTCGCGCACCATGCTCTATAATATCCATACGTTAAGCTACGATCCTGTCATCATGCGGCGGCTCAACATCCCCGCGTGCATCCTGCCGGAGGTCAGGCCGTCCGCGTGCGTTTACGGGTACGTGAAGGACGGCATCGAAGGACTCGAAGTCCTTGCGGGCGTTCCGATCGCGGGCGACGCGGGCGATCAGCAGGCGGCGCTGTTCGGACAGGCGTGCTTTGAACCGGGGCAGGCGAAATGCACCTACGGCACCGGCGGCTTTCTGATGATGCAGACGGGCGAAACGCCGGTCGCGAGCAAGAACCGTCTTCTCACCACGATCGCGTGGGGCGTCGGCGGCAAGGTCCGCTACGCGCTGGAGGGCAGCATTTTCAACGCGGGCAGCTCGATCAAGTGGCTCCGCGACGAGGTCGGACTGATCTCCTCGGCGCACGAGATCGACGTGCTTGCCGAATCCGTGCCGGACGCGGGCGGGGCATACTTCGTCTCCGCGTTCACGGGACTGGGCGCGCCGCATTGGGACATGTACGCGCGCGGCGCACTCGTCGGCGTGACCCGCGCCACGAACCGGGCGCACATCGCGCGCGCGGTGCTCGAAGGCATCGTTTATCAGGTGGGCGATCTTGCCCGCACGATGGAGTTCGACAGCGGCAGAAAGCTTGAGGAGCTCAAGGTCGACGGCGGCGCGGCGGTTTCGAACGTGATGATGCAGTTCCAGGCGGACATGCTCGACGTGCCGGTCAACCGGCCGAAGTGCGTCGAATCCACGGCGCTCGGCGCAGCGTATCTCGCGGCGATCGGGGTCGGGCTGTACCGTGACGAGACCGATGTTCTGCACTACTGGCAGAGCGAAAAGATCTTTACGCCCGCGATGAGCGAGGTCGAGCGCGCGAAGAGGCAGCGCGGCTGGACGAAGGCGGTCGAAAAGGCAAAGAACTGGGAAGACTGAGAAAATGCGGAATGCGGAATGCGGAATGCGGAATGAAATATTGAAATATGGAAGGGAGATTCATAATATGGCAATCAAAGAAACAAGACCTTATGTGGACTGGGAAACCATCGGAAACTTCATCGTGGACGCGTTCGTGGCGTACGGCGTGCCGCGTGAGGATGCGGAAATTTGCGCGGACGTTCTGATGGAGAGCGACCGCCGCGGCATCGAAAGCCACGGCGTCAACCGCTTCAAGCCGATCTATCTGGATCGCATCAAGGCGGGCATCTTGAACCCCGTCACCGAGTACGAAGTGCTCAAGGAGACCCCGACGACCGCGGTGGTCGACGGACACGACGGCATGGGCATGGTGATTTCGAAACGCGCCATGCAGACCGCGATCGACAAGGCGAAGCAGTACGGCATGGGCATGGTCGCGGTGCGGAATTCCTCGCACTACGGCATCGCGGGCTACTGGACCACGATGGCGACCAAGCAGGGCCTCATCGGCATCACGGGCACGAACGCGCGTCCGTCCATTGCGCCGACCTTCGGCGTCGAAAACATGCTCGGCACGAACCCGCTGACGATCGCGCTGCCGACCGACGAGGAGTTCCCGTTCTGCATCGACTGCGCGACCTCCATCACGCAGCGCGGCAAGATCGAGTACTATGCGAGAAACGACAAGGACACCCCCGCGGGCATGGTCATCGGCAGAGACGGCTCCGCCCAGACCGATTCTAAGCAGATCCTCATCGACCTTACCAAGGGCACGGCGGCGCTTGCTCCGCTCGGCGGCATCGGCGAGGAGCTTGCGGGCTACAAGGGCTACGGCTACGCGACGGTCGTGGAGATCCTCTCCGCGGCGCTGCAGGCGGGCAGCTACATGAAGATGCTGACTGGCATGGACGAGAACGGCAACAAGCGTCCGTATCACCTCGGTCACTTCTTCATCGCGATCGATCCCGAAGCGTTCATGGGCCTCGACACGTTCAAAAAGATCTGCGGCGACATCCTTCGCGCGCTGCGCAATTCCGAAAAGGCGCCGGGTCAGGAGCGCATCTACACCGCGGGCGAAAAGGAATGGCTCGTGTGGCAGGACCGCAAGGACAAGGGCGTTCCCGTCAACGAGGCGGTGCAGAAGGAGCTGATCGCCGTGCGCGACGAGAAGCATCTCGACTATCATTTCTCCTTCGAAAAATAATCGGCAGTATCAAAAAGCAGGCGCGGCAATGTGCCTGCTTTTTACGTGGAATTGCAATGGGATCCACGGCGATCGCAGACAAAGTTTGTCCGATTTTTGGGAAAAATGTTGATTCACAGGTCAAAAAGCGTTATAATGGCAAAAGTGATTTTATTTTGGATGAGTGTTGTTTATGACGGACTATCATATCGGTTCTTACCGTTCCATCGACGCCTTTGTGCAGGATAAACTCGACGCGTTCCGCGCCGCCGGGTTTTCTTTCGACGCGCTGTTCGAGCTGATGTTCCGTGAGAAGGAAAACGTCCTCTACGAGCAAAGCGAAGGCTTTAAGATCCGCAAAACGACCTACGGCGAGGCGAAAGCGCATATTCTTTCGCGTGCCGCCGCATTGAAACAGGCGCTCGGAACGCTTCCCGAAAACGCCGTCGTCGGGTTATACCTTGACAACAGTCTCGACTGGATCGAGCTTTTCTGGGCGATCCTTGCCGCAGGCTTCCGTCCGCTTCTGATGAATCTGCGTCTGCCGGCGCCGCTGCTTGCAGGCGCTTTGAAGATCGCGGACTGCCGTGCCGTCATTGCGGAACACGGCGATTTTTCCTGTCCCGCGCTGCGTCCGGATGAGATCCCGTCCTCCGGCGAACCGATCGCGGCGCAGCCGTTCGGCACGGAGCTTCTCGTCATGTCCTCCGGCACGACTGAGAACGTCAAGGTTTGCGCGTACGGCGCGGAGGAATTCTTTTATCAGATCTGCGATAGCTACGGGATCATCCGGGAACAGCCGCTGATCAAAAAGCATTTTGAAGGCAATCTCAAGCTTTTGACCTTCCTCCCCTTCTATCACGTGTTCGGCCTGATCGCGATGTATATCTGGTTCGGGTTCTTTTCGCGAACGTTCGTGCATCTCTCGGACCTCTCCCCCTCCACCATCGTCAACACGATCCGCCGGCACAAGGTCACGCATATCTTTGCCGTGCCGCTCTTCTGGGAGAAGGTCTGCGAACAGGCAAAAAAGGAGATCAGAAACCGCGGCGAACAGACCGCGGCGAAGTTCGACCGCGCGCTGGCTTTGACGCAGAAACTGCCCCGCCCGCTTTCCGCAGCGTTTTCAAAGCTCGCGTTCCGCGAGGTGCGCGACAATCTGTTCGGGGATTCCGTCGTCTATATGATCTCGGGCGGGAGCTTTCTGGACCCCGCCGTGCAGGCGTTTTTCAACGGGATCGGATACCCGCTCGCGAACGGGTACGGCATGACCGAGATCGGGATCACGTCGGTCGAGCTGTCCGCAAAGCAGCAATACCTCCGTCTCGGCTGCGTCGGCAAGCCGATGCAGAACGTCGAGTATCAAATAAATGATAAGGGCGAGCTGCTCGTTCGCGGGCTCGTGACCGCAAAATACGTGCTGACCGAAAAGGGACGGACGGATCGCTCCGGGTGGTTCAATACGCATGACCTTGCGGAATGCGTCGACGGGCATTACCGCATCCTGGGCCGCACGGACGATCTCATCGTCGGCGCGAACGGCGAAAATCTGAACCCGAACGCCGTCGAACCGCTTCTTCGGACGGACGGAGCGGAGATCTGTCTCATCCCCGTCGGCGACGGCGGGAACGCCTCCGCGGTGCTGCTGGTCGGCATGAACCGCATGACCGCCGCGGAAACGGCAAAGAAGCTTTTGGACGCGGTGAAAGAACGGGTCGGCCGCTCCGGTCTTTCCGCTGCGATCTCGCGCATCGTTCCGGTCGAAGGGCCTCTGATGGCGGCGAATGAATTCAAGCTGAACCGGGTCCGGCTGAAACGAGACTTTGCTTCCGGCGCGCTGCGTCCGCTGGATTTCTCACGGAAACAGGACGATGCGGAGGCCGACGCGCTCTTAAACCGCATTCGCGCCGTCGTCGCCGCCGCCGTGAACCGCAGCGAAGACGAAGTCGCCTTCGACGCCGATTTCTTCCTCGATCTCGGCGGCACGAGTCTCGATTATTTTGCCATGCTGACGAAGCTCCGGGACGAGTTCGACGCGCCGTTTCCGCTTCAGGAGTCCGGGCTGAAGACAGTCCGCAGCATCGCTGACTACGTCCGCGCGGAGAAAGGCGGCGATCTTCTGGTATGATCGGGCTGTTCAACTGGTTTGTGAAGATCACCGGCTGGCTCGTGCAGTTTCTGTGCTTCCGGACGAAGATCCTTTACGAGGACAGGAAGGTGCAGGGGCGGCACATCGAAAAGGACGCGATCGTGATCTCGAATCATACGTCGATCTTCGACTACGCGGTCTATCTGTTCGTATTCTTTACGCGCACGCTGCGCTTTCAGATGGCGGAGGTGCTGTATGAAAAGCCGCTGCTCGCGCTGCTTCTGCGGTGTCTCGGCGGGATCCGCGTCGATCGGAACGCGCATGATTTCGGGTTCATGCCGAAATCGCTTTCGATCCTTTCGCACGGGGGCGTAGTCGGGATCTTTCCGGAAAGCCGTCTGCCCCGCCCGGGCGAGGAGCGTCCCCTGCCGTTCAAGGTGAGCGCGGCGTATCTGGCGCTTACAAGCGGGTCGAAGATCATTCCCGTCGTGACGAACGGATCGTATTTTTGCCGCAAGCGCGCTCGCGTTCTGATCGGAAAGCCGATCCTCGCCTCCGATCTTCTGGAAGAGGGCGCCGACGAAACGAAGAATCTTGCCATCGTTTCCGAACGGCTTCGGGAACGGATCATCGCATTGGAGACACTGCTGTATGGAACAGAAACGACCGAATCGCGCTAAGCTGTTTTCGCTGAAATACCTTGTCTACGACTTCGTCAAGCTGTCCGCCGCGCTTCCCGGGATGATCTGGCTGCGCCCGCGCTGGCGGTTTGAATCGGAAGCCGCAAAAAAGCCGATCCGCGGCGGCGCGCTGCTGATCTCGAACCATGACGGATTCTTCGATCCGGTCAACGTGATGTTTGCGGTCTGGTACCGGCGGCACCATTTCGTCTGCGGCAAGGAGTTCTTTGAATCCAAGGCGCGGTGGTGGTTCGAACGGTTTCTCTGTATTCCGATCGACCGGCAGAATTTTAATTTCGGCTCACTTCGGGAGATCACCGACGAGCTCAAAAGCGGTTCGCTCGTGTCCATCTTTCCGGAGGGACACATCAACGACGGCAGCGGCGACCTAAGTGCGTTCAAGTCCGGTCCCGTGCTCATCGCGCTGCAGGGCAAGGCGCCGATCGTGCCGGTCTACGTAAAGCCGAGAGCGCATTTCTATAACCGTATGACCTTTGTCATCGGAGAACCGATCGATCTCTACGCGCGGTACGGCAAACGCCCGCCGATGTCCGAGATCGACGCCGTCGCCGAAGAGCTTCGGCGGAAAGAAGAAGAATTAAAGCAAATTGCATATCAGAACAGGAGGAAAACCGATGCAGACACCAAGTAAAGAGATCTTTCGCAAATACACGGATGAGAAGACGTTCGAACGCATCCGCGAGTTTACGACCGTTTCCGCGATGTGGGAACACTGCGTGAACGAATATCCCGACGCGCCGGCGATCGTCGACGAAGGAAAAGCCAGAAGCTTTAAAGAGCTGGAAGCGGACGCCGCGGGCTTCCGCACGCTGTTAAAGGACTGCCCGGTCGGCACGCGCGTTGCGATCTTTGCCGCGAACTCCTACGATTTCGTCAAGGCGTACCTTGCCGTCGTGACCTCGGGCGCGACCGCCGCGATCTTCCCAGCGCATCTTCCCGCGGAAGCCGTGTTCGGCTGCTGCATGATGTTCGGCATCAAAAAGCTCGTCTATCAGGCGGATTTCGAGCCGCGTCTTGCGATCGTCAAGGCAAAGCGGCCCGACATCGCGCTGATCCCCGCCGACGCCGTTTCCGACGAAAAGACGCCGCTCGTGCCGTGCGAGCCGAAAACGCCGTGCGCGATCGTCTTTACGGGGGGCACGACCGGCAAGAGCAAGGGCGCGCTTCTTTCGAACGACGCGGTGATGCAGGGCACGATCAACGGCTGCTACGGCTACCCGGACGTGTTCGGTCAGCGCTATCTTCTGGTGCTGCCGCTTTCGCACGTGTTCGGTCTGATCCGCAATCTCATGACCTCGCTCTATACCGGCAGCGCGCTGTATATCTGCCGCAACAACAAGGACATGTTCCGCGACGTGGCGGTCTTTAAGCCCACGATCATGGTCATCGTTCCGGCGCTTGCGGAAATGGCGCTGACGCTTTCCAAGAAATTCGGGCGCAACATGCTCGGCGCGGACCTCAAGACCATCATCTGCGGCGCGGCGCCGGTGTCGCCGTTCCTCGTCAAGGAATACGACAAGCTCGGCATCAAGCTGCTGCCCGGCTACGGTCTCACCGAGTCCGCAAACCTCGTCTCCGGCAACCCGGAAAGTCTTAAAAAGCCCGAATCCGTCGGCCTTCCGTTCCCGAATCAGGAGATCCGGGTCGAAAACGGCGAGCTGTGGCTGAAGGGCCGCAACATGATGGAGGGCTACGTCGGCGTGGAAGAACCCGGCGCGTATGAGGACGGCTGGTTCCGTACCGGCGATCTCGTGCGGTTCGACGAGGACGGCTATCTCTACATCACCGGCCGCATCAAGGAGATCATCGTTCTGCCGAACGGCGAGAACGTCTCCCCCGCCGAGGTCGAAGTTCATTTCAACGCGCTTCCGTTCATTCAGGATTCACAGGTCTTTGAAGCCCGCAGCGCGCTGGGCGAGCCGATCCTCGCGCTGGAGGTCGTTCTGCGTCCGACCGAGCTCACGGATATGGACGACGCCGCGCGCAAGGCGTACGCCGTCGCCGAGCTTGAGAAGGTCAACCGCACGCTGCCCGGTTTCCAGCAGGTCAGCCGGATCACCGTCCGGGATACCGACTTTGAACGCTCTCCCGCCATGAAGATCGTGAGGTATAAGAATGTCCAGAACTGAGATCATCGAAAAGCTCAGAGAGATTCTGCTCGCCGCGGACGACCGCAGCCGCGACAAGGTCGCCGCCTGCACGGAGGAATCCCGGCTGGTCGCGGACCTCGGCTTCTCCTCCGTGAGCATGCTCTATATGGTCATCGCGATCGAAGAGGAGATGGGGATCCGCTTCGACAACGTCGGCGCGTCCGATTTTGAGACGCTCGGCGACGTCGTCAGTTTCATCGAGGCGAAGCTGAAATGAAATGGCGGCCCGGCGAACCCGCTCTGGGCGATATGGTGCGGGTGCAGATCGGTTCGATCTTCCATTACGGGGTCTACGCGGGCGACGACAGGATCATCGCGTTCGGTCTTCCGCCCGTACCGCAATATGCCGACGCGCCGGACCGGTTTCTCGTCGTGGAAACGGACATGGACGTGTTCTGTACGGGACGCATCCCGGAGATCGCGATCCTTGACCGCGCGGAGCGCAAAAAGCGCATCCCGCCGGATCGGACGGTGCGGCTTGCGAAGGAGCGCCTCGGCACGGACGGGTATCATCTGATCCGCAACAACTGCGAGCACTTCGCCTACGAATGCGTCTTCGGCGAAAAAAAGAGCTTGCAGGAGGAAGCGGTGTTCCGGATGTGGAACGCGCGTCCGGTGCTGAACGTGTATCTCGGAGAGGCGGATCGCTTCTCGCTTGATTTTCCCGTCCCGCCGGAACGGGAACGCGAGATCGCCGCTTGCTCCGATCCCGCGACGAAAAAGGCGCGGATCGCAAACTGGGCGATCCTTCGGCGCGCCGCGAAGCATTGTTTTTCGCTCGACGCGGACGAACTTTGCTTCGTCCGGCAAAAGAACGGCGGATGGTCGTGCGACCGATTCGCGTTTTCGTTTTCGCACGCGGACGGGCTTTGCTGCGTCGCGGTCTCGAACGCGCCGGTCGGCGTCGATCTGGAAACGCTCGAAGGGTTTTCCCGCAGGTCTGCCGCGGAAAAGCTTCCGAAGCTTCGCGCAAGGTGCTTTTCGGCCGCTGAGCAAAGCACGTATCCGGAAACGGCTGAGGGCTTTCTTGCCTGCTGGACGCGGAAGGAAGCGATCTTCAAGGCGTCGAAAAAGCGCGCGTTTTCCCCTGCCGGTACGGATTCGCTCACGGATTCCGTCGTGACGTTTCAGCTTTCCGAACCGCGCGCGCCGATCGTCTCCGTTTTCGGTCCCAATACCGCGTTTACGCGATTCTTCGTCGCAGACGAAAACGGTATCCGGCCGATCGGCGGCGAACCCATAAAATTCTGAGGAGGACGGTATGCTCTGGATCCCTGCGGCTTTGATCGGATGCTACGCGATCTTTGTTTTCGCGCCGGCGGTCGTTGCCGTCTGCACGATCTTCCGGGCAAAACCGGGCGATCCTCTCGAACGGCTGATCGCGCCCGACGGACAGTTCGCACGATTTGCAGACCGCATGCTTGCGGCGCGCAGCCGGCTTTCCGCGCATCAAAAGGCGCATGTCTCGATCCCGGCGCGGGACGGAGCCGCGCTTTCGGGCGACTATTACGATCTCGGAAGCGACAGGACCGCGATCCTCGTGCACGGCTACCGCACCGATCCGGAGGTCAATTTCGTTGTGCAGGCGGACGTCTTCGCCCGCCGCGGATACAACGTTCTGATCATCCGCCAGCGCGGGCACGGCGACGGATCCTGCGCGCGCTGCGGGCTCGGGCTGTACGAGCAGTACGACGTCGCCGCGTGGAACGAATGGGCGCTCGGGCGGGAAGGCGTCGCCGAAACGGTGATTTACGGCGTTTCGATGGGCGCTGCGGCGATCGGGTTTGCCGCATGCGATCTCGACCCGAAAAAGACGCGCGCGCTTGTGCTCGACTGCGGATTCCGCTCCCCGTATGAGCAGATCCGCCTTGACTGCAAGCGGCGGAACGTTCCCGGGTTCCTCATCATGCCGCCCATTCGCCTGCTTGCAAAGCTGTTTTTGCGGCTTGACATCAAGCGGCGCACGGACGACGTGCTGAAGCGAACGACGATCCCCTGCTTCTTCCTGCACGGAACGGCGGATGAGACCGTCCCGTACGAAACAGGGCGGGAAGTATACGAAGCTTGCGGCGCAAGAAAGGCGTTCTTTACCGCGGAAGGCGCGGGGCACGCCGAGGCGTTCGTTTCCGATCCCGAACGGGCGGAAGCCGCGCTGTTTGCGTTTCTTGACAGTCAATCGAACCTTAAAAAAGGGTATTGAATAGGAGGATAACATGAAATCATTTGCAATTCTTGCCGACGGCACCTGCGATCTGAACGAATCGTTCAGCACGGAATACGATATCCGGGTCCTGCCCGGACACGTCATCCTGCCGGATAAGTCGGATATCCCCGGCCCGCGCACGTGGGATCGCTTCTCCCGCGATGAATTTTATACGGATCTAAGGAAAAACCCGAGCGGCTACGCCACCGCGCCCGCCAACATCGAGGAGTTCCGCCGCGCGATGGAAGAGATCGTAAAGGACGGCACGCCGCTTTTGGTCATGACGATCTCCAGCGGGATCTCCGGCACGTTCGACTTTGCCTGCACCGCGGCGGATCAGGTGAAAGAGGTCTACCCGGACGCCGAGATCCGCTGCATCGACACGCTGCGCTTCGGTCCCGGCTTCGGGCTGATGGCGGTCCGCGCCGCAATGCTGCGCGCCGAGGGCAAGACGATGGAAGAGGTTGCGGACTGGCTCGAGGAAAACAAGAACCGGTTCCACCAGGCGGGCTGGCTCGACGATCTGAGCTTCGTCGCAAAGAAGGGCCGTCTGACCAACGCGAAGGCGTTCTTCGGCACGCTCGCGGGCATCAAGCCGATCGGCGAATTCGACTACAACGGCATGACCACGGTCATCGGCAAGGCAAAGGGCGCGAAAGCGGCGTACGCCGCGCTGCTCGAATACATCGGGCGGACCGCGGAAGACCTTTCCGAGCAGATCGTCTTTATCGCGCAGACCAACCGTTTGCCGCAGGCGGAAGCGTTCAGGCAGCTCATCGAAGAACGCTTCCATCCGAAAGCGATCTACATCAACGACGTCTTCCCGTCCTGCGGGATCAACATCGGGCCCGGCCTCATGGCGGCGTACTATGTGGGCAAGCCCATTTCCAAAGACCTCTCGGAAGAACGCTCGATCATCGAAAAAGCGCTTTCCTCCGGCAAATAACGGTCCCTTTTCAAGGGGTAAGAAAGGAATCCTTATGCGAAAACTCACCAATAAATGGAAGATGTTCCTGTATGCCATCGGCGGTATGGGCGTCAACATGCTCAACCTGATGGTCAACTCGTACCTGTGCAGTGCACTGATCGCGACCGGGTTCAATCCGAACGTCATTCAGTACCAGACGTTCCTGCAGCGCGATCTGGTCATCGCCGGGGTATGGGCGGTGTTCGGCGTCGTCGCAAAGATCATCGACGGCGTGATCGACGTCCCGATGGCGTCGTTTACGGACAACCTGAAAACACGGTTCGGCCGCAGACGTCCTGCGCTCATCATCGGTCTCGTTCCGATGATCCTTGCATACGTTCTGTTTACGCTCGTCACGCCGAATCCGACGGGCGCGACGCTTCTGAATACTGTCTTTTACGGCGTCACGCTCTGCGTTTTCTACAGCTTCTACACGCTGACCATGGTCACGTATTACGCAACGTTCACCGAGATCGTCGACACGCAGGAGGAGCGGAACTTCATGTCGAACGTGAAATCCGTCTGCGACATCCTGTACTTCATCCTCGGCTACGTCGTGGTCCGTGCAATGCTGAACGGCATGAATGTCCGTCCGGTGTCCATGATCGTGCTCCCGATCGTGCTGACCATGCTCATCCCGCTGCTGCTCATCAAGGAAAGTTCCACCAAGGACGGCGTGATCAGCCGCGACGGCGAGGAAACGTCCGTTTCCGTCAATCTGTTCAAGTCGATCGCGTATACGTTCAAAAACAAGGACTATATCCTTTGGATGGTCGTGTACTCCTTCATGACGTTCGGCGTACAGCTCTTCCTGTCCGGCATCAACGAGTATTTCTCCGTCGCGGGGATGAACATGATGTTCGTCATGATGGCGGCGTTTGCGCCCGTGCCGTTCACCCTGCTCATCTATAACAAGCTGACGAAAAAGCTCGGCTTCGGCTTCTCGTACCGTTATACGCTCGTGATCTTTGCCGTCGGCATGGCGTCCATGTTTGCGGTCTCCTATCTCGAAGCGGGAACGCTGAAAACGATTCTTGCAATCGTCACGGGTCTGATCTCGTCGTTCGGCATCGGCGCCATGTTCTCCGTTGCGTACTCCGTCCCCTCGGAGCTTGCCGCGGACGAGGAAAAGCGCACCGGGATCTCGAACGCCGCGATGTACTTTGCGGTGCAGGGACTCTTTGCGGGCGTCGCCTCCGGCATCGGCGGGCAGGCCGTGCTGACGCTGATGAAAACGAACAACGTCGTGAAATACCTGACGCTGGTCTGCGCGATCGCCGTGCTCGTTGCGTTCGCACTGTCCTTCCTGCTGCCGAAGTCCGTCACGCAGATGGGCAAGAAAGACAAATAATATGGCTTTTGCCGCATCGGAACGATTTGCGGCGATCTGAAAAACTATGGCAATCAAACGAATCAACGGGATCGAACTGGAAAAAATGCTCAGGAACGGCCTTGCAAATCTTCGCGCAAGCGAGGATGAGATCAACCGTCTGAACGTCTTCCCCGTCCCCGACGGCGATACCGGCACCAATATGGTCAAAACGCTGGATCACGGGCTTTCTCTCGCGGAGAGAAGCAGCGACGTCAGCGTGTTTACAAAGTCCCTGTCCTCCGGCATGCTGCTCGGCGCAAGAGGCAACTCCGGCGTCATCCTGTCGCAGTTCTTCTACGGCTTTGCGCAGGCGCTTTCCCGCGCGGTCCTGATCGGACCGGGCGAGCTTCGCAATGCGCTGGTACGCGGGTATCGCGTCGCCTACGGCGCGGTCCGCAAGCCGGTGGAGGGCACGATGCTGACGGTTTCGCGCGAGGGGATCGAGCACATCCGTTCCCAGATCACGCGAAACTCCACGATCGACTTCATCCTCTCCGCCTACGTCGCCGAAATGCGCAAGACGCTGATCCTCACGCCGGAAATGCTTTCCGTGCTGAAGGACGCGGGCGTGGTCGATTCCGGCGCGACGGGATTCATCCTGATCTTTGAGGGCATGGTGAAATATCTGCGCGGCGAGGTTCTCGAGGATACGGCGAAGCAAGCCGAATCAAAGGGAACCGATCCGGATTTCAGCCGGTTCAACGAGGACAGTCTCTTCATCGACGGCTACTGCATGGAATTCATTCTGCAGCGCATGAGAAACCCCGCCTATGAGCAGGATTTCAGCATCGAGGCGTTTCTCGGCGCGCTCGACCGGCTCGGCAACTCCATCGTCTGCGTGCAGGACGGAAAGCGCGTCAAGGTGCACATCCACACGAAAGCGCCCGCCGTCATCATTGAGCTGGCGCAGCGGTACGGCGAGTTCCTCACCTTCAAGCTCGAGAACATGCAGATCCAGCACAATGAGCACGACCGGCTCGTAAAGCCGAAGGTGCATAAGCCGCTGTCCATCGTCGCCGTCGTCAACGGCGCGGGCATGCGCAAGCTGTTTGAAGGGCTCGGCGCGGACTGTGTGATCGAGGGGGACGCGACCATGAACACCTCCTCGCAGGAATTCGTCTCCACGTTCGAATCCATCGACGCCGACGCGATCGTCGTGCTGCCGAACAACAAGAACGTGATCCTTGCCGCCGAGCAGGCGGCGTCGCTCGTGCCCGACAAGCATGTGACGGTATTGCCGTCCAGGAGCTTCGTCGAGGGCTACTACGCGATCGCAATGGACATCCCGGACGAAAAGAACCTCGAAAAGCGGATCGCCGGAATGCGCTCCGGCGTCGACAACATCATCACCCTGCGGGAAACGACCGCCTCGCGCGATTACACATACCACGAGATCCGCTGCCGCCGCGGCGAGGATATCGCCTTCTTAGGCGGCGAGCTCGTCTGCGTCGACAGCGAATGGAGGTCCGCCATCCTCGGCGCGCTCGCCATGATCGACGACATCGGCGACCGCGAAACCGGCATCGTTCTGCGCGGCAGGGATGCGTCCGCATCCGACGAGGAACTGCTCACGGAGGCGATCGCCGAACGGTATCCGATGCTCGAACTGGAGTTTGTGGACGCCGGTCAGGAGATCTATCACTGGGAAATCGGGATCATGTGAGGGAAACGGTATGGTTTGGTTCTGGATACTGATCGCGCTCGGCGCGCTGCTCCTTTCTTTCATCGTGTTCACGATGATCATTGCGTGGATCATCTATTCCACGCTGCTAAGGCGCAACAAGCCCGGCAAATGGGATCGCGGCTGCAGCTTCCCGGAGGATCCCGAATACTGCAGGATGCACGACATCGGCATCGAATGGGGAAACCGATACGCCGACCGCAAGCGCGACGTCGAGATCCGAAGCGACGGGCTCCGTCTCGTCGGCGAATACTTCGATTTCGGCGGCAGCTCCGCCGCGCTGATCGTTGCGGGACGGACGGAAAGCGTGCTGTATTCCTATTATTTCGCGGAACCGTTCCGCCGCGCGGGACGCAACGTGCTGGTCATCGACAACCGTGCGCACGGGCTTTCCGAAGGGAAAGCAAGCTGCCTCGGCTACCGCGAATACCGCGATATTCTCGAATGGTGCCGCCTGCTGCACGAGGATCTCGGCAACGAACGCGTGTTTCTGCACGGGATCTGCATCGGCTCCTCCACCGCCCTGTTTGCGCTGACCGCGCCGCAGTGCCCGGACTATATCGAAGGCATGTCGTGCGAGGGGATGTACTATTCCTTCTATCGCTCGTTCGACAACCACATGAAGATCGACCGTCCCGAAAAGAAGCGCTTCCCCGTACAGCAGGAGGTCATGCTCTGGATCCGGCTCTGTTCGCACGCAAACGTCGTGACCGACGGGCCCTACAAGCGCATCGGAAAGCTTAGAAAGCCCATTCTGTTTTTGCACAGCCGCGAGGATCCCTATTCGACGCCGGACCAGGCGGAATACCTCTATGCGCACTGCACCGCGCCGGGCAAAAAGCTCGTCTGGTTCGATCACGGCGCGCACTCGCGCATCCGCATCAACGACACGGAAAAGTACGACGACACCATTGTGAACTATCTCAAATCGCTTGATGAGCAGACCGCAAGCTGACCCCGGCGTCAATTTTCCGAATAATTTGCGTAAGGTGTTGATTTTTGCCGGAGCGTGCGGTATAATATATCGAATCCATAGAAGGAGGGTAATGATATGGAATACAACAATCAAAACAATCTGCCGCAGCCGAATACGCTCGTATTTGGTATTTTGAGTCTCGTCCTCGGTTCTCTCGTGGGCATCATCCTCGGTGCAATCGGCAAGAAAAAGGCCAAGGAATTCACTGATCAGGGCGGCCAGCTCGTCGGCGCATCCAAGGTCGGTTTCATTCTCAGCAAGGTCGGCTTTATTCTCGGCATCATCGAGCTCGTCTTCGTCGTGATCTACATCATCCTGATCGCGGTCGGCGCTGCAAACGGCGCATTCAACTATTGATTATCCGAGGA
The DNA here is from genome assembly GCA_017524445.1 of Clostridia bacterium. Lineage (GTDB taxonomy): Bacteria > Bacillota > Clostridia > Christensenellales > CAG-138 > UBA3792. The sequence continues at coordinate 9,010 of JAFXVP010000057.1, read as the reverse complement.
TCCGTGTATGATCCATACGTGACGCCGATTTCCGGCGTCACGTTTTTCTTTTGAAAGGAAGTTTATGAAGGCTGCCGCACGAAAAACACATCCGGTCAGAAGAGCGCTCTGCATCCTTCTTTGCGCGCTCATCTTGTACTGCGCGCTTTCGATGCTTGCGACCGCAGTCGTGTTCCGCGTGATCTTTGCGCGAAGGGACGGGCTTTCGCCGCTGCAATATACGTACGCGGAGCTTCAGCCGGACTGCGAACGGACGCGTTTTTCCTTCCCCTCCGGCCGCAATACCCTGTCCGGTTGGCGGTACGACGCCGACGACCCGAAGGGGCTTGTCGTGATCGTCAACGGCATCGGCGACGGCGCGGACGCGCATCTTATGGAGATCGTCGCGTTCGTTCATGCCGGCTGGTCCGCTGTGACGTGGAACGCAACCGGCGTGGGCGACAGCGAGGGACGCGGCGTCATCGGACTTCAGCAGATCCGGGAGGATCTTTCCGCATTCCTCGACTATCGGAAGCAGTCGGACGCGTGGAACGGGCTTCCCGTCGTGCTCTACGGGCACAGCGCAGGCGCGTATGCCGCCGCGACGGAGCTTGCCGCGCATCCCGAGATCAAGGCCGCCGTCTGCATTTCCGGGTTCGACCGTCCCGTTGCGCATATGTATGCGCACGCAAAAACGCGCGTCGGATTATTAGCGGATCTTGAGTATCCGTTTCTGTATCTCGAAAGCGCGCTCCTGTTCGGTAAAAACGCGGACGATTCCGCGCGCGACGCGATCGACGCGGTCACGACGCCGGTGCTGATCGTGGGAGGGGATTCGGACGACCTCGTGCCGTACGAAAACAGTCTGATCCGCGATTCTGAAGCGTATGGGAATACGAACGTCCGCTGTATCGAGATCACTTCGGCCTATCGCAACGAGCATTCGACCCCGTGGCTTTCCGTCGGCGCCGCACGCTATCGCGCCGAGCTGACCGACGCGGACCCCGTCGACAAAGCGCTTGCGAACGAGCTTGACCCGGCGTTCACCGAAATGCTCCTGCAATTCTATGAAGCCGCGCTCGGCCCGTCAGAGTGAACGGCAGCTCTCCCGATATGCAAATAACAGCCCCGAACGGAGCTGTTATTTTTATGGTTCTTTCCTTAAAGTCCCGCTTCGGGGAGACAGTGCATCTGCGTCTGTCCGAGCACGCGAAAGCCCTCGGCTTGACCGCAAAATGCGCGAAGCCCGAAGTCCGCAGCGCGGAGCTTCAGATACAGCGCAAGCGTTTTGAACGCTTCCGAATCCGCTGTGAACTGGGACGTATGGCAAAGAAGCGCTTCCTTCTGAAGCTTTAAAAGTCCGCGCGTTTTCACAAATCGGTTCGGTTTCGCCGTCATGTAGAACGCCAGCGCCTGTACGTCCGCGGCATCCGCACCGTATTGTGCCGTAAGTACGTGATAAGGCGCAAAATATGCCGCCCGCCTTGCCGCTTCCCCGACATTCCGGTGATCTGCGTGACACTCGCTTTTTACGTCCGGGTCCGGCGCAAAAACAAGCTGCGGCTGCGTCTCTCCGATCACGCGGGCGATGCCGCGCCAAAGGTCCGAAAAGTCGTACAGCCCGCCGTCGGAAAGGTCCAGAAAGCGCACGTCGGTGACCCCGAGCATCTTTGCGGATGCGATCGTCTCCGCTTTTCGGATCTCCTTAAGCTCGTCCGGCGTCGTGCCCTCCGGCGCGGTTTCAAGCCCGTAGCGTCCGTCGGTGCAGATCACAAACGTGACCTGCTTTCCCATTGCGGCAAGCTTGGCCGCCGTCGCGCCTGCGCCGATCTCGATATCGTCCGGGTGCGGGCCGATGAACAAGTAGCGATCGAACGCCTCCACCTTCGGCGGCGGCGCGGCAAAGCGCAGCGCGATCCGGGTCAGGCTCATGCTTCCCTGCCTTCCCTTCGTGCCGAAAGCTCCGCGCAGATGCGATCGTATTCCGGCTCGTCAAGCTTGTAATGCTTCTTATAGAGGACATACGACAGCACCATCAACACGACCGGCAGCACGATCATCACCAGCAGCAGCGCCGTCGACTGACCGCGGGTCACGCCCTCGAGCACCGTTCCGATCTCGGAAAGCTTGACTTCCTCGGTGATATGTCCCGCGGCGGCCTCGTTCTCCAGCTTGGAGATCGCGTTGGTATACTTGGTCGCGCCTGCGGCGAGGTACGTGGCGGATACGATGACGATGGTAAGCGCGGAAGCGAGCTTCGTCAGGAACGGCCGCATGGAGGTGATGATGCCTTCGTCGCGCGTGCCGTGGATGTACTCGTTATATTCCACCGTGTTGATGACGGAGATCATCAGGATGAGATAGAACCCGTACTGTCCGAAGTTGGCGAGCATATAACCGAGCGTGATGAGCAGGAACTTGAGGTCCATGCCGATGAGCTTCGCCGCGCCGGACGGAAGCGAAAGACCGGAGATCAGCATGATCGCGTAGCCGACCAGCGAGATCAGAAGCAGCTGCCGCATGAACTTTTTGCGCGGGACCTTGCGGGAGATCATCGGGTAAAAGATCATCAGGAGCGCCGTGACGGACATCCCAATCGTGGTAAACAGCGAATACAACCCGCCCGCATAGCCGAACTCGAAATAGATATAGGTCGCGCCCATGCCGGAGATCACGATCGCGTTGCTGATCTCGTGGATCAGAAAAATCAGCGCGATCCATAAAAGCTGCTTGTTGCCCGTGATGGTGGTCCAGATCTTCTTGAAGCTGACCGGCGGTACCGGCTCGGCATTGTAGGCGCGGTTCTCCTTCACGCCGAACAGCACGAAGCAGAGGAACGCCGGGCAGAGGATGGCGATCGCCAGCGCGATCCATCCGTACGCGGTGGTCGTGCTGCCGCCGATGGCGTTTTTGCCGGCGGTGAGGATCGGGATCAGGATGCTCGCCGAGGTCCCGCCGATACCCGCAAACAGGGTCGCGCGCGACGTGAACTTGTTGCGCGTGTCGCCGTCGGAGCTTAAAGACGGAATCATGCCCCAGTAGGAGATGTCGCCCATCGTGTACGTGATGCTGTACAGGAAATACATCACGCCGAAGAACCATATGAACGGCCATCCCTGCAGCTCCACGTTGAACGTGGCATAGATCACCGCCGAGGTCGTGATCATACCGGCGACGATCCACGGCTTGAACTTGCCGAACCGGGTCCGCGTGCGCTCAATGATATTGCCCATGATCGGGTCGTTCAGCGCGTCAAAAACACGTGCGCCGACCATGATGGCCGTGATGGCGGTAAGTTGTCCCGCGGTCAGCTCGCGGGTAAACAGCACGAAGGTGAACAGAAAATTTGTGACAAGGTTGTAGACCATGTCTCTGCCCACGGTGCCGAGCGGGAACATGATCAGGTTGCGTTTGGTTTGTTTTTGGTTGTCCATGGACTTCCCTCCGTCTCTTCCGATAACAGAATTGTACCATCCCCCGCCTCAAAACGCAAGCGGGAAACGCGGCCGCGTTCCGACCGACATATAATAAATCAGCCCCGTTTGAGGGGGCTGATATGACGTTGCATCTGCGCGCTGTTCACGGAGCCGTTTCCGCTCAGCCGAACAGGATCTGGTTGACGATGCTTTCGAGATACTCCTGACGGCCGCTGCCGGGGAGCGCGGGCGCGCCGAGAGAATCGGCGTATGCGGCAAGCTCCTTAAGCGTGGTTTCGCCGGAACGGATCTTTGCGCCGATACCTGTCTGATAGGAGGCATAGCGATCCTTGATGAACGCGTCGATGCGTCCGTCCTCGATGAGCTCCGCCGCCTTGAGAAGACCCAGCGCAAAGGTGTCCATGCCCAGAACGTAGGCGTGGAACATATCCTCCATCGTGTAGGAGGGACGGCGGGTCTTGGAGTCGAAGTTGAAGCCGCCGGTGAGACCGCCCGCCTTCAGGACCTCGTACATGCACATGGTGGCGTCGTAGACGTTGAACGGGAACTCGTCCGTGTCCCAGCCGAGGAGCAGGTCGCCCTGATTGGCGTCGATGCTGCCCAGCATGCCGTTGATCGCGCTGATGCGAAGGTCGTGCTGGAAGGTATGACCCGCCAGCGTAGCATGGTTTGCTTCGATGTTCATCTTGAAGTCCTTGTCGAGACCGTACTGCCGGAGGAAGCCGATCGCCGTGGCGGCGTCGAAATCGTACTGGTGCTTCATGGGCTCTTTGGGCTTTGGCTCGATGTAGAAATCGCCGGTAAAGCCGATGCTCCGACCGTAGTCCACAGCAAGGTGCATGAGCTTCGCGATGTTCTCCTGCTCGAACTTCACGTCCGTATTCAAAAGGGTCTCATATCCCTCTCTGCCGCCCCAGAAGACGTAGCCCCGGCCGCCGAGCTTCACGGTGATGTCCAGCGCCTTCTTGACCTGCGCTGCGGCGAAGCAGAACACGTCTGCGCTGTTACTGGATCCCGCGCCGTTCATGAAGCGGGGATTGCCGAACATGTTGGCCGTGCCCCAGAGACACTTGATATCGGTGCCCTGCATCTTCTCGAGGATGTAATCGGAGATCTCATCGAGCCGCCGGTTGGTCTCCTTGATGTCGTCCGCTTCGGGAACCAGATCCACGTCGTGGAAGCAGAAATACTTCACGCCGAGCTTTTTCATAAACTCGAAGCCCGCATCCACCTTCGCTTTGGCATGCTCCATGGTGCCCTTCTCCGCGCCGAAGGATTTGTCAGCCGTGTCGCGGCCGAACATATCCGTGCCGCCGGCGCACAGGTTGTGCCACCACGCCATGGCAAACGGCAGATGTTCCTTCATGGGCTTGCCCATGACGATCCGATCCGCGTCATAGAACTTGAACGCGAGCGGATTCTTGCTCTGCGGTCCCTCGTAGGGGATGACCGGGATGTTTTCAAAAATCTCTTTCATGGTAATTCTCCTTTATTTGATCTCCTGAAACAGGTTCTTCATGGTCGGATAGATCTTTTTAAACTTCCGATACTGCGCTTCATACCGCGCGGCGATCGCCGGATCGGGTTCCACCGTTTCCCGCACGCGGCAAAGGGCGTCGGCGCACGCGCGTACGCTGTCGTAAGCGCCGGTCCCCACCATGGCGAGCATGGCGGCGCCGTAGCCCGGTCCCTCCTCCGTCTGCGGGATATCCAACGGAATGTTCAAAACATTTGCGAGAATGGTTCTCCACAGCGGGCTTTTCGCCCCGCCGCCGCAGAGACGGCTCCGATCGACGGAAAGCCCCAAAGAACGGGCGACCTCGAAGCTGTCGCGCAGCGCGAAGCTCACGCCTTCCAACACCGCCTGTACGAAATCGCCGCGGGCAGTGTCCATGCGCATGCCGATGAAGCAGCCGCGGGCGTCCACGTCGTTGATGGGGCTTCGTTCGCCCATCAGATAGGGCAGGAAAAAGACGCGGTTATTACCGAGTTTGTCTTCCGTGATCCCCGCCTGCTCGGCGGCATAGTCCGCGGTGTGCAGAATATCCTCGCACAGCCACTTGTTGCAGGACGCGGCGGAAAGCATGCAGCCCATGAGATGCCATCCCCCGTCCGCGTGACAAAAGGCGTGGAGGGCGTTGTGCGGATCGACGCCGAACGATTCGGAGGAAATGAAAATGGTGCCGCTCGTGCCCAGGCTGATGTTGCAGCCGCCCTCGCCGACGACGCCGGTGCCGACGGCCGCCGCGGCGTTGTCGCCCGCGCCCGCCGCGACCTGTACGCCTTCCGGAAGGCCCAGAATGGCGGCGATCTCCGGCTTTACGCTGCCGATGATTTCATAGCTTTCAAAGAGCCGCGGCATCTGCGCTTCCTTTACGCCGCAGATCTCCAGCATCTCCTTCGACCAGCGCCGGTGCTCCACGTCCAAAAGCAGCATGCCGCTTGCGTCCGAGAAATCGCAGGCGTGAACGCCGGTGAGCCGATAGTTGATATAGTCCTTGGGGAGCATGATCTTTGCGATCCGGGCGAAAAAATCCTGCTCGTGCTTCTGCATCCACAAAAGCTTGGGTGCCGTGAACCCGGCAAAGGCGATATTTGCGGTGAGCTTACTTAGCTTCTCCTTGCCGATCGCGGTGTTGAGCCATGCCGTTTCCTCCGCGGTTCGTCCGTCGTTCCAGAGGATGGCGGGACGGATCACCGCGTCGGTTTTGTCGAGCGCGACCAGACCGTGCATCTGACCGCCGACGCCGATCCCGACCACCCGGGCGGCATCAAAGCCCGTCAGAAGTTTGCGGATACCTGTCACGCAGGCGTTCCACCAATCCGTCGGGTCCTGTTCCGACCAGCCGGGCTGCGGGAAATACAGCGGATAGTCCTCGGAAACGGTATTTTGGATCTCCCCCGCTTCGTTCACCAGCAGGAGCTTCACCGCAGAGGTGCCGAGATCGATGCCGATATAATACATGCGTGTCCTCCGTTTCTCTGCCGTTCGGGGGATTTAACCCTTGACCGCGCCGGCAATGAAGCTTTCCTGGATCTTCTTGCTCAGGAAGATGTAGATGAACAGCGTCGGGAACGTGGCGAGCACCAGCGCGGCGCCGATCGGTCCCCATTCGGTCGTATATTGTCCGGAAAGCGCCTGAACGCCGACCGGGAGTGTTCGAAGCGTGGATTTGCTGATGAAAATATTGGCGAACATCAGCTCGTTCCAGCATTGCAGGAATGTATAGATCCCCACCGTCGCCACGGCGGGCTTCATCAGCGGAACGATGATCCGGAAGAAGATCCCCCAGACGCTGCAGCCGTCGATGCACGCGGATTCGTCCAGTTCCCGCGGGATCTCGTTCATGAATCCCGTACAGACCAGGATCGCCATGGACAGCGAGAACGCTGAATAGGGGATGATAAGTGCCCAATACGTATTGAGCAGATGGAGGCGGGACAACGTGACGTATACCGGCACGATCGATGCGTGGATCGGTATCGTGAGTCCCAGCATAAAAAACTTGTTCAGGGTCTTGCGGCGCTTCCAGATCAGTCTGGTCAGCGCGAAGGTCGCCATCAGCGCGACGGCAAGCGTGATCACGATCGTCGCAACCGCCACGATCGCGCTGTTCAGGAAGTACCTTGCCATATTTCCCGTTTTGAGGGCGCTTTCATAGTTTGACCACCGCCACTCCTGCGGGAGACCGATGACGTTCTCGCCGAAGATCTCGGGATTGCTTTTCAGGGAGAACGTAAACATCCAATAGACCGGGAAGAGGTTGACAAGCATCCAGAAAACCAACCCGATATAAATGATGACGCGTACGATTTTGGAGTTGTTTTTCATGGTCTTATTTCTCCTCTCTGAAGATCGCGCTGATCAAAAGCGCAAAACCGAAGCAGAGCACGATCAGCATCACGGCGATCGTACTGCCCATGCCGTAACGGTTGCGGAGGAACAGCATGTTGATCATGAGCGTGCTCGGCACCTCCGTGGCATGCATCGGGCCGCCGTTGGTCAAAACGTAAATGAGGTCGAAGGATTTCAGCGAACCGGTCACCGCAAAGATCACGCTGATGCGGATGATGGGCTTGATGTACGGCAGCACGATGTAGCGGTTGACCTGCGCGTCCGACGCACCGTCAAGCATGGCCGCTTCTCTGAGCTCCGTCGGAACGCTCTTGACGCCCGCATACAGCAGAAGCATGTGATAGCCGACGTACTGCCAGAGGACCGGAACGAATACCGATCCCAAAGCGGTCTCCTTTGTCCCGAGCCAGATCTTTGCCATGCTTTCGAGACCGACCGCGCGCAGAAAAATGTTTAAAATTCCGTAGTCCGGATTATAGATCTTCAGCCAGAGCTGACCGATAACGACCGTGGAGATCAGAACCGGCATGAAATAGACGGAAAGGAACACCCGCTCGCCCTTGATCTTTTTCCCCAGTACGAGCGCCAGTGCAAGCGCCAGCGGAAGCTGGAGAAAGACCGACAGCGCGGCAAGCAGCAGGGAATTCAAAAGCGCTTTCCAGAAACCGATGGCACCGCTGGTGAACAGCTCCTTGTAGTTATTGAGCCCGACAAAGGTCTTCGCTCCTAATCCGTTCCAGTCAAACAGACTGAAATACACCGATGCGCCGATCGGCGCGATCAGGACGCCGCAGAACAGGATCAGCGCCGGAAGAAGAAATAACAGGATATAGATTTTTTTGCTGTACATTCGCTGCATAGCCGGTGTCCTCCGAATGATAGGGGATAACGGCACCTCCCAAAGTGCTTTGCAATCTGAGAGGTGCCGCCTAAGTTACTCAGTCAGACGCTGATCGATTCAAGCGTCAGACATTAGCCGAGGTCCTTGGTCAGACCTGCGACGAAGTCCTCACCATTGACTGCGCCGCCATAGACGCGGGATACGTAGTCGAGGTAGACCTGTGCGGGATCAGCCGCCATTGCGGTGTCGCCGAAGAGGACCAGACCTTCGCACTTGCCGACGAGACCTGCGATGTCAACCATCAGCGGGGACAGCGAGCTGGTGTCATAGTACGGGATCCATGCGGGCATACCGACTGCATTCAGGTAGTTGTAATGGCAGATCTCTTTGCCGAGTTCGACCGCGACCTGTGCTGCCAGATCAGCGTGCTTGGACGCTGCGCATACCGCCAGAACGTCGGACGGACCGCCGATGGTCTGATAGTAGTTGGAACGCTCTGCGTTCATGACCGGGAACAGGCCGACGCCGGACTTGAAGCTCGCGGCTGCGACTTCACCGGTGTTCCAGGAACCGTTCTGATAGAACGCGGTCTTGCCTGCGAGGAAGTTCGCTTTGGTCTCATCGTTGCCGAGCGCGGCGCCTGCCGGATCAAAGTAACCCTTGTTGATCATATCCTGGAAGGTGGTAACAGCGCCTGCGATATCGGGATCGTTCCAGGTCGCTTCGCCTGCGAAGATCTTGTTGAGCGCTTCATAGCCGATCGTCTTGATGAGGATGGGCTCGAGGTACTCGGTGACGCACCAGGTCTCTTTGCCTGCGCAGCCGAACGGGATCTTGCCGGCGGCGAGCAGTGCGTCGCAGCAGGCGGTCAGGTCTTCATAGGTCTCGGGGACGTGG
>JAFXVP010000056.1 GCA_017524445.1 Clostridia bacterium | reverse complement strand
GCGAAAGCCATGGATATGAACAAGGACGTTCGGTTCAAGTCCGCGGCGGATCTCAAAAACGCGCTGCAGCAGAAAAACGAGGTGGTTGACATCGACGAAATCATCGACGCGAACAGCACACGCCGGCAGTATCGCGTGATCGGCGTGCTGATCGCGGTGCTTGCAGCGCTGGTGGTCGCGCTGGTGTTGGTGCTGGATAAATTATTTTGAGCTTCTGACACAATAAGGCGAAGGGGAGAAATACGTATGATCTCATATAACGGAATTTCCAAAAGAGGCGAACGCGAACGAAACGAGGATGCGATCGCCGTATATAAGCGGGATGACATTTGCTGTTTTGTTCTGTGCGACGGATTGGGCGGGCACGGACGCGGGGACGCCGCGTCTGCGGCCGCTTGCCGCGTTTTCGGGGAAGTATTCGAGCGGACGTTCGATTTCTACCCGCGCGCGTTTTTCAGCGAGGCGATCGAGCAGACGAATCGGGAGATCCTGGAAATGCAGCAGAAGGAAGGCTTCGTGTCCGGGATGAAAACGACGCTTGTATCGCTGCTGCTGTGCAAGGATCACGCTACGTGGTGCCATATCGGTGATTCGCGTCTGTATCTGTTCCGCGACAACACCGTCGTCTGCCGCACGCTCGATCACAGCGTGCCGCAGATGCTGGTCAACGCCGGTTCGATCAAAGAGAAGGACATCCGTTTCCATCCCGACCGCAACCGCCTGCTGCGCGCGCTCGGCAGCGACGAGGAGACGATCCGTTACGAAGTTTCCGCGCCGTATAAGATTTCCGAATGCCAGGCGTTCCTGATGTGTTCCGACGGGTTCTGGGAGTATATCGACGAGAAGCAGATGTGTAAGCTTCTGCGCAAGAGCAGGGACGCGGATGAATGGATGCAGCAGATGCGTGCCGTCGTGGAGGAAAACGGCAAAGGCAAAAACATGGACAATTTCTCCGCGATCACGGTCATGAACAGCAAGTGAGGGGGAGCTTAATGTGAAAGAACGCTGTCTCGGATGCATGAACGAATACGATGCGTCCGTCGAAGTGTGCCCGCACTGCGGGTATGTAAAAGGTACGCCGGCTAAGTCCCGCAATCATCTCGAACCGGGAACGATGCTCATCGACCGTTACCTGATCGGCCGCTGCCTCGGGCAGGGCGGATTCGGCATCACCTATATCGCGTGGGACTCGCGTCTGTATAAAAAGGTCGCCATCAAGGAATTCATGCCCACGACACTGGCCTCGCGCATCACGGGGCAGATGGAGATCACGTGCTATAACGAGGAAGCGCAGGAACGATTCCGCAACGGCATCCTGCGTATGCTCGACGAGAGCCGCCGCCTGGCGCGATTCAACGACCTCGAAAGCGTCGTCAAGGTCTACGACTGCTTTGAGGCGAACGGCACGGCATATATCATCATGGAACTGCTCGACGGCGAAAACATCAAGGATATATTGGAGAAAAAAGGAAAATTTGATCTGACCGAAACGATCGGGATCATGACGCCGGTTCTGCTTGCGCTGCGCGAGATCCACGCCGCGCGGCTGATCCATCGCGACATTTCGCCGGACAATATTTTTCTGTGTAAAAACGGCAAGGTGAAGCTGCTTGACTTCGGCTCGGCGCGTGTCGCGTCGGGCGAGGACGACAAGAGCCTGTCCGTGATCCTAAAGCCAGGTTACGCGCCGAAGGAGCAGTACTCCGGCAGCGCGAAGCAGGGACCGTATACGGACGTGTACGCAGTTTGCGCCACGATCTATAAGATGCTCACCGGCATCACGCCGATCGACTCCCTCGCACGCAGAGCGGGGGACGACGCGCTTGAAGCGATCGATACGCTCGCGCCCGTTCCGCACGGCATGGCGCGTGTGATTATGAACGGCATGGCGCTTGAGGCGAAAGATCGTCCGCAGACGGTCGATCCGCTGCTCGACGCATTCGGAAAGTACAACGGCGATTCGGGAGAAAGTCCGCCGAAACCGCCGAAACCGCGCAGCCCGAAAAATAAGGGGTTATTGAAAAAAGTGCTGATCGTCCTTGCGGCGGTCACGATTCTCGCGGCTGTGGGATTTGGAATCAATTATTGGATGCAGAATCGTGACGATCCGGATCCGGATCCTACAACCGAAGCAGCAGAGACGGTTACGGAAAAACAGGGAGGAGAGACCCTGCCGCTCGATGAGATCCCGCAGCCGGAGGAGCGCGCGAAGATCGAATCGAAATACGCCGACTCGATGACCTATACCGCGGACGACGGCGCGGTGTACGCCGTGTTCACGGACAAAGATGACCGCGTACTGCTGCGCGAGCAGATCTCGCTGCCGAAGGGCTCGGTCAGGCAGTATACGCTGTACAGCTATACCGACGACGGACTGCCGCTGGATGCAGTCACATACCTGTGCGCGGACGTGCCGGAGGACGCAGCGTCCGAGAAGCCGGCCGATGCGGTGCTGTCCGCCGAGCGGTATACCTACAATCAGGACGGCGCCCTTGCCGAAAAGAAAACCTTTGAAAACCTGTCGCTGTCGCTGCGCGAAGTGTATACATACGATATTGACGGGATGCTGTCCACGGTTGAGCTTTGGGAAGACAACACAACGCAGATCGGAACAAAAGTCTACAACTATGAGGACAGCGCGGTGACGTTTGTCCGGCAGACCGATAGAAAGGGCACTCCGGTTTACGAGAGCAAAACATATGCGTCCGACGGCCGGAAGGATGAGACCTGGTTCGCTTCGGACGGTACAACGAAGGCGAAGACCGTAACACGGGAAGTGAAGGACGACAAGTTGATCCGGTATACGGAAAAGCGTTATGACCGTACGGAGCGCATCTGTACATGGGATTACGACGAGAACGGCAATCTGACCGCCCACACGGTCAGCGGGGTCGACGGTAAGGGAGAATCGGCAGTTCGCTTCCGGTACGATGAAGACGGCGCATTGGAGGAGATTTGTCTGTATGACGCGAACGACGATATGACGCTTGCGTACAAAACGGAGGACGGCGCGTATACGGAGTACGATTATCTCAAAAAGGGCTTGATGCGTCTGCGTGCGGAATACGACACAGAGGGCAAACAGGTCAGCCGGATCATCACGGAATATGATGCGGACGACCGCAAGTCAAAAACGACGTATTACGATGAAAACGACGAAGTGACACAATACGCCGATTACGAGGGAACGCCCGGCGAAGGCGGCTATTGCCGAACCGTATACAGCAAGGGCGGCAAAAAGCTGCGCGAAGAATATCTGTCGGAGAAAGACGAGATCCTCACGACCGTGGAGTTTGACGCAAACGATCACAGAACCAAGGTCACGAATTTTAATGACGACGGAAGTGTTGCAAGTGAAAACGTGTTTCGATATGACGGCGACAATCTGGTGTACAAGTCGCATTCGGAAAACGGAGAGATCGTATATTCCGCGAAGTATGCTTACGACGGTAGCGGGAATTGGAAAGAACAGTATTGGTACGACGCAAACGGCAATACGATTGAGCGTATCGAGCGCGGCGTGATCAACGACCGACGCTTCAGCGGCGACAGCACGATGCCGAAGCTGGAACAGCACAGCGATACGATCGACGATTTCTTTTATGATTAAAAACAGCGTTTATTCGGGGAGTTAGGGGAGAAGATCATGCGCAGATGTTTGGGGTGTATGAAGACTTACGACGAGGCGTACGAGATCTGTCCGCACTGCGGATATATTTACGGAACGGGTGCGCAAAGTCCGAATCATTTGCCGCCGGGAACGATCCTGCAAAACCGGTATGAACTTGGCAGGGTGCTCGGGCAGGGCGGATTCGGGATCACGTATATCGCATGGGATATGCGGCTGGAAAAGGCAGTCGCGATCAAGGAATTCTTTCCGACGAGCGTTGCCGCGCGTGCAACGGGGCAGACGGAAATCACCTGCTTCGATCCGGAGTCGCAGCAGATGTTCCGTTCGGGGCTGCAAAAAATGGTCGAAGAGAGCCGTATGCTTGCCCGCTTTACGGAACTCAAAAGCGTGGTGCAGGTGCAGGACTGCGTCGAGGAGAACGGAACGGCCTATATCATTATGGAACTGCTGCGCGGCGAGACGGTGCAGTCGATCCTGAAGCGCGAGGGCAAACTGTCGCTTAGGCGTACCATGCAGATCATAACGCCGATCCTGCGGGCGCTCGACGAGATCAACCGCGCAGGGCTGGTGCACCGCGACGTGTCGCCCGACAATATCTTTGTCTGTTCGGAGTCCGGATACGGCGGGGAGCCGGAGGTGAAGCTCCTTGATTTCGGCGCGGCGCGGGTAGCCAACGGGCTGGACAACAAAACATTATCCATCGTCCTCAAAAAGGGGTTTGCGCCGACCGAGCAGTACAGCAGCCGCGGACGGCAGGGATCGTATACGGATGTGTATGCCGTCAGTGCAACGATTTATAAGATGCTGACCGGCATTACGCCGCCGAGCAGCCTCGACCGTATGGGCGAAGATACGCTCGAGCCGATGAGCCGATACGCCGAGGTGCCGCAGCCGGTGGAAAAGGTGCTGCGCAAAGGCATGGAACTCGAAGCGAAGGACCGCATCCAGACGGCGGGCGAGCTGCTGCGGCAGCTGCAAAAGGCGATTGAAAAAGCGGAAAAAACGGAACCCGGCGGAAAAGGCGGGCGCGGCGGATCGCGCGGAAAGACAACCGACAAGAAAACGCTGCGCACCGCTCTGATCGCGGCGGGATCGCTTCTGCTCATCGCGGCGATCGTGATCATTGCCGTGGCTGCGGTGCGAAGCGGAAACGGGCTGAGATCATCGCTGCAGGTCGGCGATACGGTGCGGTTCGGCAGTTACGACGCACGCGGCAGCGGTGCGGAGCCGATCACCTGGACGGTGCTCGAGCGTGACGGGAACAAGGCGCTGCTGCTGAGCGACGAAGCGCTCGACTATCGCGCGTATCATGATGAAAACGATTCCGGCTCCTCCTTTACGTGGGAGACATCCGGAATGCGTGAATGGCTGAACACGGATTTTTACGATGCGGCATTTACGGAGAAAGAACAGGCGCGCATCATCCTGCACAGAAACGAAACCCCGGACAATCCGATCTACGGATCGGACGGAGGGACGGATACGATCGACCGCGTTTTCCTGCTGAGTATGCAGGAAGCGGAAACGTATATGCCCCGGCACGGTTATCGTATCGCGGTTTTCACGCAGGCGATGCAGAACATGCTCGGCGAGGGTGAAATGGCGGAATCGGGCTTCTGCCGGTGGGCGACACGCTCAAGCGGCGCGGAAGACCCGGCGGAAAAGAATATGACGTTTATGGCTGTGTCCACGGACG
>JAFXVP010000055.1 GCA_017524445.1 Clostridia bacterium | reverse complement strand
TCCAAAGCGTGTCATCCTGAGGAACATTTATGTGACGAAGGATCTTGAAAAAGCAGCAGATCGATCGCTTTTTGAAAAGATTCTTCGCCTAAAGGCTCAGAATGACAGGACTTTTTGAACAGTCCCTCCGCCGCAGGCGGTAATGAGGGGGATCGTCTCCTCTGCACATTTTGTTGAAAAAACACGCTGTAAGGACGGGCATTGCCCGTCCGCCGAAACCGCATCAGGTTCGAAAGGAGCAGAACGCCGTGAGTACGCTTGCAGATTATGTTCGCTGGGTCAAAGATCTCGATTTTCGCGCATACCCGTTCCGGGACGCGGACGCGCTCGTGCTGTGCAACATCAGTTATTTCGATCTTGCTCCGGTCTTTCGGAACGAAAAAACGGAGCACCTTGTTTCCGACTGCGTTCCGATGATCGAGGCGGGCGAAGCGAAGCTCATGATCACCGGCGGCGACTACGGCAACGGAGAGATCCTCGAAGCCGCGGCGCGCTCCAAGCGCTTCGGTTCCCTGCGCCTTTCCGACTACGAAAACAAGGTCCGCGTCGACCCGCCGCTGCAGTTTTCGGCGGTGACCTTCCACGCGCCGGAGTTTTCGTTCATCGCATACCGCGGCACGGACGCGTCCATTGCCGGGTGGCGGGAGAACTGCATGATGTCCTTTACGCTGACGGAGGCGCAGGCGCTTTCGCTCGCATACGCCGAGCGCGTGATCGACGACGGCGTCTGGTATATCGGCGGGCACTCGAAGGGCGCGAACCACGCGCAGTACGCCGCCTGTCATCTTTCCGACGAAAAATGGGATAAAGTCGGGCACGTCTGGCTTCTGGACGGTCCGGGCTTCTGCCCCGAGGTGCTGGACCCGAAGATCGACGAACGGATCGACCCGAAGACCACGCGCATCATTCCGGAATACGACATCGTCGGCATGCTGTTTGAACCGAAGATCACCGACACGAAGATCGTGCGCTCCCGCGAGCACGGGATCGTGCAGCATTCGATCGCGTCGTGGCTAGTCGAATACGGCAGCCTTGCGGTCACGGATCACAACGACCCGGGCAGCGAATGGATCAACCATCTGATGAACGACTGGCTCGAAAGCACGCCGCAGGAGGATCGGGCCGTCTTTGTCGGGGAACTGTTCGACGCGCTGTCCGCGGACGGCACCGAAACGCTCGAAGAGCTCAACCCGGACCGGCTGCAGTCTGTGCTTCTGAAGCTGACGGGCGTCAGCGCAACGACGCGGAAGACGATCGCGAAGATCCCGAATAAGCTTCTGTTTGACGACGCGATCCGGCCGCTGCCGCAGACAAAGACCGAAAAGCTCAAGGCGCTCCTGTCCGATCAGCGCATCGTCGGCGCGGTATTTCTGCTTTCGGGCTTGATCCTGTTCCTCATGTCCGGCTTCCTGTTCGAGCTGACCACGATCGTGATCGTTGCTGCGCTCGCGGTGGTGCAGCTCATCCTGACGATCCGAAAGCTCGTGCAGCAGGGCGGCATGTTCGGCGAAACGCGCGGACGGTTCTTCGTTCTGATCGCGGTGCTCGCTTTGGCTGTGATTCTGATCTTCAAGGAGCAGGCGATGTTCCTGCTCGGCAGCGGGCTTTACGGCATCCTCTGCATCGCGCTTTCGTATTACGCGTTCTGGCTCGGCACAAGGCAGAAGGAGCAGCCGTTTTTACGCGTGCTGAACTTCATTGAAGGCGCCGTGGCCGGGCTTTACGGGCTCGGATTTCTGCTGATCCCGCAGAGCATCGTGCGGCCGTTTGCGATCTCGCTTGCCGCGTGCGTCGCGCTCGACGGGCTTGTGCGGTTCGGGTACCGGCTCGTGCGGTTTTGTATCCGCCGCAGGCAGGAACGCGCATGAAGCGCTCCCGCCGATCATCGTTTTTATTAGGCAGGCTATCACTTATGAAGCAAAAAGAATCTGAAAAGAGAACGGCGCGGCGATTGTTATTCGATCGGGTCCCGCCGTACGTATTCATCACGTTCATTTACGTTCTGACCATCGACCTGACCGTGTTCTACGCGACGCGTCCCATCCTGCCGTATCTGCCGACGCACAGTCTTGCCACGCCTCTGGACGGAAAGATCCCGCTCATGCCCGCGTGGATCATCATCTACGTATTGTCCTTTGCGTCGTGGCTCCTGACCGTCGTCTGGATCCTTTCGGAAAGCAAGCGGCACGCGTACCGCCTGTGCGGCGTCTATACGATCATCATGACGCTCACGCTGACCTGCTTCCTTGCGTATCCCGTCACGATCGAACGGCCCGAGATCACGGAAAGCGGGCTGTTCAACGACCTGACGCGTCTCATCTACACGCTCGATTCGCCGACGAACCTCTGTCCCTCCCTGCACGTCGTGCTCAGCTATATCTGCTGGCGCGGCACGATGGACTGTCAAAAGATCCCGAAGTGGTATCAATGGTTCAATCTCGCCTTCCTGATCCTCGTCTGTTTTTCCATCCTGTATGTGAAACAGCATTACGTGATCGACATTCCCGTCGCGATCATCATCACCGAAGGCGCGCTGCAGATCGGGCGACTGACGCGCATCGAACGCATCGGCTTTGCGATCGAGGAGCGATTCAAACGGCGGAAGGCGCAATAACGTCCATATGAAAAACGATCCGGAAGCCCGGATCGTTTTCTTGTATTTCAGTCCTTATGCGCGCCTCGCATCCCTATCGGTCCCGCGCTGTCAGGACGCCGCGGAAAATCGCCTGTGCAAGATCAAGGAGCTCCTCCGGCCGCACCTTCAGCACCGCGCGGTCGAAGGTGAACAGTCCGTTCGTCTCGTCCTCGACGTCCGAAACCTGCGTGTAGATCGCCCCGCAAAGGCCCTGCTTTGCAAGCGGGATCAGCAAGCCGTACAGCGTACGGAGCGCTTCGATGAACGCTTCACGCGTTTCGTACTTGCGGTAGCCGTACGTCTTTTCCGTGTTGAAGCTGTGCTCGTCGATTTTCCACACGTAGCCGCCGAATTCCGAAAGAAGCTGCGGGAGCTTCTCCTTGCCGGGATGCAGCGCGTCGAAATAGATATGCAGGCTGTCCGCGTCGCTCTTTTTCTGATGAAACCAGCCGGACGTGCTGTCGATCAGGCGCGTCGGGTCGAGCGCTTTCAGCCGGTCGTACGCCTCGTCCGCGCGGAACTGCCCCCACCCCTCGTTGAAGATCGTCCAGAGGCAGATGCAGGGATGGTTATTTAGATGCCGGACCGTCGCCTCCATGCTTTCAAGAAAGATCCGCCGCGTTTCGGCGTCGCGGTTCAGGCGCGCGTCTTTGCGCTTTAGGAGATGGATCGTCGGCAGCACGGTGTCGCGGACGTAGCGATACTTCCCGTTATTCACCATATCCTGAAAGACGACCATACCGAGGCGGTCGCAGTCGTAATAGAACTGCTCCGGCTCGACCTTGATGTGCTTGCGGAGCGTGTTGAAACCGAGCGACTTCATCGCGCGGATATCCGTCTCGAAGCCGTCCGGCGTCGCGGGCGTATAGAGTCCGTCGCTCCAGTAGCCCTGATCGAGAAGTCCGTTGAAAAAGTACGGCTTGCCGTTGAGACACAACCGCGGGACGCCGTCGACGGTCTCCGCAGACAGCGTGCGCAGGGCAAAGTACGACGCCGCGCGATCAAAGCCGCTTGATACCGTGAACCGATAAAGATGCGGATCCTCCGGCGTCCAGAGGTGCGGCTCGGCAATTTCGATCCGCACGCGGCCGTCTTCAAGCGGATATTCCTTTCCGTCAAGCGCAACGATACCGTCCGAAACGCCGTCCGCTTCGATCTCGACCCAATCAAGCCCGTTCCGGATGCGCAGGGCTGTGATCGCGCGTTCAGGGACCGGTTCAAGCCACACCGTCCCCCAGATCCCCGAGCAGGGCGTATACCACATGCCGCCGCGCTTCACCTTCTGCTTGCCCCACGGATACCGCGGGTCGAGGTCGTTGACTGCGCGCACGACAAGCTCGTTTTCACCGTCCGAAAGCGCGTCGGAAACGTCCGCCCAAAACGGCAGATAGCCGTTATCGTGTTCGCATACCTTGGTCCCGTTGACGTACACGACGGCCTTTCGCATGACCGCGCCGAAGTGCAGCAGCACGCGCTTGCCCTTCCATGCCTCCGGCACGGCAAACGTGCGCCGATAGGTCATCTCCCGACCGATCGCGGGGGCTTCTTTGACCCCGGAGAGCAGGCATTCCGGGCAGAACGGCACGCGGATGCTCGTTCTTGTCTCATCGAACGCAAGGTCCCACGTTCCGTTCAGGCAGAGCCAGTCCGCCCGTGCCATCTGCGGACGCGGATACCGTTCCCACGGCACGGCCGGGAGCGTCTTCCCTTCCTTTGTATACAGCTTTTGACAGGCGTTTTTCATGCGTTTCACCATCCGCTTGCAAAAATCTATCGCTTCCCGTCGGGAAAGCATATGACTTGCCGATCACGAACATTTCACCGCTGCATCGTGCGGGAAAGTCGTCTCCCGTTGCCGGCAGCTGTGTCCGGTTGTCGAAATCATCGTGTCAGTTTCCTCCCCGGAGCCTGCCGAAGAGCGCAAGCGCGGCGGCGATCACGGCGACGGAGACGATGACGATGACCGCGGGGCGTGAGAGCGTCCCTCTGCTCCAGAGGATGACAAGATACACGATCCCCGCGAGCGCCGCGGCGGCGAACAGGAGCGTCAGGATCAGAAGGATGATTCCGAGCTTAGTATTCTTTTCATCCTCGCGGTGAATAAGCTCCCTGTGCCGTTCCATCCTGTCCTGCAGTTCCCTGAGCCGCTTTTCGCATTCCGCCTGCTTCTCCTTTGCGCCGGAAACGAACGGGACCGAAGCAAACAGCCGGATCGCGTCCTCGTACCCCGCGACGGTATTCTGCCGCATCAGGCGCTCCGCGTCCCGCATGATCCCGCCGTACTTCTGTACGTCCTGCGGATCTGCGTCAAACGTCCTTTGGCAGGACTCGCAGACCGCAAGACCGGTCTCGATCACGATATGCAGTTTTCCCCCGCAAATGGGGCAGGGGAATGGGGAATGAGGAATGAGGAATTAATCATTTTGCGTTTTGGTGATGGAGGTCAGCAGTTTGATGATTTCGCTGCAATCGGCATACATGCTTTCGTATGAAGGTGTTTCAATGAAACCGCCTTCAGATAACAGTTCAAGCCAGTATGCCGTTTCATCCGCTTCTTTTAACGCGATGCTCATTTTTGCATAAAAGTCCGGCTTGCTCTGTCCCCTCTGCGCTTCGCGGACATTGGCACCGATGCTCGTTCCGCACCGTAAAATTTGCTTTGACAAGACGAATTCGCGTTTTTCATCACACAAGTATTTATAAAGCTTTATGATCCGCAGCGCAAACGCCTTGCTTTTATCTTTTACAGCATTTTCTCTCATAATTCCTCATTCCTCATTCCGAATTCATCATTCAAGATTGATCCACATAGCAGGCCTCACTGCGCAATTCCGGCCTTTGTACCCATCGCTGTATCCTTTTCTTTGATCATCCCAAACCCAACGGCTTGTTTCATAACCACTTGTCGTAACAAAAGCAGCACAGTATGCATTTGTTTCAGGCGATCGTAGCCACCAAAAACAATTGCGATCCGAATCGCAGTAAGCACCTCTTGCTTTAGCATATTCTGTTAATTGACATACTCTCATACTTTCAGAAGGGAAGAACCGACTAAGCTCGACTACACTTAACAAAAATAACTTGTCATATGTATCATTTCCAACAGGTATTTCCCTAAATATTGAATCGTTTTTATCAGCAGTGACCTTTTCTTTTAGTATTTTGTCCTGCTCGTCAGCACTAAATGCCGCTTTCAAAAATTCGTTGTTCAACCATTTTCTCAGTGAACATGTTTCCCATGTAATCTCATCGACCATAGAATTGTGATACCATTGACAATCAAGAGCATGCCTGCTGATTACAAGCACCCGATCTCCTTCCTTTGCAAGCACCAACCATTCAATATCTTCTTTTCCGTTTGAAGTGTTATTATCTTGCTCATAGCTACCAAAGAAGATATAAGAACCAACGTTCGCCTTTAAAAGCAGTTCTTTATGATATTTCTGTTTAGTTTCTTTAATCTTCGCAGTACTATCTCTATAACCATTCAGCGCTTCAAACGCAGCTATCGCTTCTTCATACTTTCCGACTTCATACAACGCAACTGCGGCTTCGTAGTCTTGATCCTTGATCACCGTTTTGCAGGCTTCGATCTGCTGTTCGCTGTCCTTATACCCGTCCAACGCTTCAAATGCCGCTATCGCTTCTTCATACTTTCCGGCTTCGTACAGCACAACCGCGGCTTCGTAATCTTGATCCTTGATCGCCGTTTTGCATGATTCGATCTGCGTTTCGCTGTCCTTATATCCGTTCAACGCTTCAAACGCCATGATCGCTTCTTCGTACTTTCCGGCATTATACAGCTCCACCGCTTTGTTATAACGAATCGGCGGCAGGATCGCCGTAAACAGGAGGATCAGCACCATGACAATCACAGCGGCTGCGGCAGCAATCATCAGCGCAGCTTTCTTCTTCTTTTTCTTTCGTTTCTCCGCTGTAATCCGCGCTTCCTCCTTTTTGCGCTCGCGCTCCATTCGATCCGCTTCTTCCTTCGCTTTGATCTCTTCGATCTTTCGTTCGCAGGCAAGGATCTGATCTTCCGCATCCTTCCATCCGGGGATCTTACGAAACGTTTCGATCGCGGATTCGTAGCCGGAAGCGAAAAAGCCGGTCATTTGCGACCGCGCCGCGTGATAGATCGCGTTCTTGCGGCGGATCTCAGCCTGTTCCAGACAGCGTTCCGCAAGGACGTCCGCATCCCGGAAACCTGGGATCTTTTGGAAGATCGCCGCCGCTTTTTTGTATGTGGATTCCGTCGATGCGGCATTCATGGCTTTTACGCCGTCATTGTAAATCCCTGTCTTCCGCGCTTCTTCATTACGCGCATTGATAAAGGCAATATCATCCGAAAGATTTTGTTTCAGCTTCTCGTCTCCGAAGCGCAATGCCTTTTTATAATTGTTCCGGTTGTCGAACGGTTCGGGCTGATCCTTCAGGGCGTCGCGCTTTTTCACCTTCAGCTCCGCCATCAGCTTGCCGAGATATGCTTCGGCGTTTTCGGGATCGAGGTCGAGAACCTTTTCGCAGTATTCATCGGCGCTCTGCCAGTTGCTGTCCTCCAGGAACATAAAGGCGCGGCGAAGCAGCGGGGCCGTATTGGTCTGCGCCGGCTGCTGAACCACCGTTTCTCGAATGGTCGTCTGTTTCGGCTCGTCGGTCCTGACGATCTTTTTGATGCCGCGGATCAGGTCCTGCATAAAGCCGAGCTTACTCATATCCTGCGCCTGCAGATGCGAAAACTCGTCCGGCAGATCGTAGGGGTCCATGTCGCGATACGCGGGGATCAGCGTCTTCTTTGCGCCCGCTTTGATCAGCGCGAGGTAGCGGCTCCACTCGTTTTTGACCCAGACGGCGTTGAAATGCTCCGGCTTGGTGCCGAGCACGACCATCGCCTTGGCGGAGTTCAGCGCGGCGAAGATATAAGGCTCGTACTCCTGTCCGAGCTTGTCCTCGAGCGTGATGCGCGAGAAGAAGACCTTGAAGCCCTCGTTGGTGAGCTGATGATAGAGGTCGGTGGCGAGCACGGAATCCGGCGTTCTTCTGCCGTTTGCGTCAGTCTCCTTGTAACAGATGAAGACGTCGAACGGCTCCTCCTTGGCGGATATCTCCAGGATGCCCTTTTGGATCTCGTTGATTGCCTTTGCCTCGTCCTCGTAGATCGAGCGCTGCAGGGCGTCCGCGTTTTTCAGCGCGGATTTATAATCCTCGTCGTCGAAGATCGAGGTAAACTGCGCGCGGTTGACCGTGGGCACGCGCCGATGCGTCGCGGGATCCTCGACGTACTCGATGCCATATCGGCACAGTACCAAAGACCAGTACGCCTCCGCGTCGGTCGGATCCTCGTTCAGGATGTTCTCGTAGATCGACATTGCCTTGTCGAACTCGTTGTTGCGGCGAAAGTGATTCGCGCGGTCGTACAGGTTCGTCTTGCGATCGGAATCGAGTCTCGGCAGCGTCTGCTTCGTTCCGCAGCTGTCACACACGCCGATCGTATCGCCTTCGTTGAACTCAATTGTGCCCCCGCACATTTTGCATTTGAAGATCGACATTATTTCCTCCGTTTTGCAGCCCTTTTATTCTTCCACATATTCAATTCTTCTAGTGCAATAATAGCATTCCTTGCAATAACTTCTTCTTTATTTGAAAACTCTTTGTCTACGAAATTCTCAGGATGTAACTGATCTTGTATTTCAGTTATGGCTTTATACCATTTACTATCTTTGTCTCCAATCACTCTTATAGATGTCAATTCCTCGAATCTAGGAAAGTACACTCCACATTTATCTAACGCTGAAAAAATATAATTGTGCCAATAATTGAAAAGAAACTCCTTTTTCTCTCTTCGTTTTGTAATGAAATATGTGATGAGGCTTGACGCCAATCCTGAAATAAGTCCAGCGCCTAATCCAATAAGAATATTGACTAACAAATCATTATTCATTTACAATCTCACTTCTCCATCCTGCACCGGCTGCTGCGCTCTTGGATCAGCGTCAGAAGCTCGTCCGCGGAGGCGGCTGCGGCGTCGGCGTTGTCCGAAATGACCGCATCGGTGAAGCTGTCGAACTCGGTGCGGATGCGGGATTCGACGTCGGAAAGCGCGTCGGCGCTCATCGGGTCGGAATAGCGCACGGCTTCAAAAACCTTTTTGCAGGCGGTCTTAACCGGTTCGCTCTTGGCGCGTGAGCATAGCGTGTTCGCATCGACGGTCAGCGTCTTGATAAACGCCGTCTTTGCCTTGACCTTTTCGTCGATCTCCTCCACGATCTCCGCCGCGGCGGCCGCTTTCAGGATCGCGAACACGTAGATCGCCATCACGGCGAGCGTGAGGACCAGCGGGATCCACGAGGGCAAACCGGGAATCGCCATCGCAAGGCAGCCGAGCACGAGCGTAACGATCACGCACGCATAGGACAGCCGGATCAGCGGCAGGCGGTAGAACATGCCGGACAGCTTGTTCCGTTTCAGCGCGAACCACGTGCAGACGAGATGCCCGACAAAGCACAGCTCAAACACGATCAGCGTGATCCACGAAAGCCCGCCGAGCTTGGTAACGGTGACGCCCGCGACCGTCGTTTCCTTCGGCAGCGCGATCACGACGACGTTGAACAGCACGAACATGATCGCCCACGCGATCAGATAGATTTTGAATGCCTTTTTCATATCCGTTTCCCCCTTACAGAATGCTCTTTAGTAGCTCCGCCTTCATGTTGGCGAATTCTTCCTCGGTCAGAAGCCCCGCGTCCTTCATCATGGTCAGCTTTTCGACCTTCGCCTTGAACGCCGCCATATCGTCCTGCGGCTGTGCGGGCGCTGCCGGCTGTGCGGGCTGCTGCGGCTGCATATTGCCGAACATGTTTCCGATCTGCGGCATGATCGTGCCTGCCGCCGCCATGCCGACGCCGAGGCCGAGCATATCGCTCATCACGCTCGAACCGCCGCCTCCGCCGTTGACCGTGTCCGGTCCCATGTTGCCGATGCCCTCGGCGTACGCTTTCTGCACTTCCGCCTGCAGGACGTCCTTCTGGTTGTAGCCCTTCGCCGCCATGATCTCGGCTTCGGTCAGACCCTGCATGCGCGCCGCCTGCGCTTCCGCCTGCGCCGCGATGACTTTGCGCTCGGCTTCGCGCTTTGCGACCTCGGTTTCGGTCGTCTGACGCTCGAGCTCCGCCTGTCTGCGCGCCGCTTCGATCGCCGCCTTGCTCTGTTCCTCGGCGGTGCGGTACTGCGCCTGGCTCTGCGCCGCCGCGGTCTTGACCGTCGCTTCCGCCTGGATCACGCGGGTCTGCAGCACGATCGTGTGCAGCTCGCGGATGCGTTTGAAGTTCGGATCGTCCTCCGGCAGCACGACGCTCGTCACAAAGAACTTCGGCACGGTGAGGCCGTAGTCCTCGAAGCCCTCGCGGATCTTGGCGCCGAGCACGCCGGAGATCAGCTCGAGCTTTTCATCGACCTCGAGGATGTCGATCGCGTTGTCCTTGATGATCGCGCCGAGATTCGTCTTGACGGTGCTCGTGATCAGCGGACGGAATGACGCCTGCAGCGACTTTGTAAATCCCGCCGCGTCTTCCCACGCGATCCCGCGCATGGTGCCGACGAGCTTGACAAGGAGTTTTCTCGAATCCTCGACCGCAAGCGACAGATCGCCGCTTGCGCCGAGCTCCAGCGGAACGCCGGTCAGCGGATCGATGAAGCGCACCTTGTCCGGCGTGCCCCACTTCAAAGCCATCTGCTCGGTCTTGTTGATGAAATAGACCTCGCAGTGGAACGGCGAAATGCCGCCCGTCGCCGCTTTCAGCGCCTTGCCGATCAGCGGAATGTTCTGCGTTTCGAGCGTGTAGCGCCCCGGTCCGAACAGGTCAAGCGCCTGTCCGTTCATCATAAAGACCGCTTCCTGGCTCTCATGCACGATGAGTTGCGAGCCGAGATTGAAATCCTCCTGCGGATGCTTCCATACAAATGTGCTGTTGTCGCCTTCGTACTTGATTACTTCTGCAATGTGTGCCATAAAACCTCCTCAATACTGCATTATTGGTATTTCATATTCATCAATTATCTGGACATCTTTATTTGGCAATAACAAAGTCAATCCTACTAATTGATCACTTCCATTGGTTTTAAATCTAATGATATAGAAATTCGGCTTTGTGTTCTCAATATCGCGATTAAACTGTTCGCACTTCGTCCTAACCAAATTGTTCTTTTCAATGTTTGCTTTGTTGCTATAAATATGGAATACTGCATTCTCATTGTATAATTCAGGCTGACACATTTTGTTTTGAGGTCCATAATTGACGTCTCGAGATGCAAGTCCTTCTATCTGCATATTCATCGGAGCAAAACCTGTCAGTACCGCACCTGTCAGCGCATGTTGCTTTCTCATTATGACATAAGGATTATAATACAAATCCTCGTTCTTTTCATGAAACAGTCTGCACTTATCCCGAATAATATTCACTATGCTATTAGTCTGACTCTCTGAAAGAACTCTCTTAATATCCACTTAACAACTCTCCTTCTTATCACTTAGGATAGTTACTCGCAATTAACCCAGATAGCAGGACGGATACAATAGCCAACTCCTCCCCCTTTATTGTTGACGACGAAGGCTTGGAGTAAAATATCGCCATCATCACTTTCATTCACACCCATAATGGATTGAATGGATTGATATTTATATTTATCTCTTAAATACCACAAACAGTGATTATAATTATTTACAAATACACCTTTTGATTTCAGGTACGCTGTTGCTTCACAACGGATTGTGTCTTTATCCAAGTATAGTTTCAATTCTTTCTCACTCAGCAAAAACACTTTGTCTGTTGTCCTTATGGTTCCGCTGTTTGTGACTGTTTCCAAGGTTGAGCTCACAATCATCTTGTTTTCATTATCATTGAATGCATCATTCAGAAATTGTTCATTCAGTCTTTTTCGAAGAAAGCATGTTTCCCATGTCACTTCTTTTTCATCATCCTCCTTTTCATCATTAGGAAAGTTATGATAAAACCCTTCTTCCAAGGCGTTTTTTGCAAGAAGCAATGCTTTGTTTCCGCTTTTTGCAATAATGTACCATTCTATCGGTTCTTTTCCATTAGCACGATTATTGTCCTGTTCATAAGAACCAAATGAGACAACTGCTCCAATATTAGCACTCCGTATCTGTGACTGAATGTATTGCGGTCTAATCTCTTCTGCTTTTTGAAAACTGTCTTTATACTTTCCCAATGCGATAAAAAGTGTATATGCCCTAGAATAATCTCCCTCATTACACAAGTTATTTGCCTGACAGTACCGACTTTCGTTAATCATGTCTGCACTGTCCTTGTAGCCTTCTGCAGCAATAAATGAAGATGCCGCTTCCTCAAATTTTCCCTCATCAAACAATATAATCCCAATCTGATACTTGCATTGATGTATCAAATTAAGGCTGTCCCCATACCCGTCCAACGCTTTGAACGCAGCGATCGCGTCCTCATACTTGCCTGCATCGTAAAGCGCAGCCGCCGCGTCGTAATCCCGATCCTTGATCGCGGTTTTACATGCCTCCATCTGCGCCGCGCTGTCCCGATATCCATCCATCAGGGCAAACGCCGTATACGCTTCTTCATACTTGCCTTCGTCACAGAGTGCGACCGCCGCGTCATATTCGCGGTCTTGCATCGCCGTTTTGCAATTCTCGATCTGCGCTTCGCTGTCCTTATACCCGTTCAGCGCTTCAAATGCGGCGATCGCTTCTTCGTATTCCCCGTTCTCATAGAGCTTCACCGCCGCCTTGTATTTTTGATTCGGGAGGATCACCGCAAACAATACGATCACAAACGCGATACAGGCAGCGACAGTCGGGATCACGATCGCCATCGTCAGCGTGCGCTTCTTTGCCGCTTTTTCGGCGGCAATGCGGTCCTCCTCCGCCTTGCGCTCGGCTTCGATGCGTTCATGTTCCGCCTGTGCCTGCAATTCCCGGATATGCTGTTCACAGAGCTCGATCTGCGCTTCCGCGTCGCGCCAGCCGGGGATCGAACGCAGCAGTTCGATCGCTTTTTTATGCCGCTCGATCGGGCTTTTCTTGACGACGCTGACAGAGCCCGTCAGCGCGGCTTCATCTTTCATCCGCGAAAGCGCTTGCTGATAGATCCCGTCTTTACGCGCGTTTTCGGTATTGATCCTGATCGTTTCGATTTTCTGCTCGCACAATCCGATCTGCACGTCGGCGTCCTTCCAGCCCGGGATCTGACGCAGTTTTTCGATCGCCTCTCGCTGCTTTTCAACCGTATCATACCGGCTCAAAGCAAGCGCGGTATCATAGATCGTATTCTTGCGATCTGTCTCCATCTCTTGCTCACATTCTTCTTTGCGCGCGTCGGAATCTTTAAATCCGGCGATCCTGCCGAACAGTTCGATGGCGTCCCGATATCGCTTGTTGTTCCGTTTTTCGATCGCCTGCCGATAGATCCCCTCTTTGCGGGCGGTCTCGTTGCGCTCCCTGATGAAGGTTATGTCATCCTTCAGCTTCTTTTGAAGCGCCGCGTCTCCGAAGCGTACTGCTTTTTGATAATTGTTTCGATTGCCGAACGGCTCCGGCTGATGCTTCAGCGTGTCGCGTGTTCTGACCTTCAGCTCCGCCATCAGCTTGCCGAGGTAAGCCTCCGCGTTTTCCGGATCGAGATTCAAAACCTGTTCGCAGAATTCATCCGCGCGGGTGAAATCTCCATCCTCGAGGAACATGAACGCACGCTTCAGAAGCGGCGCAACATTGTTCTGCTGCGTCTGCTGCACCACAACGGTCTCCTTGACCGTCTCCTTTGGCTTGCTCGCGTCCAGCACCTTGTTCACGCCGCGAATGAGGTCTTGGATGAAGCCGATCTTGCCCATGTCGTAGGATTGCAGAACGGACAACGCTTCCGGCAGATCGTACGGGTCCATGTCACGGTAGCAGGGCAGAAGGAGCTTGCTGCGGTCCTTACGCATCAGCGAAAGGAAGCGGCTCCATTCGTTCTTGACCCAGACCGCGTTGACATGTTCCGCCGAGGTCGTGACCACGATCATGACCTTTGCGGAGTTCAATGCCGCGAAGATGTACGGCTCGTATTCCGTGCCCGCTTTGTCCTCGAGCGTGATGCGCGAGAAGAACACCCGCCGCCCCTGCTCGGTGAGCTGATAGTAGATCTCCTGCGCCATCAGGCTGTCGCGGGTGCGCGTACCGTCGTTTTCGGATTCCTTATAGCAGATGAATACGTCGAACGGCTCCTCGTTCTGCGAGGTCGCGAGGATACCGCGCTGTACCTCGGCGATCTTTGCCGCGTCCTTTTGGTACTGCCGCCGCGTGATCCCGTCGGAATGGTCCAATGCAGCAAGGTAATCGACGTCCTCCAGGAAGCTGTCGAAGCTTGCGCGGTGACAGGTCGGGAGATACTCGAAGGTATTCGGGTCTTCGACGTATTCGATGCCGAACCGGCACAGCGCGCAGCACCAATGCGCCTCGGCGTCGTTCTCGTCCTCCTGCACGATGCGCTCATACACGGCAAGCGCTTTGTCGAATTCACCCGTACGGCGGAAGTGATTGCCGCGGTTAAACATATTCGCCCGCTGCTCGTCGTCCACCTTCGGGAAGGTCATCGTACTGCCGCACGAATCGCACGTCCCGAACGTCTTATCCGCCGACAGTTCAATATCCCCGCCGCACATTTTGCATTTTAAGATTGCCATGCTGCCCCCTCAACAATCCTTTATTTCTTTTCTTCGATTTCCAGATGATCCAACGTGAACTCGATGCTCATGACGATCAGTTCGTTGCGCGTACGTCCGGTCTTTTGCGCAATGGCGTCCAAGTCTTTCAGCATGCCCTTCGGCATACGCACGGAAAGCACCTGCGATTCGTCTGAATACCGTTTGGGAGAAATGATCAGTTTCGCGTCTTCCATGGTCTCATCTCCTTATAAAAATCCAAAATAATTGTATCACGTTTGTAATTGATTGGCAATCGTTATTCCGAATTATAATCAGCAAACATCGGGCTTTGCAGCTGAATTGAAGCTGCCGAGCCCGATAGTCTGCTCTTTCAGAAATCTGCAGCAAATCGGAATGGCTGCATTTCTCATTGAACCGGACGTAAAAGCGCCCGGCTTGATGAGGGAATACCGCCGCCAAAAAACAGCACCCGCGAGGGGTGTTGTTATACGGTCGCCTGCGAACTCGGTCACGATTCGGCTCTAAAGCATAAATGATGTATGCCCTTGCGGGCAAGTGATGTTTCTCGGCTTCGCCGTGAGGTGATGCTGCGCTGCTTTGCAGGACAGTGATGAGATGTGTTCCGCTTTCACTTGTCGAAGACAAACGTCATGCCCGCAGGGCAAATCACTTGCGAAGCAAACATCACGTTCCGCTTGCGGAGCACATCATTCCGAAGCAAACAGCACCCGGTTGGGTACTGTTTGCTTTGGAGGCGCCGCCCGGAATCGAATTGCTCTTTTGGGTGATGTGCCACAATATCTTGTTATAAGCAGTTCATTTCAATACTGCATTTGGATCAAATTGTCCAATCTGTCCAAAGAAAAAAGATAAACTGTGTCCAGTTTGTGTCCAGCATCTGACAGCATCGGCCGCGGTAATTCCCGCGGCTGATATTCTGCTTTGTTATCCTCTCAACGAAAAAGCGGAAACCGGGAAAGTAAAATAGGTGTCCGGGTACGGCTCGTCTTTCAGAACAAAGTGCCACCATTCGCAATCAAGCGGAAGAAAGCCGTTCCGCACCATGGCATGTTGAAGCAGCATGCGATTTTCATACTGCTCCTGCGAAATACCGCGATAATCCGGGTGGGACACCTCGCTGAACAGATCGAACGGGCTGCCCATATCGACTTCTTTGCCGGTCTTCATGTCCAGAAGCGTGAGATCGATCGCGCTGCCGCGGCTGTGGCTCGACTGCTTTGCGATATATCCCTTTGCAAACAGCTCCTGTTTCTCAAGATCGGGATAGAAGTACGGCTTCATGCGGATATCCGTATCCTCGATGCCCCAGAGAATGAACTGTCTGACGGCCGAAACCGGGCGGTAGGCGTCGAACACCTTGAGACGATACCCCTGCACAAACAGTTCGTTGCTGACGGCTTTCAGCGCGCGCGCCGCCTCGATCGAAAGCAGCGCGACCGGCTCCTCATAGCCATCGATCCGTTCGCCGATGAAATTGTAGGTGGAATGATACCGAATCTCCTGAATGATATGCGGGACAAAGTCCGCCAACACAACAAAGCCGGATGCGTCGGTCGGCAGTGCGTCTTTTCTCATAAGAATCTCCTTTCTGCTTTGCGGATTCTGCAGTATTCCGTACGTATTCCGTCAATACCGCATCAATAATGGAAGATTTTCCGAACGCCCTTCACCCCGGAAAGCGGCAGAACGACGATCAGGGATCCGATTGCCGTCAGAACAAACAGCGTCAGAATGTACCAAAGCGGGTACTGCTCACCGAACGCCTTGTAGGGCAGCAGAATGTTCACAAGCACGTCGAGCACAACGACGTGCAGGATGTACACACCGAACGACGCGCGTGACAGTTCACGGATCACGGGGCTCTTTGTTTCCCGATCCCCCGCGAGCGCGCTGATCAGGGTAAACAGCCCGACGCCGTACAGGAGCGCAGGCAGCGCAGTCGCTTCCACCAGATAATCCCGAATGTCGGAGATATCCTTGACCCATGCCTGCACGCCGAACACGCAGAAAAGAGCCGACGCAAGACCGAGCCCGTACAGCACGAACCGCATCGCCTTTTTCGGCGGAAACGCAGTCAAGTACCAACCGATCAACAGATACGGAAGATACCCCGTCGCATATTCAAAATGGAATTTGGTTAAAAACGACCCGACGGTTATATCCGCATCCCGCGTGAAGACCCCGAACGTCGTTGCGCCGAACCCGACGGCGACCGAAAGCAGGATGAAGCCAATGATGTACGGTTTGTTCTCCTTTTTGACGAACAAGCGCAGAAACGGAACGGCAAGGTAGGCGCCGACGAGCATGAACAGATACCAGAGGTGCGGATACAAGCCTTTCAGCGTCAACAGATAGGTTACAAAATGCTTGGGGTCGATTGGCTTGCCGCGAAGAAGCGGCAGCAGAAACGCGCGCCACGACGCATAGAACAGCAGCCAGCCGACCAGCAGCAGCGCGATCGAAAGGAACGACGTACGGTAAAACTTCTTTGTGTCGAACGGGCGGTTCTCGTCGAGCAGCAGCGCGCCCGACAGCAGCAAAAACATCGGAGCGCCGGCTCTGCCGAGCCCGTTGAACACGTTTGCCACGGCAAACGTCTTGCCTTTGTAAAACAGCACAAGCGTGACTGTGACATGGATGAACAAAACCATGCAGATCCCCGTGATACGGATCAGATCGAATTTCAGAGCTCTCGGTTTCATAAAGGCTTCCTTCCCGTAAGCAATTTCTTGGATGTAATGCGATGTTCAGCCTCGTTTCACACGCTTGCGGCCGGATGTGATGGCATGATTCGGGCAGACCAGCAGACAAAGATGGCAGCCGACGCATTTTTTGCCGTTCAGGACCGGTCTGCGGTTCTCGTCCAGCCGGATCGCCTGATGCCCTCCGTCCGCGCAGGAGATCACGCAGCGTCCGCAGCCGATGCATTTCTCACGATGGAACTTCGGGAAGATCACCGTATCGCGCTCCAGAACGTCCGTGGTACTGCTTATGGATTCCAGCGCAAGCCCCTGCGCCTCGCGAAGATTCTTGAATCCCTTCTCCGTAAGGTAATAGGCAAGTCCCGCCTTAAGATCGTCGATGATGCGGTAGCCGTACTGCATGACCGCCGTGGTGATCTGGATGCTGCCCGCACCGAGCAGGATGAATTCGAGTGCGTCCAGCCACGTTTCAATGCCGCCCATGGCGGAGATGTGCATGCCGGAAAGGTCCGGATTCTGTCCGAGCTCCGCAATGAACCGAAGCGCGATCGGCTTGACCGCATTGCCGCTGTATCCGCCGACTGCCGATTTGCCGTGTACCGCAGGCGCGGAAACGTAGGTGTGCGGATTGACGCCGATAATGCTCTTGATCGTATTGATCGCCGCGATGCCGTCCGCTCCGCCGCGCTTTGCCGCCTCCGCCGCGGGACTCATAGCCGCCACGTTGGGCGTAAGCTTCGCAAGGATCGGGATCTTTGTCCCGCGGCGCGCCGCCGCGGTAAAACGTTCCACAAGCTCCGGCACCTGACCGATGTCCGAACCCAGACCCTCGTCCATCATGTTCGGGCAGGAGAAGTTCAGCTCGATCGCGTCTGCACCGTTCTCCTCGCACAGCCGCGCAAGCTCCTCCCATTCCGCGTCGTTCTGTCCCATGATCGAGGCAAGAATGAACCTGGTCGGATAGTTTTTCTTGAGCTCGCGGAAGATCTCCATGTTTTCGGCGACGCTGTGATCCGAAAGCTGCTCGACGTTCTTGAATCCGACGATGCTGCCGTTGTCTCCGGTGATAGCGGAAAAGCGCGGCGACGCCTCGTGAATGTCAAACGAGCAGACGGTCTTGAAGCAGACCCCTGCCCAGCCTGCCTCGAACGCCCGGGCGCACATGTCGTACGTGCTTGCCACGACCGAAGAGGACAGAAAGAACGGGTTCTCGAGAGGAATACCGCAAAAGTCTGTCCGAAGGATCGCATCGTCTTTCGGCAGCGGCTCGTCCAGATACGGGCGCACCTCGTCGTGCAGCCGCGTTAAAAGATTCCGGATCGGCACCTCATGCGGACGCACGCATGCGGCTTCGCACGGCGCGTCGCAGCCGATGCAGGGATTTCCTCCCGGAAAACGCAGCGCCGCCGCGCGTTCGTCGTCAAACCAGATGCTGCGCAAAAGCGCCGCCGGATCGCATGCTTTGCAGGCAGCGGAGCACGGAGCATTATCGCACAGCGCGCAGCGGATCATATCGGAACGCCGAATGATTCTTTCGTAAAGCATTTTGTTTTCCTTCCATCAGATTGATTATTACTCACATATTCCGAAGCCGCGGGTCGGCGCATCGCCTTATTTTGCTTATCGACCTTCGGCAAAAAACGCCGCCGTCCTGTCCGCCACGTTCTGCTTCAGGTTGGTGAAGAAGAACATATAATCATACAGGTGATACGCCCCCTCGGGAAAAATGTCCAGACCCGGCGGGTAATTCTCTGTTCTCACATCCGTCACCACCAGCTCGCCGCGGGATCCGATATACGCGCCGCAAAGCGCGGGGATCGGCTCTGCTCCCGCATCCATGACCGCGCCGAGATTCAGCGACCGGTCGGCGGGCGTGCCGTCGGTTTTCCAGTTCAGCGGATTGATGGACAACGCCTTGATTCCCGCCGGAATGATAATGGTTTCGGTCAGCGTTCCGTTCTCACAGTCGAAGCTGATCACCGTACCCGTATCCAGTTCGCCCTGGGCAGGCACGATCTGCGGATAGTCCTGCGCATCCTGCTCCGTCACCGCCCATCCGAGCGCATAAACGGCAACGAGCTTTGAACGCAAGGCGTTCCCTTCCGCCGTATCGCCGTAGTATTCTTTCAGCAGTTCCAGACACATTTCTCCGCCTTGGGAGAATCCCGCCAATATGAGCGGTCTGCCGCCGTTCTCATGATCGAGATACCAACGGAAGGCAGCGGAAACGTCCCGATACGCGACGGCCTTCGCCTTTTCCCGCTCCGATTCGTCAAACCGGTAGGCATTGATGGACATTTGCCGGTAATAGGGGGAATACAGCCGCCCTGTTTCCGCAAAGATGCCTTTCTCCAGATCCAAAGCGTAAATAAATCTGGATTTCAGCTTTTCGTTGAGGTCATAGGCGTTGCTTTCGCTCTTGGTGTCCACGGTGGGACAGATGATGAACACGTCCGCGTCCTTGCCCTCACCCAAAGCAAAATACGCCCATGCGTCCGGATCATTATAGTCCGGCGCTTCCGATTCCGGTACAGATGCAGGCGATACGGTCGGAGCAGTCTCCGTTGTTTCTGCATCCGTTTTCGATGCAGGCGACGCGGTCGGAATCGGCTCCGCGGTCGCCTCGGTCCGGGCTGTATCCAAGGGCGACGCAGAAGGGATAACCGCCGTATCCGCTTTCTTTTGCGCGTTGATCCGCCAAACAATGCCGATTGCCGCCAGAACGGCGATCACCGCGATCAGTAATACGATCCAAGTTCTTTTGCGCATAGTTCCTCCTGTCTGTTCAGATATTTTACGCATCAGGAAAGATCCGTCAGTTTCAGATTCTTCACTTTCCGCAGAACGATCACGTTGATGATGATCGCGAACAGCGCCGTGATCAGTGCGCCGAACAGCCACGCGGTAAGACTTACGCTCCGGTCGAACCGGATGAACGCCTGTTCCATCGAACGCACGATGCGGTATGCGATGCCTGCGCCGAGCGCGATGCCGAGCACGATGCCCGAGATCGTCGTAAGCACCGTTTCACGCGTGCAGTAGCCGATCACCTCTCTGACCGTGAAGCCGTTGATACGCATGATCGTCAGTTCACGCTTTTTCTGCATGATATAGATATTCGTCAGATTCGCCAGAACAACGCCCGCCATGACCGCCGCCATGAAGATAAACAGAATGACGATCGCATTGATGACGGAGGTTGCGGAATCGAACATCACTCTGTCCTCGCTGACCGGCGTATAGCTGATAAAGCCGATCGTCTGCTTCAGGTCCCTGACCAGCGTTTCCTCATCCGCGCCGTTCAGCCGGATCAGGCAGGCGTTGGGCAGCGGTTCCGAACCGAACAGCGCTGCATAATACGCACTGCTCATGACCATCGGGCGTCCGATGTAGTTTTCGAAGATGCCCGCCACCTTCACCATTGCCACGTTTACGCCGCCGACGGCGATCTGAAATTCACTGCCGACTTTGAGATGATAGATCTCCGCCAGACGCCGCTGGATCAGGATGCCGTCGTCCGTCGGGGCAAGCAGTTCGCCGGTGTTCCAGTCGTTCAGGCGATACATGGATTCAATGGCTGCGATATCGCCGCAGAGCAGCTCGCCGACCTGATTGTCCGTGATACGGTATGTGACGTAGAGATTGTACATCGGCACATACTCCACGCCCGCTTCGATCAAAACCGGTTCGGCTTCGTCTATCCACTCGCTCTTCAGCTTTCCGTCATAATGCACGACGGTTTCATAGTGGCTTTTGACAGCGCCGTCCACAGCCGCTTTCAGTGTGAAACCGATCACGACCAGCGCGCAGCAGCCTGCTACGCTGACCACAGTGACGATCACGCGCTTGAGGTCCGTACGGATGTTCAGCAGGATCAGCCGTGAATAGAGCGACAGGAACCGCTTCCCGTTT
Organism: Clostridia bacterium; assembly: GCA_017524445.1. Lineage (GTDB taxonomy): Bacteria > Bacillota > Clostridia > Christensenellales > CAG-138 > UBA3792. Next base: position 26,023 of record JAFXVP010000055.1, on the reverse strand, counting down.
CGCGCGGGAGCGTTCTTTCCGGCGGGAACCGATTGCTGCATCAGCTGAACGGCCGGTGTGCGCAGAAGCCGGAAGCAGGCAAATGTGATCGCGCCGACGGCAAGCAGCGTTCCCGCCGACAGCACGATCAGCGTCGGCAGGATCTCCAGCGTTACCTTTGTTGTATCAAACGAATAGTAGACGTCGTAACCTTTCAGAATGAAGCCTTCCATCCAGAAGTGCGCCGTAAGAATGCCCAGAACCATGCCGATCAAGGTGGCGGACAGCCCGAACAGCAGGTATTTTGCAAAGATCTCGCGATTGAAGAACCCGAGCGCCTTGGTGGTGCCGACCAGCGTCCGCTGCTCGTCGATCATCTTGCTGATGGTGGCGTAGATCACCAGCGCTCCGACCAGAACGAACAAAAGCGAGAAGGTCATTTCCAGACTTTTCAGGTTGCCGCTGCCGATGATCAGCTGCACAAAGCTTGCGTTTCCGTGTCCGTCAAAGCAATACCAGCTTCCGGGCTCCATGTTTTCCGCATTGTTGCGCTGCTCGGTCACAAGGTCCGTCATGAACCCGATCGTTTCGTTCATGCTTTCCAGTTCTTCGCTCTTTTCGTCCGTTTGCTGCCGCTCTTCTTCCAGTTGCGCCTTTGCCTCTTCCAGCGCCTGCGCGATCTGCGCATAGGATCCCGAATCTTCGGAAAGCCCGCTCATCTGTGCTTCAAGGGCGGAAACCGCCTGCTCCGACAGCGCAAGCATTTCTTTCCTTTTTTCCAGATCGCGGCTTTCGTCTTCATAGCTTTGCCTGGCCTCGTCAATCGCCTCATCCGCCATGTCGAGTTGTTCCAAGGTCTTTTCCTTTACCTGCGCGTCCCGGATCGGTATGCGATCTTCCGCCAGTTTCAGAAGCGCTTCCGAAGCGTCCTCAACGTCCTTTGTATACGCGGCGCCGAACCGGTTGACGTCGGACGGCTTATCGATCACGACCTCCGCCTTCATGCAGCAGCCGTTCATGCTGTCCGTGTCGAACAGTTCTCGGGTCACGATCAGATACGGCGTCTCCGGCACGTTCCGGCTCGCATGGTCGGGATGCTCCGCGATCCCCACGATCGTGAGCGGATCCGCTCCCAAAAAGTACTGCCCGGTCACGTCGGTCATTTCCACCCATTCGATCACGTCGCCGATCTTCCATCCCATCGAGTTCGCAAGAGACCGCTCGATCGCGCACTCCGTCCCGTTTTCCGGCAGACGGCCTTCCGTCACGTCCGCAAGATTGATCCGCTCCGTCTTCGTAATGACGTTTACGACCGCCTTCTCTTCATTGACGTATGCGTTTCCGGCGGTTTGCCAGACCGCTTCCACGTCCGTGACGCCTTCAAGCGCACGCATACAGTCGAGATCATCCGGCGTCAGAAGGCGCGTGGAAATGACCTCGATGTCACGGAAGTTGGATGTGTTGTAAGCAGCCGATGCGTTTTTCTGCAGCGCAGCCGCAGAATACCCGATGCCGAGAAACGTGGTCACGCCGAGAAGCGCGATCACCACGATCGACAGAAACGAGATCCTCTGCTTCCATATGTTGCGCAGCGCATCCTTGAATTGCGTTTTTTTCATAGCGGATCACCAGACCAGTTCTTCTGCGTGTACCGGGTGCAGGTTTTTCTTGATGCTTGCGATCTTGCCGTTTCGCATCTTCACCACGCGATCCGCCATCTTTGCGATCTCCGGGTTGTGCGTGACCATCATGACCGTCGCGCCCTGGTTGCGAACGATGTCCTCGATGACCGACAGAACTTCGATACTGGTCGTATAGTCGAGCGCCGCCGTCGGCTCGTCTGCAAAGATCAGCTTCGGACGCTTGACGATCGCGCGCGCGATCGACACGCGCTGCTGCTGTCCGCCGGACATCTGACCGGGGTAGTTGTTTGCGCGTGAAGCGAGTCCTACCTTTTCGATCGCTTCCTCCGCAGGCATCGGGTCCTTGACAAGCTCCGCGATGAACTGTACGTTTTCGAGCGCGGTGAGGTTCGGCATGAGGTTGTATGCCTGGAAAATGAAGCCGATGTACTCGCGCCGGTACTGCGTCAGCTCCGCGTCGGACGGATGCGAAAAGTCCTTTCCCTCAACGGTCAGCTCGCCGTCGGTCAGAAAGTCCATGCCGCCGACGATGTTCATCATCGTGGATTTGCCGCAGCCGGATTCGCCGAGCACGACCACAAATTCGTTCTTGTAAATGTCGAGATTTACGCCTTTTAAGACCTTCATCACGCTGTCGCCGGACGGGAACTCCTTGGTGATGTTCTTCAGCGACGCAAGCACTTCCTTCTGTTCGCCGAGATCAACGGTCAGGCCCTTCTCTTCGATCGTGATCGCCGCCAGCGCCGCCATGCGTTCGCAAAGCTGCAGTTCCTCCGCATCGTACAGCGTACCGTCCTTTTTGTTGACGATCTGCACGCAGCCGATGACCTCGTGCAGATTGTTCAGCGGTACGCAGATCATGGTCTTTGTCTGGAGTCCGTTGTCGTCGAACACGGAGCCGTCGAAGCGGGTGTCGCTTGCCGCGTCCTCGACCATGACGGATTTGCCGGTCTTGGTGACGACGCCTTCAATACCGAGTCCGTTTTCCACGGAGATGTTGGAAATGTCGGCGGGACCGATATGGAACATCGGGCTCAACCGGTCCGTTTTCGGATCTAAAAGCCAGATCGCGCCTGCTTCGCTGTTCAGTGTTTTGACAATGATCTCCAGACTTCCGGACAGCGCGTCGTCGAGGTTATCCACCTCAAGAAGCTGTTCCATGATCTGCCATGTTGCTTTTGTAAACCGTTTTTCCTCCGCCATTTGCGATACTCCTCTCGTTCCTTTTCTTTATTCGATCGTCAGAATGTCCGCAAAACCGGTGACCTCAAAGATCTCCATGACCGTCTCGTTGACATGCACAACCCGCATTTCGCCCTGTTTGTTCATCGTCTTCTGTGCCGCAAGCAGCACGCGAAGCCCTGCGGATGAAATATAATCCAGCTTTTCCATGTTGATGAAAAGCGTGTTCACGCCCTCTAAAGACGTGTTAAGCGTCTTTTCAAGCTCCGGCGCGGTATTGGTATCCAGCCGTCCGGAAAGCGCGACGGTCAGTTCGGACGCGTTCCGTTTCGTTTCGATGTTCAACATAATGGTCCCTCCTGTGATTGTTTTTGTTGTGCTTTTCATTTAATATGATATAGATAGTTAAATATAACAAATCGTGTCCAACAAATGTCCAACACGGACTGCCGTATTTCACCGTTTTAATCTGAAAAACAAACGACTGTCGAAAATGCAATCCTTTTCCTTTGTCATGTGGTAAGCCGTGTGGTATACTGTCCGTATAAAGGAGTATCCGCATGAAAGACTTTGCATCCGAAATCAATCTGATCGTCCTGATCCCGCTTGTGCTGCAGCTTCTGGGGCTTGCTTTGGTGGTTCTGCTCGATCCGTATGTCGGGAAAAAGCAGCGTAGACTGCTTTTGCTCAACGCCGTGCTGATCGCCTCGCTGATCGCGGAGGACATCCTGAACGATTATTTTTTGCTGCAGGGCGACGTCCCGCCTTTGCGAACGCTTGCTTCCATCTACGGCTATGCGGTGCGTCCGTTGGTGCTGCTGCTGTTCTGCTATATCGTCGCGCCGAACAAAAAACACACGCCGTTCTGGATCCTGCTCGGTGCAAACGCGCTCCTGAATATGACCGCTCTGTTTTCGCACATCTGTTTCTGGATCGAGAACAATCAGTTCCACCGCGGCCCGCTGGGCTTTAGCTGCCACGTTGTCAGCGCGATCATTCTGCTCTATGTTCTGTATCTCACCTTCGCTGCGCAGGCGAAGCGCGACCGTTTTCAGCTCATTATTCCGACGGTCAACATTGCGTTGGTGTTCGCAGGCGCCATGATGGATACGTTTATTGCGCATACGCAAAGCGGTATCACGTTCCTTACGGTCGCTATGGTTTCAAGCGCGCTGTTCTATTACATTTGGCTGCACCTGAAATTCGTGCACGACCACGAAAAAGCGCTCGAAGCGGAAAACCGCATCCGTATCATGATGAGCCAGATCCAGCCGCATTTTCTCTACAACACGCTGTCCTCGATCCAGGCGCTGTGCCGCATCGATCCGGAAAAGGCGTTCGACGTGACGGAAAAGTTCGGCACCTACCTTCGGAACAACATCGACTCGCTCGATCAGCCCGAGCTGATCCCGTTTGCAAAGGAATTGGAGCACACGCGCGTGTATTCCGAGATCGAGATGATCCGCTTCCCGAACGTGCGCGTGAACTATGACGCGCCGGACACGGACTTTTCCGTACCCGCGCTGACGGTGCAGCCGCTCGTCGAAAACGCGATCCGCCACGGCGTGCGCATCCGGGAGGAAGGCGTCGTGACCGTCTCATCCCGCACGACGGATCGCTTCCATGAGATCGTGATTGCCGACAACGGCAAGGGCTTCGACACGACGCTTTTAAAAACCGCGGACGGCTCGCATATCGGCGTGCGAAACGTACAGGAGCGCATCGAAAAGATGTGCGGCGGCACGCTGACGATCGAAAGCGCCGTCGGCAAAGGGACGACGGTTACCATTTGCATTCCGTTGAATCGACCTTAAAAGACCGTTCAGAAGAGAGACGGAATTCGCATTCTTCCCGAAGGAACTGTACGAAAGTATGTGACTGAGCGAAAACGCGGATAGTTTGCGGCGAATCGAATAAAGAGAAAGTGCCGCTCTGCACTTTCTTCAAGCCATAGTATTAAAAAGGGGGCGCCGCAAACGGTCCGGCCTCTTATGGGCGGTCTGTTTGTTGGACATTTGTTGGACAGTGTATGTTTTAATACAAAACCATGAAAATCATCTGTATTGACGACGAACCGTTGATTCTGAATATGACCGTCACGCTTTGCCGGGAGCTGCCGGCAAGGCCGGAGGTCTGCGGCTTTTTGAACGCCAAGGATGCCCTCAATTGGCTCGAAAACCATACGGCGGATATCGCGCTTTTGGATATCAACATGCCGGACATGAACGGCATCGAGCTTGCCGCGCGCATCCGCGAAACCGATCCGAACACCTCGATCATCTTTCTCACCGGGTATTCGGAATACGCGGTGGACGCCTTCCGGTTGCACGCCTCCGGATACCTTTTGAAACCGGTCAGCAAGCAGCGGCTCAAAGAAGAGATCGACCATGCCATGCAGCGGCAAAGCGAAAGGCATGCCCTCCCCGTCGAACGCGCGGCGATTTCGGCGCGGACCTTCGGCGAATTCGATCTTTACGTGAACGGGCAGGTCGTGTCCTTCCCCCGGTCAAAAGCAAAGGAGCTTCTTGCGTATCTCATCGACCGGCAGGGCGGCAGCATCACCCGCGCGACGGCGTTTGCCGTGCTGTGGGAGGAGGGTGTGTATGACCGCTCGATGCAGAAGCAGCTCGACGTCGTCATCCGCTCGCTGCGCGCGACGCTGAAAAACGTCGGCGCGGAGGACATTCTCGAAATGAAGCAAGGCGCGCTTCGCATCTGTCCCGAAAAACTGGACTGCGATCTCTTCCGCTTCCTTGCCGGCGACGTCGACGCGATCAACAGCTATCGCGGCGAATACATGAACGCCTACTCCTGGGCAAGCACGACGGAGGCATTCTTAGATCGCATGCAGAGAAGAATGTGATCCGCAAAGGCCGTGCGCTCCGTTCCCGTCCCTGTTTCAGGCAAATCTGCTGAATGATTTTACCGCCCGACAAAAACAATCTCCGAGGTCCGATCTTTATGAAAGCCATCCGAAAAACCGTCTGCATCCTGCTTGCCGCCCTGTCGGTCGTTTTGATCTTTGCCGGCTGTCAAAAAGCGGCAAAGCCCTTTGCCGTCGGAATCAGGCAGGTCAAAAAATCCGGAAACGTGCTGCTGGACACAACGTTCGACGAGATGAAAACGCACGGCGTCGAGGTCGGCGATATCATCACGGTCACGGTTGCGGAACAGAAATTCGAGCTTCCCGTCGGCACATCCTATACCGACGTCGACGTCGGGTGCATGGTCTGCCGGTTTGACATGGAGGACAGCGAGATCGCGCTTGCGATCAATATGGGTTCCTTTGCGAGCGAAACGGGGATCGGCGAAAAGCAGACGATCGACGAAGATCCCGGCTACAAATGGAACCTGAACGTAACCGAGATCGGGATCGCTCTTTCGGAAAAGCAGGGCTATCGGACGGAATACGACGCCCGCAATCTCACGCGGACGAACGCGCGCGCGGATTATGCCGATCTCTCCGACGAGGACTTTGCAAATTTCAGAGCCGTCAGGGTCACCGGCGTCCGGGAGAACATTCTGTATCGCAGCAGCTCGCCGCTCGATCCCGATCTCGGAAGATGTGAATACGTCATGCGGGCGATGGAAAACGCGGGGATCCGTTCCGTGATCAATCTCGGCGATTCCGAAGCGGCAATGACGGCGCTTGAAACGTATCCGGACAGTTACTACAGCCGATGCAGCGTTCTGACCGTCGAGATGGGCTATGATTTTTCAAGCGCCGAATTCGGCGAAAAGGTCAAATCGTGCATGCTGTTTCTGATCGAAAACGACGGTCCGTATCTCATCCATTGCAAGGAGGGCAAGGACCGCACGGGAATGCTGTGCGCGATTCTCGAATGTCTTTTCGGCGCTTCTCTTGAAGAGGTCAAGGCGGATTATATGGCGACGTACCGCAATTTCTATCACGTCGGGCAGGGGGATGCGACATACGATATCATCCTCAAAAACAATCTCGAAAAGACGCTGTGCGCCCTGTTCGGCGTCGAGGATCTCGAAACGGCGAACCTAAGTGAGAAAGCCGATTCGTACCTGAAATTGATCGGGCTTTCCGCAGAACAGCTTGACGCGCTCAAAGCAAAGCTCGGCGCATGAGCGCCGCGGTTATAAATAATAAAAGCAAAGGAGAGCAAATTATGTTTTCACTCAAAGGACCCGGATTTAAAATCGTTGCGGCGATCGTTGCGCTTGCCGCGCTTGCGTTCGGCGTATACTCGACCTTCTTCCAATCCGCAGGTTTTGTGGACGGCACCGCAACCATCGTGTCCATCGAGGAAGATCCCGACTATATTCCCGATCCGGACAAGTCAGATGACAAGCAGTATATCACGACCGTCAAATATACGGTCGACGGCAAGGAATATACGACGAAGCTGAATTCCTACGACCCCTCCTATAAGGTCGGCGGCGACGTGAAGATCAAGTACAACCCGAACGATCCCACGAAACTCACGTCCGGCTTCGGCTTCGGCATTTATCTCATGATCGCGGGCGCCGTGATCCTGCTTCTGATCCTGTTCCTCACCATTAAGAAGAAAATCTCCGTCAAGAATCTAAAGGAAGTCAACGGTGAAATCACCTATGCGCCCTCCGAAAAAGGAGAAACGCGCGAGCTGTATTTCCTCACCGACCTCGGCACGGTCAAGGTCGGTCACCGTCTCGAGGACAGGGATCGCAAGGTGATTTACGAAGCCGTGATGACGAAGTTCTCGCCGATGAGCGCGTTCCAGTTTGATTTCATCGACCACGAAAACGGCAAAACGACGCCGCATCTTGTCGGGCATACGGAGGAAACGGAGTGGAATTCCCTTCTGATCGACAACAATCATACATTCTCGTTTGACGGCAGGGACGTCTGGAAGCTTCTTCGAAGCGTCGGTATCAAGATCGACTCCCGCTTCGGCGGCGGCGAAGGCGTGAATCCCACCTATACCATCAGCAGAGACGGCGAAGAGATCGCGTTTGCCGAGACCACGAGCCAATACGTACACGAGGAGGACGCCGAAGAGCACAGCATCGCAAGCAAGATCCCCGTGCAGGGTTTCTACCGCGTCCATACGAGCGAAAAGAACCTCGATCTTTTGTTCACAGTCCTTGTCGCCATGGCGCGCAGCGGCGCGACCGACGAGCGCGGCGGCAGCCGCCGGATGCTTTTCAACACGCTGAAAGGCAATTGATTCTTGCAAAAAACGATCCGCCCGGGATATCTCCCCGGGCGGATATTTGTTGTACTTTATGTCAAGCGTTTTTCGTTTATTTCCGTCAGCGTCGCTTTCGGCGCGGCAGCCTGCGCTTCCGTCATGCCGGTGTTTCAATCTGTCAAAGACCGGTCCGGATGCTCCTTTTTCCGTATCGTTTCGACGGTTCGGAAGATCTTATCCTTCCACTCATCGTCCTGCGCGTTCAGAAGGTACGTATTGAATCCGTATTCCCGTCCCCATGCGCAGATGACCGCCTCGTCGTCCACATGCAGGGAAATCCGGTAACGGTTGGGCAGCTTCTGCGGCAGGGGCTCTTTGCGGTCCCGCTGCACTTCCCGCTTGTGCCGCTGTGCGTTGACGATCCCGTCCAGCCGCACGCCGTACAGCCGGAACAGGCTGCGGATGTACCGCTCCGACCGGGAGGACGATGTATAGATCCAGACGTCGCAGCCGGATCCCTGCAGAGAACGGATCAGCTCCGGCGTTCCGAGCCGCAGCCGCTCGCGAAAGATCCGGTTCAGCGGAAACGGCAGCGGCGGCTCTGTCCGATGCGTCTCCGGCGACACGAACAGAACCTCGTCCAGATCAAATGATACGCGCATCACAGGCGCGGCTGCTGCATTACTCATGCTTTTCGATCTTCTTTATAATCTCCATCACCCGCTGCGACCACTCGGCAGACGCGCCGCCGATCGCGTATTCGCCGACTTCCTTTGTCAGGCCAGATACGCGCAGCAGCATATCGTTATCGACGTGGATCGTAACCGGATACTTGTTTCCGATCAGCGTTTCCATCTCTTTTCTGACTTTCGCGCCGTCCGCCGTCTTGCGTCCGAGACCCGTCACCGCGCCGCTGATATGCACATGATACTTTTTGAACAGACGCCGGATATAATCAGCTGAATAATACCCCGCGGTATAGACCCAGACGTCGTAGCCGTTCTTGTTCAGAAAACGGAACAGCGCGGGGACGCCGAGCCGGAGACGTTCCTTATACACCTTGCGCGTCGGAAACGGCAGCGGCTTTTCCGCCGGCGCGTCGCCGCTCACGAAAACCACTTCGTCGAGGTCCAGCGCGACCCGCTTGTCGTGTTTGGATTTTTTCAGGATCTCCCGGATGTCGGTCTCATCGGTCAGGTCCACGATCTCGATCGGGATCCTCCCATATCCGAGCCGCAGCGCCGCCGCCCACCGGTGATGTCCGTTCAAAATCAGATACCCGTCCGGACGGATCTTTTCCACGACCAGACGCTCGTCACAGTATTGACGCGAATGCCCGCGTTCCTCGCGGAAGCGGTTCATATAGTCGGAAATGATGCCGTAGTTCGGTCCGACCTTCGGCTTGCAGAACTCGTCGTCCGGATTGGGATGAAGCTTATCGCACCGCGTCTCACGGATCAGCGCGCGCCGCAGGATCCCCGCCTTGACGGGAACGTAAACGCCCTTGAGCGTTTTGACTTCTTCCGCGATAAATTCTTCAAACTGCGTGTTGCCAGCCATGCCGTTTCTCCTCAGGTTGTTTATCTTCCGATCCGAACGGTCAGCACGTTCAGTCCCAGAATATTCTGATACCGAACCTCCGACGCCATCCGGAACACCATACGAATGCCGATGTTTTTGGTTTTGTCCTCCGCGTCCGCCATCTTCTGCTGCTCGGAGGGATCGAACGGAACGCAGTCATCCTTGATCCGAAGGATCACGTCACCGTCCTTATGCACCACGCGCACGTCGACGGAATGCTTCTTCCGATCCTTCGTAAACCCGTGCAGAACGATGTTTGACGCCATCTCCTCCATGCACAGACCCGACAGATATGCGCACCGTTTGTCGATTCCGTGTGCTTCACAGAACGACTGCACCTCCCGCGAGATCGACACGACTTCCTCTGTATTTTTCACCGTCAGATCCATCCGTTCGGAAGGCGGCGCGCCGAACGAATCCGGAATGACCATCAGCTCTTCCATGTTCCGTGGGAAGCGTTTCTTTTTCAAAACCGCATATCCGACGATCACCAGCGTGGTCACCGCGCCGTTCAGGACGTTCGCGATATAGACGCTGTTCATACCGACCCACGGGATCAGCAGCGCCGAGAATCCCGCAACGCAGACGACGCCGTCCAGAACAGACAGCGTATGGACCAGTCCCTGTTTTCCAGACGCCTGCCCATAGCAGACGAAGTGCATGCAGATGATGCTGAACGGCATACAGAGCGGCAGAATGCGCAGGCCCCAGACGGTCATCATATAGACCGGCTCATTCGGATCCCGATAGAAAATGCGTGCAAGCGGTTCGGCGCAAAGCACGATCGCCGCCACGATCACGCACATCAGCGGGATAAACCGCCGGAACATGATGCGCATCACGTCCGCCAGCGTCTGCCGGTCCTCCTCTCCGACGCTGACGCTGATCATCATCCGCGATACGGCAAGCATGCCGTTCGGAACCGCCCAGAAAATACCGAGCAGATTATTCGCCGCGGCAAACGCGGAAATGCCGACGCTGCCAACAAACGCTGTGATCAGCCAGTTCACGATCAATCCGCGCGCGGTCTGATATCCGGTACCCAGCGCGCCGGGAGCCCCGATGCGCAATACCTCCGCGCTTTCGCGCCACGGCAGGTTCTTCGCCGTGAACCGCATATGAGACCGTCCCGAAAGGAAATACTGCGCTTCGATCAGCAGAAATACCCACAGTCCCAAAGCCGACGCCAGCGCAAGACCGAGCGCTTCCATTCGCAGTACCCGTACAAACAGGAAATCCAGCGCAACGTTGACGACGATGTACACGACGCTTGCGATCGTGGCGCGGCGACCCCGGTTCTCCAGGGAAAGATATGCCGTGAGAAGGTTCCCCATCATGAACGGGAATACACCGACGGCCTGACCAAGAAGATACCGGTCAAACAGCGGCCGCACCGCGGGATCCTTTGTAAACAATCCCACGAGGTCGAACATTCCGAACACGGCAAACAGCAGCGCGAACAGGAGCGCGATCAGCGCGCAGAGCACGATGCTCAAAGAAAACACGCCATGCAGCTTCTCCTGCCGGTTCTGTCCCATATATCTCCCGCTGAGAATCACTGCGCCGCCGACGAGCATGGTGGAGATCGCCTGCAGCAGAAGCTGCAGCGGGCTGAACAGCCCGACGGCGCTCATTGCTTCAACGCCGACGTAATTGCTGGCAAAGAAGCTCGAAACGATGCCGTTGACCGCGCCGACCGCCGCAAGAAGGATCTGGATCGGCAGCAAGCGGAACAGCAGCTTTGTCACCATCTTTGCATTTGCGGAATGTTCATTCATGTCCATTCGTCTCTCCATCCGTCCGGTTATGTATTTCATTCTTCCGACCGGCGATCCTCCGCGGGGAGAATATTCTCATACGGAATTCGGCAAAATGACACGCTTGACGATGATCGGGATCGCAGCGCACTGATCTCTCCGGACCGCTGCGCCTGTTTGTACGGTTATTCGATCGTCAGAATGTCGGAGAATCCGGTGACTTCGAAGATCTCCAGAATGATCTCGTTTGCGTTTTTGACCTTCATGCTGCCCTGATTGTTCATCGTCTTCTGCGCGGCAAGCAGCACACGGAGTCCCGCGGACGAGATGTAGTCCAGCTTTTCGAAATCAAAGGTCAGATCCTCGACGCCTTCGAGCGCGGTTTTCAGCGCCGCCTCGAGTTCCGGCGCGGTCATGGTGTCCAGTCTGCCTTCCAGTGCAACGGTCAGCGCGTTTTCGTTTTTGATTTGTTGAATGGTCATATTCTTTCTCCTTTCAGAATGCTTTTTCGATTATCATTTCCACGTTGTTCCCGCGGATAAAGATCTTTACATCGTCAGCCAGCTTTGCCGTGATCGACTTTTCCAGTTCATCCCACTTCTCCGGTTCCTTCTCCTTGTTTTCGGCAACGGCGTCGCGGTATGCCTTCAGAGACCATGCGAGCAGCGCCGCGTTCGGGGAAACGTCCATCGACGCGTCATAGCCCGTGACGTCCACATAGGAATACCCATACCGCATTTCGGTCCCGGCGGGCTGATAGGATTCGGACATTACGGTAAAGATCTCTCTGATCCGCCCCATAAAGCCCTTTGCCGCTTCGTTTTTGCCGGACGAAGACGTGCTGAGAAGCGCTTCCCTGAGCTTTTGCGTCATCATGGTCTGCGTCAGAAGATGCAGCGAAAAAGCTGTCCCCTCCGATTCGACCCAGAAGCGAAACCGTTCGTCGCCGACGAGCGTTCTGAGCATGCCCGTCATCTCCTCGGCAAGCAGGCGAAGACGCAGCGCCTGTTTCGGCGAAAGTCCCCGGTATGCTGCCGCGCGCTCGGTTTCCGTGAGCACGTTTTCGACTCCGTCGTCTTTGTTTGTGAATTCAATGACGTCTGTTTTCATTCGATTCCCTCCGTTTTTCGTTCTTTGATTGCCTGTAAAAATGCGGCAAGGCCTTTCGGGATCTTCGCCATCCCTGATAGTCCCGTATCCCCCAACGTGATCAGCTTGTTGCTTCCGTGACAGTCGCTGCCTGCCGTGACGTACAGATCGTACTGCTTTGCAAGCGCAAGCACTTCGTTTCGCAGCTTTTTCGTAAACCCGGAATAGAACGCCTCTACGCCCAAAAGTCCGAATCCCATCAGCTTTTTCACACGACTTTCCAAATCTTCCCCGAGAATGAGCTGATCGCCGCTGCCGTACGGCGGATGCGCAAGCACCGGAATGCCACAGCTGTCGAGAATGCCCTTGATCGCGTCCTCCGGCCGGACGTACTGATTTTTGAACTCTGCCTGATTGATAAATTTTGTGATCGCTTCCTCTTTGGTTTTCGCATAGCCGTATGAAACCATGAGGTTTCCGATGTGCGGCTTGCCGGGATTCGGCAGAGAAAGCAGCCGATCGACGTCCTCCTGCGAGAAGATAAAACCGAACCGCTCTTTCAAAAAGTCAAGCCGTCCCGTGACCTTCCGCATCCGATAGGCATGTCCCTGCCGCACGACCGCATTGATCGGCTCTGCATCCGGATCGTAGCCGTAGCCGAGGATGTGATACTGTCCCTCCTCGTCACGGCAGGAAAACTCGATCCCCGGGATAAACGTCGGATCGTCTTCGGTTCGGATCGCAAGGATGCGTCTGCATCCCTCGATCGCGTCGTGATCGGTCACGGAAAACAGTTCGATCCCCGCCTCCTTCACATGCGCAAGGAGCGCTTCCGGCGTATCGGTACCGTCGGAAACGGTCGTGTGCATATGCAAGTCGAGAACGGGGATGCGTGCTTCCATTTTTTCAAAGATTCTTTTTCAAAGTCAGGATGTTCTGTCCGCCGCGGTATTCGTATGCGACGTCGTCCATAACCTTTTTGGTAAGGAAGATGCCTAAGCCCCCGATATCGCGTTCGTCGGCGGACAGCGTCACATCGGGATCCGACTTTTTCAGCGGATCGTACGGCACACCGTGATCCATAAATGTGATCGTGACGGAAACCGGCTCCTCCGTGACCTCCACGCGCACGGTCGCCTTGCCTTTTTCGGGCGCGTACGCATAGTGCGCGATATTCACAAAGATCTCCTCCGCGGCAAGTCCGATCTGCATCTGCGCCTTCGGCGGGCAGTCGATCTCCTCGAGATGGCTTTCCACAAACGAAAGCACCGTCTTCAGGTTCTCGTCGGTCGCCTCGACCTCGAGCTCGCTGCGCGTGAACAGCAGCGTGTCCGTTTTTTCGAGCAGTTCGATGAGTTCCGCCTTCCAGTGCGCGATCTCCTTCTGTCCCTTTTCGGTTTCAAGACCGTTCCTGCGGATCGCGCGGCGGATCAGCCGCGTATAACCGATGATGCGTGCTTTGTCCTCGACCTCTTTGATCTTCTTTTCGCTGTTCGTGCCGAGGTAAAGCGCAAGCGCTTTGTGCCAAAATTCCGTTGCCAGTTCAAAATCGAAGCCCTGAAAGTTTTTCACGATCTCGTGATCGAGCTCCGAGAATCCCTGAAAAGAGTTGTAGATCGATCCCAGTTCAAAGATCGGATGTCCGACGGCAAGCGTGTCCATGTCAATCAGAAGGATCTCGTCGTTCTGCAGCTCGAGGTTCTTGGTGTGGTAGTCGCCGTGGATCATATGATCGTCGTGCGGGACGGCGTCGATCAGCCGATGCAGCTTTTCACCTGCCTCTTTCGGCAGATACTCCTGCATGAACGTCGCCCAGGAAAGCGCGATCTCCTTCATGTCCAGAAGCTTTCCGCGCGGGACGAGCGTGCCGTGAATCTTCTTCAGCATCTTGACGAACTCTTCCACGCACCAATCGAGCTTTTCCGGTTCGTTTTTCAGGATCTTCGAGAAGGAACGCGCGTTCAGAAGCTCAAAGACCGAACCGTAGCTATCGCCGACCTTCACGACGTCATAGGAGATCGCCGTCGGGATCCCGAGGATCAGCGCAAGCTTCGCAACCTCACGTTCATGCTGAATGTCCGCGAGTGCGTCAGCGTTTCTGTAAACTTTCACGACGTTGTCCTGATCGATGCGATAGATCCTGCCGTTTGCGCCGCGGCCGATCTCCTCGCAGCCTTCGACCGAAACGACGCGGTATGCCTTTTCGACCTTGAACAGCTCCGTAAATCCCGTCATGTCCAGAATTTCATAGACCTCGGAATTGACGTCCGTGATACGCATATCCGGGTGCGTTTTCCGAATGCGCAGCAGCACTCTGAGCCCTGCAGAGGAAATGTATTGAAGCTCTTCCGCATTCAGCACGATCGGCGCATCGTTCCCGTTTCCGATCCGTTCAAAGATTTGTTTTTCGATCTCCGGCGCGTTGTTGGAGTCGATCCGCCCCGAAAGCTTGATGGTAATCGGTTCACTCATGTTTTTCACTTCCTCCGTTGCCGTGATATTCCATGCAGAGCATCGTCAGATCGTCGAACTGCTCCGCGTCCTCAGTAAATTCGTCCACCGCCGCACGGACGTTTTGAAGAATCCGTTTCGGGTCGGCGTCCGGTTCTTTGTTCAGCGCGTCGATCATGCGCTCGTTTCCGAACAGCGTTCCGCTTTCGTCGGTCGCCTCCGGCACGCCGTCGGTATACAGGAACAGCTTCGCGCCGGGTTCGAGCTGCAGTTCGTATTCCTTATATCGCAGGCCGTCCATGCCGCCGATCACGAACCCGTGCTTGTCCTTCACGAACTCAAACCTTCCGTCGGGCTGCTTCAAAACCGGATATTCATGCCCCGCATTTGCTGCGGTGAGCTTTCCGGTCGAAATCTCAAGGATGCCGAGCCAGACCGTGATGAACATCTGCTCCTGATTGTTGGAGCAAATCGCCTCATTGGTCCTTGTCAGAATCTCCGCAGGCGAGATTCCGAGCATGGCGCAGCTTTGCAGAATGATCTTACTCGCCATCATGAACAGCGCTGCGGGAACGCCCTTGCCGGACACGTCCGCCATGACCATGCACAGGTGATCGTCATCGACGAGGAAGAAGTCGTAAAAGTCGCCGCCGACCTCCTTTGCGGGGTCCATCGAAGCGTACAGGTCAAACTCTTTCCGACCCGGGAACGGCGGGAAAACATGCGGCAGCATCGCGTACTGGATGCGGGTCGCAAGTTCGAGCTCCGCGCCGATACGCTCCTTCTCCGCGGTCAAGGACGTCACGTTTTCGATATAGTTTACCATATCCGTCTCCATCGTATCGATCGAGCGGGCAAGGTTTTTGATCTCTTCAATGCGGCTGATGCTGCCGAGCGGTTCGCCCTTCGTGTTTTCCTTTGCAAAGCGTGTTGCTTCGTCGGAAACGCTTTGAATGGGTTTGACAAACTGTCTGCGCGTATAGATCGCAGCGAATAACCCGGTAAGAACGCACATCAACACCGTCCATACGGCAATATTGATCAAGTAAGGGCGTCTTGCGTCGTGCAGCTCGCGGATCGGGCGCTGCATGCAGAGAATCGCCTTCGTTGTGCCGTCGGTACCGATCAACGGCACCATGGTGGTGATGTGCGAATGCTGCCCATCGGTTGTTTTGATGCGATAGACCGTTTCATACGGCGCGGTCTGTTCATACATCATGCGATACTTCCCGCGGTATTCGTCGTTTGTCGTATCGCGCTTGTATCCGAGCTCCCACGGCGTATATTCGGAATCATCCACGGTGTTGTCCACCGAATTGAAGACCGAAACGAACCGTCCGTAATCGCTTGTATCCACCAAAATAATGTAAATCAGCGACACGTGCATTTTATGGCAGTAGACGTCGAGGTTCTCCTTTGTTTTCAGATACTCCTCTGTTTCTTCTCCCCGAAGATACGCCTCCAGATGATCGCCGTTTATAAGCGCCGTCGCGGTGTCTGCCATGTGATAGGTCGAGGTCGCGTATTCTCTTTTAAACGCGTTCGTGAAGCTCACAAAACCGATTGTACTGACGACCAGCCCGAACACGACCAGAAGAAGCATGATCGCGCCGATGATACGCGCTGCCATGCCGGATCGCAGTTTTTGCAAAACAGTCTTTTTCTTTGTCATGCCGTTTCCCATGTCGTCCTGTCTTTCTTAAAATAGTATATCATACGCGGAATCCGTCGTGCAAGCCGATTTCCACCGATTTATGCGTTTTCTTATAACAGCCGCTCCCTCCCGTGTTTTTGGCTGCGCGTCCAGAGGACGATATAAACGATCAGCAGCGCCGCGGCAAAGCAGACGCCGACCGGAACGGCGATCTTCGTCGAAATGCCGAACCCCTCGCCTGCCGTCAGGATATACGTCATGCATACCGCGGACATAAATGCTGCCGGGATCGCGGTGAGAATCGAGCCGAAGATCGGTCCCGTGCCTGCAATGTTCAAAAGCTGTACAAGGAATGCTTTCCACGTCTTCATCGGCACGCAGACCACGCCGTCGTTGATCGCAACCGCCGGCGTCTCCCGGTCGTCCGACGCAAAGATTTTGTCCGTGACGCGTCCGTAAAGGAAATATCCTGCATCAATACCGCACAAATGCGATCAAAAGCGAAATCATCGTTCTTCTCCTTGTATCTCAGCGCTGTTCCCGAATCCGTACGCAAATAACGTTTGCGTCTTCCCTGTCCGGATCAAAGGTATAGGTCAATTCCTCCACCGAGCGCGAGAGGATGCGGTACGAAAGTTCATTTTCGCCCTCCCGGGGATCGAAGCGCTCGCCGCCGTACGCGACGGTAACCGTCGCAGCCTGTTCGGCTTCGGCATACTCCGCCGTCACGCGGATCGGTACGCGGTCAAGGACCGGCTTAAGCATCTGCTGCACCAGCTCCTCGAACGCGAGACGGATGCGGTATTTCGTGCGCGACGGAATATCGTTTTGCATACAGTAGCGGTCGATCTCGGCGCCCGCGCCGATGAAGTCGAAATCGCGGCTGTCGATCGTAAGCTCCAGCACCTTGAGTTTTTTGATAAAGCGCCGCGTCAGCTCCTTTTCGGGATGATCGAAGATCTGTTCCGGCGTGCCGTCCTCACAGATGTCGCCCTCGTCCATGTAGAAGACGCGATTGCTGATCGCTCTTGCAAAGTTCATTTCATGCGTGACGATCAGGATGGTTTTGCCGGTTTTGGCAAGATCGCGAATGACCGCCTGCACCTCGCCGACCATCGTGGGATCCAAAGCGCTTATCGGCTCGTCAAAGAGAATG
Organism: Clostridia bacterium; assembly: GCA_017524445.1. Taxonomy (GTDB): domain Bacteria; phylum Bacillota; class Clostridia; order Christensenellales; family CAG-138; genus UBA3792. The sequence continues at coordinate 8,387 of JAFXVP010000055.1, read as the reverse complement.
ACGTCCGGGTCCATCGCAAGCGTCCGTGCGATCGCCACGCGCTGCTTCTGCCCGCCGGAAAGTTCCTCGGGATACTGAAACTCGCGTCCCGCCAGCCCGACGCGCTTCAAGAGCGCGACGCCGGTATCGAATGCCTCCTGCTTCGATTTTTTCAGAAGGTCCATCGGCGCGAGCATCAGGTTTTCGATGACCGTCAGATGCCCGAACAGGTTGAACGACTGGAACACCATACCCATTTTCCGCCGCGCCTGTGTGAGATCGTATTTCGGCGCGGTGATGTCCACGCCGTCCAAAAGGATCTGCCCGCCCGTCGGGCGTTCGAGCATATTGATGCAGCGGATCAGCGTCGACTTGCCCGTGCCGGAGGGTCCGATGACCGCGATCACGTCGCCGTCGTGAATGACCGTGCTGACGTCTACGAGCGGCGTCGCGTTTTCATATTTTTTTTGAAGATGCACGAGTTCAATCATCGGTCTTCACCCCCTTTAAGATCTGCTGTTTCGATCTGCGGCGCGGATCGATGCGAATCTCGATCTTGTTCACAAGGAAGGTCAGGATCGCCGCGAGAATGAAGTAGATGATTGCAACGGCAATCAGCGGGAAGAACGCCTCATAGGTGCGGCTTCTGACGATGTCGCCCATCTTGGTCAGATCCTGCACGGCGACGTAACCGACCACGGCGGTTGCCTTGATGAGCGCGGTGATCTCACCCTTGTACGCAGGCATGAAATGCGGAAGCGCCTGCGGCAGAATGATACGATAGAATGCTTTCCGGTTCGTGTAGCCGAGCGCATACGCCGCTTCGAGCTGTCCCCTGTCGATTGCACCGACGCCGGAACGCAGCATTGCGAAGACCGCGGAGCCGAACACGAGCGTAAAGCCCACCACCGACACCGCCGCGCCTGAGATATTGACTTTGCCGAAGATGATGTAATAAAGGATCATCAAAAGAACGACCACCGGCATCCCCTGCACGAGCCACACGAAAAACCGTGTGATGAAATTTGCAGCCGGGTTGCCGTTTCGGCAGAGCATGAACACCGCAAAGCCGAGGATCGTTCCGAACAGGACCGACAGCACGGTGATCAGCATCGTCGTGCCGATCCCTTTCAAAAAGAGCTTCCAGCGGTTTTCACGGATAAAGGTCTTTTGGAAACTGTCAGCGATCGCGGACAGGAAGCTCCCGCCGGTCTCAATCCTGAAAGCCCGCACTACCAATACGAACGCCGCAGGGTAGTATTCTACGAAATCAACAGACTGCTTTCGCTCATCCGTGGCGATGATGGAGCCCGCGCCGAGCAGTGCCTTGCCCGCCTGTACCGACGACATGATCGCGGAAAACTCCATGCCGGTGAACTCCACATGGACGTCCAGCTCCTTTGCCATCAGCAGAATCATCTCGATATCGAACCCTATGAGCTGTCCGCCATTGCCCATATAGCTCATTGGCTCAAGCGAATCGCATACGGCCGCCTGCACCGTGCCGTTACTGCCGGGCCAGTCCTGCTCAGGGAGAAGCTTGACGCTGTCGTCCGAGCCCGTCCATTTTTCCCACAGCGCATTCTTCGTTTCTTCCGATATCGCATCATACGCCGCCTGCCACATATCCCGCGCCGGGTCGCCCTTTGCAAAGGCGATGCCGAAAGCGCTGGTGTCCAGGTCCTGCGGAAACAGCGCAAGCTCGGGGTTTCGATTCACAGCCAATGCCCCCACCGCGTTATTGGTCAAAAACGCATCCGTCTTCCCGGATTTCAGAGCCAGGATCGTATCTGGGGCGCTGTTGAAATAAGAAAACTCTCCCACATCCGGTACCTTGCTGCGTACTAGCTCCTCAAACGGCGCGCCGGTGAGCATGGATACTCTTTTGCCGCTCAAGTCGGAATACTCGCTGTATTCCGCCGCGGATTCAGGCTGGATCGACGCCGCAAGATCGGACGCGCGAACCGCAAGCACGATCCCGCCGTGGCTCGTCGGGTCCGAAAAAAGCACCTGCTCCATGCGCTCCGGCGTCACGTTCATATCGGTCGTAAAGTCGTATTTGCCGGATTGGATCGCCGGGATACGCCCCGCAAAATCCACGTCCCCGAACTTCACTGCATAGCCGCGGTCACGGCAGAATCGCGCAACTAGATCGATGTCGTAACCGACGTTTTTGCCGTCCTTGATATACGACCACGGCATATCCGTAGACGTGGTGACGACCCGGATCGTTCCGTTTTCGCCGGTCAAATCGGACATGTCCACGACCTTTTTCGCTTCATCCGTGCCGAACCAGATATCGTCCAGTTCCTCCATAGTGCCGTCCGACCAGCACTTCTTCAGAAACGCGTTGAACTCTTCACAGAGCGCGGCGCTTTCGGGGTCGTCTTTTCGGAACGCAAAGCTGTAGTTGTTTTCCGTCAGACTTTCATGGATATAATCGACCTCCGGCTGTTCCGCATGAAGGGACTTCATGCCCGGCTCGTCTCCCAAGAAAGCGTCGATCCTGCCGGAAAGCAAAGCGGTAACGCAGTCCGGATAACTGTCAAAGAGCATGTATTCACTGTCCGGGAAGAACTCCTTTGCCGCGTCTTCCATCAAAGGACCCACCAGCACGCCGAGCTTTTTGCCGTTATAATCCTGCCAGTGCACCGTACCGTTTGAAGACTTTTGCGCCGTGCCGTCGTCGCGCACCATCGCCGTGATCTCCACGTCGAACAGCGGATCGGAAAACGGAATGGCTTTTGAATTCTCCGGCGTGACAAAGAGGTTGGACATGATGCAGTCCACGTCGCCGCTCTGCGCCGCGGAAACGATGCCGCCGAAATCGTAGATCCTAAACTCGACGTCCGCGCCGAGCCATGCCGCAAAGCGATACGCAAGCTCGATATCATAACCCCGAAGCTCCGTTCCGACATAGTACGAATACGGCATCACCGTACCCGTGGTGGCGACCCGAAGGCGCATCGAAGGATGTTCCGCCCCGGCAATGTCGGGCATGGCGTCGTCGCCCCGGATGACCCATCTTTGATACATGTCGTCAAACGTGCCGTCCGCCTTTATTTCGGAAAGAAATGTGTTGATCCTGCTTTGCAGGTCGGGAATGGCGGCGTTCGGGGAAATGCCGATCGCAACGGTGTTTTTGCTGTAATTCTCGTCCAAAAGGCGCACGCCCTTTGTTCCGTTCGCAATCGCGATCTTCATCTCGTTGCGGGCGTAGAAAAAGGCGTCGATGCGACCGTTTGCAACGTCCTCATACGCCAGAGGTTTGTCATTGTATGCCAGAACCTCGGCCTTGGGATAATCGCGCTGCAGCATGTCGAATTCCAGCAGATCGCCCGGCACGCCGATCTTTTTGCCCGGTTCGCCCAACTGTTCGAGCGAGATGATCGGTTCGCTGCCGTTTGCCGCGCAGCCGAATAACCCGAATCCGATCAGAACGATACCGATCAGAAAGAACATGATTCGTCTGTTCTTCATTCCTTCAACCTCATTCGTTTCGACTTAAGCCGCCGGCTCAAGCACTTCGTCAAGCACAAACGGCACGTACTGTTCCTTCGCCGTCACGACGCCGTCCGGATAGATCACGGCAAAGTCGCTCTTCATCGAGATCGGGATATACCCTTTTGCGATGTACTCCGCGGACTTCGTGTCCCAATCCTGCTTGCCCCATTCCCGGAAAGGATCGTCTGCAACGACCATATACGCCTGCGCAGGATACGGATTCCTTTCGTCGATCGTGTAGTTCATCATGCTCGTATCGCTGCCGCTGTTGCCGAACGCAAGCACCGGGCGCTGTCCGATCTCGCGCTCGATATAGATGGACTTATTGGCATTGAGATTCTTCTGGATGAAGCCGCCGGTGAGCACCAGCTCGTCGCCGTTTTCATACTTGAAATCCATGTTGGACGGCTCGTCCTCGTGTCCCCTTTGCTTCACCTCGAAATCCGTGCCGATCACGTGATCCGGCGAAACGTAATCCTTGATCGGCGAGTTTGCCACGATCGCGCGGGTCGTCGTACGCTCCGTTCCGCTGATGACCCAAATTTCGAAGCCGTTTTGATAGAGATATTCCACCACCTCGACCATCGGCAGATACATATTGTCGATATAGCGCATGTTTTCAAAGCTCTGCGTGTACTTCTTGCCGAATTCTTCCACATACGCGGAGAACTCTTCCAACGTCATGCCCGCATACGCTTTCGCGAAGTTTCTCGCAAGCGTTTCGTCCGCCAGGTACCCCGGCTTGATTGACGCCGCGACCTCTTTGAGCTCGTCCGATACACGCTCCGGATGATCGACCAAGCAGTATTCGATGAACATCATCGTGTCGTAATAGGTATAGTACGTCTCGCATGTGAGCGTTCCGTCCATATCGAACACGGCAATGCGGTCCTTCTCCGGGATATAGTCCTTGCTTCCCTCGGTCGTGACCGCGGTCACATAGTCGATCAGGCTCTGCTTTGCGCCGTATCCTTCGTTCCAAAGCGAAAGCGGCTCAGCTTCGGCCTTTGCTGCTTCGGGCGTTTTCCAACCGATCCCGGCGGCATACAGCGCGCCGACGATCAGCAGTGCGCAAAGGGCGATCACAGCGACACAGCGCCAGAGTTTCAATTTCTTTTCGATACTCATTTTTGTTTTCCTTACATGTATATATTAATATAATTTAATAGAATATCAACTCCTGTCCAACAAATGTCCAACAATTCCTGCCTCTCTCCGTTGTTTTTCACACAAAGTACAAGCTTCTGTCGGACAGTTCATGATAACAGATCGAGCATTTCGATAGTCCTTTTGTCATTAACTTACTCAAAAGCAGTGGAATTATATCTATCCTGCATCTTGTAAACTTGAATAGCGGTCGGTTTTACCATGTCTGGGTGTTTTTGTAAAACTGTGTCCACTTTGTGTCCAGTCCGGCAAACGAGCACAAGGCAGAAAAGAAAAAAGCCCAAAAACACTGAGTTATTTGTGACTTCTTTTGGAGGCGCTTCTCGCTGCGGCTCGGTCACGATTCGGCTCTGACGATTCACAGGATCGTCATTCATCTCCGAATCGCCCCTCATCGAACCGGACGCTCTGCGCCCGGTTTGATGGGGGAGTAACACTTCCAAAAACAACAGCACCCACTTCGGGGTGCTGTTGTTTTTGGAGGCGCCACCCGGAATCGAATTGCTCTTTTTTGTGATAAACCACAATATCTTGTTATAATCAATTCATTTTGATACCACATATGGACATAACAATCCATTAAATCCATATGAAAAATACAAACTGTGTCCACTTTGTGTCCACTTAACAGCGAGTTATAACAAATTGCAGGTTCTCTAATCCCACAACCACATTATCCTAATTGGGCGTTTGTCTCATCAACAATTTGTGTTTGTTTCTGTTGGCGCGCTGGCTGTCATATGAGAGCATTTATTTGGCTATGGTGTCTTTTCCATTCTGCTCGGAAAGGCACGGTGCCGGAACGGTGCCATCCGGCAAAACAGATATTATAGCTGAAATCACAATGGTTTTGGCAGAAAGGAGATTGTATGAACGAAACAGAACGTATCCAAGCACAGCACAGATTGGAAGAAGCGCAGGCGCGGGATCGGGTCAAGGAACGCAAGGCACGAACCAGACGATTGATTCAGATCGGCGCGATTGCAGAGAGCGTGTTCCCGAAAATCAAGGACATGGAGCTTGAGGATGCGAAGCGTTACATGGAACAGATCCAAGACCGTTAGGGGATCGGAATCGGAGGAAGCAGCCGTCCGCGACTGCTTCTTCTTTTTATTTTTTCCGAAGCGCCGCCGGGGTGGGCTGATCGCGGAACGCTATGGAATGCTGTGGAACGGGCAGAGAAAACGAAAGACAGCCGCCTTGCAAGGGAAATGATCGTAGCCCTTCCTCTGGAAATACCTGCCGAGGAATGGAAAAGCATCTTAACCGAGTTTATCACGGAGCAATTCGTTTCCGATGGTATGTGCGCTGACGTCGCCATCCACGATACCGACGGTCACAATCCTCATGCGCATATCCTGCTGACCGTTCGACCTCTCAATCAAAACGGAACATGGCAATATAAAACTTGCCCTTTATACTTTACCGACTGCTTGCTAACCTCTGCGACAGAAAAAAGAGCCTGCGACAACGGGACCCGAATGCCCATCGCCGCAGACATCAATTCCTACGCAAAGAACATTTCCATTCCTGCCGCGAAAGCGACAGTGCGAAGCTGTGTTTTCTGTTTCATCTCCTTCCGAACATAAAAAGAGACCTGCTGTGCAGATCTCCTCATCAGCCCTAAAAGTGGGCGCAGTATTCATAAGTTGTTTTTGTTATCATTCCTGCTCGCGACTCTTCTCTTTCGGCAGGACATCTTTGAGAAACGTTTTTACCGCAGCATACACTTCGTCAAACGGCGGCTTATGCACATCTCCGCCCAAACGGAATTTCTCATATGCGTGACGAAGCTCCTCCGGTTGCTGCAGAAAGCCCTGAAAATGATCCAGCTCCCGTCCGTTGGCTTTGAGCGTTCGCAAAACGTCGGCTTTATCGAAGGAAAAAACCTTGGAAAGGTAATACAGATCGACCACGTCCTTGATCCGTCTGAAGACCTTTTCCGTCGAGATCGCAGAAACCTTGTCCGCGATCATTTGTGTCGGCGAGACACCCCGGAAGCATAATCCCTCGATCTCGTAAATCTGTGTATCCGGGATCGGTCGATTGACGTCCATATCCATAAGGAAGAGTTCTTCATCGGTTTCCCGATCCGCGAAAGTAAATCCGGCGGAACGCCCTTCTCCGTACATTCTGTAAATGCGCACCTTTGCGTCGATCCCCGCTTTGTCGATTGCGGTTTGCAGTGCCGAAATCATCGTATCTACAGAAGGCGGCGTATCCGAATTCCAGTTTGCGTCGATGTCTACGGTATGACGAACCTCCTCGACATATCCCGCTTCCAGCAAACACGCCTTCAGAACCATGGACCCTTTGAAGCAGATCGGCATGCTTTGCTCATAGATCGCCTTCATGACCTCATACATGAGTTTTTCTTTGCTGTTCATCATTTCCGATTCCTCTCAGTTATCGTAGTATTCCACTGCGTCGCGAACCAATGCTTCAAATCGGTCCTGGTATTCTGGCGCAACGGAGATTCCTTCAACACTCTCGTTGTTTGTGAAATAATAATGGCTGACGGCTTCCGTGATGCCCTGCATGTCCAAAATCGCCTCGTTTGCAAGGGCGTCGGACACGGTTCTGGAAAAATCTGTGTATCGCAAGCCGTTTCTGCTTCTGACGTTATAGGAGCTGATATGATTCCCCAATATGACCACGCCGTTAAAGCGGGAAAGCGCATCGCTGCCGTACACCCATACCAGAAACTCGTCGTCCCGACCAAGAAACCGTCCGTGACACATCAGCGCTTCATCCAGTCCGAATACGACCGGCTCGCCCATGCATTCCTGAACAGCGCGCAGCCACGCAAGGGATGTCGGATAATCCCGCATCTTCGGCAGCGACAGCTTCTTGGGATCAAATACCGGCAGCACTGCCGTCTTTCGATTGACAAGATCCTCCTGCACGCGCTGTGTCAGCAGTTCCAGCATATAAGCAGGCGGTCTGCGCACGCCGGCTTCCCAATTCTGAACGGTGCGGAACGGAATGTTGTAACGGGCCGAAAACTCGCTTTGTGTGTCGCCCAACATTGTTCGCATTTCATGAATATCCATCCGATTCACCTCGATCAAATAATACACCCAATGGGTGTATTTGTCAATCGGCGATTTCTGTCACATTGACCCGATCCGCGAAATTCTCGAAAATAGAGTACCGCGCCACGCCGCAGTGCTCCTCTGTTTTGCGACCGAATGTTTTGAAGAACGCCGCTTGATACTTGTGCGTAAAGTTCGTGTTTCCGAAATACGCTTCAAAGTGAATGCTCGGATACAGCGCCCAGTCGGTTCCCTCCATTTTGTTGATCTTGTAATACGCGATCACTTCGATCGCTTCGGACAGCGACATGCCTTTCGGCAGAAGGCTTTGGATGTATGCAGAATCTTTTTCGGAAACGTCCGCGCGGAAGGAGCGCAGCGGGCCCAACTCCAAAGCATCTGCAAGTACGTCGTCGAACAGCGTCAGCCAATCGTTTTTCGTGCTTTCCGTGTACAGCGGGATCTGAAACTGAATGACCTTCTTTTTCCAATCCTCCGCGAACGTTTCCATGATCTGTGTCACATTCTTTCGAACGTGATCTGTCACCTGTTTCGGTGACGATTCAACGAACGCGGCAATGTTATTTACATGACGAACAAGCCATCCGTTTCCCTGTTCATCCACAAGCTCCGGGAACTCCGTGTGCAGTTCGGCAAAGTTGGTATCGAACTGCCATTCTTCTTCCTTTTCGGCAGGGATGC
>JAFXVP010000054.1 GCA_017524445.1 Clostridia bacterium | reverse complement strand
TCTCTCCGGTTCCGTCATCCAGCGTGAACTTCAAGAGTTTCTTGGACTTCGGTACGGCTTCGCAGGCAAGCACCTTGACCGCGCGGAAATCGCTCTTACTGAAGGTCTCAAAGTCCACATAGTCCTTGAACAGCGGCTCGATCTCTACATTCGAGAAGTCGATCTTTTCTTCAACGGGAGCCGTTTTCTCCGCTTCCTGCGCCGCCTTGCAAGCATCCTGAGAGGGACAGGTGAAGCAGGCACACTCGAAATCGGAGGATGCCTCCGGAGCGGTTTCGGTTATGCAAGAATTATGCACTGCATTGGATGCTTTGTTCTTGCCGACTGGTTTCATTGTCGGGAACAGAAGAATGTCGCGGATCGTCGGCGCGTCGGTCAACAGCATGCACAGACGGTCGATACCGATGCCGATGCCGCCCGTCGGGGGCATGCCGTATTCCATCGCGAGCATGAAGTCCTCGTCGATCTGCATGGCTTCGTCGTCGCCCTTCTGGCGTTCCTTCGCCTGCTGCACGAAGCGCGCGCGCTGGTCGATCGGGTCGTTCAGCTCGGTGTAGGCGTTGCCGTATTCGTGTCCGCAGATAAACACCTCGAAGCGGTCGACGATGTCCTTACTGCCTTGCTTGAGCTTCGTCAGCGGGGAGTTTTCGATCGGGTAATCGGTGATGAACGTCGGCTGGATCAGCTTGTCCTCGACGAACGCGTCGAACGCCTCAGCAAGCACCTTGCCCTTGGTCGCTTCGGGATCCTTGAGTTCAAGGTTGAGCTCCTTTGCGATCGCGCGGGCTTCCTCGTCCGTCGCGCAGGCGTAGATGTCCTTGCCGGTGTATTCCTTCACCGCGTCATTCATCGTGAGACGGCGGAACGGCGGCGTAAGGTCGACTTCCTGTCCCTGGAACGTGATCTTCGTCGTGCCGTTGACAAGCGTGCAGCAGCGGGAGAAGATCTGTTCGCACAGTGCCATCATGCCGCGAAGGTCGGTGTACGCCTGATAGATCTCGATCGTGGTGAACTCAGGATTGTGCGTCGCATCCATGCCCTCATTGCGGAACAGACGGCCGATCTCATACACGCGTTCAAGCCCTCCGACGATGCACATCTTGAGGTGCAGCTCGGTCGCGATGCGCATGTACATGTCGATGTCAAGCGTGTTGTGATGCGTCACGAACGGGCGCGCGGACGCGCCGGAGGCGACCGTGTTCAGCACGGGCGTTTCGACCTCCATGAAGCCCTCACTGTCGAGGTAGCGGCGGATCTCCGCAATGATCGCGCTGCGTTTTTTGAACGTCTGGCGAACGTCCGCGTTCATGAACAGATCGACAAAGCGCTGACGGTACCTTAGCTCCGGGTCCTTGAGCCCGTGGAATTTCTCGGGCAGGGGACGGAGGGATTTAGAAAGCAGCGTGACTTCGGACGCGTGGACGGAGACCTCGCCGGTCTTCGTTTTGAACACGAAGCCCTTGACGCCGACGATGTCGCCGATGTCGTACGCCTTGAAGTCCGCATACGCGCCTTCGCCGACGTCGTCGCGCTTCACATAGATCTGGATATTGCCCTCGGCGTCCAGAACGTGCGCAAAGCTCGCCTTGCCCATGATGCGCTTGGACATCATGCGGCCGGCGATGCTGACTTCCTTGCCTTCGAGCGCGTCGTACTGCGCGACGATCTCCTTGCTGTGGTGCGACTGCGGGAACGTGATGACCGAAAACGGATCCTTGCCCGCTTCACGCAATGCGGAAAGCTTATCTCTGCGGATTTGAAGAAGCTCGGAAAACTGTTCTTCACTGAGCTCCTGCGGTTCCTGCGGGATGTTTGTTTCTTCCATATATAATATGCTCCGAATCAAATAATAGAGATGATCTCCAGATGGATCAACCCGCTGGGGGTGACGACCGGAACGACTTCGCCGACGGAACGGCCGAGCAGCGCTTCGCCGATCGGGGATTCGTTGCTGATCTTGCCGAGCACGGGATCCGCCGCCATCGAGCCGACGATCTCCAGCTCCATCTCCGTGTCGAGCGCGGTATTGCGCACGGCGACCTTGGAGCCGATGGTGATCTTGTCGCCGGACCGCGACGAATGCTCAATGATCTGCGCGGTGCGAAGCTCCTCCTCGAGGACCGCGATGTCGTGCTCGTTTTTCGCCTGCTCGTCCTTTGCCGCGTCGTATTCCGCGTTCTCGGAAAGGTCGCCGAAGCCGCGGGCGATTTTCAGCATCTCCGCGATCTCAAGGGTGCGGGTGGATTTCAGATACTCAAGATGTGCCTTGCGCTTTTCATAATCTTCGCGGGTCATCAAAATGCCTGCCATAGTGTTTCTCCTTTTACTCCATATTGGAAATCATATTATTATATAGTTATGTCCCTGAGACTGTCAAGCAAAAACGCACGGATTTCCGCCGCGTTTTTTGCTTCGTTCAGCTTCGTGCGGAGCGCTGCGGAGCCGCGGATCCCGTACAGATAGCGCGGCAGATGCTTGCGAAGCTCGACGAGCCCGTGCGGACCCTTCTCCTGCTCGATGCGTTCCGCGTGCCGGATCGCGACCTCGAGCCGCTCGGCGAGCGTCGGCGGCGTATACGGCTCGTTTGCGATCGCTGCTTTGATCTCGCGGAAGATCCACGGCCGCCCGAGCGCCGCGCGTCCGACCATCACGCCGTCGCAGCCGGTTTCGCGCAGCATGGAAACGGCGTTTTCGCCGTCGGTGATATCGCCGTTGCCGATCACGGGGATCGAAACGGCCGCCTTGACCGCGCCGATCGCGGACCGGTCGGCAAGCCCCCGATATTGCTGCACGCGCGTACGCGGATGCAGACAAAGCGCGTCGGCGCCGCTCTGCTCCAGAACCTTTGCAAAGGATACGCAGGTGTCGTCGTCCCACCCCTTGCGGAACTTCACCGTGACCGGAACGGGGGATACGGCCTTCATCGTCTCGATTATTTTTCCCGCGAGCGCGGGCGTGCGCATCAGCGCGCTGCCGTCGCCGTTCGACACGATCTTCTGAGCGGGACAGCCCATGTTGACGTCGATGCAGCAAAGCCGCGGTCCGAGATGATCCGAAACGATCTTCACCGCGTCCGCCAACAGGTCGGGCTCGTGTCCGAACAGCTGCACCGCGATCCGATCCTCGTCCGCGCCGAGCGAAAGATACTGCGCGGTCTTCACGTTTTTAAAGGTCAGCCCCTTCGCGCTGATCATTTCCGTACAAGTGAGATCGCATCCGAAAGACGTGCAGAGCGCACGAAACACGACGTCCGTGTAACCGGCCATCGGCGCGAGCAAAACGGGATGATCGCATGTGCAGGGGTTAATCATTCGGATTGAAAATGACTTCGTCCGGCGTGGGAGACGGCTCGGGCGTCGGAACGGGAGAGGGCGTTACCATCGGCAGCGGCTCCGCGTCGGGATCGGGCGTTGCGGGCGGATCGATCTTCGGATTCAGTTCCAATAGCTCCACCTGCTCGATCAGCCAGCGGCCTTCCGCCTTTCCGAGATGCAGACGGTATTTGCGCGGCGTCCAGTCCGGAACGGAGCCGAAGCCGTCCGACTCCGCGGAAAAGGCGCCCTTGACGCTGCGGATCTGCTCCACCACGTCCACGTAGGTGCCGATCTGCCACGGGAAGATGTGCAGACTTTTGATATTGAGGTTATACTCATAGGAAGAAACAGTCATGGCGGCATACGGCGCGGCATTGTTGCTGCGTTCGTCGGAATCGCTGTCGATGCAGGCGAGACTGAAATAGGAAGTCAGTTCGTTTTCCTCAGCGTTTTTCAGCATGCAGTCCGCGCGGGCTGACATGCCCTCGTTGACGAGGATATACGCGTTGCTGATGCGCGTGCCGGACATGAAGGCAAGGATGCACAGCGCGCCGATCATGAGGACCACGAGGATCGCCCGCATGAAATAGAATATGGAACGGCGCACGGAAGTCACCGCGCGCAGCTGCTTGCGCGCGGCGCGGATCTCCGATGCTTTGGGCGTCCCTGCCATGACAAAACCTCCGTCCGATGCATATCATAGGAATGATGATGGTATTATAGCATACCGCGGGGGAATTTTCAACCGGCATCATAAACGGCGGATCCGATCGAAAAATATACAAAAATTAGGTATTGACAACGGGAGAAGAAAGGAGTAATATAGGCGACGTTCGCGGCGAGAACGAGAACAGGACCTTGAAAAAACGGATTGAAAAAAAGTTCAAAAAGTTGAAAAAAAGGTGTTGACAAAACGGATGAGCTGCGATATACTAACGAAGCTGTCCCGCAAAACGGGCGGCGAAGCACCTTGAAAACTATATAGTGCATC
>JAFXVP010000053.1 GCA_017524445.1 Clostridia bacterium | reverse complement strand
TATCCTGTCCGAACACCTTTACCAAATCGTGTACTTCAATTGCGTTTGTCATAGTAATTCTCCTTAATATCCGTTATACGGATCAATGACCGTGCCGTCGACCGCGTTGATGATCAGAATATCCGTGTCACGCGAATCGTCTCCATCGCTGTCCCGATAGGTCAGGTCCAGATAAAAGCAATAAACGGGAACCAGCAGTCCAGCGTCGATGTTGTTCTTTTCGCGAATGCGCCAGAGACCCAGCTCGATCCGCTGCACCCTTGCCTCGCAATGCTCGTATCGGTTGATGCTCTTTTCCAGAAGCATCGGCAGCTTGTTTTCCATCTCGCTTTGGATCTCGGAAAACGGCAGCAGCCGACAATTCGGTTCGATGACCTCCAGCGTTTCGATCGGCGCGCCCCAATCAAAGGCCACATCTTCGCTGTCGTCAAAGAACGCAACCATCGTCTCATAGATCCATTGCGGCGCCATCTTTTCCTCATACCAGAACAGCTTGCCGCCGAGCCCGTTTTTTGCACAGACCGGAACGCCGTTGACCAACCGTGTGTATGTGATCTGGTACCCATAGCCCAACAGCTTGTAGGTGTGACCCAGGCCTTCGACAATCCCTGCCCACCGCTTGTCCGGAATCAGACGGATTTCAAAAATCCCGAATTGATCGGAAAGGCCCATCTGTTCAAGCAGGGCGTTTGCGCGCGCCTGAATCTCGGTAGGCGTGGTATGGATATAGTCATTCGCTTCCTCCGGGATCGGGTCGCCCGGCTTCAGCATAAACTCGGGATCATTCGCAGCGTTGCTGACATGAGGCCGATCTGTGGTGCTGTAGGAGAAGAAGCCGCCGCGCGTCACCATGAACGCGCCATCGCTGTCATAGATTGTTTCCGTGTTGTCGTTGGAGTTTGACACATGGAACGATAAGCCGTATCCCGGCTCGTATGCATTCAGCTCGGTCCGGTGCGCAATGACATTGCCGTTCGCGTCCTTTACGTCGACCGTAACCAGCGTGCCGTCCGAATACAGGATGGGGACATCGTCCGGCGCGTTCTGATAGCGTTCCTGTAACGCGCGGATTTGCTCCGCCGCTTCCTCCGGCGTATACATATCGTTCACGATCTCGCCGCTTTGGATCTGCATCCAGAACTCAATTTCTCTTGCGATAACTTCCTTGGATACAACGTCCTGATCCAGAATCATTTCACGGTCGCCGACAAGCCGGTTCCAGAGGTCATAGACCTGCTCCTGCGAAAAGTCCTTCGGCACGGTGCGCACGATCGGCAGCGGCTGATCCGGCACGTTGATATCCGCATCAACGATGATCGTCACCTTGTCGGACAACCCGGAGAATTCTTCGGAAAGATGCTCCGGGATGCCATACATCGCGCGGTAATCGAGCGTCGTAAGCTCCTTTTCGCTCTCGGTGGGGTTCTGGTTTTCGACCGTGTCGGTCCCTTCTCCGCGCGCCATCTCGATCATGGCGTCCTGATTCTTTTGCCGCACAGCGTCCGTTTCCGGTGTGGGCTGACACGCAGCGAGCATGACAAGGGACAACAGTACAAGGATGATTCGTTTCATAGCTGCACCTTTCAATATCCTTTCCCGAGATCGATCGCCGTGCCGTCGAGCGCGTTGATCACAACCACGTTGTATTCCCTAAAATAGCCATGCGTGTCGCTCTGCACAACGCCGTTGCTGCGTTCCAGCGCCGCGCGCTCGTCCCGATAGAAATTCTCCCATCCGTTGTTGTACTTGTTTCGGTATTCTTCGGTGTCAACGATATCCAGATAAAAATAATACGCAGGAACATAATAGTACCCGCCGCCCTTTTTCGCGATGCGGCACAGACCGAGCTTGACCTTGTCGATTTTCACGTAGCTTCCCGGATCGCGTTCGAGCTCGTACGCCCAGTGCGCGGCAATCATATTTTTGCCTTTCGACACCGCCTCGTCAAACGACAGCAGCGTCTGATCGGCGCCTAAGATCCGCGTAATCTCCATCGGCGTCTGCCAATGCAGATACACCGGTCCTTGATCGTCGATGACCAGGAACAGCCGTTCGTAGGAGGGAATGCTGTTCGTTTCGTCGTCCATGCGGTCGCCGATCTCGCGCGAGGCGTATGCCGACGGGAAGCCGTTGATACTACGCATATACACAAGCCCCCAGCCCCAGTTGCGGGTAACATTGTAATCATCCGCAAACCGCGCGGCGGCCGGGCCGCAGAAGCAGAGCGTATAGTTTTCGTCGATCGCCTGCACGATCGCGTTGCCCTGCGCGATCGCGTCGCCTTTGGAAAGCGTTACGCCCCACGGCGTGTCGATCACTGGATTTCCGCCGAAGGACGAACGGCCGAACACGCTCACGTCCGTCTGCTTGCCGTCGATCGCGATTTCAAGGATCTGACTACCGTAATCCTGATTCAGCTCCACCACCCATTGTTCGCCGTCAATTGTTGCCCGCGCCAACAGCCCGTGTTTCGTGCGAACCGACTCGCCGCCCCAATCCTCTGTGTACTCTGTCGGAGCAAGTGGGATCGGTTTTAGATCGCTCTCGGACGGCGCGCGGTTGTACGCCTCGCCGAGGTCCTTGATGCGCTGTGTCCAGTAGGTACTGTGCGCTTCGTCCTGCGCCGTGGGCAAAAGCGCCTGCCAGTATTGGATCATCTCCGCGATTCTCTCCTTGGTATACGTCCCGTAATCGTACCATTCAATCTGTCGCTTTCCGAAGAAGGCGTTCACCGCCGCGTTCAGCTCGGCTTCGGTGAAGGCAACGGTCTGCGCCTCGACTGCCGGAACACGATCGACCGTCGGCAGAATGATCGTCGCATTCTCCGCAACCACGTGCACACCGTTCACGTCCAAATCGGCCGTCCAATATTTCGGCGCGCCCAGCTTCTCATAAAGAGCGCTTTCCGTCGGCGATTCGGTATCGATCGTTTTGACCCGATCGGATATCGTCTTTCCGTCCGCAACAGACTGCACGGTCTCGACCGTTTCACTTTGTTTTTGCCAGTCCTTTTCGTCGCCCTTGTTGACTACAAACTCCTCCTCCGGCGTGGGCACGCAGGCTAAAAGCAGGGCGAGCGATAAAAGCAATACGATCAGTCGTTTCATTTTCATACCTCAATATCAATATCCGTAATCCGGATGGATGATCGAACCGTCGATCGCGTTCAGCAAAAGCGCATCGTGCGTCAGCCCTCTATCCTCGCGATCTTTCATGCGGGCTTCCTCCGGCATATGCAGAAGCCCGTCAAAAAACAGCACCCAGCACGGCATTTCGTAGTATTCATCAGAATCCTTGATGCGCAACGTGTAGGTCGTAAGCAAAGCTTTGTAGATCTCGATTTCCACGCTGTCTTCGCCGATGATATCGTACGGCATGCACATTGCGAGCGTGTTCTTTGCGATCCGCTGCACCTCCTCAAGCGGCAGCAGCTCGACGTTTGCGTTCGGCAGGCCTGTGACCTCACGGCGGTTGTAGAAGGCGAATGACTGCAGCCCGTTTTCGTCGATAAAGACGACAATATGCTCGTCCCTCACCGGTTTATTTGTGACAAAGCTGTCGTCGTTGCCGTACTTCAGGTACTGCGACGGCTCCCATGGCAGGTCGGATACTGGATAACCGGCTGGATTGCGAAACAGCGTGAACGTCCAGCCGGAGGACTTATACCGCATCCGCTCGTTTGCGGATCGCTCCAAATAGCACGCTTTTTCCGCGCGGGTCACGCTGTACTCCGTCAGCGAAAGGCGATCAAGCTCCGCTTTCAGAATCGCTTCAGCGGCATCGCGTTCCATCGTGACGTCATGCCAGAATTTAGCGTTTGCCTCGCCGTCTTGCTTGTCGAGCTCGTAAGCTGCTTCCGTATAAATATGTCCGTAATACGCGCAGCCCTTGTACACCTGAAAGCCCCACTTGTAGAATGTGACATACGCCTTTTCGCCCGATTCGAGCGTATAGACCGTCGCTGTATTGAAATGCAGTCCGCTGTAATCAGAGACCGGCTTGGTTTCGAGCGTGTCCGGCGCATTCTGGATCAATTCCATGTATCTGGCCGTCTCTGCCTCGATCTGCTCCGGTGTAAATACCGTTTCGTCGCGGTCACCCCAATCCGGCTTGCCCGCATCGACCCACGCCTGCTGCTCGGCAACCGTATCGAGATACTCCTGCAGCTGGTTCTTGTAGTCCTCCTTCGTCATCTCGGAGGTATATGCTTCCACGGGCTTATCCAGCAGCTTTGCCGCAAGCGACTGTACGTCCGCATCCGTCAGCGGCGCGTCTTTGGTGCGATACACAGGGTACAATCCGTTCTCCTTTTGAATGACGTCGGCATGCACCGAGATCGACACATGCTCATTGATTTTTACAGCATTCTCATCCCAGCGGTCGGGGAATCGCTGCACCGCAAGCGCTGATTCCGTCGGCTGTTCGGGCAGCGGCGCAGGGTTTCCCGCCGTATTCTCGCCGGGCTGCAATCCGACCGTATCTTCCGCGGGCTTCAGCGTGGCATTGATCTTATCCTCCACTGTGCTGTCGCCTTTGTTCACGACAAACTCCTCCTCCGGCGTGGGCACGCAGGCGAGAAGCATGGCAAGTGATAAAAGAATAACAATTAATCGTTTCATTTCATTCTCCTTTCACCGATAGAACCAGATCAGCGATCCGTCGACTGCGTTCAGGACCAGGATGATGTTATTCTGGAGCTTTAAGAAGTCGGATATCTCTGATCCGTTGATTTCCGTCCTGTTCTGTCCCGAGCCGGTCACGCTCCAGACCGGGACGACCAGATACGTTTCATTTGTGTTCGGCTTCCGAATCAGCCGATAGCCGAGTGAAATGCTGGTGATTTCGATCTCCGTCTTTCGTATCTCCTCCGGCTGCCACGCTAAATGTGCGTTCAGCGTTGCGCAAATGCTCTTTTCTATGTCCGAAAACGGCAGAAGCGTACAATCCGCTGTTTCCACGCCGTCAAGCACAAAGCTGCCCGACCAGTTGATTTCGGAGAGCGCATACCCGTCGCGGAAGAAGCAGAATCGGATTCGTTCCTGCGTAAAGCCTGTATTGTGCGGTTCATCCGTGTCGCAGTTGATTGACTGCGAAAACGGAACGCCGTGTATGACGCGTCCGTACCATGCGGAGATTCCGCCGACGCCCTCGCTGCTGCCGACGAACGCGTATTCATCGTCCAATCCGATCTCCTTGATCAGCCGGTCCGCGGTTTCTTTCGCAATCTGTACCGATGAAACGGGTTGATCGGAAACGGCGCGGTTATCCGTCCGAAGTCCTTCGATCGTGAACCCGTCCATGCCGAGATACGCCGTCCCGCGCAGCAGCGCGTCGCCGTCCGCATACAGGCGCACCTGTGCATAGCGCTGCTTCTCAAAAACCTGTTTCAGATCAGAAACGATCGTTTCGGACGCTTCCGGTGCCGCCGCATAGGAAGCGGCAAGCGCATCCAGTTCTGCGTTCTGCGCGGTAAGATAATCGCTGCGTTCCGCATCCGTAAACGCCGGATGATTCGCGTCCACGTTGTCGATGCGGTTCCGAATCGCCTTCATTTCCGCTTCGAGTTCCGCTTTCGTTTTCAGCGGAACGCCGGCTTCATCCTGCACCGGGAGCGTGCAGACCGGTTCGTTGACAAACAACGGCAGAAAGCGATTGATGCTGTCAATCCGTGGCCCGCTCATATGTGCGGAATAGACGTCCATTGCGGAGACGACGGGCATGTCGACATTCGCCTGAATCTGAATATCCGCGACGCCGACCGAAAACGATTCTGACCATTCCGATGGAATTGATTCCAAACCGCTGTTTTGCCTGGATGAAATGACAGCAGGGTACTCTGATGTGCCGCCCTTGTTTACGACGAATTCTTCCTCCGGCGTAGGCACGCAGGCGAGGAGTAAGGACAGCGATAAGAGAATAGCCGGTAATCGTTTCATAACTTTCGTTCCTTTCTCAAAATCCGAGCGCGGGATTCAGGACGCTGCCGTCGATCGCGTTGATCTGCAGATAGCACCCGCCCGGGACGTACCAGACTGCATCGCCGTTGTCTTCGATGGTCCATCCTGCGAAGCGGAGGTCGCTCAGGTTTTCCCCGCGCAGTACAAGGTGTCCGTAGAACGTCCATGTCGGTACAAGCAGAAAGGTTCCGGTCGCACCCTCCTTGCGGATACGTACGCTTTCGAGCGCGATCCGGTCGATACAAAGCGTCGTGTCGTTGATCGTCATATTATCGCGCAGGTCCGCATTCACACGCGCCTCTTCAAGCGCAGGGAATGCCTCCACGGCGATCTGCTTACGGAACGTTTCGAGGATCGTTTCAAACGGTACAAGCGCCACGTTTTCGTTGACGATGCGGGTCACCGTCGAAGGCGCACCCCAATCGAACCAGTTGACGCCGGAATCGCGGATCAGAAAATACGCATACTCCTGATCGCACGGCTCGCTGTATACCCTGTCGCCGCCGTTCTGCGAATAGACGCCGTAAAGGTCCTGCTGGCTTTGCGTTATTGCGCCGGGCATATTGCCGACGGGCCGCGTAAACCAGATCGCATACGCATGTTCGTCGCGCGGATCGTCGCCGTACCGCCGCCCGTTCGCGTCCAGAACAAGCACGGGTTCCAGTCCGGTTTCGCCGAGCTTTTGTAAGAATGTCTTTGCGACCTCGATCGCCTCGGTTTCGGTCAGCGCCACGCCGGGCAGAGGCCCGGTCACCGGCCCGCGCTGTTCGGTCTCCCCGTAGGTCATATCCATATTCATAAATGAAACCAGTCCGGTGCTGGACACTTCGATCGGCGAATGATACGCGCGTTCCGGCCGCGTGCAGTCGATTTCCGCAGACATGCGTCCGAACGCTTTGTATGCCGTATCGGAAAGATCCGCTTCGAGTCCGTCCGTACTGTCCGGCGCTTCGCGGTAGTATGCGCTCCACACGTCGAGCGCTTCATTCAACTGCGCGCGCATCTCCGCCTGTTCCGATTCGGGAAGGTTTCCGTAAAGCTCGTCAAAGCTTTCCAAACTGTTCTGGACTGCTTCCACCTCGCGCAAGATGCCCTCGCGCGTCATGTTCGCGCCGGCTTCGCTTTCACGTACCAGCAGCATTTTCCCGTCTGCGATTCGCGTCAGCATATCTCGCGCCCACGCTGCATCGTATGTTTTCGGCACGACCTCCGCAACCGGGTATCGACCGCCTTCCGGCAATACAACCTCGGCAGTAATCTCCACGGTCAGGTTATTCGCCTCGATCACCACGTCCACGCGCGTCGGCGCTTCAAACACGTTCGCTTCGACGGGCTTTTCGGCGATCTTTTCCGTCAGTACGCCGTCGCCTTTGTTCACGATAAATTCTTCCTCGGGCGTCGGTACGCAGGCCGCAAGCAGAACGAGGGACAAAAGTGTGATGATGATTCGTTTCATACAATCTCCTTTCAATATCCGACCCACGGGTCGATCACGCTGCCGTCGATCGCATTGATCGACAGAAACGGATTTGTCATCCGATCGTCGCGGACGATCGTTTTCTGTTCGCCGGTCGTCTTATGCGTGTCGATCATGCGCTTGACGCCCCAGAAGTTCCAGACCGGAACGAGCATGCCGGAATCGAACCGATTCGGCTCCATGACGCGCTGCAAGGAAAGCGTGATCCGCGTGATCTCAAAGTCGAGCCCGGTGGTGCAGAAGCCCTGCTCGTCGCCGCCCGCCGACGCAAGGTCGGTCACGATCCAGACGGCGTTTTCCGTCCACATCCGGCTTTTGAACGTCTCGATAATCTTCTCAAACGGCAGCAGCTTCGTCGCGTCCTTCAGCGTTTCGGTCACACGGACCGGGTAACCCCAGCTGAAATCGTAGACGCCCTGCGCGTCGATATACAGCTCGATTTCCTCATAGTCCCATTCCGGGGCATAGCGTTCGTTCATGTCCAGATACGTCGTGGCTTGCAGGTTGGTTCCGTTTATGCCGCCGAAGACGCACACACAGTTGATCCGGTAACCGTAAACAGCCTGCGCGCCGTCAAAGACAAGCGCGATCGCGTCCGGCGCGATATCGTTCAGCCCCACGTCGGCAAGGAATTGCTTCGCGTCTTCGATCGCCTGCTTCGGCAGATACGTCACTTGCGGATAATCGTTCAGCTCGGTCGGCTCATCCGGGTTTCGGATCGCGATCCGCGTCTGCCCGTCGCAGCCGTGCGCGCGGTTCCGGTCGTCCATAAAGCCCAGATATGAGCTTTTCTGCGCGTCTTTTCCGTTCTCGGTCGTGTTCGGGTTGTCCGGATCGGTGATGCGGACGTCAAAGAACAGAGGGGGAAGATCATCGTTCGTCTGCAGCCGCAGCCCGTACCGCAGAAACTCCGGCGAATCCGCATTGTCTCTGCACGGATAGGAGTACATCGTGCCGTCGGATGCGATCAGTTCGTCCGCCGAATCCGGCGCGGTCGGAAACTGCTCCTTAAGCGAAGCGACCTGCGCTTCAAAGGACGCGCGGGTACCGGCGTCGAGCGAGGGATCCTCCAGCGTCGTTAAAAGCTCGTTGATCCGTTCCGCGATCTGCGTCTTGGTCATGCTGCTGTCGCCGGAGCGATACAGCGTCCGTCCCGCGCAAAGCCGGTTGAAGATTGTCGTGACCGTCTTCTGATCGACGACGTCGCGCTCGACGCGCAGGATCGGGATCGCGTTCGTGTCCGGGACCTCCACGCGCGCGTCGATGCGGATCGTAAACGCGCCGTCCGCAAAAACCGCCTCGTCCGTCAGCGTTTCCGGGATCCCATACTGCTCCCGGATCGGCACGACCGGCACGTCGTCGACCGTCGCGCTCTCCAACATTTGGTCCGCGTCCTTATGGCTCACAAATTCCTCCTCCGGCGTAGGCACGCAGGCAAGGAGCAGGGCAAGCGATAAGCAAAGAATGATGATTCGTTTCATAGCTTTTCCTCAATATCCTTTCTCAAGGTCAATGATACTGCCGTCAATAGCGTTGATAACCAACAGCGCGGTCTCCATCCGGTTGTCGATCATACCGTCCGGGACCGGCTGCTTGAGATAGCCGGCTTTCTTTCCGTAAAACACCCATGCAGGCACATACAGCCCGTAGCGTCCCGGCGCGTCCTGTTCCCGGATACGCACCAAGTCCAGCTCGATTCTCGATACCTCGACGTCGATGTAGTACGGGATGTCGTAAAACTCGGTCTTTGCCTCATAGACAATGTGCCCCATCGTTTCAAAGGTCTCGATCGCCTGCTCATAGGTCAGCACGGCGGCGTCGCTGCTTTCGATCTTCGTGACCTCGGTCGGGCTTTCCCAAATGATGTAGACGATCCCGTCGCGGTCCACGAGAAAGCGAAGATGCTCATAGTCCCAGGGCAGCGCGACGTCGCCGTGTTCAAGCCCTTGGAACATCGGAAGATATGCAACCTGCGTGCCGTTCACCGTACGTACAAAGTCGATCAGATAATAGCAGTTCTCACCGGAATCCAGTGTGTAGGCGTCGATCTCGGGGCGCGACAATACATCCGTCACGCCGAGGTCCTTCAAAAAATCGACGCAGAGCTGCACCGCAGCGGCGGGGGACATGGTTTGTCCGAAGGTGCAATCCGTATCCGTCGCGTTCACCGCATGGGCGGTATAGCTGCCGCGATCCCGGAAGTCCATATTCCTGCCGTCTTCGCCTTCGCCGGATCCGATCAAATCCTCAATGCTGCCGCGCTGGTAGGACAGATAATATTGAAAGCCGCCGTTGTCCGTTGCCGGTCTGCGGACGTCCAGCATACCGACATCCGGATTTGCGGCGTTCAATTCATACCAGCGTTCCGTACCGAAATCAGTCCGTTCCCGGTACAGCATTGAGCCGTCGGAAATGACCAATTCCGGTGTGGTTGCTTCGTCCGGCGCTGTTTTGTATTGCTCTTTCAACCTTTCGATTAATTCCAGCGCATCCTCCCTGCTCATGTCCTTTTCTGTTTCGATGCGTCCGGTATCGACCATCTCCTGATAGTCCGCAATCAGCTTGGCAAGCTGCGCCTTGGTGGCCGGGATGCTTTGGTTGTAATAGTCCACATAGGCGGGTTGACCCGCAAAGACCTTATCAAAGATTGCCTTTGCAAGTTCGTCGGTCAAAACGCCCGCTTTCACGCGCGCCATCGGTAGCTTGCCGGTCTTGGGCAGATAGACGTCCGCGTCTGCTTTGATGTGCAGTAGCCCATTTGCGCTTTCGTAGGAATAGGTATAATGCCGATCGGTTTTTACAAGCGCATTGTCGATCGTTTCATCCGTCGTCGGGATCGGCGTTTCGTCCGGGTTTTTTGCCTGTACGGTATCGACCAGACGCTCCGTATCCTTCATCACCACATATTCCTCCTCCGGCGTGGGCACACAGGAAAGAAGCAGGGCGAAAGATAAGAGAATCATTGCTATACGTTTCATGGGGTCTCCTTTCTCAGCCCGCATACAGTAGCGAGCCGTCAACGCCGCTTATAATCAGCAGCACGTTGTTTTTCAGGTCATTTTCGTTGGCGAACAAGTCTACGCCGTTATCGCTTTTCTCGAAGGTCGTTCGCGAACCTTCAAACGTCCATGCGGGGATCAGCGCGTACCGGTCCGGCGCGTCCTTCATCGGCACGCGATAGTAGCCGAGCGAGACGCGCGTCACTGCAATCTCCGCCGAGACCGTGCCGTCGTCCATCCACGCATAGGACGCCTTCATATCCTTTTCAAACTGCTCCTGTATTTCCGAAAACGGCAGCAGCGCCGCGTTGCCGAGTTCGCCCACGATCTTCGAGGGACTTACGTAGCTTGCACTCGCCCGTCCGTCGTTTCGGTTCAGGCGAATCTGCAGCATTTCGTTCGGCCACGGCACGCGGTACGAGCCGACGTCGATCACCGTTTCCGTGAATGGAGAGGCGGCAATGCCGCCGTACTGAACGCCGTAACAGAAGCAAATCCAGTTCTTTCCGTCCATCACCGAAACGCAGACATAGCGATCGGAAATCCCGAGCTCGTCTATGAGTTCGTCCGCAAGCTGCCGTCCTTCCTCGACGGTTTCGATTTCATGATCCGCAAGGCGGCAGGCGGCGGAAAGGGCGTCGATGTGCAGCACGCTTTCCCGCTTATCGCTCGTCTCTTCCGCCTGCGGCTTCCAGAGCAGATCGGCGCATTCCGTCCCGCGCGCATCCAAGACGCGGCATTGCATCGCGCCGTATCGCTTCAGCAGCGCGTAATTGTCCACGGCCGTGACCGCGCCCTCCTCGGCGGTCCTGCGCATTTCGAACAGACGTTCCAGCTCGGCGTTTTGCGTGTTGATGTATGCGTCACGCTCGTCGATCGATGCGAACGACATCTCGTCGGTATGCGCCAAAAGCAGCCTGACCTGTTCGATCCACCGGTCAACGTCCTCGACCGTGTACGCCTGTCCGCTTTGATTCGGGATCAAGATCGACCCGTTTGGGATAAGCCGGTTCAGAAGGCCGGCGGCGATCTGCGCATCGACGACGGCGGGCGTAACCTCCACGATCGGAAACCGGTCGACCTGCGGCACGTCGATTGCCGCGTCGACCGTGACGACGACCGTTCCCTCGCGAAAGGAAAACGCCGCCGTCCACGCGGACGGCACCGTCGAAAGCACCTCCGAAACCCGTTCGTCCGTCTCACCCGCAGCAGCCGCGCTGCCGTCGCCCTTGTTCACGACAAACTCCTCCTCCGGTGTGGGCACGCAGGCGAGAAGCAGGGCGAGCGATAAGCAAAGAATGATGATTCGTTTCATAAAATTTCCTTTCCTTTTGAGGCTTCCCCTTGAGGGGAAGCTGTCCATGCTTGCATGGACTGATGAGGTGTTGATCGTGTGTACAAGACACCTCATCCGTCACCTTCGGTGACACCTTCTCCTCGAAGGAGAAGGCTCAATATCCGGCGTTTCGGTCGATGATACTGCCGTCGATCGCGTTGACCGTAACATACGCGTTATTTGACCGCGCAGGTGCGCTGTCGCCCCAGTCCGGCGAGTAGCCGAGAAAATCCCACACCGGCACGACGTAGTACGAATCCTTGACGTCTTTGCGCTTCATTCGCATCAAATTCAGCTCGACGCGCGTGATGATCAGCGTCCTGTCCACGCCTTCGTCGGTAAAATAGCCCGTAAAGATCGCGTTTTTGAATGCCTTTTCGATCTCGGAAAACGGCAGCAGTCTGACGTTCTCGTTGACGCGCTCGCCTCGCGTGACATAATTGCTCCAATCGAGATACCGGATCATGCCGTCTTCAACGGTGATGATCATGTTCTCCGGGCCGAGATACGCATCATATTCCGGCAGCTCGACAAGGCCCTTTTCGGCGGCCTTCTGCTGTGCGGTGTCCGAACCTCTGGTCGTCCAGTAAGTCTGCGCTTTGACGCCGTCATATACCGGCACATAGTCAAGTTCATAGCCCGAAATGACCTTGCTGCTTCCGGTACCGTCTTCCATCGGGCTAACCGCCTGCACGCGTTCGAGAACGTATTGCTCCGAAAGCCCGGACCGCTGCATAAAGTCCGATACGATTTCCAGCGCCGACTCGGCTTCCGCGTTCATTTCAGCGTCCGGTTTTTCATAATAAACCCCGTAAACAGCGCTTTTACGATCGTTTGAAGCGAGCGTCAGCCGGTTCGGAAAGGAACGCATCCGGATATAGCGTTTGTCCGCAAAGCGCACCATCAGCCCGTCCGAGAACGCGCCGCTCCACGGTTCGCATTTATAGTCTTCCGGCGCGTCAGCAAGTCTCCCGGCAGTGTACTGCATCTGCTCCTGCAGCTGTTCTTCTTCACCGTCCCAATGCTCGTCCGGGTGTTCATGGATCGCATCGATCATTTTCTGGTACGTGCGGATCCCGTCCTCCAGAATCCACCGCAGAGATCCGGCCTCGCTTGCATAACGCTCGGCGTCGCCGAACAGCGCCTGCGCGATCGCTTCGAGCCGTTCGTTCGGGATCGTCTTGCCCGACGCTTCATAGACGGGAATCGCGCTTACATTCGGCAGCACCACAACGGCGTCTGCAGAGACCGTGAGGTTCGAGAACGGAACCGTTCGCGTTTCAGCCTCCATTGTGAAACGTTCCGGGACGCCGAGCGTTTCATAAAGTGGACTCTTTTCGTTCGGCGCGGAGATATCTGTATACACAGACGCCGCCGAGGAATCTGCATGAATCAGTTCTTCCAACGTATCGTCCGATTTGTTGACGACGAACTCCTCCTCCGGCGTCGGCACGCAGGCAAGGAGCAGGGCGAGGGAGAGACAGAGAATGACGATTCGCTTCATAGTAATATATCCTCCTTAATATCCCTTTGCGGGATCGATCACGCTGCCGTCGATTGCATTGAGAATCAGCACAATGCGGCTGCGATAGGATGTTTCCGAAAAATCATGATACGCATCCTTGACTGTGCGCGTAAAGGAATCCGTTCCGTAAAAACAGTAGGCGGGGACGAGCATGCCTTTACCGAGCTCGTTTTGTTCCGCGATGCGCCAAAGTCCCAGTTCGATGCGGTCAACCGTGCGATATGCCTTTTTCGAGTACTCCGGTTGGAAGTTCTCAACCTCCATCATCGGCAGCATGCGCTCCGCGATCGCCTGAATCTCGGAGAAATCTTTCAGTTTTGCGTTTTCGTTGATCGTGTCGCCGAGTGTAAAAGGAGCTTTCCAATTCACACAAAAAATACCTTCGTTGTCCAACCCGATCATAAATTGCTCATACGACCATGTCGGTGCAAATTCATCTTCGTTGACCTTGCTTGCTCCTGTGCTCAGCAGCGAACGATTGCAGGTTGTATTTCCGACCTTTCGGACCAATTCAAAAGAGTATCCGTATTCGGTCGATGGCGTATCGGGCTGCATGCTGTCGCCGGAAACGACCGCACGG
Source organism: Clostridia bacterium (assembly GCA_017524445.1). Taxonomy (GTDB): domain Bacteria; phylum Bacillota; class Clostridia; order Christensenellales; family CAG-138; genus UBA3792. The sequence continues at coordinate 91,629 of JAFXVP010000053.1, read as the reverse complement.
GAGATCGTGAAGGTGTCGGAGAGTCCGACAGCCTCCAAAAAACGTTCGACTTCCGCGCAAGCGTCAGACGGCGTCATCGAAAGACTGCCGGAGGCTGCGTCGGGGATCGGGTCGTCCGGCTTGATCGGGATAAGCGTTGCGCAGTCGCAGCACCACGCCGCGTCAAAACAGTTGGATCTGTCCGAATTGCGGTAGTAGTAAAACCGCGCACTGCGTCTTGCGTCGATACCGGACCAACCGTCGCTTTCATAATGGATCAGCATTTCGGTATTATCCGTATCGTTTTCCACTTTGAACTGAATCCACGGTTCGCCCTCTGTGTGCGCGGAGATCCCCATGCGGAATGCGGCACGTTTATTGTCGCCGAGCGGGAAGTACTGCTTATGCAGCACGCCGGTTTCGATCACTTTTTCGTGCCCGTCGGGTGCGGAGGCATAGCGCGACTGCAAATCTGCAATCATTTCAGTCAGCTCGTCGACGGAGTACATGGCGTCATTCTCGTCAAGCTCGCCGCTTTGAATCTGACTCAACTGTTCGTTATATTGTTTCAGATCCCGTTCAATGTCCGCTTTGGTTTCTTCGTTTTCCCATTGATCATAGAGCACCGCGTCACCGACCAATTCGTTCCACAGCGCGGTCACGATCGGCTGTTCAAATTCAGCGGCATAGACATGTACGATCGGCAGCGGACCGTCCGGCACGATGATTACGGCGTCGATCGTCACGTTGATCACACCGTCCGCACTTGAGCAGCTTCCGGTCATTCGATCCGGAATATGATAAACAGACCTCAAATCGGACATTTCTACCGTTTCTTCAGAACGTGATGATTCGATCATTGCGTTTTGGTCGCCCTTGTTCACGACGAATTCCTCTTCCGGCGTGGGCACGCAGGCGAGAAGCAAAGTGCAGATCAGACAAAGAATAATGACTCGTTTCATAGTTCTCCTTTACGATTGTTCCGTGCCGAGGAACATGAAGTTATAGCGACGAATGGCGACGAGGATGCCCGCCATCAGCCCCGCGATCAGCACGAGGAAGATCAGATACGTCTGCCAAAGCCGCGGCAGAAGATCGTAACCGAAGTTATGCATGTGATAAGTTGCTTGATTCAAAGGACTGAGCCAGCCCACGGCGACGTTTGCCTTGTACATCAGCTCGTCCGGGAGGCCGAACATCTGCTTGATGAGCTCCGGATTCAGCAAAAGCCCGTAAAGCGAGAAGCCGAACGCCGCCACCACGCCCGCGCTCTTGCCGCGGAGGAGCTTCATGAACAGCATAAGCAGCGCGAGCACGAGCGTGTACAGCAGCATCAGGAGGAAAATCGTCATGGCGCATTGGTACGGGCGCGACATCTCAAGCGTCTTGACAAGCGCCGGCAAAGCGACCGCCTTGCCTGCGCCGGAATAGCCGAGGATTGCCGCCGTTTCCGACCACATATTGCCTAAAAAGCTATTTTGCATGCAGATCAGCGTCGTTGCGATCAGGATGAAAACCATATAGATGAGCGTTGCGAGGATCAGATAGATCAGCTGTCCCCACGCCCACGTCGACCGCTTCATGCGCACCAGATAATACGGCACGCCCGCGCCGAGGAACGGAATGTCCGCAAAGAGCAGGACCAAGAGCAGCGAGATCAAAAGCACGGAGTTCGCGTCGCCGAAGGTCCACACGAACGGCTCGAAAGCCTGCATGGCGGTGTTCATTTCATATGCGAAGGATGCAGCCTTATCGGACAGCAGGAAGCACAGGATGAACGCGAGCGCGAACGTCAGCACGATGCGGACGTTTTTGCGCCACATGCGGAAGTTATAGCACACGACCGCCCACACCTGCGAAAGCGTGTACAGGACGGCGTTTTGCTTCTGCGCCTTCCTGGGCTTTGCGCGCTCGATGCGTTTCAGAAGAAGCTTCTGCGAAAGGTTCTGCGCGCCGTAGTGGTGCTTTTGCCGCTTGTCGTCACGAAGCTCCGTCTGCACGGTCATGTAAAAGATGAGCTGCAAAATGAGCACCAGCATGAAAAGCGTCAGCGCCGCGCTCTTGCCCTCGAGCGGCCACGCGCCCTGCATGGTGAGATAATTCTTGGGGTTCAGCATAAACGTCGTACGGAAGTAACGCTCCTGCAGGATGATCAAAACGTAATAGAAGATGAACGGCGCGGCGTACGCAAGGTACACGTTCTGCGTGAGCGACGAGCACAAAAGCCCCACGCTTGCCCACATGGCGCCGGAGAGGAAGAACAGGAAACAGCGCAGGATGATGTCGGGGATTTTCGATTCGACCGCCCATTCGCCGTAGACCTCGATCGGGGAGAACACGAGCATGAAGATCCCGAGCGCGGTAAGGATGCCGAGCACAAGCGCAAGCCCGCCGGAGACCGCCGCGCCGATCCCCTTGCCGAGAATGTAGCGCGTGACGCTCGTGCGGGTGAGATACGGTTTCAGATAGCCCGATCTGACGTCGTCGGTGAACGCGGTCGTATAGGGGATCGCGGCAAGGATCGGTACGGCGAACAAGATGATATCACTGCCGAGCGCGTTTAACAGCAGCTCGCGGTGATAGCCGTACATCACGCGGATCTCCTCCATGCGGAACACGGACAGCGCGTCTGAAAACGCGCCGATCAGAAGGCAGATCACCATGCCGCCGAACGCGATCAAAAACGACCGCCCGAATATCGCTCTTTTGACGTCTCCCAAAATCTGTCTCATTCTTTATCCTTTCATGCACCGAAGGCGCAATTCATGATCGAAGATCAATTCATGCGGCTTTGCCGCAATTCACGGCGAAGCCAATTCATGCCGTCAGGCAATTCATACGGCTCTGCCGCAATTCATCCCCCTCATCACCGCCTTCGGCGGAGCTTCTCCACCCTAAAGGGGGAGAAGTCTCCTGAACCTGTCCAAAAGACAGATTCACGGCGATGCCGATTCATGCGCGTATGCGCAATACATTGATCCGCGAAAAGCGCAACGCTTTTCTGCGTGTCCACCTCATCCGCCTGACGGCACCTTCTCCTCAAAGGAGAAGGCATTGAGCTTTGTGCGCATAATAAGCGGTGATGCGTGGGACCGTTCCTATCACCTCATCCGCCTGACGGCACCTTCTCCTCAAAGGAGAAGGCAAGAATGGCGGTGTGGCACCCACTCCCATGCAAAAGTCAAGAAATACAGTTGATTCTCCGCAGGAGAATCTTCCTGAACGTGACCGAAGGTCACACATCACTGCAATGCAGCATCACGCGCGCAAGCGCACATCACTTGCGGCAAAGTCACAAACATCACCGCGCCGCAGGCGCTCAATACCCTTTGTGCGCGTCGATGATGCTGCCGTCGATGGCGTTGATGACGCAGAGCGGGCTGAGTTCCCGATGATCGCCGTCCGCGCCGTAATACGTTCCGCCGAAGATCCACGCAGGCACCATCAGCCCCGTTTCCATGCTGTTCTTCTCACGGATGCGAAACAATCCCAGCTTGACGCCGGTGACCGACACCTTTGAACCGCTGCCGTACAGCTGCCGGTTCATTTGCTGCTCGAAAAGCCGCATGATCTCATCGAACGGGAGCAGCGGCGTCGATTCCGCGATCGTTTCGGTCACCTTCGACGTTCCGTACCATGAAAGGGAAAGCAGTCTGCCCTCCGTCGAAACCGCGGCGATCACGCTTTCGTAATCCCACTCGGGCGCATACTCCGATTCTATTTCATCCCTGTCCGGATGGATCCCGTGGACATTGATATACGGCGTCGCCGAGCCGTCATAGATCGGCGTCAGGCGAACAAGGTAGCCGTATGTCCCGACGACCCCCGCGCCGTCGCCGTCGGTGTCGGCATTGTTGCTCCAATAGATATCGTCGACGCAAAGATCGACGATGCCGTCAAAGATCGGCAAAACCGCGTCCGCCGCTGCCCGCGGGGCGACCGTCGCCCCGTCGTGTATGACGTCGTAGTCCTCCGGCTCGATCCGCTCGACGCCGGGCTTTCCGGTCAAATTGAAGCCGAACGCATCCGCATTCTTTTTCCGATCGCTCTGCGGTTCGGTATACGCCATCACACGGCTCGAGCCGTCTCTGAATACGATAATATTCGGCTGGAATCCGATATTGGTTCTGCCCTCGGATTCCGTTACGATATGCAGAAAGGTCGTTTCCCCGGTCGGCGCGGCGCCGTCCCATTTCTGAAACGGCATTGCCGAGCCGTCCTCCGGCATATTGCGGAAATATTCCTGCCAGTAGGCACGCTGTTCCCTGCGGTACGTGATAAATTCTTCATAATCTTCCTCTGTCGCCGTCGACATGCCGTAGTCCTTCCGGTATTGCTCAAAGGTCGGCTCGTCCATCAGTCCACGGATCATATCCTCCACGCTTCGGCGATCCAGTACATCCTGATAGATATACAAATTCTCTGTGTGCAAAAGTCTTTGTGCAAGTGTCAGCCGTTCTGCATCCGTCACGCTGCGGCGTTCGACGCGCAGCATCGGGAATACGCCGTCCGTCAAAACACGGATCCTGACGTCACCTTCGATCTTCGAGCCGTCGTTGGTCGTGAAATCGCATTGGAAACGCTCCGGCACCTGTTCTTTAACCGGCGTCGGCGTCGATACGGCTTCGCCGGCTTGTTTCTGTATGTCGATCCGCTCCTCTTCTTCCTTGATCACTGTATCAATCAGCACATTCGTGTCTTTTTGTTTGACCGCGTCAACCTCCGGCGTGGGCTGACAGGCGCAGAGTATAGCGGTGCAGAGAAGACAAATAATGATGATTCGTTTCATACAGTTACCTTTCAATATCCCAAAAACTCGTTGAGAATGCTGCCGTCGATCGCGTTAACGGTCAAAAGAGATTCCTTGTAAATCTTTCCGCTGCCTCGGTACAGCGTGTCGGCAACTCCTTTTCCCGTGTCGAAGATCGTATCGTACCCGACAAAGTCCCAAACGGGCAGCAGGTAGTATTGGTCGGAATCACGCTTCGGCACACAGCGGTAGGAAAAGAACACGTCCGTGACAATGACCGTATTTTCGGTGCCGTCCAAATAGATGTTCATAAAGATCTGCTTTTCAAAGATCTTCATGATTTCATCAAACGACAGCAAAGAGACGTTTTCGTTTTCAACGGACAGCACCTCGATCGGGTCGATCCATTCCAGAATGATCAATTCTCCGTTACGGATTTCCGCATGAAGTCGCTCACGAAGAGCCGGATATGAATAGCTGACACCGGCTTTCTGTGCCGCTGTGTCCGAGCCGAAATAAGTATTCCAATTGTAAACGGGAATACCCGCATAAACGGGGCGAAGTGTGATCAAAAACGAACCGTCGTCCACGCCCTCAGTGCTTCCTAGCCGATCCCTCATCCCTTGATCGGCAGGGCAGATCGAGACAATTTCGTAATACCGGTTTCCGATGACTTCGAGTGCATCTTCCAGCAGTTTTCTTGCGGTGCCGGCGTCAATTGCGGCGTCGTCTCCGCTTGATGTGGCGTCCGTGGCGCCGTATTCGATGCAGTAGACATCGGAGCTCTCGGTATTGATCGATATGGTTTCACCGCGTTCGGTGCACAGATGCATCTGCCCGTCCGACCAGTTCCCGCGCCACAGCTGTTTTGTCCCCGGCTTACCTTCGCGATAGTATGTTGTGAGACGTTCGATCTGCTCGTTATATTCCTTTTCAAGGCTTTCGTAATCTGCATTTTCCCCATACGGGTGTGTTTTCAGAACCGAAAGGAGCTGTTTATACTGTTCAATAACGTTCAAGTACCGTTCGCGTCCCAATGGATCGGTCTCGTAAAACGTCGTTTCGCCGGTCAGCGTTTCTGCGATGTGCTGCTTCTGTTCGGCGCTCGGGTGATACCGTTCCACAAGCATGACCGGGACTTTGGAAACATTCGGCATATTGACGGCGGCGTCCATTTCCACATGCAGCGTTCCCCCGTAAACGGGTCCGCTCACCGAAAGACGGGCAGTCTCCGGGACATGCAGTGCGTCCCGCAGCGTCTCGGCGGTTCCGTCGCTGCTATCAATGGCGTAGACTTCCGCCGAATCGCCGCTGATGGCGCTCTCCAAAGCGCCTTCTGCTTTATTGACAACCACGTCTTCTTCCGGCGTGGGCTGACAGGCGCAGAGCAGGAAAAGCACTGCGATCAACAGCCAAAGTACCGCGGATTTTGAAAGGTGTTTCATATCTTCTCCTCCGATTTCATCCTAATGGTTTTCGGGTAAAAAGTTGTTTCCGAACTGTAATCAATTTGTAATCATCGGCGCTTTTCCCCTTTTACCTTTTTATTATAAAATCGAGATGCAACATACTTGTCACAAAGTTGTCACAGAGTTGTAAAATCTTGACTGAAAAAATCGGTTTATTGCATTTTTTCTTTCGTCTCCTCCCTATCCTATAAAGACGTATGAGAGACCGTTTCTGTTGCATTGACGCTGTTTTTTCGAAAAACCGGAAAAGCACAAAAAAGGAGCCGCCGAAGAATTCGCAACAAAGCGAAACGGGGAGGGATCTTCGACAGCTCCAAGATTCAATTTTGCTTAATAGCCCCAGTCGGTATGCACGATCGAGCCGTCCACAGCGTTGATGAACAGCGCTTCCTGCATCGTGTTCATGTCCTCGCGCATCCATTCGGGGATCCCGTAATGCGCCTCATCAAAGAACACGACCCAGCACGGCATTTCGTAATATTCCTTCGAGTTCGGAATATGCACCGTGTAGCTGGTCAGCAGAACGCGATAGACCTTGATCTGTGCCTTCATGTTGCTCTCCTTTGCCCAATCCGTACGGTAGCAGGTCTCTAGCGCGTTCCTGATGCGCATCTGCGCTTCCTCCCACGGCAGCAATTCGACGTTCTTGCTCTCGACGCCCACGATCTCCTTTTTCGCGGAGTACCCGAAGTACCGGACGCCCGTTTCGTCGATCAGGATCTCCAGCGTTTCCGGGGAGATGTACGCGTTTGCCATCGTGTTTTCGCTGCCGTACTGCAAGCTCTGCGCCGGCTCGTACGGAACGCCGACCGTCGGATAGTCCGCGGGATTGCGGTGCAGTGTAAAGGCCCAGCCCTTGGTCACCTGCCGCGCAAGGCCGCCCTCGCTTGAATCCATCAGATTCGCCTTGACCGTGCGGTACGGCGTGTAGTCCGAAAAGCCGAGCTTCTCCAATGCGGGCGTCAGCAGCTTTTCCGCGTCCTCGACCGGCATGGTCACGTCCTGCCAGAGCTTCGGCCAGGGGAAATCTTCCGTTTCGTCTTCCTTTTCCTCTTCATAATAGTAATCGTAGTACACGTACGGATTCGCGACGCAGCCCTTTGCAATGCCGACAAAATTCGACCGCCACACGGTGATGTTCGCGTCCGTTCCGTCCGAAAGCGTATAGTGCCGCGGTCCCTGCGGGAGGTTCGTAAAATCGGAGACCGGCTTCGTTTCGTTCTCTGCCGGCGCGTTTTCGATGTATTCCTGATACATCCGGTACGTCTCCTCCATCTCCTCATCCGATGGAATGTATTCGTCGCGATCGATGCCGTCGTCCGGTCTGCCGGCGGCGATCCATGCCTTTGTCGCCTCGATCTGGTCGACGTACTGCTGCAGCGCCTTCTGCCAATCGGCTTTCGTCATTTCGAGCGTCGATACGCTTTCGGGTTTTGCAAGAAGCAGATTCGCCCAGCGCGTCGCTTCCTCGCCGGTGATCTCGGCGCTGCGCGTGCGATAGACCGGGTACAGCCCGTCCGTTTTTGTCAGAACCTCGGCGTTGAACGAGATCGAAAGATACTCGTTCGCGTCGTATGTGTCCTCGTCCCAACGCGCGGGAAAATGCTGTTCTTTGTCATACGTTGTCGAAAGCTTCTGCTCAACGGTTTTGTCGCCCTTGTTGACTACAAATTCCGTGCCCGGCGTCGGTACACATGCGGCGAGCATGCAAAGCATCAGCAAAACTGCAATGATTCGTTTCATCCTTGATTCCTCCTTTTTGTTTCTGCTTCCATGCTACCACCCAAATTCGTACAAATTGCGACAGAGATGTAATCGACTTGTAAGAGAGTTGTAATTGAGTTGTAAAATGTCAGACTGTCGTAAAAGGGGACAGACTGTTTACAGCGAAGCGCTCAGCATGCCGGGCGGAAAAACTGCCATTCGCCGTTCAGAAGCAGGGCGATCCCGTCGTCTAAAAGGACGAACGGCGCATCCTGACACGGAACGTTCGCTTCGTTGTTTTCGACAGGTTTCTCCGTTTCTGGAACGACGCTTTCGATCCTTCCCGCATACTCGCTTTCGTCCGGCGTGCGGTAAAAGGCATGTCCCGACCAGCAATACACGGTATCGTACGCCTTCACCGCGGGCTGCGCGGCGTTCGATTCTGCAGCGGGAAGCATACAGGCGGTCAAAAAAAGCAGCAGCAAACATGCAATAATTCGTTTCATGGTTCCCCTCCCTTTTTTATTCTCTACCTATAAAGACGTATCAAAATGCATTTATGTGACGCGGTATATTAAAAAACCCGGGTCGTTATACTTTCCATAACGATCCGGGAGACAAATATGTTGCAGTTTTCTATGGCTGAACGATAACCGTTCCGATAAACACGCTGTTTGCGATTTTCAGCATTTCTTCTTCGCCGATATTTCCTTCAACGAGGAACGTGTCGGTCTCGTTGGACCATGTGACCGTAATACGATCACGGCGGACGATCAGCAGACCGGCACAGCCGTTGATGGTGATCTGCTCGACCCTGTCTGCGTTGCCGGTATCGGATTTTCCGGCTTCCGCGTTCGGCTGTACAAAGAAGTCCAGGAAATCATGCTCTCTCTGATACTGGAACAGCTGCGTTGGTTCTTTTCTTGCATACGTGCGTTCAAAACCATCCGGCAGATAGCCGAGGTCATAGCAGTTTTCCCATATGACCGGCGGATCATCGAATCCGTCCACCTCGATTCCGTCAGTCTCTTCAAAGTTTTCCGGATCGACTTCGGGATAGTTTTCCGCAACCGTCACGCCGTTCGCGATCTTCAAAACCTCTTTCTCGGAAAGCGTGCCGCCGATACAGAAAAGATACTGCTCGTTTGACCATGAAACCGTCGCATAATCGTCGTATACGATCAACAGACCTGTTTCCCCGTGAATATCAACATATTCGACCTTCCGCGCAAATTCTGTATCCAGCTGTGTAACGGCGTCTCTGGTGTACACATCAAAGTCAAACAGTTCTTCCTCGCTCTTTCGATATCTGAGCTGCTGTCCGATCGCATGCTCCTCTGAAACAAGACGATACCCTTCCGGGACATAGGTCAACTGATAAATGACCTTCTCCGACGGCGGCAGCTCTTCGGTATTGTCCAATTCAACCTGTGCGTGTCCACGGGTCAGTGTAATAAAAAACTGCGTGATGCGGCCGCGCACGGCTTCGGAGGTCATCATCAGCCCGAACATAACCACAAAGCACGCGGCTGCAGCGACGACGATCCGTTTTGCCGTGCGTGAAAGAACGAACCTGCGCCGTGTTTTTTCCTTTTTTGCCGTGCCGTCGGAAAGCTCGCGGTCCAGCATCTTTTCAAAACGAAGGCGCGACAGTTCGGGAACCGCGTTGCCGGGATTCTCCGACCGCTGTTCCACGAGCTTCCTGCTTTCTTCTTCCGCATCGTTTTGCACGATCTTGCGGAATAATGCGTCAATCTGCTTTTCAGACATAGCCCTTCTCCTTGCAGATCTCATAAACCGCCTGTCTTGCCCGCGTCAGATAGCTTCTGACCGTCACCTTTTTCACGCCGAGCAGCTTTGCAATCTCTTCGTCCTTCATTTCCAGAAGGTATTTATAGCGCAGCACATCCTTCAGGCTTTCCGGCAGGAAGGAAAACGCTTTCTGCACCGACTCTGCGTCGATCTTCAAAAGCGCCTGTTCCTCTACCGAGACGCCCTTGTCCGGCAGCTCGTAGGGATATTCGTCGCTGTCGATGCTTCCGGCTATCATTTTGCTTTTTGCTTTCTGGGCGCGCAAGTAATCAATACACTTCCTTTTAACACACATAACGATGTAAAAGGGCAAAGTGTTGCATGGAACTTTGTAAATCTTATCGAGATTCCTTGCAAAGTAAACAAAGGTATCCTGTATGACGTCCTCCGCAGCGGCATCGTCATACAGCATAGACTTTGCTTTCCGAACCATCGCCTCGTAGTTTTCTTCGTACAGCGTACTCAAAAACGCACGGTCCGATTCGTTTTCAATGATCGCAAGGAACAGCGGTAAAATGCGGATCACGCTCCTTCTGCTCCTATTTTACTACAAAATCGTTCCTTGTCAAATGAAAGCAAAAAGGCGACCGCTTCCGATCGCCTCACGCATTTCGTTTGGCTCAATACCCCTGCATCGGATCGATCACGCTGCCGTCGACGGCGTTGATCGAAAGCAGCGGATACGCGCTGCACGGTCCCAATGCCGAATCCATGTTGTTCCACCAGAGCATGCTGCCGTCTTCATAATGATAAAGTTGCGTACCCCAGAAGTTCCATACCGGCGTCAATAGTCCGTAATTCATATTGTCACGCTCGGAAATTCGCTGCAGGGAAAGCGTGATACGGGTGAAATGAAACTCCATTCCGGTAATCTGATCATTGTTGAAAAGCGGATCCTCATAGATGATCGGGATCATCTTCTTTGCGATCTCGAGAATTCTGTCGAACGGCAGCAGCGTCGCATCGGAGACCTTCATTTCCATGATCTCGATCGGCGCGCGCTGATCGAATTGACAAATGCCGAGATCGGAGACCCAGACGAACAGCGACTCGTAATCCCATTCCGGCGCGACAACCGTTTCGTCATGCGAAGAGGATGTCGCGAACGGGCTCGGATCGGTCACCTGCACTCCGTTGACGACGCGATTGAAGCGCACCTCATACAGATACCGAAATTGGTAATCTGCCGGCAGTTCCGGATTGATCGCGTAGCCCTCTTTGCCTTCACTGAGCACCACTTCCTGCATCAAAAACACGCGATCCGAGACCATATCTTCAATGCCGATTGCCGCAAGCAAAGCTTCCGCCTCGCGCTGCGCGTCCACAGGCGTCTTTTTGAGATCGGTCCCACGCGGCACGGTTGTTTGCCCGGTTACATCCGCGCACTTCATAAAAGATCCGGACGTCGTCTCCGGGTAACGGGTGCGATCCACAAAGGAAATGCCGCTCTGCAGATAGGTAACGGTCTTCTTCCCGTACGTGACCGTGCTGTTCGGCCGCCAGCTGAATTGTATCTTGCAGTCGCGGTCGGCGCTTAAAAAGTGCAGGTCTTTATAGTCCGCAATATTGCGCACCGGCTCGCCGGGATCGTCCTTTGCCGTCTTCCATTTTTCCTGATACTCTTTGATGAGTTGTTTCAGATACTTCGCTTCTTGTTTGCGCTGGTCCTCGCTTTCAAATACTGCCGTGGGGATCCAGTTGTCCAGCTGATCCTGAAGATCCGCGATCATCGCTTCGAGAAACGGTTTGGTTTCCAGCTGTTCCTGCGTATAGAGATCATATCCCGCTGTGAGTACGTCAAAGTATTTCTGCGCCGTTTCGGGCGTGAACTCCGTGGGCTTGATGCGCATGATCGGCAGCGGGCCGTCGGGGCGGGTCACCTCTGCATCAATCGTTACTTTGAAATTCTCCGACCGTCCGGTAAACGAATCGACGACGCGCTCGCCGGGCTTTGCGGTTTCGTTCGCCTCTGCAGGCGCGGTCGACTGTGCCGCCTCGTCGATAATGACCGTTTCCGCGACCGGCGTTTGCTTCGCCTTTTCGATCATGACGTCGAAATCCTTTTGAACCACGACCGGCTCCTCCGGCGTCGGCTGACAGGCGCAAAGAAGCAAGAGGGCTGCAAGGAGCATGATGCAAACACACTTTTTCATAGCATTCTCCTTTCTCAATACCCGTTCCGCGGGTCGATCACGCTGCCGTCGACGGCGTTCAGAATCAGGATCGGCTGAAACTCCATGCCGCGACGTCCGTTCAGCGAGCCATAGAAGCACCAGACCGGCGCGAGAATGCCGCGCGTATAGGAATCCTTGTCGAAGATGCGCCAAAGGCACAGACGCACCTCTTTGACCTCGATCTGAAAATCCGAATCCACGCCGTAGTTTGCGTAAACCACAGGCATCATTTTTTCAAAGATTTCCTGAATCTGAGAGAACGGGAGCAGCGCAGCCTGATCGGTGATGACCGACTCAATCTTTAAAGGTCCGGTCCAGCACACGGTCATAATGCCTGCATCGTCCACATCCACCTCAAGCACCTCGTAAAACCACTGCGGCCCGTACCCGCTGTCGTCCACCTTCACCTGACTGATGCCGTAATAGCTTTCCACGGGCACGCCCGTCACCTTCCGAAGAAAGCGAATTGCATACGCCTGATGTTCCGGAAGTGCGCGCTGCTCCGCGAGATAGTCCGCATCGACCCAATCGGGGGACAGCGGCTGCCGGTCCGTCAGCAGATACACGCCGTCCACCGTCATATCGTTGACGCCGCACTGTGTGATCAATGTCTCCGCTTGTTTCCGCGCCTCGGCGGGCGTCACGGAAAGCAGCAGCGTTTCAGGCGACAGGTGTCCTTCGATCGTCAGCCCGACGGGAAGCTGAACGGCGGCGCCGGTTTCGCTTTCACTTGTCACGTCCAGCAACACATTGCCGCTTGTCCATGTGCCGATCATTTTGCCGCTTTCCCGGACGTACAGCAGGTTGGATCCGCTTTCCGGCGTAAGGTCCTGTACGTTGCCGTTCTCATCGACAAAGGTATAGCTGCCGCTGTCTGCATAATCGGCGTCATTCTTGACTCTGAAATTGCATTGTTTCTCTTCAAACGGTGAGCTGATCGCATAAACGCCCGACGCTGTGCCGTGGAACTTTCCCATGAAGTTTATGTCATACGACTGCAGTGTCCCGTCGTTTCGAACCAGTGCGACTTCTTCCGGTGCGTTCTGATATTCCTGCTGCAGACTCCTGATGGTCTCGCGACGGGCGCGCACTTCGCCGTCCTCGTCGCCCTTTCCCTGCGTCAACAACTCGTTCAGCCGGTCCTGCTCCGCCTGCATCCGTTTCTCAATAACGCTTTTCGGCGTAGCGGTGGGAATATCATACATTTCTTTTCCCGCCGTCAGCGCATTGAAAAAGGCGTAGACCTGCTCCTGACTGAACCGCGTCGCCTGCACGTACGCAAGCGGGAGCCGGTCCGTTTCCGGAAGTACCACACGCGCTTCGCCCTTAACGATCACACGCGCCGTCTCGCTTTTGAGATCGATCGTATAGGTCCTCGGCGCGCCGAGCATTTCATACAGACTTTCACCCGTCGGCGTCGGTACGCCGGTCTCCTTCGCTTTTTCAATCATTGCTTCATTGTCCTTGCCGATCACAAACGGCTCCTCCGGCGTCGGCTGACAAGCGCAGAGAAGCAGAAGCGCTGCAAACAATATGATACAAATATGTTTTCTCATGGCTCAATACCCTTTTTGCGGATCGATCACGCTGCCGTCGATGGCGTTTATAATCAGCACCGGCTCCGTATCATAGCGCTGTGTGAGACCCGCCCAACCGCTGTTCTCGGAGGGAACCAGCGTGCCGCGAAAAACCCAGGCGGGAACAAGGAGCCCATGATCCATATCATTCTGTTCACGGATGCGGAACAACCCGAGCTGGACATTGTCCACGGTCAGCGTCGCGTCCTGCATCTCCTCATACGCAAGCTTGCGGTTGATCTGCTGCTCAAAAAGCTGCTCGATCTCCGCAAACGGCAGCAGCGGCGCGGACTCGGAATAAACTTCCGTTTCTTTCAACACGCCCACCCAGTTCCAGGCAAGCAGCTTTCCGCTGCCGTCCACGACTGCGGAGATATGGCTGTATTCCCATCCGCGCATAACGTCGTTGATCGGGTCGTTTTCGCTTGCCATAACATTGCAGTACGGCATTCCCGCTCCGTGCACCGCCGGCGTCAGCCGAATTCCGTATGCCCACGTCTTTTGGACAAAGGCGTCATCGCCGCCGTTTGTTGCGTTATTCGTCCAATAAATATCCGCGATCCCGAATGAACCGTACCCATCCAGACAGGAAAGCGCAACTTGTGCGGCTTCCTTTGCCGAGATCGAAGCGCCTTCGTGCACCTCGCCGTAGCGTTCCGGCGCGATCCGTTCCGCGCCTGCTTCTCCGTTTGCTTTCCGGCAAAAGACATCTGCCCAATAGCTGCCGTCCCGATCGACGTCGCATCCTGCCGTGTAAAAAATCGGCATATCGGCATCGTTACCGCGCCAGTCGATATGGTCGTTTGAAAGCTCCCAGCTGCCGCCGGCATACGGATCGGCAACGATCATAACCGGCCTGCCATCGTTCGGCACGATCCCATCCCATTCCGGAAACGGCTCCGTTTTGCCGTCGCTGAGATTCCGGTATTGCTCCTGCAGCTGCGCCAGATCCTTTTTCCGGTTTTCCATAATTTCATCCCAGCGCTCCTCCGTGTTTTCCGGATCCTCGCGCATCCACGCCGCCTTCTGTTCCGGCGTAGGTTCCTGTATGAGATTGGCAATTTCGCGTTCAAGATCCTCGCGCGTCACCCGATACGACCAGACATAGAGCTTGTCCGTGTGCAAAAGCCGCTTCGCAAGCGTCACGCGCTGCTCCGTGGTCAGCTTTGCCCGCTCCACTCGCACCATTGGGAGCGTCCCGTCCGTCAGCACGCAAATCGGCGCATCGACAACGACATGTACGTTTTGGGCAGGCGTATAAAAATCGGCTGCAAAACGATCCGGCATCTGATCTTTCACCGGAACGGGTGCTTCTCCCGTTTCGGTTTTCTCCGACTGCTCCGAAAGGACCGTGTCGATCAGCACGTTCGTGTCCTTCTGTTTTACCGCGTCCTCTTCCGGGGTCGGCTGACAGGCGCAGAGAAGGAGGAGTGCTGCAAAGAGTATGATAAATACACGTTTTTTCATGGTCGACCTCCTTTCTGCAGCATTACTGACCGCGGCGGATGATGCTGCCGTCGATCGCGTTGATTGTCAGAAAGGAATGGCTCCCGTCCTGCGACCAACCCATCTGCCGCCAGAAATCTGGGAAATCATCCGAAGAGAACGGATCTCCCATGAAGTCCCAGCATGGAACCATATACCCGCCTTCGCCGTCCTGCTCGGGGATACTGACCATGCCGAGGCGAATTGAGGTGATGGAATATGTCGTGTCGCGGTTTATGCTGTCCGCGTTGTTGTCCACGATCAAAACCATCTTTTCAAAAATCTCGATGATTTTATCATACGGCAGCAAGGAGCAGGCCTGTACCGTGATCTCGTCCGGCGTGCAAATGTCTTCATACGTCAGCGCGGCAACGCCCTGTTCGTCCACCACAATATAACAGCGCTCATAACTCCAGAAGCGGTTATAATCCGTGTTTTCTACCTCTGTGCGGTAGGTATAGGTAAGTGCGGTACCGTTTACCTCGGGTGTGAACACAAACGTCCAACAAGGTTGGTACGGATTGTTTTCCCGTACGACGCCGCCCCAATAATACCGTGATGCTTTTGACAGTGCACAAGTCAGGTTTTCAAATCCCATTTCATGGAGCTTGTTTTCCGCGATCAGGCGGGCTTCATCCTCCGTGACGGACAGCTCGTTCGGCCACGCAGAGGCGTCCTGTCCCCAGAAATAGACAGGGCCGTCAGCATCCCTGAGGTAAAAAACGCTGCTGCGCTTGACGTCCGCGCCGTTATAGACTTCAAGAAAGGATCGCGTGCCGTCTTCATTCAAAGTGTTCAACATCAGGCTTGCGTCGCCATACGTCTTTTGTCCCGCAGCAGTATTCCAGACTGTCGGCTCCCATTCATATACAGGCGGAAACGTTTCCGGCGTCTCCGGTGCGGAAGCCGCCTCCAGAATCAGCTGCTGCAGCGCCTCTTCAAATTCCTCTTTCGTCTCAAATCGATCGTAAACCAGACTTCCGTAGTCTTCCCAATGATCCAGCGCATCCTTCCATATCGGTATCAGGCGTTCACACATTGCTTTCGTTCTGTTGTTTCCGGTCCATTCGATACATTGCGGATCGTCTCCCAAAAGCGCTTTCACGATCCGCTGTGCGTCCTCATCCGAAAAACTGCGCGGAACGACATGAACAATGGGCAGCTCTGCGCTCGGAAGAATCACGTCTGCATCGACTTCCACCGTGAGCCGCCCTCCTGCGCTTTTCAGCGTCGTCGTATACTGCTCGGGCGCGCCGAGGCGTGCGTACCAGTCGACCTTCTGCACAGACGCATCCGGAGAGGCATAAATCGCGGTCTCCTGCGCTTTCTCGATCATCTGCTGCTGATCCTTCCCCACGATAATGGAACTCTCCGGCGTCGGCTGACAGGCGCAGAGAAGCAAAAGAACTGCGATAAGAATGATAAATGCTTGTTTTTTCATGGCTCAATACCCCAAAAGCGGATCAATAATACTGCCGTCGATCGCGTTGATACAGAGCACGATCTCGTCGCCCTCGCGGAAAATGCACCCGCCGCCGCAGCCGTAGTTTGCGTACATCACGTCCGGCTCGCCGTCCCAGTAGTCCGTATCGACAATATCGCCGTAGCACACCCATACCGGCACCAGCACGCCGTTCTTTTCGGCGCCGCTGTCCTGCTCGCGAACGCGGATGAGCTCCAGCTTCATGTCCCGGATGTCGACCGCGATCTCACGCCGCTGCGATGCTTCCTGCGACGCGTCCGAATACTGCAGATAGACCACGCGCAGCATGCGCTCCGCGATCTCCGCGATCCTGTCGAACGGCAGCAGATTGGTCGAATCGGAGATCGGCTCGGTGACCGTCAGCGGCTCCCGCCATTGCACGCGCGCGACGCCCTTGTCGTCCAAAATGATCGTCATCGTCTCGTATTCCCAGTCGATGGCATACACGTCGTCCGTTCTCGTCGTTCCCGGCACGCCCGCCGCGACCGTCACGCCGCGGTAGGTGCGCTGACATTGCACGGCGTACGCCCAATGCTTTGCGTCCTGCACGATACCGTCCACATTGCCGTTCATCGGGTCGCCGATCAGATACACGTGCGTCACCGTCAGCGGTTCGCCCGTCGCGTTGATGATCTCCCGTACCTTTTGCATGGCTTCCGCGTAGGTCAGCCCGATCTTGTCGGACTGCTCGGAATCGGGAAACAGCTCGACCGCGCCGTTCATCGTATAGTACGGAATATCGCCGCGCTCATATCGGAACGACGCGTCGAAATCCGCGTGCAGCGGGGACCATATCCAAATGATCGCGCTGTCCGTGTGCGCTTCGAGGCAGTTGTACTGAATGCCGGACCTCTCCTGCAGATAAAACGTCCCGTCGGTCTCGCCGTTTTCCGGCTGCTTCGCGTCCGCCTCAAACGGCGCTTTTTTATACTGCCCCTGAAGGTCTGCGATATGCTCCTTCCATTCCTCCTCGGTGATGTCGGCGTCCTTGTAGCTTCCGTCCTCCAGCATCTGCATCGCCTGTTCGAGGTCGGCCGCGATCTGCTCCTTGGTCGCGACCGTCTGTGTGCGGCTTGTGATCATCGTTTCGCCGTTTGCAAGATACTTCAGCAAGCGCCGCACGGCGTCCTGATCGAAGCCCTGCGCGCGCATCTTTGCCATCGGCAGCGGTACGTCCGGCACGGTGACCTTTGCGTCGACGTGCACCGTCAGCGCGCCTTCCTCGTAATCGTATTGCCACCGCTCCGGCGCCTCCGGCGGAGTATACTGCTCTTCGGGCGGCTGTGTGGCTTCGCCCTTTTGGATCATCAGGTCCTGATCCTTCTGCAGCACGACCGGCTCCTCCGGCGTGGGCTGACAGGCGGCGAATAACAATGCTATAAGCAATAATGAAATGATGCGTTTCATAGTTTACCTCCGATTCGGTTTTCTGCCACCCTCCCTTGTCAGGGAGGGGGGACCGCTTGCGGTGGGAGGGTAGTCTTTTTTCTCCCCCTCCGTCTCGCTTCGCGATCCACCTCCCCCGTCAGGTGGAGGTCAAATAAGCCCGCCCTTGCTCAATATCCCTTCGCGGGATCGATGATCGAGCCGTCGACGGCGTTGATGAGCAGGATCGGCAGATAGCTGACCGTTTCGTCAAACATCCCGTTCGGATCGCGCTCCGTTTTATACGCATAAAACGCCCAGACGGGGATCAGCATGCCCTGATCGATCTTGTCCTGTATGCGCACGCGCCAAAGCCCGAGCTCCACGCGGTTGATCCGCATTTCTGTTATGATATCGCTGTTTTCATCGGGACTGTCGTTTCTGTAAATGATGGGAAGCATCTTCTTCATGATCGCTTTGATTTCGGAAAACGGCAGCAGATTCGACTGCTCCGTGATCGCGTCGCCGATCGCAAGCGGACAGTTGAACCGGATATAGTAGATGCCGTTACAGTTGACGTCCAGCAACAGCGTTTCCAATTGCCACGTCGGCGCGTAAATGTCATCCTCATCGAAGTCTATCACATTGCCCGCCATCAGAGTTTCGCAGCCGGTCACCAGGTGGGAACAGACGACCCGGTACGAATATTGTGTTGATTCGTAGTCCCGGATCAGAAAGATGCGCTGCGCGCGATACGATCCGTCCATGCCCGCTTTCTGCAGAAAATCCTCCGCAAACGCCTTTGCATCTTTAGGCGTGATCGTAAGCGCTTTGCCGCCCTCCTCCGGGCAGCCGTCCGAAAACGACAACTCGCGCTCATAGATATAGCAGACGATCTCCGGCTCGCTGCCCTTAACGAAGGAAAAGGATCCCCCGCTCGACACCGGAAGCGTAGAGAAACCGATCTCTCTGCCGTACTCGTCATAGGACTTTTTGATGACGGGTTCTCTGTTGGTGCCGCTGTTGGTAACGGAAAACCGATAGCCCGTTTCATACGATTCCGCATCGAGATACGTGCGGGTCGAAGCTTCCTTTCCGTTGTCATCCAGATACGCGCCCTTCAGAAGCGTTCCGTCCGCCGGATCGCCGGAAGCAACGTCCGGCGCTTCCCGATACTGCCGTTTCAGCACCTCGATCGCCTGCTCCGCTTCCTCACGGGATGCGAAATGATAGTCGGCAAGCCTGCCGTCGTCGATGGCGGCCGTCAGGATCTGTATGTGCGACGCGATCTCGTCCTTGGTGCGTTCATACAGCTTTATCTCCATCGGCACGTCGCCGACAAGCAGCGTCCAGAGTCCGGAAACGGTCTGCTGATCGAAGTCCATCGGGAACACGCGTACGATCGGAAGCTCCGCGTCCGGCACGACGACCTCGGCGTCCGCTTCGATCGTCCAATTGCCCTTATGATGGGAATACGTCAGACGCTCCGGTGCGCCGAGCCGATCGCGGATCGACAGGTTTTTCCGGTCTTCCGGGATCGGTTTCTTTGCCTGCTCAAGCATGCCTGTCTGATCCTTTCCGATCACAATTGGATTATCCGGTGTCGGCTGACAGGCGCAGAGAAGCAGAAGCGCTGCAAAGAGTATGATAACAATGCGTTTCTTCATGGAATCACTCCTTTTCTCGGTTTCTGCTTTCAGCATACCGACAGGCAACGGGAAAGACATCATCAAACTGTAATGAAACTGTAATGAAAATGTGTCAGGCCATCGCGGCTGCAGTCAATCTGTAGGGACGTGCATTGCACGTCCGTCGAAAACATCGGTACGGACGACCAATGGTCGTCCCTACATACCGCAAGGCAATCATAACTGTCGGTTTTACTGCCTCAAGGCAGTAAAACCGACACCGTGGTCCCCTTTCCCTCCTCGCTTTCCACGGTAACGCTTGCGCCGTGCGCGTCGGCGATCGCCTTGACGAGCGCAAGACCGAGCCCGCTGCCGCCCTGCTTTTTGCTGCGGGATTTATCCACGCGGAAGAATGGTTCGAAGATACGGCTTTGCGCTTCCGTCGGAATCCCGCGCCCATAATCGGTAACGGAAAACGTCTTGTCCTTGACGGTAAGTGTGATCGGCTTTTCCTCTGCGTCTGCATCGTAGGCGTTTGCCGCGTTGACGATCAGATTGTTGAGAAGCGAGCGCCATAGCTCGGGATTCAGTGTCAGCGTCTCCGTTTCGCACTGCACTGAAAGCGTCGCGCCGCGTTCGTTCAGTTTTGGCTCGACGCCGTCTTTGACCTCATCCAAAAGATCCGGAATATGGACGGCTTGCAATTCGATCTCATCGTCAGATGTCGTGAGCTTCAAAAGGTTCTGCGTCAGCCGTTCGAGCCATGCCGTCTGCGATTCGATGTGCGCAAGCGACGCGTCACGTTCGTCGTCACTGAGATTCGCGCGCCGCAACAGCCCCGCATGGAGCAAAAGACCTGTAAGCGGCGTTTTGAATTCATGGGTCACGCCGCCGATGAACAGGCGCTGCCGCTCATTGCGCTCTTCGAGCTCGGAGATCTTCGTTTCGACCGCGTCCGCCATGCGGTTGAAGTCTTCGCCGAGTGCGCCGATCTCATCCTTCGTTCGTACCGCAACACGTTTCTCATACGCGCCGTCGGCGATCTCGCGCGCGGCTTCGGACAGCGCGGTGACCGGTTTTGTGCTCTTTCGGACCAGTGCCATCACAACAAACGCGCCGAGCGCGATCGTCGCGACGCTGACGCCCGCAAAAATCCACGCCATGCGCCGAATGCGCGTATACACGTCCGAGATATCCTCGACCACATACACGTCGTAGGTCTTACCGCCGATTGACGTGCTGCTTCCCGCGATTAGAAGCCGCCGCCCCTGCACCGTGACCGCGACCGGCATCGCCTCGCCGTAATCCACGCCGTCCTTTTGCACGTATGCCGACGGATCCACGATCACGCTGGAAACCACCGTCTCCCCGTCCTTCATCAGCACGGAGGTCTGATCGGAAAATCGCGTGAAGCAATAGCGGACCAGCGACGTATGCACGGCGTCGGAATCGCTGTTCGCCGCATAGTAGTTCGCCATTTCGGAAAACGACGTGCGAAGGGTCTGCTGCTTTCGCTGCACCTGTTCATTGGACAAAGACAGGATCGTGTTTTTCGCAAACAGCAAAAGCGCGACCGTGACCGACAGGATCACCGCCGCAAGCACGGAAGAACAAAGAATTGTAATGCGATTACTTAGCTTCATCTATCGTTCCTCCAACCGATAGCCGAGTTTGGGGATCGCGCGGATCGCGTCCTCCAGACCGAGCTTTTTTCTGAGCGCGGAGATCTTGACGTCCACCATGCGCGTCTCGCCGAGATAATCAAAGCCCCACACTTCGGAGAGCAGCCGCTCCCGCGAGACGGTCATGTTCTTGTGCCGCAAAAGCGCGATCAGCACGTCAAATTCCAGCGGCTGCAGTTCGACAGGCTCGCCGTCCTTCGTGACCGTATGCGTTTCGGTGTTGACCACGACGTCGCGCACGCGGTAGACGGCGTTCCACTTGCCCACGCGCTTCAGGACCTTTTCGATGCGCACCATCAATGTCAGCGGATCGAAGGGCTTGACAATATAGTCTTCCGCGCCGTCGCGAAGACCTTTGATTTCGGACGCGGAATCGGTCTTTGCCGTCATATAGATGACCGGAATACTGTACTGCTCCATAAGCCCGAACAACTCGAACCCGTCCATGCCGGGCAGCATGATATCCAAAAGCGCAAGGTCGTACGCGTGATCGCATTCGAGCGCGTCCGCGGCTTTCTTTCCGTCGTCAAACGCGACGGCGTCGTAATCCGCAAACTGCAGATTCAAAAGCACCGCGTCGCGGATCGCTGCGTCGTCCTCCACCACAAGAATCCTATTTTTCATGGCATTCTCCTTCGGTTCTTTGACAACAGTTTACCATATTTCGTGCATTTCCGCCCGAATCCATTGTAACCAAAATGTAATTTCTGTGAAAACAATGCGGCCGTCCTTCTCCGCCATTCATGAACGAGAATCAATCTTTTTTCTCGTGCAGAGAAAAAAGAGCGGCTGTGTTGCCGCTCAAAGAGATCGCTTTGTTTAAGAGTATTGCAGCGCGTCGAGGATGGTTTGATAATTCACGTCGCCAAGATACATAATGATTATATTGGAATCTTCGAGCAGGATCGCCAATACGTATTCACCGTTTTTGGAATCCGCATAGCCAACCACCTGTCTGCCGTCAAGCGCAGTCGTTTGTACGAAGACGTCGTCTTCATTTTCGAAAATGGTAGTACCCTGCTCATTGCCCCACGTTTGCCAGAAGTAGATGCGTGTGCCTTGTTCGTTCTCATATGTGGTACACGATTTGTCAAACACGTTCGGTACCGATTGATAGTATACTTCCTTGACGGTGAACGCATCCGTTACGAACACGACCGGATGATAACCGGTCTTTTCGGTGAATTCCGAAATTCCGGGGAACGTGATCTCCAGCGTATCATCCGGTTCTTCTTCCGTGTATTGCAGATTGTTGAGCAGCGTTTGATAATCATAATCGCCGTGATACAGGATCAGGAGACTGGTTTCGTCCAACAGGATCGAAAATGCATATTTGTTGTCTGCATCGTTCTTGTATCCGACCACTTGTCTTCCGTCCAACGCAGTCGTTTGTACAAGGACATCATTTTCCTCTTGGAAGATGGTGCCGCCCTGTTCATCACCCCAAAACTGCCAAATATAGAACAGAACGCCGTTTTGACTCTCATACGTAATACCAAGCTGTCCATACGCACCTTCCTCCCATTCATACTGAATCTCCTTGATGGAGAGATCTTCCGCAGAAACGATAACAGGACAATAGCCGGTTTCCTGAATGAACTCGGATACTGTCTGATATGTTTTGGTATTGGGATATTCGGTATCAATTTCGGTCGGAGGCGACGGTATGAGTTCTTCCGGCATGGGTGTTCCATGTATAAAGCTTTCTCCCTCCTTTGTGATGTCAATACCGCCGTCGAATACGGTGACAATGTAGCGAATGACACTTTCCGCCCATGCCCGTGCAGGCGGGACCAGCGTAAAGGTCAGCACGATCAGAACGACCGCCGCGACCGCGACATACCACCAGCGGAAGCGCACGACCGGCGCTTTGCGCGCGGTTTTGTCCCGCTTTGCCGCGGCTTTTTCAAAGTCCGCCCATTGTTCCGCCGGGATCTCCGGATGCTTTTCTTTGGCGCGCCGAACGAACTCCGAAGCCGAAACGGGGTGCTCCTTTGCCCATTGTTCGGCTTCGGTCATCGAGACCGAGAACGAATCGTCCAGAAGATTCGGATGCTCGTATAGGTATTGTTCCGGTTCGGACCTCTTCATTGCGCGTTCCTCAAAAGTTTAGACGGATCGGATGCTCTCTTTGTGACGGTCAGAAATGTAAATTGTGCAGAATGAGCATCGTGAGAAAGATGCTCTTCGGGATCTTGTTCCGCATCCGGTGGAACCGGGCGCGCAGCGTCGCGGGCTTCATGCCGAGATCCTCGGCGATGCTGTTCAGCGGCTCGAACTCAAAGTAATGCCGGATGAACGCCTCCTTCATCTCCGGCTCCCACGTGCCGATGTACTGCTCGAGCGACATTCTGAAATCTGCGTCCCGGATGTCGGGCTCCGTTTTTGCCGTCCGCTCCATGACCTCGTCGTCCTGCGGGATATCCCGTCTTTTTCGCATGAGGTCGATCGCAAGGTTACGCGTGCAGCGAAACAGAAACGCCTTCGGATGCTGAATCTCCATGCCCGCATCCGTCGCTTGAATGATGCGAACCGCGACCTCCTGCACGACGTCGTCCGCGTCGTCGGCATTATGAACCACGCTGTACGCATACGCGCGCAGCGGATTGATATTCTCGATATACGCTTCGATGATCTTTTCGCGGTTCATACGCTGATATTATAGTGCTTTTCCATGCAATTGTCAAAATGATTACTCCTCTTATTCTCTAAGAAAGCGTCAGGGCTTGCCAATACAAATATGCTTGGCAAGCCCTTTTCAAAAACTTATTATATTAAGCTATATCTCCTGTCAATTATCGCTTTGCTTTCCATTCCTCGTATGCTTTTCTGCCTTCTTCAGTCTCATAATACGCCTGAATGATCGGCAAAGCACAATGGGCGAGCGATTCAAAGACATAATCGGGTATTCCGTCCGCCGGACAAGTAGTTTGTTCGTTCTTTCGCTTCTTCCCATCAGCAACGGTCTTTTCATCATACTGCTCCCACGGGACGTCCTGTTTCTTTTTCATAGCATCCCTCCTTTCTTCTATATTTGTTCCATTCCCGCCGAAGCGGTGCGATACGCAGGCAAAAGAAAAAGCAGAGCGAATGCCCTGCCAAACGAATTGCCTACTTGTATTCGATTATCTTTCATGTTCATACGAACGCGCCCTCTGCCGCTGCTGCTCTTTCACCGGATGCTTGCGCTCATACTCACGCTGCAGCTCCTTTTTCAGTAAGCCAAGAAGCCGCGGCACGTCCTTGCGGATGCGCTTGACACGCTTGACACGGTTGCGCAGCGTCGTGATCTCGGCGGTGATTGCCGCGCGCTGTTCTCTGTTTTCTGCAAGTATGGTTGGATCGGTCTCATGCCGGATCTGATTGCGAACCTTGCCGCGTTTGGTCTCCAATGCGGCGATCTGTGCTTCCGTTTGCGCAATGTCCCTGTCCAGATCGTCGGGCGTGTGTAACTTGTTTTCCTTCAGAAACCGATGATCGGAACAGAATTGTGCGTAGTCCTGCAATTCGTGCCGCAGATCGGCGGACAGGATCACCTCTTTGGTATAATGGCTTGCAAGGTCGATCAGAGCGATCAGAATCGCAAAGATCGCATCCACAAGAATCGTAACCGTGTCGTTCGTATGGTTCATCTCGTACACAAGCCCATCCAGATATTTGTCGATCTCCGAACGCGGCTGCTTCGGTGGGTGCGTGCACTCGTATTCATCCTGTTGGTAGAGCACGTTCAGCGGCGTTCTTGCTCGCTTGCGATACTTCATTTCCACGACTGTTGTAATCAACACGGCGCTGTCGCTGATACGCGGTTTGTGATTCTGATGCTTGTACCGAAAATCCGGATCTGCTTCGTTCCGATCCCAACGCTTGCACATTACATCGTCTGTAAAGCCAAGCCGATTCAGGCGAATCCCGCGCTGCCAGTTTTCCGCCTTGACCGAAAAGCGGGTGTAAAGCCGCAGTTCTTTTATCTAATGATTAACAGCGCGATCCAGATATGCTTTAGCGGTTGATGCGGGAATGCTGCATTCACGGATCAGGGCGGATTCGATCCGGTCACGGTACAGTTTGGACGGCGGATTGCTTGGGTAGCGGTACGGTGCGGTGAACGTGCAGATCGGGTTGCCGTCCTCGGCGGCGCCGAGATCGACGCGGCGGGAATACCACGCGCCTTCCTGCTTTTGCACTTCGACGAATTGCTCCCGTGTGATCAGATACAGCCGCATATAAATCGTTCCGTCTGCGTCCGGATCGATAAAGGCGACGCCTCCGCGCTGCCATTTCCCGCTGCTCTTCGCAAAATACAGTTGTCCGCGAAAGGATCGCACCTTCGTGTCCGTCCATAGGGATCTGTCGGTGCAGCCGTTCTCCGGGATCCCGTTCGCCGGATTGACGGTTCCTTCGATGTATGCTCTGAAACGATCCGCGTTCAGGTTGGAGCCATAGCACGCGTACCAGACTTTATCGGTTTCCGCCATGATTCCACCTCCCTCCCGCGATCTCGTTTCCGTGGATCTCCTGTGCGTAAACATAGGCGACGGCGTCGATCCGTTCCCTGTCGTTCTCGACGGCTAAAGGCGTCCGGTAATACAACGATCCCTCGCCCTCATAGCGATCCATCTCCTTGAGCATTCTGTCGTCGACGGCATATACCTCGCCGTACACGACGCTGCCCTTCTTCGGACGAATGCCCGGATACAACCCGAGGCTGTAGATTGCATAATCGGAAAGGCGGTATTCTCCAACGAACTCCGCCTTTGAAAGATATGAATGGGCACGCTCGCCGCGCATCAGCGTGCCGTATACAAATACTTTTGTGCTGTTCATTGATCGCGCTCCTCATTCCCAAAGATATACGCGGGATTCGTAAGGTTTTAAGCTGCTGTCGGAGATATCCGTATGGCTTCCAAGAATCAGCTTGCCGCTATGCAGATCGAATCCGCTCGGAACCCTGATCTTCGTATCCGTATCCGCAAAGGAGCAGATCACGAGCAGCTTTTGTTCATCGGTTGTACGGCTGTAGACATAGAGCTTGGAACTCAAACGGAAAAATTCCCTGTATTCGCCGTCACGAACTGCCGGCAAGGCTTTGCGAAGAGCGATCGCTTTGCGATAGAAATGCAGCAGAGAATCGGAATCTCTTTCCTCCTTAGCCGCGTTGATTTCCCTATAATTCTCATTCACGGGCAGCCACGGCGTACCGGTTGTGAAGCCGGCGTTTTCGCTGTCATCCCATTGCACGGGCGTACGCGCGGAATCGCGGGAGGAACGCCACAGTTCACGCAGACGCTTTTCAAGCGGCTTTTTGGGATTGCTGTTGGCAAAGTGGTTTCGAGTCTGAACGTCATTATACAGTTCGGGACTTGCAGGCCTCCAGTTGAGCATACCGATCTCCTGTCCCTGATAGACGAAGGGCGTGCCTTTCTGGAAGAGATAAGCGGCTGCAAGCGCCTTGCCGCTGTCGCGGCGATACGCTTCGCTTCCGTAGCGGGAAATGATGCGGGGATGATCGTGGTTTTCGAGGTACAGCATATTCCACGCCTTGCCCTCCAACCCGTACTGCCAGACGGAGAACGCCTTTTTCATACGGCGCAGGGAGAATTTCATGGGCAGCCAGTCCGTGAACAGGCAGTCGGCAGTCTGACACCGGAACTGGATCATCATGTCCATCTGTCCGTTCTCCTCGTCTATGTATTCGAGAGCACGCTTCGGTGAAACGAGCGGGGCTTCCGCCAGCGTCATGCAGTCGTAATGATCCAGCACGTCCCGCTTGAATTCCGACAGATACTCATGCACGTGAGGGCCGTGATTGTAGAAGCGCATACCCTTATAAATCGGGAAAAGGTGATCGTCCGGCAGGCCTTCCTTTTTTGAAATAAAGGTGATCACGTCCTCACGGAAGCCGTCCACACCCATATCCAGCCAGAACCGGAGGATTTTTTTGACTTCTTCCCTAACAAGGGGATTGTCCATATTCAGATCGGGCTGCTTGACGGCGAACAGGTGCAGATAATATTCCCCGCGCACCGCATCCCACTGCCATGCCGAGCCCTCAAAGTTGCTCTGCCAGTTATTCGGGAGCTTTCCGTTCGGCTTTTTGGGCCTCCAGATATAGTAATCCGTGTAGAGATCGATTCGCTGACGGCTCTTCTGAAACCATTCGTGCTCATCGCTGGTATGATTCACCACAAGATCCATCACGAGCTTCATTCCGCGCTTGTGTAAGCCGTCAAGCACAGCCTTGAACGCCTCCATGCCGCCGAACTCGGGAGCAATATCCGTATAATCGGCAATATCATATCCGCAATCTGCTCCGGGAGAGGGATAAACAGGAGAAAACCAGATGCCGTCGCAGCCGAGGGATCTGATATAGTCCAGCTTACTGAGTACGCCCCACAGATCGCCCATGCCGTCGCCGTTGCCGTCCTTGAAGCTTCTGGGCCAGATCTGGTAAAACACCATATCTTTATACCAACGTCTGCGTTCCATATCGTTCCTCCTTTTCTTTCGTAACGCGCCGCAAATGATTACCGGTAATGCTCCTCAAACTGCTCGACAATGGAAAGCAGATCCGGATCCTTTTTCGCCGTTGCACGCGGATAATGCACCATGCAGCCGAGTTTGAACTGTTTGATTGCCTGCGTTTTTAGATCGTCCGGAATACCGTAATAAGCCTCTGCGATGCTGCCGGTGATCGCGGCGAGCGTGTCGCTGTCGCCGCCGACGGAAACGGCGGTACGGATCGCGTCCTCGAAGGAATCTGACTCGAGGAACGCTTCGATCGCCTGCGGAACCGTGCGCTGACACGTCTCATTGAACTCGTAGGTCGGACGGATTTCGTCAATTGTGAAATCGAGCGTGTAGTAGTTCTCCTCGATAAAGGAGCGGATCTCCTCCTTGCTGTGTCCGGTACGCGCGAGGAAGATAGCGCATGCCGTCGCTTCCGCGCCTTTGACGCCTTCCGGATGGTTGTGCGTGACGACTGTGACGGCGTGAGAAAGCGCCTTGACTTCTTCGAGCGTCTTTCCCGCCCAGCCGCAGGCGCTGACGCGCATCGCCGCGCCGTTGCCGAAGCTGTTGTAAGGATGCGGATTTCTCGCATACATCCATTCATAGAAGCGTCCGCCGTAGCCGCAGTTCGGATATTGCCGCCCGATTTTCTGCATCCATTCGACAGTTTTGTCCTCCAGTCCTTCCGTCTTGCCGTCGTTTTCCAGAATCGCTTTTGCAACCGCGATCGTCATGATGCTGTCATCCGTCGGCCAGCACCTGCCGCTGAAGAACGGAAACTCCTTGCTCCTGTGGTTGTGAAACTCGTAGATGGATCCAACCATATCTCCGATGATTGCGCCTAACATTTTCTCTTTCTCCTCTCAAATCTCTTTTACAGCTTCATCATACCCGTTTTCTGCCGTGCTTTGGTAAACCGGCAGGCGACAAATAATCACAGCCGTTTCAGCAGCACGCGGGTTGCGATCGTTCTCGGCGTCGGGAGCTTGTCAAAGCGAATGACGTAAGCGTTGTGATCCTTGTCCAGATCAATGATGGTTCCCTGCCCGAGGAGCGCATGCTCCACGCGTGCCCCGATCGGAAGAAGCTGCGAATCTTCGTTTTGCAGACGCTGCTTTGCGTAATGGATATAATCGCGGGCGTCGCGGATCAAGCCCTCCTGCAGGGGGCTTGTGTATTCCAGCAGATCCTGCTCGATATCGAGGAGGAATCTGGAAGGATAGCGCGGCGTGCTGTCGAGATTGAGCCCGTCGGCTTCAGAGATAAACAGCCGTTTCTCCGCACGCGTCATGGCGACAAACGCAAGACGGCGCTCCTCCTCCATGCCCTCGATCGTTCGGACTTTGCGGGAGGGAAACACGCCTTCGTTCATGCCGATCAGAAACACATACGGGAACTCCAATCCCTTTGCAGCATGAACCGTCATGAGCTTCACCTTGTCGCCGGGTTCGATCGCGTCGTTGTTCGTAAACAGCGCGACGTGGCTCAGATAATGCTCCAGCGTCACCTCTTCGCCGCATGTCGTTTCGTAGTCGTACACGGATTGCTTCAGTTCGGCAAGGTTGTCGAGTCTCTCCTGGCTCCCCTCGGTGCGAAGCATCGCCTCATACCCGCTTTCATCCAGAATAGAAGACAGCACCTCGGAAACGGGACGTCCGGCATACGTTGCCGAGAAGCGTTCGATGAGCTTGACGAACTTCTCCGCTTTCGTGCCCTTCATAATGTCCTGATCGAGGTTACGCAGCAGCGCGTCGTACAGGGTGCAGTTGTTCGCCTGTGCGTATTCCTCGAGGAACTTGATCCTGCGCTGTCCGATATTCCGTTTCGGCGAATTCACGACGCGGCGGAAGGACAGATCGTCCTTATAGGCGATCATGCGAAGGTAACTCAGCGAATCTTTGATCTCCATCCGTGCAAAGAACTGCACGCCGCTGTAGATCGTATAGGGGAGCTTTGCCTTCAGAAGCGCCTCTTCCACCTGCCGCGTCAGATAATGCGCACGGTAGAGAACCGTCATATCCCTGTACGGAACGCCCTGCTCATGCAGCGCGTGCATCTGCCCGACGATCCACTTGGCTTCCTCCTCCGCGTTCCTTGCGTGATGGCACAATACCGATTGTCCGTGCGGCTGCATGGATACCAGATCCTTTTCGATTCGCTTTTTGTTGTTGGAGATCAGCGAATTGCATACGGCGAGGATCTCCGGCGTCGAACGGTAGTTTTCGTTCATCATGACGGTTTTGACGTTCGGGAACTGCTTGTCGAAATCGAGCAGATACTTCACGTTGGCGCCGCGCCAGGTATAGATCGTCTGATCCGGATCGCCGACGATGAACAGGTTTTTGTGATAGCCGCACAAGGCTTCCATCAGCTCATACTGGAGCCCGTCGATGTCCTGAAACTCGTCGATCATGATGTACTCAAGCCGCTTCTGCCATTTCAGCCGGATGTCATCGTGCTCGCGGAAGATGTAGAGCGTGAACTTGATGAGATCGTTGTAATCCAGCCCGAAGCACTTCTTCTGCTGATACAGATAGCCATAGAACAGGATGTCGTTCGTGCCGACGGCGTTCATGTATTTCTCGTGCAGCGCGTCCAAAGACAGGTTTACAAGATCCAGATAGTATTCCGGTTTCTTGAACAGCTTCTGGATCTCGAACATATCGCGGGCGTTCGAAAACGTCATATCCCTGAGCGTCAGTCCGCGCTCCTCATAGATGATCCGGAGCATGTCGTCGATATCGGAATTGTCGAGCACGAGAAAGCTCTTCGGATACTGAACCGCGTAGCTGTCTTCCTGCAGCACCGAAACGCAGAAGCCGTGGAAGGTGTTGATGTATCCCGTGTCGTTATCGCCTGTGAGGTTATGGATGCGCTGCCGCATCTCATTGGCCGCCTTGTTGGTGAACGTGACGCAAAGGATGTTGCCCGGAAGGATGCCGAAATCATTCACCAGATACGCAAACCGGTGCGACAATGCCCGCGTTTTTCCCGAGCCGGCGCCCGCGATCACGCGAATAAACCCCTCAGTGGAGGTGACAGCTTCCAATTGTGATTGGTTCAAGATCTCTTTGTCCATTTCGGTACCTCGCTCTTTTTCAGCATATTCATGAATGAACGTCTGGAGTTCTTCATCAGCCATCAACAGTATATCCTCGCTTTCTTTCGTTCGCAATACCCAATATCCGATGTTTGGCGTAGCTTATAATACGATTGCCTTGGCATCGTGTCTTCCTTATTCTTCGTACTCCTGAACCATCATTCGCATCATTATGATAAGGCGAATGTGCTCTTTATAGAGAAAATAGGAAGGACTATTATGTCCTTCCAGAAGTAGCTTGACATCTAGCGATATTATCTTCGAGTCATTGTATACTGTCTTCCGTTTTTGACATATTCGATCACAATAGTATTCTTTCCTGTTGCTACTATGTACAAATAATCAACATCGCCAATCTGGAAAGCATTATTCTCAAAATACCAATTTCCGCTTGGAATCCCCATATCCCAACTTGCCCACCAGCTATCTTTTGTTTCATAGAATCTGATATTCCCACAATTACCGTACCATGTTCCACCTTTCATAAAATAGAACGCGGAGTTATCTTTGAAAATCAATACGCCAGCATCTTCAAAGCCAATAAGATTAGTAAGCTTGGTTATATCTTGTTCTGATAGCCACGAACTGTTATGACATTCGATTAAGAATAAATAGTCTTTAGATTTTTGATAACTTTGGATAGCTGAGAAGCGTTTTTTTGCTTCATTATACTTCCTTCCATCATATAGATCTGCACCTTCAGCATAAATCGCAGGAATAAGAACGTCTATTAATTCAGAAGTACCTTTGTAGTTTTTACAGTTTTGCAATTTTTGATATGCCCCAACATAATCTTTTTTATCCGCTAAATCTACGCCCCAAGTATAGTAGGTCTCATTAAGAGCATCTGCTGCCCCGGAATAACCAGCTGTTTTCAGCTTTTTAAAAACATCCTCGGCTTTCGAGTACTGCTGTGAAGACAAGAAACTATATCCTTTACGGTATTTTGTTGCATTAACCTGCTCGGCAGAATCTTTATACTCCTTTATGGATTCGAAAATCTTGATTGCGGCATCATAATCACCAGTGTTAGCAAGGGCAGTTGCCTTCCGATACTTTGTGTTATTTATTTGATCCGCCGTGTCTTTATAGTCAATAATCGTTTGATAAATCTCAAGAGCAGAATCATAATTTCCACTATTTGCGAGTTCTCCCGCTCGTCTATAATGAACCTCATTCATTTTATCAGCTGCGTCTTTATAAGAACCAAGTCCTAAAAAAACTTCTAGCGCTTTATCATATTGTTTGTTTGACAGGTAATCCTCTCCTAAGAGATATTGGCATTCTTTGTATAGTGTTTTGCTATTGTAAAAATCACCTAGTTTTGTATATTTAGCGCTCGCTTCAGAGTAACGCTTCAAGCTAAATAGGTGACCGGCATTCGCATAGCTCATATACTCATTCTTATTTCCAAAAATACTCTGACTTGTCCAAAAATACAGTCGTTCCGGATCGTTTTCTTTGGCGAACTTATTCATCATCTTCTGAGAGAGAATTTGGTTGCCAATAATTACAACAGCTATTAATCCTATAGCGGCTAAACCGACAAAAAGAATGGGGTTGTACTTTTGAGCTTTTGATTGAACTGCATTGATAGACTCTTGCTTTGCAGCAAAAGGTTTTTTGGCTTCTTCTGAAACGGATCCCACATTTAACACAGCCAAATCATAGAGTAGTTCCTGCATGGATAAGTATCTTTCATCAGGATTAGCCATCGTGCCTTTTACTACGATTTGATTGAAGGTCCTCTCAGATTGTGAAACGTCCTGTTGATCTTCTTTTGGAGCTTCTTCGTTCAAAGATTCATTTCGTCCATACTGAAACATATAATCCATCAGCTTGCAAAATGAAAAGAGATCTGTTTTTATGTTTGCTATCCCTTGCGAAATCTGTTCGGGAGCCGTAAACTGCGGCTTGGAAAAAGAACTGTCTGAAGATTGTGCTATGAAGCAGCCGGATTCATTCACGCATATCACGTCCGGTGTGATGTGGATCAATAAAGATCCATCAGCGTGCTTATCTCTCATTTCCTTTGCAACTGGAATTAGTAAAGATACAACATCTTCACAAGATAGGTTGCCCGAAAGGCAATTCAAATAATCGTCTAACTTGAGAGTTACGTTTTTTGTAGGTGCTTCAATATGATTTTTCTTTTTTCTCCTCATTGCTAAAAGCAAAACGGTTGTAATGATACCAATTGCAAGTATCGCAGCGCAAATGAACATCCAATAAATCGGAATCGGTTTATCAAAATAGGAATCAGTTTGGTTTATCGATGTGGGAATTACAGCAACATCTGCAGCGTTGTTTTCTTCTGCAAGGGCTATATATGAAAATGTGTTGGTTTCTTTAAGAAATGCAATGATAGAATCAGTACTAATAGCGCCATAAATACCACTTGCCGATGTCACTCCGTAAGTATTAACACCAACAACGTATCCATCGCCGTTGAACAACGGACCGCCGGAATTACCACGGTTAATATCAGCATTCATCTGTAAAATACTAACCGATGGGCCATATTCAACAAGTTTCATTGAACGAATTGCACTGACAACGCCGTTTGTAATTGTTGCTTGTGATGATGTAACTGCATGCGAATCAGATAAATAGTCGGCATCACCTGGAAATCCAACTGCGTATATTGCATCACCCTGATTGATTCTTTCGGAAAATGCTAGGGAAGTTCCAAGGTTCTGGGACACTTGTAAAACAGCCAAATCATATTGTTCACTTGATGTAATAACTTTTGCTTTA
This sequence comes from Clostridia bacterium, assembly GCA_017524445.1. GTDB lineage: Bacteria > Bacillota > Clostridia > Christensenellales > CAG-138 > UBA3792. Next base: position 58,157 of record JAFXVP010000053.1, on the reverse strand, counting down.
CATTGTTCCTTCTCACTAAGAAAAACTGAAACATTGTCATGATTAATATCAATGACATGCTCGTTTGTAAGCAATAGACTTCGATCTGTAGAAGAATAGATTAAAAAAGCAGTACCGGATGAGCCCTTCATTCCAGACCAAGATTCTACATAAAACACGGACTGTGTCTTGGAAAGAACGCTTTCTGGCACACCATCAGCAGCATATGCACTAATAGGGGTGAAAAGGAGACAAATGCTTACTATTGATAGGATTAAAAGTAATACTCTTTTCATAATATAACCCTCCAAACTTTATTATAATAATATCAGAATTTAGTACATAATACAAGAACATGTTACTATTTTAGAGCAATTTATACGTAAAAGGTATACGTAATTAGATCAGTAAATGCTCAGAATGAAATGTATTACTCGTCAAAGATCGCGTCGAGTGCTTCGATGCGATCAATGAATTCCGTCATGCTTTCACCGCGCTGCTCGCGCTGTATGCGTCGGTACGTTTTTCCGTCCACCAGGATCGTGCGCTTTTCATAGACGATCTTCCTGCGTCCAAACAAGCCGCGCCTTTCAACCGGTACCTGAACCGTGATTCGATGTTTCATAAGTCCAATTCCTCAGCTATGTGAATCGTAGTAATCTTCTGCTTCTTCGAAGTCGACAAAGTCGTCCCAATGATCGTAGTAAAAGTCGTCTGCGTGCGCATAATCGGACGCATTATAGGGATCGCTCTTCGGCTTTGACGTTGCCTTCGGCTTGCGCGTGGTTTTGGCGGCAGTCGTCGGCTTCGGGGTTGTCGCTTTGTACGTCGCCTTCGGGCGATAGGTACGCCTGCTTGAAGAGGATGAGCTCGTCGAGTATGTTCGGCTGCTGCCGGTGCAGCTTGCGATCAAAAGGATCAGCACGAGAACGATTACGGCAACGGTGCCCAATGAAATGCGATTGTCCATAACTATTCTATTCCTCTTTCTGTTTTCTTTGGCGCACTTTGAAATCGGGGAGCGGGATCGGATGGGGGTGTGTGATAGGAGGTTTTTCCGATCCCGTCTCCAAACGCGGGTTTACAGGGTGATCGTCTGCCCGTTGCGCTTGATCATGTTGAAGAAGCGATCCGCGTCGATCAGCACGAAGTCGCGGCCGAGATCCAGATCGCCGTGCTGCGCCATCACCGAAAGCGTAACGGCAACGGCCAGCAGATGCTTGCACAGTCCCGGATACGGGCAGTCGCAATACGCTTCTTCGATGGTATTGTTGCGGATGCGAAAATCCAGCTCGTACCACTGCTCGCCCTCGACATACGCTTTCCCGACGCCGTCCCGAAGAGAGATATAGCCGATCCTGCCGCTGCTGCAGTAGTTGAGCGCGCGTCCGAAAACCGCCTTGTCGACGCCATCCGCGCTGTGCGGATCGTCCAGAGGGATCTCGTAGCCGTCGCCGTAGATGATCTCGTCGTCTTCTTCCTCCGACGCCGGCTCTTCCGGCGGCATCACCCATGTACGAAATGCTTCAGCCGAAAGCGCCGCGCTGTCATAGCTCAGCATCTTGTCCGCAATCGGCTTATAGGTTCCGTGGATCGGCGTCTGGGCAAGCGCGATCACGCGCTCGTAGTTGGATACCTTGATGCGGAACTTCGTGGATACCGAGTTCACGATTCCAACCTCTCCGGCGCGCTTGCCGCTGACAAACACGCGATCGCCCGGCTTGAGATCGAACCGATCGTTGAAATACGTCAGCTCATATGCTTCGTCCTCAAAGTGGACGCGAACAAGGGACTTTACCGGTGTCTTCGGCTCCTCCACCGTCGGCAGCAGCACGTCTGGCGTCTCCTTCATCTCATCTCTTCCGAATCCCATCGTTCTCATCTTTTATTCCTCCCAATCATCATTGCTCTCGTCGAATCCCCACGGATCCGGTTCCTTCGCTTCCTCGTCGCCGAACATCACCGTGTATGCAAATGCCATCTCGATTCCGTCCAGCTTGCCGTCGCCGTTCAGATCAAACAAGTCAAGAATACCGTCAAACATCGTCTTATCCTCCTTTTCAGATCACGTCCCGCATTGCGTATGCGGCTGCCAGTTCTCTTGCGTACCGTCTTACGTTCCGGATCCGCTTCTTCCCGTCGTACACCGCTTTTTCGGAAAGATCTCTTTCGCTGTAAAAGCTGTTTCGCCGTTCCTCCACGAGGCGGTTATAGATCGCGTCGTACTCCGTCATCTGCTCCCGTTTGCTTCTGCATTGCAGATAGGGATCGTAGCGGTTCACCTCTTGGAGATCGTCATACTCGAAGACGTCCACTTCCCGCACAGACAGGATCGCGTCCTTGTGATCGTGCTTCACGCGGGGCATCGCCCTTGTCGCCGCAGCCGCTTCCGACGCCGTCTCCGCTCTGACTGCAAACCCGATCGGGATATAATACCCTCTGCCGACGTGTCCGCACTTTGCTGTAACTTCATAGTACCGCATGGTGAACCTCCTCTTAAAGATGTATTTGACCGAAGTAAGGCCTCTTATTTCCTTTCTTCGACTTTATTCTGACATACCATCTATCCGTTATTTCGGACAGAAAGCGGTTTTAACCGAAAACTTTTGAAATCGTTTCCAACAACGCCTGCACATCCGTCCGGATCGATGAAAATCCCTCGTTTCGGCTTCCGTCTTCGTTCATATAAAGCCCTCGGTTGATCTCGATCATAATGGAACTGACGCGTTTGTCCTTTTGATAAAAGCGCATCGGAACGAGCGTCCCCGAAAACGGCGCGTTGATTGCTGTCGTGTAACCGTGTGTTTCCAGAAAGCGGACAGCCGTCTCGATCAGATCATCCGGCGTATGATACGGATCCGTCCCGATGCAAAAGTCCGGGCGATGCGGGTTTTGATCGTGCTCATACGGCAGCGGTTTTGCGGGGAACGAATGTCCGTCTATGATCAGACAATGTCCGTTCCGATCAAGAGCTGCCTGCACCGCGTCCGTCAGCGCTTTGTGGTGCGGATCATAGTACATCCGAAGGATCCGATCACGCGATTTATCATCGACAATTCGCTGCAACGCACCGTTATGGGTGCGCGTATAAACGGCGCCCATCCCCACCGCAGACATGGATTCCTGTGTATCATCACGAAACCGCTCCGGATCGCAGACAAGCCGACTGACGGGAAAAACCACAGCCGGGCAGTCACCGCAGAACAATTCGTCACAGTAATGATCCGTCATTTTCAAGAGTTCATCATCAAGATCGCATTGAAAAGCGCTGCGTTCCGAATCCGGGATAAAAGTGGACGCGTGCGGTACATGAATTACAATTGCGGAACGGTCCATTACCTGCACCTCGCTCCGCTGATATGGCACGGTCTGTCCCGGCGGATGACGTATTTCCGATCGCCTGCAAGATATTTCGAGTAGTCGATCCACACAGTCGGAACGAGTGGCTTCATTTTACCTTTGAGACGAAACGCCTCATGTCCGACGAATCCGTGATGTCCGATCGTGAAATCGTGGTGGACAGCAATGAGATCGTTATACGGCGATTCCGTCGGCTTTCTGCCGTCACGAAATACAAAGCCCTCCTTTTCCGCGTTCTGCAAAAACAGATCGCAGACGGCTTTGCTGCTGAGATAGACGTTGATGTTTCCTTTTGTTTTGAGCAGGTTCAGAATGGTTCGCATGTTTGTGTCCTCCGATAGGTTATTTGCCTATTCGGAGTACACAAAAGCACCCATCGTTACCGACGGGTGCAAATAAACGCTTTTGATCGAACCCATCGGTCAAGCTTTGGCACCTTACCCCATGGGGCAGGTTGTCGTGCGGTCAACGAGCTTGTCTCTCGCGCACTCTTTATAGGCAGGGAGATCATACCATGCGGCATTATCCTTGTCAATATCCCTCGGCAAATTAGTTATTATTATGTTACTTCACTATTTGCTCTTGTAATTCCACCAAGAGTGGAAGAAAGAAATACGCCGACTTCTGTTTGAAACCGGCGCATTTCGCATCTTGAATCTTTCTTGTTATGCAATCATTTTTACTCTTTGTATCTCTCCCTATGACGGTCTGTTTTGTTTGTCATTCCCTCGGCCGCGAATTGCGCTTTGCGACCTCCGCGATGTCCGGCCAGCGCTTGATGACGTACTGCACCGCGTTTTTGGAATGCGGAACAAGACAGTCCGTACAATTCTTGATGCCCGATTCCGTGTAGGTAAAGTTGCCGCCGCATTTGTCGCCGAGCATATACAACGGGCAGTAGCAAAAGAGGCAGTTGAAATTCTCCGGGTGATCGGTTTTGTGGCACGGAAAATACTTGCAATCGGTATTTTGGAAAAAGGAATCGCTGTTCATCGGGTACCTCCTCTGGTTGCGTCCAATTCATAAAGCAGCGCGTTGACGATCGCCGCCGCGACGTTGCTGCCGCCCTTTCTGCCGCGGGCGACGATGCACGGCACGTGGCTTTCGATGATCAATTCTTTGGACGCGACAACGTTCACAAATCCCACAGGCACGCCGATGATCAGTTTCGGTCGGTAGCCCGCGTCGATGTGCTCCCGCAAACGGATCAGCGCCGTCGGTGCATTGCCGATCGCAAAGATCACGTTTTCACCGAGCGAAACCGCCTTGTCCATGCTGACGCTTGCACGCGTGACGCCCTGCGCCTTTGCCTGTTCCGCCACATCCGGATCGGACATAAAGCATACCGCTTCACAGTCGAACCGCGCCGCGGTCCGCTTGCTGATCCCGGCGAGCGCCATCTGCGTGTCGGTGACGATCGCTGCCCCGCATTTCAGGGCATCGAGCGCAAGCTGTACCGCGTTGTCGGAAAAATACAGATTGTCTGCATAATCGAAATCTGCCGTCGTATGGATCACGCGCTTCAAAATCGGCGCAAGCGCCGGATCGATCGGACGGTCGCCGAGCTCCTCGGTGATGATGCGAAAACTCTCCGCTTCGATCTCCGCCGGTGCGAAATGCCTGATCTCTGTCATACGCCTTCCTCCAATATGTTATAAATCATTTGCATGTCCATATGGTTTCGGATCGTTTCGGCCAGCAAATCGTACTGCTGCTGTTTATGCGCCTCGCCCGATACCATACCGAGAGTGTCCGGATCGATCCCTTTCCGTTCCGCCAGTGCGCGCACCAGCGTGCCCGCCACCGCGTCGCCGTCAAAGATCCCGTGTACATAGGCGCCGTAGACGTTCCCGTTCTGACAGCCGTCCACTCGTGTGCCGCCCGAAACGGAATCCGTGATCGACGTGATCGGAGCTTCGCTTACCGTCTGTCCCATGTGGATCTCGTAGCCGTCGAAGACTTTGCCCGACAGCGCCGCAAGCGAACCGTGAAGCTTTCCGAACGCGCCGGACACGCGCGTACGCGTCTTTTGTTCGGTAAATGTCGTTTTGATCGGCAGCAGTCCCATGCCGCGCAAAGACCCTCCATGCTCCACGCCGTGCGGATCAAAAAGGTCCTTCCCGAGCATCTGGAAGCCGCCGCAGACGCCGAACACCGTGCCGCCGTCCTCTGCATATCGCAGGATCTTTGCTTCAAGCCCGCTTTGGCGAAGCCACAGAAGATCCGCCATCGTGTTCTTGGTGCCGGGAAGTACGATCATATCCGGCGTGCCGAGCGCACGGACGCTTTGTACATAACGCACCGAAACGCCGTCGATCGCCTCCAAAGCGCGAAAATCGGTGAAGTTAGAAAGACGCGGCAGGCGAATGACCGCAATATCGACCTGCGACGCCGGACGGTTTTCGAGCCGTTCTGAAAGCGAATCCTCATCGTCGATGTCCAGATGCACGTACGGGACCACGCCGACGACCGGAACGCCGCAAAGGTCTTCCAGTTGCTTAATCCCGGGCGTCAGGATCGATTCGTCGCCGCGGAACTTGTTGATGACGATCCCTTTGACCATCGCGCGCTCGTCCGGATCCAAAAGCGCGATCGTCCCGTATAATTGCGCGAACACGCCGCCGCGGTCGATGTCGCCGACCAGCAGCACCGGCGATTTCGACTGTTTTGCCATGCCCATGTTGACGAACACATCCGCGTCCTTCAAATTGATCTCAGCAGGGCTGCCCGCTCCTTCGATAACGATCATGTCGTGACTTTCCGACAGCACGTGATACGCTTTCATCACGTCCGGAAGAAGCGTATGTTTTACGGCAAAATAATCGCGTGCGGACAGCGTGGCTCGCACTTCACCGTTTACGATGACCTGCGAGCCCATGTCGCTCGTGGGCTTCAGAAGGATGGGATTCATCAACACGGACGGCTCAATGCCCGCCGCCTCCGCCTGCACGACCTGCGCGCGGCCCATTTCGAGCCCTTCCTTCGTGATGAATGAATTCAGCGCCATGTTCTGCGCCTTGAACGGCGCGACGCGGTACCCGTCCTGTTTGAACACGCGGCAAAGCCCGGCGGCAATCAGGCTTTTACCGGCGTTGGACATCGTGCCTTGGATCATGATCGGTTTTGCCATTCAGTCCTCCTTTGCGCAGGCGCGCAAAAATCGCTCGATCGGTTTCGGATCCGATTCGTAAAAGAGATGCGGAAAGCCCGCGAGAAGATTGCCGTTCGCGTGCATGCACGACCATTCCCTGCCGTTCGGCTTCACTGCCGTAAACGCTGCGCCCGGATCGCCGCTTTCGAAATAATGGAACTCGTGCGCTTTGATCGATTCGCCCGCCCGGAAAAAAGCGGAATCCGTTTTTGCCGTCAGCGTGACATAGCCGAAGCGGGAAAGCTTTTGTGTGCGGTACGCCTCCGCACGGATCACGCCGCACATCGGATACGTGTTGCCGTCCATGTCGGAAAGCGTATCGTGAAGATACAGAAATCCGCCGCACTCCGCAAGGCAGGGTATACCGTTTTCGATCGCCGTGCGGATCGTGCCGCGCATCGCCGTGTTTTCGGAAAGCTGTTTTGCGAACAGTTCCGGGTAGCCGCCGGGTAAAATCAGTCCCTGCGCATCCTTCGGAAGCGCCGCGTCGTGCAGCGGAGAGAAGAACAGAAGCTCGGCGCCGTATCGCCTCAGAAGCGCGAGATTGTCGCGGTACAGGAAGCAAAATGCCTCGTCTCTTGCGACGGCGATCACGGTGTTCGGCATGGTCGGCACGTCCGGCTCTGCGGCGATTGCAAGATCCTCCGCCTCTCCCCTCAACGTTTCGAGCGCGTCAAAATCAAGTGTGTTCATAAGAAGCGCCGCAAGCGCGTCAAGCTTTCCGGAAAGGTCCGAGATTTCGTTCGGCGTCACCAGTCCGAGATGGCGGCTTTCGATCATGAGATCGTCCGACTTCGGAAGGAAACCTATCGGAACCACGCCGAGCGCTTCGACCTCAGGTTTCAACGCCTTGAAAACGTGTTCGCTCATGCGGTTGAAGAGCACGCCTTTGATCCCGCTGTCGCTGCGGTAATCGAGAAACCCCTTAAGAGTCGCAAGCGCGGAAAGCGATTGTCCGCGCGCGTCTATGATCAGCACGACCGGTACGCGAAGCGCTTTTGCGACGGCATAGGTGCTCGCCTCGTCGCTTGCAGCAGAAAGTCCGTCGTAATAGCCCATCACGCCCTCTATGACCGCACAGTCGGCTTCCTCTGTATTCCGTGCGTAAAGGCGTTTCAGCTGTGTTTCATTGGAAAAGAACAGATCAAGCGTGCCGCTTTTGACGCCGACAACGCGCTCGTGAAACATCGGATCGATGTAATCCGGCCCGCACTTGAACGCCGATACGCGTTTGCCGCGGTTTTTCAGCGCGCGCAGAATACCGCAGACGATCGTGGTTTTGCCGCTGCCGGACGCCGGCGCCGCAAACAAAATACGCGGACTACGCATCGGTTCCGTCCCCCCCGCACGAAATGATATAAACGGGATTCTGCGCCGTCATCATATGATACGCGCCGACCTTTCTTGCGCGGGACACGTTCAGCTCGACGATCTCCTCGTTGATGAGATGCAGATCGCGGATCGCGGTTGTCGCTTCGGCAAAGGTTTCCGCCGTGACCGTGTTCAGCACGATGCGTACGCATGGGTTTTTCGAAAGCGCCGCCGTGATGATCTCTTTGAGATTTCCGCCGCTGCCGCCGATAAAGACATGCGTAGGCGCGGGCAAGTCGGATAGCGCTTCGGGCGCCGTGCCGTGCACGACGGTGACGTTGGTCACGCCGAGATGGAGTTTGTTCTGCTCAATCAGTTCGCACGCGGCTTCGTTCCGTTCGATCGCATAGACCGTCCCGTCTTCGCTGCATTCCGCCATCTCGATCGACACCGAGCCGGTCCCCGCGCCGACGTCCCAGCAGACCGCGTCCTTCGTGAGCATCAGTTTACTGAGCGTCACCGCGCGGACCTCGGATTTTGTCATAGGCACCTCGGTGCGCAGGAAGTCCCCGTCCGGTCTGCCGTGCGTGACGACCGCATGGTTTGCGCCGGGATTCTCGATGCAAAGGATCGCAAGCGGTGAAAACGCTTTGTCTTTCAGTTCCTCCGCCGTGCCGTACGCGATCGCTTCGTCCGGGCTTCCGAGATCGGTCCCGACCGCGACCGAAAGTGTGCCGAGTCCGTTTTCCGAGAGCAATCGAAGCTGCTCTGCTGCGCCGTTCTCCCCGCCGACCAGTACGAACGTGCGGGAACTGTGCCGTACCTTATGGGGCAGATGGATCTCGCGTCCGTGCGCGGACAAAAGCGCCGCGTCATGATAAGGCACGCCGAGCTTTGCCGCAAGGTACGAGACCGACGAGATACCGGGCAGCACGGTTGGACCAAGGTCATAGATGCGAGGGAGAAGCTTTTTCGCACCGCTGAAATATCCGGTATCCCCCGACATGGCAACGACGATGCGCTGCGCGTCCGATGTGCGTATGGTCGCCTCGATCTCCTGCGGTGCAATCGCGTTCACGACGGGCTTTTGAAACCGCCGCAAAGCGTCGGTGACCCGTTTTGCGCCGATCAGAAGTTCCGCCTGCTCGCAGGCGTTCTGCGCCGCCTGCGTCAGCGTCCGTTCGCCGTCCATGCCGATCCCGATCACCGTGATCTGTTTTTTTGGTTTCAAACCGAATCGTTTTGAAATCAAGGAAAGGCACTCCGCTTCGGTGATCCCCTCCTCCTCCGGACGGCGGATCACAACGGGCGTGATCCCGCACGCCTTTGCCGCGGCGATCTTTTCCGCAAAGCCGCCCGCGCTGCCGGTGTCCTTGGTGACAAGATATTTTGCGTCGATCGCGCGGATCGTCGCTTCGTTCATCTCCTCGGAAAACGGTCCCTGCATGCAGATCAGATGCTTTCCGGAAAAACCGAGCGCAAACGCCGTGTCCGCCGATTCCTTCACCGGCAGGATGCGGGCATAGATCCGATCCCGATACGCCTGCACCGCCGTATAGGCCGAGAGCTCCTTGCTGCCGACGGTCAACAGCACGTTGCCCTGCGCTTCGTTCAGATACCGCACCGCCGCATCGGTGTCGGCGACGAACACGCAGCCGTCCGCGTCCGACGCGCCGCGCAGCACGCGCACATATTCCGTTCCGGTCCGTTCGGCGACCGCTTTCAATGTCTTGGTGACCTCGACCGCGTACGGGTGCGTCGCGTCGATCAGAAGCTGTGCCTGCGTCTCCTGAATCAGCGCTTCGATCTCGTCGGCGTTCTTGCGTCCGAAAGTCACACGGATGTTTTCAGCCGGTGTGATCAGCGTTTCGCCGTACTCCGTGGCGACGCTGACGGTGACGGAAAGCGGCTGGTCGATCAGCGCTTCCGCGATCCGACGTCCCTCGGTCGTGCCCGCAAACAACAAAATCTCATTCATGCAAATACCCTCTCGGCGTAACCATTTTTCCGTTGACAATTTGCGTCTGCGAATTTCCGATAAAGACCGTGCAGAACATATCGACCTCGGCGTCGCGCAAGTCTTTCAGTGGCAGGACCGTAAACGATTCGCCGTCACGCCCGATGTTTCTTGCAATGCCGCAGACGGTGTCCGGTGAGGCGAATTGCAGCACGAGATCGCACGCACGGCTGAGATGGTCCTTCCGCTTGTGGCTTGCGGGGTTATAGAGGCAGATCACAAAATCCGCTTCCGCCGCCGCAAGCAACCGTTTTTCGATCTTCTCCCAAGGGGTCAGAAGATCGGAAAGCGAAATCACCGCAAAATCGTGCATCAGCGGCGCGCCTAAGATCGCGGCGCCGGAAAGCACCGCGGAAACACCGGGGATCGTCAGAATCCTGACGTTCGGACAGTCCTTTGCCATCTCCTCGCAAAGCCCGCTCATACCGTAGACGCCTGCGTCGCCCGAGCAGATCATGGCGACGGATTTTCCTGCCTGCGCGATTTCCAATGCAAGCTTTACGCGTTCGACCTCCTGCCGCATCGGCGTGGTCAGAAATTCCTTATCCGGGAAATGCTCCTTCACAAGGTCGACGTACACCGTGTAGCCCACGATCACGTCGCAAGCTTCCAACGCTTGGATCGCGCGGAGCGTCATGTTTTCATAGCTTCCGGGTCCGATGCCCACCACGTACAGTTCAGACAAACGAAATCGCCTCCTCCCGTTTTGCCAGCGCAAAGGTCATACCGTCCTGCGCGATCTTTTTCACGATCAGTTCCCCGCCCGACGCCTTCACTGCCGCGCGTTCCGAAACGCAGTCCGTGCCCGTCGTTTCCTTTACAAACGCCGAGCCGGAAAACATGCCGGGTACTGCGTTCAGCTCGTCTGCGGAATAGGTGTAAAACGGCAGCCGGTGCTTTTCGGAAAAAGTCAAAAGCCCCGGTTCGTCCTTCTTGAGATCGATGCTTGCCATGCAGAAAAGCTCGTCGATCGACACGCCGGATGCATTGAGATTCCGCCGGATAAACGCGTCGAGCGCTTCCGCGTCCTTGCCTTTTTTGCAGCCGACGCCGAGCGCAAAGCGCTGCGGGATCAGCCGAAGCGTCCTCGGATACGGTGCTCTTTCCTCGCGCGAGACGCAGATGCCGAGCGTCGCATCTCTGTCCGTCAGTCCCTTCGGAAGCGGACCCGAAACGGGCAGATCGGAACAGAAGCCCGCTGGCTCGCCCGCAAGGAGCGCCGCGGAAATCTCCTTGGCAAGCTGCATATCCGAAATATGCAGGTGATTTTTTGCCGCAAACACGTCGACGGCAAACAGATCATTGAGGTCGGTCGCGGTGGTGATGACCGGCGCTGCTCCGAGCGCGTTTGCAAGCAAAAGCGCCAGTTCATTCGCGCCGCCGATGTGTCCGGAAAGAAGCGGGATCACAAACGTCCCCTTTTCATCGAGCACTAAAACCCCCGGATCGGTCGTCTTGCTTTTCACCCACGGCGCGATCGCACGGACCGCAATGCCTGCGGCACACACAAAGATCAGCGCGTCGGCTTCCGTAAAGCCGTCCCTCGCCCATTCGGATGCGGAAACGATCAGCTTTTCGTCGCCTTCCTTGCAAAACTTTTCAAGCGCGAACGTGCGGCAGCGATGCCCTTCACGCGTCATTGCGTCCGCAACGCGCCGCGCGGTCTCTTCGCCGCGTTCGGTGTATGATACGATCCGAACATCCATCGGATTGCTCCTTTCAACATAAATAGATCCGACGGACGGGCAATGCCCGTCCCTACTTCGCCGGTCGGAACTCGGTCGCGAACGTCGGATTGTACAATTCCGACCGCGCGTAACCGCTCTGCGCAACCGTATCGCCCACAATGATCAGCGCAGTCTTTTTGACACCGTTTTCCTCGGCGCACTGTGCAAGCGTACCGACTGTGCAGATAAATGTCCGTTCGTCCGGCCACGTCGCTTTATAGACGATCGCGGCGGGCGTTTCCGGATCGTAACCGCCCTCGATCAGCTCCCCCTGCGTCTTTTCAAGAAGCCCCGTGCTTAAAAACAGCACCATCGTCGCTTTGTGCTGTGCAAACGAACGGATGCTTTCGCGTTCCGGTACCGGTGTTCTGCCCGCCATGCGCGTGATCACGACGCTCTGCGAAACGCCCGGCAGCGTATACTCCATATTGAGCGCCGCCGCCGCGCCGCAAAACGAGCTGACGCCGGGCGTGTAATCGTACGCGATCCCATGCGCGTCGAGCGCGTCCATCTGCTCGCGGATCGCGCCGTACAGACACGGATCGCCGGTATGCAGACGAACAACGGTCTGTCCCCGATCCTCCGCTTCGTACATCACGGAAAGGACCTCCTCAAGCGTCATTTCCGCGCTGTTATACACCTTTGCGTCCTCTTTTCTGCCGTCGAGCAGCGCCGGGTTTACCAAAGAGCCCGCGTAGATGATCACGTCCGCTTCCGAAATGAGCCGCTGTCCGCGCACCGTGATCAGGTCTTCCGCGCCGCAGCCCGCGCCAACAAAATGGATCATGCTTCCTCCTTTACGATCGTGACAAGAAAATACCCTGCGTCCTTCGGGATCTCTCCCGCCGTCCGGTACAGGCGCTCGTTTTCCGTGCCGCAGTTTTCCGTTGCCTGCGCGGTTTTTCCGCCTTGTTCGATCGCGTCGAGCAGCGGACCGAGCTCGCCTTTCATAAAGACTTTCGTGCCGGGGTACGCAAGCGCGTTCTCGGCATGGATGCTGCCCGGCAGGATATGCAGCTCCTCGCGGTCGGTGCAAAGCGGGCTCTGTAACCTTGCCGCCGCCGCACAGAACGAGGGCACGCCGGGAACCCATTGTACGTCAAAGCCTTTCTTTGCGATCCGCTCCGCCAGATACGCGAACGTCGAGTAGACCGACGGATCGCCGAGCGTGACGAATACGACAGTTCTGCCTGCCGCGAGTTCTTTTGCGATCGCCGCTGCGCCCGCTTCGTACGCCGTCTCACGCAATAGCTTGTCGTGCGTCATCGGCATGTCGACGCAAAGGATCGGCTTGTCCTTTGCCTCCGGGACCGCTCCGCACGCGATCCGATACGCGAAGCATTTTTCGGGATCGCGATGCGGGATCGCAAGCACGTCGCAGCCGCGGATCAGCCGCGCCGCCTTTAAGGTCAGCAGTTCCGGATCGCCCGGACCCACGCCGACGCCGTAAAACATACCGTTCATATGGTTCTCTCCATCCGGTGCCGCGCCGTTTCATTCCGAAACAGCTCCGTATTTCCCGTTGTAAAGACGATCACACCGATCGTAAGCTTCGGGAACCGTTCCGCAAGCGCCGCGTCGATCCGCGTTTTCAGCGCGTCCATCGTCCCGGGAAGCAGTCCGTTTTCTCCTAAAATGCGAAGCATTTCGTCGGTGGTAACGCAGTCGAACATCGCTTTTTGCGTCGCCTCGTCTGCGCCCGCCGCCTTTGCTGCTTCCGCCATCAGTTCCGCGCGGTGATCGCCGAGCCGCGAATGCGTATTGAATATCCCGCCGGAAAGCTTTACGAATTTGCCGATATGACCGACAAGCAGTACTTCGGTAAAGCCTGCGGCGATCGCCGCTTCGAGCGCGTCGCCGATGTAGTTCGAGCATTTGACGATCCGATCGTCCGGGATCTCGTACCGTTCCTTCAGAAAATCCGCGCCGTAGTTGCCCGGGGTGAGCACGAGCCGCATATCGCCGAGCGCCTTTCTTTGCCGGATCTCGAGCGCGATGCTGTCGATCAGTGCGTCCTCGCTCATCGGCTCGACGACGCCGCTTGTGCCGAGGATCGAGATGCCGCCTTCGATGCCGAGCCGCGGATTAAACGTCTTTTCCGCGAGCGCGACGCCCGCCGGGATCGAAATCACGACCGATAAGCCCTTCACACAGTTGCATTCCTCTGCGGCTTCTTCGACCGCGCGGCGGATCATCTCACGCGGAACGGGATTGATTGCCGCCTCGCCGATCGCCTGCTTGAGCCCGGGCTTCGTGACCCGTCCGACGCCGACGCCGCCGTCGATCGAAACGCCCGGCTGATCCGACGCCGAAACCGCCGCATAGACCAGCACGCCGTTTGTCACGTCCGGATCATCGCCGGAATCCTTTTGGATCGCGCAGATCGCCGTGCCGTTCGAGACGGTCGGTTCCAACACCGCAAGATCGAGCGTGATCCCCTTCGGCGTATCGATGGTTACCGTTTCCGGCGCGGTCCCGTTTAAAAGCAGCAGCGTCGCCGCCTTTGCCGCCGCCGCGGCGCAGGTGCCGGTGGTATAGCCGAAGCGCAGTTTTTTGCCGTCGATGAGAGCAAAATGCGATTCAATTCCCGTTTCGTGCATCCGATACCTCCGCGATCGCCGCGATCAGCGCCTCGTTTTCCGCGTGCATACGCACCGCGATGCGCACGTCGCCCTTCTCCAATCCGCGATAGTTTGCGCAGTCACGCACCAGAATCCCCCTTTGAAGCAGCGCTTCGTACAGCGACGGCACGCCCGAAAGCAGCAGATAATTCGCGTCGCCGGGTAAAACGGACACGCCGAGCGCATTGAGTTCGCGCATCAAATACGCCTTTTCCGTCCGGAACAGCGTCCGGGCACGCTCCGCCCAGTCCGGGCAGTCGAGCGCGGCAAGCCCCGCAACTTGCGCCACCGTCGACACGTTCCACGGCTGCACGGTTTCGGACATTTTGAAAAGCAACTCGCGGTTTTTCGAGACCGCGTAACCGAGCCGCACGCCGGCCATGCCGTAGGTCTTGGTAAACGCGCGCAGGATCAGCACGCGGTCACCGTCTTTAAGCGCGCCGATCAGCGAAAACGCCTTGTCCGCGTCGCAAAGGTCCTGAAAGCACTCGTCGAGCAATAACCACGTGCCTGTCTTGCGGCAGCGGTCGAGGATCGAAAGCAGCAATTTCTTCTCGACGCTTCGCCCGGTCGGGTTGTTCGGCGAGCAGAGCATCAGCACGTTCGTGCTCAAATTGATCGCGTCGAGAATGTCCTCTGTCAGCGCAAAGCCGTTCTCCCGCAACAGCGGATAAAAGGTCGGTTCAACGCCGACGGCGCGAAGCGCGGTCTCGTACTCCGCAAACGACGGGACGGGCAGCAGCGCGGTTTTCGGGCAAAGCGCGGCCGTGAACGAAAAGATCAGCTCAGCCGCACCGCTGCCGCAAAGGATCGCGTCCGCCTTTACGCCGTGCAGCGCGGAAAGCTTTTCACGAAGCGCCGTACAGTACGGATCCGGATAGCGGTCCGCCTCGTCCGCCGCGTCGCGGATCGCCGCCTTGACGGGTTCGGGCGTTCCGAACGGATTGACGTTTGCCGAAAAATCGAGCGTTACCGTGTTTTTATAGATATCGCCGCCGTGTACGTATTGTTCAAACTTCATAGGCCGAGCCCTCCGAAAAACGCGAGCGGCAGAAGGATCGCTTCCAAAAGGACGAGCAGCAACACGCTTGCGCCGTACATCAGCGCGCAGGTCTTTTTGACGTCGTCTCGCTCGATCGGTCTGTCCGGATCACCGAGCGTGGGCTTTTTCACGACCTTTCCGAAATAGCTTGCAGGACCGGCAAGCTCGACATGCAGCGCACCTGCCGCAACCGATTCGGTCTGCGCGGAGTTCGGGCTTGCGTGCTTTCTTCTGTCGCGTTTCCAGATACGATATGCGTTCTGTCCGTCAAGCCGCAGCAGCGGACATACCGCGATCATTGCGAGTGCCGAAAGCCGCGACGGAACAAAGTTCAGCACGTCGTCAAGCTTGGCCGCGGCGCGTCCGAAATACAGATAGCGATCGTTTTTGTAGCCGACCATCGAATCCATCGTGTTGACCGCCTTATAGAAAAAACCGCCGATCGCGCCGAACAGGAACATAAAAAGCATCGGCGCGATCACGCCGTCCGAGGCGTTTTCGGCGACAGTTTCGACGGCGGCTTTGATTACCTGCTCCTCCGTAAGCTGTTCCGTGTCGCGCCCGACCAGCATGGAAACCTGTTTGCGTCCGGCTTCGAGTCCGTCCGATTCGAGCGCTCTGACCACCTTTTTCGCTTCTTTTGCAAGGCATCTTGCCGCAAAGCATTGCCAGCACATGATGCTGCTCATCGCAAAATACGCCCACGGGGAAAGCTTCCAGAGCCCGAATAAAATGCCGAAGCTCACGCCCGTCGAGATGAGCGGTACAAGGATCGCCATGACTGTTCCGGCAGCAAGCTCGCCGCGCTCGGTTTTCGCAAACGCTTTTCGAAGCGCCTTTTCGGACAGCGAAATCAGCTTGCCGATCAGAACCACGGGATGCGGTAAACGCGCCGGATCGCCGAGCACGCAGTCGATCAGAAATCCCGCGAGGACGGACAGTAAGGTGTATTGCCAAAGGGTCATGCTTCGACCCCCTTTAAAACCGCGTCGAGGTCAACGAGCAGTCCCGCCGCCCTTGCCGCGTCGTATAATCTTCGATTTGCCGCGTTCGTTTCGCCGAAGGCAGGCACAGTCGAAACGGCCCTGCCGATCGACAGCATGCGCGCCGCTGCCGCGCGTTCGGTCGCTTCGTTGATCGCGGAGAACGCGGGAACGGAAACGAGCTCCGCCGCCAGCGCTTTCGCGACCGGAAAGTCGAGATCGCTCTCGGGCAGGATCCCCGCCGCAAACGGTACGCCCGCACGCTGCAGCGCGCGATACGCGGGGACGCCGCTGCCGCCGCCGCCGATTACAAAGACCTTCGGCTCGCCGGAAACCGCGGGAAGCTCCACGCTGCCGAACAGCGCGTTGAAGCTGCCCGTTTCCATGCCGTAAAGCGCGGAGATATAATCGTCGCGGAAGATCTTCTCAGGTGTGCCGCACCGATCGATGCGGTTGTTCGCCACACAAACGACGCGGTCCGAGATCTTCTCAGCAAGGTCCAGTTCATGCAGCGACACGATCACCGCGACGTTCTGCTCGCGCACCATGGTTTTCAGGACGTCGAGCAGCTCCAGCTTGTGCTTTACGTCGAGGAACGAGGTCGGTTCGTCGAGCACGATGACCTCCGGCTGTTGGGCGATCGCGCGGGCAAGCAGGATGCGCTGCCGCTGTCCGTCCGAAATGCGGTTGAACGGACGGCCCTTAAAATCCTCCGCGTGCACCGTCCGAATCGCCGCGTCGACGATCGCGCGGTCCTCTTTCGTCAGAATGCCGAGCCGTCCGGTATAGGGATAGCGTCCGGTCGCCGCGACGTCCCAACAGCTCATGAGCTCTCCCCGGATGCGTTCGGTCATGACAATCGCAAGTTTTTTCGCGATATCACGTTCCTTGAGCGCCGCCATGTCGTGTCCGTCAAGCACGACGGTCCCTGCGATCAGCTTTAATTCCTTGATGATGCTTTTGAGGATCGTGGACTTGCCCGAGCCGTTCGGTCCGATCAGCGTCAGGATCTCGCCGCGGCGTACGCCGATCTCAATGTTCTCGATGAGCGGCTTGCCGTCATAGCCGACGGTCATATGCTCCGCGGAAACGTAATATGTGCCGTTCATCGCTCGCCCTCCTTTTGCCGACGGAGCATCACGAGGATGACGATCGGCGCGCCGAGCACCGCGGTCACGGAGCTGATCGAAAGCTGCTCGGACACGAGCGTCCGCGCGATGAGATCGCAGAACAGGCAGAACACGGCGCCGCCTAAAAAGCACGCGGGAATCATGACGATCGGCTTTGCGGTCTTGAATAGCCGCCGCATCAGGTGCGGCACCGCGACGCCGACAAACGAAACCGGTCCCGCGAACGCCGTCACGCAGGCGGAAAGCACGCCGGAGAGAAGGATCAGCGCGGCGCGGAACAGGGGAATGTTCACGCCCATGTTCTTTGCGTAGACCTCGCCGAGCTGATACGCGCCGATCGGCTTGCTCATCAAAAACGTTACCGCGAATGCGGGCAGTACCACTGCCGTGATGACGATCACGTTATGCCATTGGACGTTTGCAAAGCTGCCCATCGCCCAGTCGTGGAGCTTGATGATGTTCGATTCCTCGGCGAACTGCACGACAAGTTCGGTGATCGCCGAGCAGATATAGCCGATCATGACGCCGCAGATGACGAGCATCGACATACGCTTGACCTTATGGGAGATCGCAAGCACAAAGCCCATGGAGAGCATCGCGCCGAGAAACGAGGCGAGGATCAGCACGTTCGAATTGCGGTTGATCCCAAAGCTTAAAAAGCCGATCAGCGCAAGGGTCATGACAAGCTTCGCGCCGGACGCGATGCCGAGCACGAACGGCCCCGCGATCGGATTTGCAAAAAAGGTCTGGAGAAGAAAACCGGACAGTGCAAGCGCGCCGCCCAAAAGGATCGCGGAAAGAATACGCACGAGACGCGCGTCGATTACGATCGTGCGGAACGGACTGTCCGCATGAAAAAGCCCGTCCGCGACTTCGGCGAACGACAGCGAAACGCTTCCCGCGGCGATGTTCCAGAAGAACAGCCCGACAAGCGCAGCGCCGAGAATCGCGAACCCGATCGGAAGCCGCGCGCGGTCGAACGAACGGCTTACGCGAAGCAAGCCGTCTTTGAATTGCGCGAACCGACCGTTTTGCCGCATCTTATTTGCCTCCGTTCGTCAGTTTATGCAGATACACGAGCCCGTCGGCGTCCCTGTCCGACAGCACGCGGTGAAAATCGCCGATGAGCTTTCCAAGCCCCATCGGTTCCTGAAACAGATTTTTGCCCGTGCACCAGAGATCGCCGGTTTTGACCGCCTTGAAATCCTTCAGGATCGGACATTTGTCGAGCAGCTCGTCCACGGTGAAGATCTCGGCGTCGATCGAGCTGTTGTAGATCAGTACGTCCGCATCCTTCGCGCCGATATAAAAGCGTTCCGTCGTCATATTCACGGTGGACAGCGCGTTGCCGCTGTCGAGATCGGAAAAGACGTATTCCCCGCCTGCCGTTTCGATCATCTTCACGACGTAATCGCTGCTCTTGCGCACGTTTACAGCACCGGAGCCGGTGACGTAGAAGAACGCGACGGTCTTTCCCGTTTTCGGCATGCTGCCGATTTCTTCGACTGCCTCCGCCTCCGCGTCGAACAGCGCCGCCGCTTCGTCCTCTTTCCCGAGGATCGCGCCATACACTTTGATCCACTCCATGCGTCCGAGCGGATCTTCCTCATAGCTTGAGCGTTCGATCAGCACCGGAACGCCGTAGCCCGCAAGCTTTTCGGTGATCGCGGGCGAATGGTAGATCATCGTCGATTCGATTGCGAGATCGCACTTCTCCCAGAGGATCAGCTCATAGTCCGGCGCGCTGTATTTGCCGGCGAACAGCATGTCGCCGCGCTCCATTGCTTCCCGCGCCTCCGGGATCGTCCAGCCCTCGGCCTTCGTGCCGGAAAGCCGTACGGCGGAGACGCCGTCCAGTGCGCGGAAAAAATCCATCGCGCTCGTCGCCGCAAGATAGATCCGGTCGATCGGGCGGTACAGAACCGTCACGTCCTCCGGAAGTCCCTTCGGCGCGCCCTGCCCCTCCGGCACGAGCAGCACTTTGCCCGTTGCGGGGATCTCGATCATTTCATATCCGTCCGTGTATTGCGTGATCGAAAACTCGGTGGCACAGCGCACCGGCGTTTCGGAAACCGCCGAGAGCGTTTCCCACGCCGGACCTTCGGGACGGTTCGGTTCCGCCGTTTTCGTTCCGCAGGCAAAAGTCAGAATACAAAAAGCAGCGCTGAGAATCAGCGCAACAGTTTTAACCGTTCTGCGCCCGCTCATGAGGCGGGTTTGAGCGACGCCGCGTCGAACGTGATTGTGTATTCGATCTCGTGCGGCGTGCTCATCGCCGTGGTGTCTGCGATCACGGAAAGCGGTTCGTTGATATTTTCCACCGGGATCACAAACGTGGAATGCCCGTCGACGTATTCCGGCGTAAACTTCGTGTCGTCCACGATCATATAATCATATTTGTCGCTGCTCCATTTCACCGTCAGCGTCATTTTGCCGCCCGCAACAGAAAGCGCTGCAGGCGATTCGATCTTCGCTTTGCCGGTACCGCCTTCGAGCGTGACGGCGACCGTATACGCTCCGTCCGCGATCGCCGCTTCGTTCTGTTCCGACGCCCTGCACGCAAGCGCCGAAACCAGCATTCCCGCCAAAAGAAGCCAAACGAAAACTTTTTTCATGTCCTGTCCCTCCGAATCATAAAAAGCGGCGGCGCGGCACTGCTTTGGGGCCTGCCGTGCCGCCGTCTTTTTTATTATTTTACACGATTTCCGCCCAAACCGCAAGCGTCAGTTCTGCGGAACGGGATTTATAACCATGACCTTATGATCGTACCACTTACCCTTTTTTCCAATCAGCGCAAGATCGAATTCCTCGCCGATCACCGGAACCGGAATATCGAAGCCGTAAACCTCCTCGGATTCGCCGTCGTCATAGGTGACGGTGTCCGTCGTCGGCTCCAGAAGAACAGCGCCGTCCTTCTGCGCGTCCGCCGCAAGACCCGGATAGAGATTCAAAATCGACTTGCCGACCAAACTCACGTGGATCGTCGCCTTGCCGTCTTGAACAGTCAATATGCCGAGTCCCTTGTTCGCCTCGTTCACGTGGAACATGGTGCTGTCCGTCCTGAACTCCGCCGTGTACACGCCGTCGGGAAGGTCGATCCTGCCTTCGGGTTCTTCGGGCTCGGGTGCTTCCGTGGGCTCCTGTACGGGCGCCTCGGTCGGTTTCTGTGTTGCTTCCGTCTCAGACGGCGTTTCGACCGGCTGGTCCTCCGGCGTCTTTGCGCCGCAGGCGGCGAACACCGCCGCAAGCAGGATCACAAGCAGGGACAGCGCAATGATTCTTTTCATAAGATCCTTTCCTTTTCCGTATTATTCAGCGTTGATAACAGCGCCCGCATGCTCGACATAGAGCGCCTGGATGGCTTCGATCCTGCCGAGGCCTGCAATCTGCGTCTTGACCTCAAGGAACAGACCTGCATCGGTGAACTGTCTCAGCCAGGATTCCGGATCCTCCGGATCCGCCATATCGTTGTTTGCATGATCGCCTGCAACGACCATCAGCGGACGAAGGATGACCTTGTCGTAGCCCGCCGCGTGGACTGCTTCGATGACGTTCTCGCACGCGGTCTCCTCCGGCTCGCCCTCAACGGTGCCGATGAACACGTTCTTGTAGCCGAGCGTGTTCATCATGGTCTGCATCTGGGAGTAGGTGACCTTCGCCTTGTGCGAGGTTCCGTGTCCCATAAACACGAACGCAACGCCTTCCGCTTCCGCGTCCTCGAGGGATTCGAAGCCCGCTTCCTTGACCGCTTCCGCCGTGATTGCCTTTGCAATCGTTTCCTTGTCCGCGTTCACGACCGTCGCATCCGCGCCGACTTCGCCCAAGAGCGGCAGCGCAACCTTGACGGATTCGAACTTGTCCACGTACTTTTCAACCGCCGCGCAAAGCTCGTCATATTCCGCGCCCTGCATCAGGTGCGTCGGCTGAATGACGAGATTCTTGACGCCGTTTGTCACAGCACGTTCAAGCGCCTGGTCCATGTTGTCGATCCATTCATTGTCACGCGCCTGCACATGGTTGATGATGATCTGCGCGGTGAACGCTCTGCGCACCGACCAGTCGGGATACGCTGCCTGCAGCGCAGCCTCAATGCCGCCGATATCCATGGCGCGGCTCTCGTTGAACGACGTGCCGAAGCTCACGACGAGCAGCTCGTTTTCGCCGATCTCGTCCGCGTTTTTCGGATCGTCAAGCGATGCGTCGCCGGTGTCTCTGCCGAAGTAATCGGGATCGGCTTCCTCACCCTCGACGAGCTCCTTCTGTTCATCCGTGAGCGCATCCCACGCTGCCTTTGCCGCTGCGCACTGCGCGTCGGTCTCATCCGTGCGCTCCTGCACATAGATCGCGTCGATCAGCGCCGCGACCTCTGCCGCAGCAGCATGATCCGGGTCAAACATCTGCAAAACTTCATTTGCATGCTCCACATAGATCTCCTGGATCGCTTCGATTCTGCCGAGACCGGAGATACAGGCCGTGATGGCATCAAAGTATCCGCTTGCATCAAACTGGGAGAACCAGGATTCCGGATCCTCCATATCCGCCATATCGTTGTTTGCGTGATCGCCCGCAACGACCATCAGCGGCTGCAGCACGACCTTGGTATAGCCCGCCTCGTGCACCGCGTTGATGACGTTTTCGCAGGAGGTGGACTCCGGCTCGCCCTCGACGGTGCCGATAAACACGTTTTTGTAGCCGAGCTCGTTCATCATGGTCTGCATCTGGGAATAGGTGACCTTCGCCTTGTGCGAGGTGCCGTGTCCCATGAACACGAACGCAACGCCTTCTGCTTCTGCCGCTTCAAGCGTCTCATAACCTTCGCTCATCACCGCATCTGCAACGACTGCCTTTGCAACGCGTTCCTTGTCGGTGTTGACTTCCGTCTCATCCTTGCCGACTTCGCCCAGAAGCGGCTCCGCGATCTTCACGGAATCGAACTTGTCCGCGTACGCTTCGACCGCCGCGCAAAGCTCGTCGTATTCCGCGCCGTGCATCAGATGCGTCGGCTGGATCACAAGGTTCTTAACGCCGTTAGCGACTGCACGTTCCAATGCCTGCTGCATGTTGTCGATCTTCTCACCGTCGCGCGCCTGTACGTGGTTGATGATGATCTGCGCGGTGAAGGCGCGTCTTACCGACCAGTCGGGATAAGCCTTCTCGAGCGCCGCCTCGATGCCGCCGATATCCATGGCGCGGCTCTCGTTGAACGACGTGCCGAAACTCACGACCAGCAGCTCGTTTTCGCCGATGCCGTCCTGGTTTCTCGGATTGTCAAGCGACGCGTCGCCGGTGTCTCTGCCGAAGTAATCGGGATCGGCCTCTTCGCCTTCCACGAGTTCCTTCTGTGCATCCGTCAGCGCATCCCACGCCGCCTTTGCTGCGGCGCACTGCGCGTCGGTTTCGTCCGTGCGCTCCTGCACGTAGATCGCGTCGATCAGCGCCGCGCATTCCGCCGCAAGCTCCGCGTCGGTCTTGCCCGCGGGTTCCTCTGCGGGCGCTTCCGTCGCCGTGGGTTCCGCCGTGGGTTCCGCCACAGGCTGCTGCGTACCGCTGCACGCCGCGAACGAGCCGACCATCAGAACGACCAACAGCATTGCAATTGCCTTCTTCATACTGTTCTTTTCCTCCTGTTATCCGGGATCCTTTCGCCCCGTTTTTTCTGAAACAAAAACACACGGCACGAAAAAATCCCTTTACCGTTTGGTAAAAGGAATGCGTCCAAGTTGCCCCAAAGGAGCAATGGTACGATCAATTCCTCGTGATCCGGAAAATTTCTTTTCCCGTACCGTTCCGATCGGCAGGTTTCCCGGCTCGCGGCATATGACGCTGTCGCCTTCCCGAAATTCAGTGGCTGCTTTCGCTTGACAACGCCGACCCGCTTACGGTGACGAGATCGCACAGGTCTTTCACCTGTTTCCCTTTTACCCGCTCCCAAACGAGCGGCACCGATCGCTTATTCAGTTTTCTGATATATTATAGTACCGTCCCCTGCGCTCTGTCAATCGTCGCGCAAAATATAATGTTCTTTGTATTTAACTGTCAAACAA
The DNA here is from genome assembly GCA_017524445.1 of Clostridia bacterium. GTDB lineage: Bacteria > Bacillota > Clostridia > Christensenellales > CAG-138 > UBA3792. Next base: position 34,792 of record JAFXVP010000053.1, on the reverse strand, counting down.
CGACATTTGCGTCTGCCGGTCCGGGATCTCGGCGATATAGCGGAAACACGCGTCGGGATCGTGGATCACGCCGTGCTTTTCGCACTCGGAACGGAATATCCGCATGAGCTTTTCGCTGTCGGGGCTGTTGACTTCGTAGGCGTTGCCGTATCGTTTACGGTATTCGTCGGACAGCCCGGGAAAATGCCGGTCGAGCGCGCGGTAGTAGTATTCCCGGTCGCCGTCGCGAAGCGTCAGCCCCGCGTTAAACAGGACGATCCCCTTCACGCCCGCGTCGAAACAGTAATCGAGGATGGTTCTGATATTCTCCTCCGTGTCGGTGAGAAACGGCAGGATCGGCGTCATCCAGACGACGGCGGGAATGTTTCTTTCCTGAAATTTCTTTAATACCTCGTACCGTCGCGAAGTCGTGCAGACGTTCGGCTCGAGCAGGCGGCTGAGCCGATCGTCGGCGATCGTCAGCGTCATCTGCAGAACGCCTTTTGCCTTTCGGTTGATGCTGTCAAAAAGTTCTATATCCCGCAAAACGAGATCGGATTTCGTGATGACCGAAGCGCCGAAGCTGTATTTTTCGATCAGTTCAAAGCACCGCCGCGTGAGCTTCAGCTCCCTTTCGCACGGCTGATACGGATCGCTCATGGACCCGGTGGAGATCACGATCTTTTTTCGTTTCTTCCGCAGGATCTCTTCAAGCAGCTCCGGCGCGTTTTGTTTGACCTCGATATCCTCAAATGCATGGGTAAACTGATAACACACGCTTCGGCTGTCACAGTAAACGCAGCCGTGCGCGCATCCCCGATAAAGGTTCATCCCGTTACTGCGGGTGAGCAGAGACTTGGCAGTCACAAAGTGCATACTCGTTTTCCCTCAGATCCCGATTCGGTAATGCCGCTGCGGAAAAGCCGTTCGAATTTCAGCAAATCCCATCTAGCATTGCTTTCGCGCAATGCAGGACGGGCAGCTCGCGCTGACGGAGCAGACGTCCGAGCGGCGTAATTGCGCAGCGCTCGTATTCGGAGACCGCGTTCTCGTAGGACAGGCGCAGCGTGGACAGATGGAAGCAATCGATCTCGTCCTCGGTCAGATGCTTTTCGCCGAAGGATCGGACTTTGCACAGATAATAGTTGTTGATGTTGTGCCGATGGATCAGGTTATAATAATCGCTGACGACGCCGATCTTTCGGATCACTTCCACGTCCGCGCCGAGCTCCTCTTTGAGCTCGCGACGGATCGCCGCGATCAGGTCCTCCCCCGGCTCCACGCCGCCGCCGGACGTTTCGATCAGCGTCGCTTTGCCGAAATGATCGTTGCGCCGGACGCGCACGAAATAAAAGTACCCCGCGTCGTCAAACACGATCGCACGGACGATCGGCCGGTCGTGGTCGGTAAAGGTAAAGGGCCACTCCGTATCCGTGTATTCCCAAAGCCGTTCCGTTTCGCTGTTCATCTGTTATCCTTTCTCTTCTTCGGCTTCGGCGCGGGCAGATCCATGGCGATCGCTTCGACCGCGCGGCAGGTCAGTTCCGCGTTGTCCGCGTCCGCGACCAGCATTTCCTTTGCGCCGTCGTACGGGATATCGCGCTCCGCCTCCGGCATCAGCGCAAGCGCCGAAGGGGTCGACTTCAGAAGAAGGCGGTCGTCGTAGATCCCGCCCACGACCCTGTCATGGCAGTACAGCACGTATTCGCCCATCATGGGACAGACCGACACGTCTCCGAGCGCGGAAAGCTGCTCGAGAACGAACTGCAAAAACTCCTTTGATGACGCCATATGAACCTCCCGTTATTATTCCAGTTTTTTGACCCTCGGCTGCACGATCAACGTCCCGAGGATCAGCACGAAAATGCCCGCCGCAGTAATCGCGGACAGCATGATCCAATGCCGCGCCGTCATTTCGTACACGTTGAGCGCAAACACGTTCGGCAGAAACGCGGCCGCGCAGACAAACCCGATGCTCATCAGTACGCAGACCGCGACGCGCAGCTTTGAGAACGGGCGGCATGTCAGGATCAGGTTTCCGAGCCCGATGACCCCCGCCGACAGCACCGCCATCGTGGACGCGATCTCGTCCGGCGTGCCGTAATAGTTCGCGATCATTGCCGACAGCGCGCAGCATACCACACCCGCCGCGCCGGGCGCAGCCTTCAGAAGCACACGTTTCAAAAAATGTCCCGAGGCACGTTCGCTGCTCGGCTCCAGCGCAAGGAAGAACGACGGCGCGCCGACCGTCAGCATGCTGATCAGCGTCAGATGGATCGGCTGGAACGGATAATGCAGCGGCAGAAACAGCGCGATCAGGATGTTCAGCAAGCTGAGTACGAACGAGTACAGTGTCTTCTGTAAAAACAGCGACGCGGTCCGCGTAATATTGCCGATGACCCTGCGTCCCTCCGCGACAACGGCGGGCAGAGAATTGAAATCCTTGTTCAGCAGCACGATCTGTGCGGCATACTCTGTCGCCTCTGCGCCGCCCGCCACCGCGATGGAGCAGTCCGCCGCCTTCAAAGCCGGAATGTCGTTGACGCCGTCTCCGGTCATGGCGACGTGACGTCCCTCCGCCTTCAGCGCCTGTATAAGGGTCCGCTTGCGCTCCGGCGTCAGCCGTCCGAAGATCACGTTGTCCTTTGCCGCTGCGCGAAGTTCCTCATCTGTCAGTATCGCGCAATCCACGAATTTTTCGCAGTCTCTGAGCCCCAGCGCCCGCGCAGCTTTCACGACGGTACGCGGATCGTCGCCGCTCATGATTCGCACCGAAACGCCCTCGTTCTCAAACCATTCGAGCGTTTCCTTCGCGCTCGGACGAAGCGTTTCACGAAGCAGCACCAGTCCGAGAAGCCGCGCGACCGGCGGCAGCGTCTCGCCTTTGATCTCCCCGTCCGCCTCCGCAAGCAACAGTACGCGATACCCTTCCTCCGCCGCTTGAAGCGCTTTTGGGATCGGTTCCTCCGTCACGAACGACGGCGCGCCGAGGATCAGCGTTTTGCCGTCCGGGAACGACGCGGCGGATTTTTTGCGTGCCGAGGAGAACGGCAGAACCGCCGTCTTCGGCGTCGGTATGCTTCCGATCGCCGCGGTGATCGCCTGCAGCGTGCCGGAGCTTGCTTCAAACGCCGACAGAAACGCCGCAGTCTTTTCCCGAAGCTCCTCTTCCTCCGCGTCAAGCGGAACGAATCCGTCGAACGACATTTCGCCGGTGGTCAGCGTTCCCGTCTTATCCATGCAAAGTACGTCCGCGCGCGCGAGCGTTTCGATGCCGAACAGCTCCTGCACGAGCGTTTTGCACCGTCCGAGCTTGATGACGCCGACCGTCAGCGCAATGGAAGTCAGAAGGATCAACCCCTCCGGGATCATGCCGATCATGGCGGCGACCGCCTTCGGGACCGCGTCGGCGATCGGCGATTTCAGCAAAAAATATTCTTCGAGAAACAGGATGACGCCGATCGGAACAAGCAGCTTGCTGACGAGGGAAACGAGCTTGTTGAGCTCGGTCATCAGACCGGACCGGGGCGAACGGATGCGCTTTGCATCGCGCATCAGCCGCGCGGCGTACGCCCGGTCGCCGACCGCGATCATCTGCGCCGTGACCCGTCCTTCGGTCAGAAAGCTTCCCGACATCAGCAGCTCACCGGGTTTATGCGCGACCGGTTCGCTCTCGCCGGTCAAAAGCGATTCGTCAGCGGCACAGATCCCCTCTGTGATCACGGCATCCGCCGGGATCTGATCGCCCATGCGAAATACCGCGAGATCGTCGAGCACGAGCTCGTCCGGCGGGCATTTCCGCTCCATGCCGTCGCGAATGACGCGGACGGTTTTGACGTCCAGAAGGCGAAGCTTGTTCAGCATTGCGCGGGCACGAAGTTCCTGGATCGTACCGATCAGCGTATTGAAGAAGACAACGCCCAGAAAGAGCATGTTGCGCCAGGATCCGACCAGCGCGAGGCATGCCGCCAGCGCGAAGTTCAGCAGGTTGAACAGCGTAAAGAGATTGTCCGAAACGATCCGTGCGACGCTTTTGCCGGGCTGCGCCGATTGCCGGTTGCCTTGTCCCGACGCGGCGCGCTTCGCCGCCTCCGCATTCGACAAGCCCTCCGGCGGCGTCATGACCGTTCCTTCGGGCGGCGCCGTCGGGATCCGCAGCGCGGCGGGATCCGTTTTTTGTTTGTTCCGATATCTCTTCATACGTTCTTCCTTTTGACGTTGCTTACAGTATAATACACCTTCCCGAAAAAAACAACGCCGACGCGCATATCGCTGCGTCGAAAAAGGACGAAGGATTCCATCCGACGGCTGCGCGGATTTTTCTCAAATTCCGTATAAAAAACCCATTTGGGTCTTTCAAAACCCGGCGGCACGTGGTATGATATAAAATAGAATACGGGGGATCCCGTAATAGAAGGAGGATGCACATGGTAATTCAAAAACCGGCCGTTGCCGGCACGGTGGAATCCAGCGACGCGCTCGTATCGGTCGAGCCGGGAGACGGCAAGATCGAACTGACGCTGACCTCGAGCGTCATGAATCAGTACGGACGTCAGATCCGCGATACCGTACTGGAAACGCTTGAACGGCTGGACGTCAAGAGCGTCAAGATCAACATTGTGGACAAAGGCGCATTGGACTGCACGCTGAAAGCGCGCGTGGAATGCGCGGTGTTCAGAAGCAGCGACGCGTCCGAAAAGGACATTCCGTGGGGAGGTGTCATCAGATGATCCCGAGACCGAAACCCGAACGGTTCCGCCTGCGCCGGACCATGATCTTCATGAGCGCGCAGAAGCCGGGCCTCATCAAGGACGCCTACATCTACGGCGTTGACAGCATCATGCTCGACCTTGAGGACGCCGTCGCCGAGAATCAGAAGGACGCAGCGCGCTTCTCGCTGTACCATGCGCTGAAGACGATCGACTACGGCGATACCGAGGTCATCGTCCGCATCAACGGGCTCGATACCCCGCACTGGCAGGAGGATATCCGCGTGTGCGTCGCAGGCGGCGCGGACGGCATCCGCATCGCGAAGTGCGAAAGCGCGCAGGACGTCAAAACCGTCGAAGCGGCGGTCGAAGCGGCCGAAAAGGAATTCGGCGTGGAAGTGGGCAGAACGCTCCTCATGGCGGCGCTCGAAAGCCCCAAGGGTATCCTGAACGCATATGAGATCTGCTCGGCGAGCGATCGTATGTTCGGCGTCGCGATCTCCGGCGGCGATTTCAGAAAATGCATGCAGACAAAGCCCACCCCGGACGGCATCGACATGGTCGTTGCGCGCGGTCAGATGCTGATCGCAGCGCGCGCCGCGGGCGTACAGTGCTTTGACACGGTCTTCACGAACCTCGACGATATGGCGGGCTACGAAGCCGAAGTACGTCAGAACAAGGCGATGGGCTTCGACGGCAAGAGCCTCATTAACCCGAAGCAGATCCGTCTCGTGCATGAGATCTTTGCTCCGACCGAAAAGGAGATCCTGCAGGCGGAAAAGATCGTCCGTGCCTATCGTGAGCAGAGCGCGGCGGGCGTCGGCGTGTTCACCGTCGACGGCAAGATGATCGACATCGCATTCATTCCCGGTGCGGAGCGCACATTGAAGCTTGCCCGTGCCTGCGGACTTTGGGAGGGGGATCTGGTATGAAAAACTACGTCGGAAGAGATATCCCGGACTACCTGCTCGTTAACGGCAAGGAAGTCTATCAGGGCAAGAATTACATGGACGGCAAGTACATGAAGAAAGCTTCGCCGTGCACCCGCCGCTATGAAAAGCCGCAGGAGAGCAAGATCGTCGAAACGCTCGCAGACGCTTTGAAGCTCTGCGGCGCGAAGAGCGGCATGACGTTCTCCTTCCACCATCATCTGCGCGACGGCGATTTCGTCGTCAATATGGTCATGAAAGCCGCGATCGAAGAGCTCGGGCTCGACGACCTCACCATCGCGGCGACGAGCTTGGGCGCGGCGCACGATCCGGTTGCGGAATATATCGAACAGGGCAAGGTCGTCGGCATCCAGACGAGCGGTATCCGCGGTCGTATCGGCGAGGTCGTTTCAAAGGGCTTGCTCAAGACGCCCGCGATCGTCAGAAGCCACGGTGGACGTCCGCGCGCGATCGAAGGCGGCGAAGTGCATATCGACATCGCGTTCGTCGCGGCGCCGACAAGTGACTGCGTCGGCAACTGCCGCGGCATCGGCGGAAAATCGAACTGCGGATCTCTGGGCTACGCCATGACCGACGCGAAGTACGCGGATCACGTAGTCGTCGTCACCGACTGCCTCGTGGACTTCCCGAACATGCCGGCGTCCGTCGAAGCGATCGACGTGGACGCGGTTGTGGTCGTCGATTCGATCGGCAATCCGAAGAAGATCGCTTCCGCGGCGGCGCGTATCTCGCAGAACCCGCGCGACCTGATGATGGCGGAGAACGTCGCGAAGGTCATTGCGGCGACGCCGTACTTCAAGGAGGGCTTCTCGTTCCAGACCGGCGTCGGCGGTCCGTCGCTCGCGGCAAACCTGTTCCTCGAAAAATACATGGACGAGCGCAGCATCAGGATGGGCTGGGCGATCGGCGGCATCTGCGGTCCGATGGTCGAAATGCTGAAAAAAGGCAAGGTCGGCAAGGTCATCGACGTGCAGGACTTTGACCTCGACGCGGTCAACTCCATCAACCAGACGCCGAACCACTTTGAAATGAGCGCAAGCCAGTACGCGAATCCCGCAAACAAAGGCGCGTTCGTCAACAAGCTCGACTTTGTCGTGCTCGCGGCGCTCGAGATCGACACCGGCTTCAACGTGAACGTGCTGACCGGCTCGGACGGTGTTTTGCGCGGCGCGCCGGGCGGACATCCCGACACCGCGGCGGGCAGTAAGTGCTGCATCATCGTGACCCCGTTGATCCGCGGCAGAATGGCAACGGTCTGCGAACACGTTGTGACCGTCACCACGCCGGGCGACTGCGTGGATGTGCTCGTCACCGACTACGGCATCGCGGTCAACCCCCTGCGTCTGGATCTGATCGAGTGCCTCGACAAGGCGGGCATTCCGCACGTCTCGATCGAATCGCTCAAGGAAAAGGCGTACTCGCTGGTCGGTCGTCCCGACGATCTCCAGTGGGAGGACAAGGTCGTTGCGATTCTCGAAGCGCGCGACGGCACGATCCTCGACGTCGTGAGAAAGATCAAACCCTTTACGCTTGAATAATGCTGTTTCTGATTCCGGGAAGATATCCTCTCCCCGGAATCGTTTCATTCCGCAACGACTATAATAGAGGAGGGTAATTATGGGCAACTTTTTCACCGCCGTCTGGGGATTCATGCAGGGCGACGTGTTCGTCGGCATCCTCGGACTTCTGACCATTGCGGCAATCGTTCTCGTTCTGTTCAAGAGCAAGATGCAGCCCGCGTTCGCGTTCATCGTCTTCCCGGCGATCCTTGCGATCATTCTGGTCCTGCTCGGTCGCTACTCGTTTGACGACATCGCGACGATGATCAAATCCGGCTTCTCAAGCACCGGACCGACCGCCGCGCTGTTCGTGTTCTCGGTGCTTTACTTCGGCATCATGACCGACGCCGGCATGTTTGACGTTATCATAGGCAAGCTCATGAAGCTGGTCGGCGACAACGTCATCGGCGTCTGCATCGTGACTGCCGTCATCGCGCTCGTCGGGCATCTCGACGGCGGCGGCGCATCCACGTTCTGCATCGTCATTCCCGCCATGCTGCCGGTCTACAAGCGCATGCATATGCGTCCGACCACGCTTCTCAGGATCGCGGTCCTTGCGATGGGCGTTCTGAACCTGATGCCGTGGGCAGGTCCGACCATGCGTGCGGCGTCCGTTATGGGCATGGAAGCAGGCGCGCTCTGGAAGACGATCCTGCCGATCCAGATCTTCGGTATCGTGCTCGCGCTCGCGCACGCGGTTCTCTCCGGCTTCCTTGAAAAGCGCCGCGGCGCAGGTCTGCACGGCAAGCTTGCCGAACAGGAAGGTGAAATCGATCTCAAAGAAGCGCTGCATGAAGAGAAGGGCAACGAACTGGCACGTCCGAAGCTGTTCATCGTCAACATCATCCTGACGGTCGCGATCATCGCCATGCTGATCTGGGACGTCTTCCCGAGCTACGTTCCGTTTATGATCGGCTGCGCTTTAGCGCTGTTCATCAATTACGGTTTCAATGCCAAGATGCACAAAAAAATCATCAACCTGCACGCCGGTCCGGCGCTCATGATGTGCTCTACGCTGATGGGCGCGGCGGTGCTGATGGGCGTTCTGACCACCAGCATCGGTTCGGACGGCAAAGCGATCTCCGCAAAGGTCATGGAACTGCCGCCCGACGCGATCCCGTCGGTCGTACGCTGCCTTGCAAACATCATCTCTTCGATCCTGCCGAAGGCGCTCGGTCAGCACCTGCCGCTCATCATCGGTATCCTGTCCGTGCCGCTGGCGCTCGCGTTTGACACCGACAGCTACTTCTACGGCATGCTGCCGGTCATGATCGGCATCGGTCAGGCGTTCGGCGTCAATGCGCTGCCGATCGCGGTCGCGATGGTCGTCTGCCGTAACTGCGCAACGTTCATCAGTCCGATGGTTCCCGCAACGCTCCTCGGCACCGGTCTTGCCGAGGTCGAGATCAAAGACCACATCAAGGCGAGCTTCCTCTACGTGTGGATCTTCTCGATCCTGTGCATGCTCTTTGCCGCGATCTTCGGCATCATGCCGCTGTAAACTCCGAACACACAAAAATGCGCCCGCAGGCCGCGGGCGCATTTCTTTTTGTGTTAGGGCAACTCCTCGATATAAACAATGATGTTTCCATACGAACCGTATTGTGTATACCCGATCTTCAGATGCTGTCCGTCACCCGTGATAACGCCGCCGTGCGATCTGGATTTGTTGTACCCGAAGCAGTCATCGTAATCGCTGTATGAGAACGCGACGTCGTCGATCCGAAACGTTTCATTATCGTGTCCGGTATACGGCATCGGATGAAAATCCTCCACGTAACCCTCTACTATTTCATATTCTCCTTTTTCGAACGCCCCGATCGTTGCATGATACTCGCCGATCTTTATCGGAATCAGGATCAACGTACAAAAAAGTAAAAAGCTTACGCCGGACAGTCCGATCGCCATCGCTATACAGGAACCGACAACGTCTTTTGTTTGCCCGCTTTCTTTCGCTTCCCGAACTTTTTTCATAAAATGAATTGCAATGATCGCAGAAGCAATCAAAAGAGCCGGTATCACGAGCCAATGCCATTGGAACTGAAAAGCTGCTCTGTACAAAACTTGCGATTCCATGGTTTTACCCTCCTCCCTGTTGATACCGTATCACAGAATCGTCTGCCGTGCAACACCGATCCGTCCGAAATAGGCGAAGATAAACCCGTAAATATGACGAATTAACGCAAAAATGCGTCCGCAAGCCGCGGGCGCATTTCATTTTCCCCGATCAATCGATCTTCTCAAACATGTCCTTGCCTACGCCGCAGATCGGGCAGCACCAATCGTCGGGCAGGTCGGTAAACGGGGTGCCGGGCGCGATGCCGCCGTCCGGATCGCCCTCTTTGGGGTCGTAGATATAGCCGCAGGGGCCGCACTGATACTTGTCCATGTCATTTCCTCCTTGCAAAGTATATCTGATCCCGATCAAACGACCGGTCATCATTCGATTGCCCAGACGACCGTAACGGTGTCCTCCGCCGTGATCTCCTCCGGTACGATCTCCGGCGCCGCGTTGTCCGCGCATGCTTTACGTGCCGCGCCGGCGTACAGGACCGGATGCACCGCGAACTCGTTTTCGTCGATCGCGTATTGAATATGCCGGATCCCCTTTAGCTTCACGCCCGCCGCCTGCGTCAGCGCTTCCGCCTTTGCCTTCGCGTCGGCGACCGCCATACCGATCAGCGCGTTCTTTGCCGCCTCGCGGTCCTTCACCGTATAGGTGATGCGGATCTCAGGCGCAAGCGCCGTTTCCGTGAGCGCGCCGAGAACCGCGCCGAGGCGTTCATTCTCCCACGGAAACCCGATCATCAGCTCGTGACAGAAGCGGTATCCGACCAGACGCTGCCGATAGACGCCGTCCTCCTGATACCCCTCGTACTCCGTCTGTACGTTGAAGTTCCGCGTTTTGAGCTCCTCGCGCGCAAAACCGATTGCCTCGATCACGTTGCGAAGCGTTTCCGTATCGGCGGCGGAGCGGCGGAGCGTCTCTGTGTATGCATGCTCTATGCCTTCCAGCGTCATTGTGACTTGCACGGTATCGGGCTTGATGCGGATCATGCCGCGTCCCGTCACGCGCAGGGTTCTGCATTCGTTCATGGCGTTCTCCTTTCGCAGTCCTCAGATTGATTATACCCTTTGAATACGCGCCCGTCAATCCGTAACCGTTCAGCGCTCTCCGCGTTCGGCGTAATCTTCTTCGATGCGTTTCTTCCAGTTTGCGGAGGGTCTTGCGCCTTCGCGGATACAGCCGATCGTATCGCTGACCACTTCAAAGTTCAGCGCGGTGCCTCTCGCGTCGCATTTGTAGCGCACGGCGCGGTCCTCACGGATGCCGAACCGACGCGCTGCCGAGATCGCGTCCATGTTTGCGCCGAGGAACAGGAATTCCCAGCCGTACCGTTCACGCTGCCGTTCGACCATGCGCTGCACCTCATCGTAGGTATAGCGTTTGCTGGCGTTCTCCATGCCGTCCGTTGTGATGACGAAGACCGTTTTACCGGGGCGGTCCTCCTCGCGGGCGTACTTATGCACGTTGCCGATGTGATGGACCGCGTCGCCGATCGCATCCAGAAGCGCCGTACAGCCGCGGACCGTATATTGCCGGTCGGTCATCGGCTCGATCTTTTTGAGATCAACGCGATCGTGCAGCACGACGGATTCGTGATCAAACAGGACCGTCGAAACGAGCGCATCGCCTTCCTCCTTCTTCTGCTTTTCGACCATGGCGTTGAAGCCGCCGATCGTGTCTGTTTCAAGCCCCGCCATGGAGCCGCTGCGGTCCAGAATGAAGACCAGTTCGGTAAGATTGTTGTTCATAAGAAGAACCTCCTTTGTTTTTGTTGACTGCATCATACCAAATACAAAGGAGGATTTTGTCAATTCCGGGTTGACATTTTCAGTTTGCGCTGCCGGTTTTCAAAAGCGGCAGTCCGCAGTCGAACAGCGCCGTATTGATGACGACGATGCTGTACTCGCCGCGCTCGATGAAATACTGTACGACAAGGTCCGCTTTGCTGCTGCGCGTCAGCGCATAGCCTGCCTTTTCAAGCAGTTTCTGCGTCTCGACAAGGTCCAGCCGGAGCCCCAGCGCAAGCTGGATCGCCGTGCTTTTGCTCGGCTGATAATCCTTTTTATTGATGATCTTGTTGAACAGCTGACGGCTGATCTCGGCGCGGCGATACACGTCCGAATCCTTTTCGCTGCACTCCTTGAGAAGGTCCAGAAGATGCTCGGTAAACGTGCTTTCCGCGCCTTTGAGGATCGAATCGAGATCGCTCGGCTTCGCTCCCGGCTCGATCGCCTGTATGTGCGATACTTCGTCAAAAAACGGCTTCGCTTCCGGCTCGATCGCCTGCAGGCACGGCGCCGCATCAAAGAGCTCTTCCGCCTCTGCACGCACTGCCTTCGGACGGGCGAAAACATGAGCCTGCGGTTCAAGCGCCGTATCCCGTGCCGCCCGTCTGCGCCGGGTGCTCTCCGCATAAGGCGCGCCATACTCTGCTTTTTCCGCTTCTTCGACATACTGCGCGTTGATGAATGATCGCAGATCGCCGAACAATCCGCGTGCGAGCGAGTAAGAATCCTTGCCGAACACGACCAGAATGATCCTGAGGTCATGCGTCAGTAAACACTCGGTAAACGCGCCGATCGCCACGGACAGCGCCCGATCCTTCGGGAATCCGTAACTCCCGGAGGAGAGCAGCGGGAACGCGACCGAACGGCAGCCGAGCCGGTCCGCAAGTGCAAGCGCCGCGTCATATGACTGTCTGAGCAACGCTTCCTCGCCGTGCGCGCCGTCCATCCATGCGGGCGAGACGGTATGCAAAACGTATTTTGCGGGAAGGTTGAACGCAGGCGTTTCCACCGCGCTGCCGACCGGGATCTTTCCGATCTTTTCGCGGGCGGCAAGAAGCTCGGGGCCTGCGGCGCGATGGATCGCGCTGTCGGTCCCCGCGCCGATCACGGGATTCGGATTTGCGGTATTGACGATCGCGTCCGCAGCTACGCGCGTGATATCGTCGCGAATGATCTCAAACGGCATAGTTCCTCCTGCTGTATTACGGGTAGTATGCGATCAATACGTCCGTGATCTCGCCGTCCCGCACGGTGATGATCGCGTATTCAGACTCCATTCCGGGATAATGGCGGAAATAATCCCCCAGTTCGTCCAGCATGCCGATCGTCGGATCGCCGTCGTCCGGCATCCCGTACACGTTCCATCCCTCCGCAAACGGCGTCAGTTCATCGGTAAACGTCGCGTCGGCGGCAATCGGCATCACGTACTGTCCGCCTTTCTGCAAATACGGCTCTCCGTTCGGCTGCATAAACCGCCAGGTATTCGTTCCCGGTATGTAGACGCAGTATTCCGTTCCGTTATTGAACAGGATCATGCGTACGCCGTCTTCCTCAACCATTTCAACGGTCCGCACCACGAAGCTTTCGTCCCCAAGCTGTATGCTGTCGCTGACCCGTACCTTTTTGATCTCGCTGTCTGGGATCTCCTCGTATTGCAGCACGTCGATCATCGCCCATGTGCGTCCGCTGTCGTCGGTTTTCAGATTGCTGTAGATCGCCGCCGAATACGTTCCGTCCGCGAGGCGGTCCTCAGATTGTCCGAACGCATCCGTCGGCGATTCCGTCAACGCCTGCGGCGGTTCCGTCGCCTGCGTTCCCGTGATCTGCGTATCCGTATCGCCCGATGCGCAGGCAAACAGCATCAGTGCTGCAAGCATAAGAACGATACCGGAAAACACTCTGTTCCAGCTTTGTTTATCCATGGAATATTGCTCGTCTCCTCCTGTTTCCCGCTGCAGAATGGTTGTTCTCGATCGTTTTTCGAAAATGAAAAAAGATGCCGAACGGCACCTTTTACGTTGATACATCAATAGCGCAGTTCGGAGATCAGATCTTCAAACGGGACTTCCTTATCCTCTATATCCGTATTGTCCGTGAGAATCGGCGTCGTTTTCTTCTCTTCCATCTCATCGTCCCCCCGCTCTTGTTTTCATCTGTATTTTACTCCGAAGCGGGGGCTGGGTCAACGGGTTCGGCGCTCTGTTAACGGAAAGTTAAAACCATCTTAACACATGCGCACAAGCCCTTTCGCGGTCAGAATCGCTCGGGCAACAATGCCGCGCTTTCGATCTCGATAACGTCGCCGATGTCCAGCACCCGCCCCGAGTCGAGAGTGATATACCCGTACAGAAAATCAGCGTTTATGATCCTTCCCGTCACGTCCTCATACGTGCCGCCGCTCTTCTTCGGGTCCTGCACGAAACAGGTGAAGACCGCCTCCTCGGGCGGATCCGTCTTAAGCAGAACGTGCAGCTTGCGGTTCAGCTCCTCTTTTTTGTGTTCGTCAAGCACGACGCGCCGTTCGGTGTATCGCGCCGCCTCGTGGATCAGATCATCGTAGCCGGTCAGCGCGGCGAACGGCGCAAACTGGGCGGCGCGGTTCTTCCGGGGCATCCGCGGATGCTTCGGTGAGTCAGGATGCTCCCGGTCGATGATGTCGCCGTACTGTTCCCTTGCGTCGTTCATGCCGCGTTTCCTTCCGTCACTTTACGATCTCCGCGATCGCCTCGATCTCCACGAGCACGTTTTTCGGCAGCGTCTTTACCGCCACGCAGGAGCGCGCCGGCGCGCCTTTGATAAAGCTTGCGTAGACCGCGTTGAACGCCGCAAAATCCGCCATATCCGCGATAAAGCAGGTCGTTTTCACGATGCTGTCAAGGTTCGCGCCGCCAGCTTCGAGCACCGCCTTTACGTTTTTCAAAGACTGCTCCGCCTGCGTTTCGATCGTGTCGCCCGCGATCATGCCGGTAGCAGGATCCACCGGGATCTGGCCCGACGTATAGACGAGATTTCCCACGATCATGCCCTGCGAATACGGACCGATTGCGGCAGGTGCTTCGTTCGTTGCAATGATTTTCATATTCATTCTCCTTTATCATTATTTGCCCGATGCGATCTTTTCGACCGTATCGTTGTAGATCTCTTTGCGCAGCCGCGTGAGCCACTCCGAAAACGCGACGATATCGAACGCGTAGGTCTTGTTCAGCTCGTATTCGTTCGGCTCCCACGTTTCGATCGGCGACTCGTTGTGTTGGATCACCGCCTCGAGCTTGTCGAGCGATTTATAGAGCTTCGCTTCGGGCGTCTCCAACGCGTTCATTTCTGCATACAGTGCTTGCATCTCGTAGGAAACCGCTTTTGGTAAGCTTTTCACCCAAGCGTCCAGCAATTCTTCTTCGGTCTGCTCATTTTCCGCGGTCTTCAAAAACGTCGGAATGTCGCCGGTGAAGCACTCGCCGAGGTCGTGGATGAGACACATCTTCGTGACCCTGTCGATATCCAGATCCGGGAACTCGCTTTTAAGAAGCATTGCCATCAGCGAAATGCGCCAGCTGTGCTCCGCGACGCTCTCCCGCCGTCCCTTCGACGTCGTGCAGTGCCGCGGCGTGTCCTTCAATCGCTCCGCTACGTGCAGAATGTCTAAAAATGTTCTCGGTTCCATTTGCTCCCCTTTCCTTAAATCCTCTTTTGTCAGCAGCAGTTCGGCGCAGCCTTCCCTGCGTCCGATCTCGCGGAATCCGACCGCGCGGTGCATCCGGTACGCCGCGTCGCGTGTCGTTTCAAATTCGTTGTGCAGCCGCGTAACGCCGTGTGAAAACGCGTGCTCCGCCATCAGGCGCAAGCCCTGTTTGCCGTAGCCCTTGCCGCGCTCCGGCGCAAAGATCACGACGCCCATGTCCCACCAATCGCGCTCCGGCGTATAGTGGAAGCAGACGTCGCCCACAAACGTGCCGTCCGATGTTCTGCGAAGATAGGCATAGAATCGCTCCGGCTCCGCGCCGATCCATTCCGAAGAAAGCCGTTTCCATTCCTCCTCCGCCTCCGGGATGCACCCGTCCGGCGGAAACCACGGCGCGTTGTACGCCATCGTCGCGGGATCGGACAGCATCTTTACGTAAAACCATCCGTCCTCCGGCTTCGGGATATAGAGTTCCAAATGATCTGCCACAGCGTCCTCCATTCCACATTCTGCATTCTGCATTCAGTTCACGCCTTGTGCCCGCCGATCTGCGCGTTGCGTTCGATTGCAGTCGCGCCTTCCTGCAGGTTCAGTCCGCGCACGACGGCGTTCTTGCCGTACTTGTCGCGGATGCCCAGAAGCGCTTTCTGCCGCCGGGTCTCCTTCTCGAGCGCGGCGTCCTCCGCTCTTCGTTCGGCGTCCTGCGCTTCGTAGTCCGTGAACAGGTCGAGCTGTTCCGGCGCGGACTCCGCTTCTTTGACCTCGTCCGCCGTCTTGAGATTGCACGCCGCCACGGTAAACCGCCGCAAAAGAAGCGTTTCATCCGTGATGCGGTCGAAGATCGTCCGCACCGCCTCCACGATGCGCTCGGTCGACGCCATGTGCCGTCCGAGGTTATAAGACCCGTGCACGGACTTCGGCACCTTTCTTCCGTACCAGTCCGTCACGACCTCGCCCTTGTACCGTTCCGCGCGGACCGGATCGTTCAGGTTTTCGACGTCGTAGCCGACGTCCAGCACGATCTGATCCGTATAAAGCCCTTTCCGCACCAGATCCATCGAGACCTGGTCCGCCATCTCCTGCACCACGACGCGCCCTTCCGCGGCCGTGTAGGGACGCGACAGCACCTGTCCCTGGCTCACACTCTTTCCCTCGGGCGTATAGTCCCTGCAATCCTTGATCTCGGTCGGCTCCCATCCCCACGCGTGGTCGATGATGAGCTCCGCGTTGATCCCGAACAGGCGATAGAGAAGGTCCTCGTTCTTGTAATCCGTCGGCTTGCCGACCGAGCAGCGCGCCACGTCGCCCATCGTGTGCATGCCGTAGGTCTCAAGCTTTCGCGCAATACCCTTGCCGATCCGCCAGAAATCGGTCAGCGGCTTGTGGCACCACAGCGCTTCGCGGTAGCTCCGTTCGTCCAGTTCCGCGATGCGCACGCCGTCCTTGTCCGCGGGCATGCGCTTTGCCACGATGTCCATGGCGATCTTCGCAAGATACATATTCGTGCCGATGCCCGCCGTCGCCGTGATGCGCGTCTCTTCGAGCACTTCGCGGATCAGCATCATCGCAAAATCGTGCGCGGTCGTTTTATACCGTTTAAGGTACGGCGTAACATCGATAAAGACCTCGTCGACCGAATAGACCAGAAGATCCTCCGGCGAAACGTGCCGGAGATAGATCTCGACGATGCTGCGCGAATAGTCCATATAGTAGTGCATGCGGGGCGTCGCCACGACGAAATCGAGCTCGAGAGACGGATCGCGCGCAAGCTCGGAGCCGAAGACGGATTTGCCGGTAAAACGGTGCCCCGGCGCATGCACGAGCCGCTCGCGATTGACCTCCTCGACCCGCTGTTTGACCTCAAACAACCGCGCGCGGCCCGCGATCTTGTGCGATTTCAGCGCAGGCGACACGGCAAGACAGATCGTCTTGTCCGTGCGGCTCTCGTCCGCGACGACAAGGTTTGCATCGAGGGGATCGAGCCCGCGCTCCGTGCATTCGACGGAGGCGTAGAACGATTTCAGATCGATCGCAACGTACTGCTTCTGCATTGCTTCCTCCGTCCTTTCCCGTTATGTTTATTATACCACACCGGCGCGCCGGAATCGAGAACTATTTCATCTTTTCCGAAAATCGGTATTTCTTTTGGATCTTCAACGTTTTGTGCAGCATAAAAACTTGAGGTTCACCTCATCCACCGCAAGCGGTCCACTCCGCTGGCGCTCCGTTACATAGGAGCCGTCGCGCGCTTCCCGCGCGTCGCCATGCCCCCTTCCCCATCAAGGGGAAGGCTTTTGAATGCGCGAATACAGAGGCTACTCCCCTTTCAGGGTGGAGAAGCTGTCACGAAGTGACTGATGAGGGGTTCTTTTTCCGTCTATTTCGTTAAAGAGCCTTCCTTTTTGCAAATTTCATGCTATAATGCCTGTATCACACCGAAAGGAGCCCGCGCCGTGACGCCGACCGTCTGGACCTATCTCATCGTCTGCCCGCTCGTGTTTCTGGCGGGCTTTGTGGATTCGGTCGCGGGCGGCGGCGGGGTCATTTCGCTGCCGGCGTACCTCTTGGCGGGGCTGCCGCCGAAGCTTGCGATGGGCACGAACAAGCTCGCGAACGGCTGCGGCACGGCGACCTCGGTCTTCAAGTACGCAAAAAGCGGCAAGATCGCGTGGGACTGCGCGCTGCCTGCCGCGATCGGCTGTCTTTTGGGCGCGACCGGCGGCTCGTCGCTTGCCGTGAACCTCCCGGATGACGTCCTGCAGATCATCATCCTTGCGGCGCTGCCGATCGCCGCGCTGATCCTCATATTTGCGCGGCACAAGACCGACGAGGATGAAAAACAGCTCCCGCGAAGCAAAACGATCCTCTTTTCGTTTCTGATCGGACTGGTGCTCGGCGTCTACGACGGTCTCATAGGCCCCGGCACGGGCACGTTCCTCACCATTGCGTTCTCAATGATCCTCGGCTTCGGACTTCTGAAATCCTCCGGCTGCGCAAGGACGGCAAATCTCGCGTCCAATGTCGCGTCGCTGATCGTTTTTCTTGTGGACGGAAACGTTCTGTTCTCGGTCGGCATTCCCGCGATCGCCTGCTCGATGCTCGGAAACTACCTCGGCGCGCGCTACGCGATTAAAGGCGGCAGTAAAAAGATCCGCCTTGTCATGTTCTTTGTGCTCGGTCTGCTCTTTATCAAGACCATCCTCTCCTTTGCCGGCGTGATCGACTTTTAATGCAGCTTCGCTGCAATTCATGCCGTGTAGGGGGCGATGGCGACGCGCGATTCAACGCGCGACGGCACCAATGTAACGGAACAAAGTGAAGTGGAAAGACCTCGACGCCCCGTGATTCATGTCCGCAGGACAATTCATCCGCAAAAGCAGAGCTTTTCGCGTTTCCCCCTCATCCGTCGCCTGCGGCGCCGCCTTCCCCACCCAAAGGGGGAAGGCTTTTGGGGTGCAAGCGGTGCTTGACAGCATGCAAGCAAGCCGTGCTTGCGCTTATTCGTGATGCATGGTATCATTGAACCGTAACAGGGAGGGAAATTTATGACAGTCGGAGAACGGTTACAGCAATACAGAAAGAATCTCGGTCTTTCGCAGGAGGAGCTCGGTCAGCGACTTTTGGTCAGTCGTCAGACCGTCAGCCAATGGGAAACGGATCAGACAATGCCAACGCTCGACAATCTGATGCGTTTGAAAGAAGTGTTCGGCGTGTCCATTGACGCGATCCTCAGTGGAGAAAACACCGCAGACGCACCCGACGAAGCACCGTTGGAGAGCTATCGGTTTGAATATTCCGAAAAAGATACAAAGGACATCCTGCGTTATTCTGTACATCCCTTGTTTATGCGTTTGTTCCGAATGATAATTCTGTATGCCATAGCGGCGTTTTTCGTCCTTATGTTGCAACCAATAAACCGTTCCATAAATGCTGTTGTAATCTTTTTCCTCGGCATACTGGTATTGATCTCTGTGTTCCGTGCATTAGCCATGCGAAAAGCAATCAAACGCAGTTGTGATGGGATGCGATTTCGCACTTATCAGTATGACTTGTTCCGTGATCGTTTTTCCGTTCGTATCACGTTCGACGGTCAGTTGGTTTCCTACTATCTTAGATCATTCGAACAAATTGAACGAATCAGCGATGCAGGCATGTTTTTGATGGTGCAGGCTGACCGCGCCTCCTTCCTATTTCGAAAATCCGATCTTCCGGAAGATTCAATCCTGTATCATTTACAGCAGCACAAGCCCTATATCAAACAATACGTTCCGCCGGTCGGGACTTGGAAAGTCGTATCCTCGTTATTGTTCGTTCTATCAATTGTCGCGCAGCCGATCTCCATGGTTCTTTCTGCATACATTTCAAGCGGAGCCGCTGATAGTCCGGTCAGAAACTGGTGGATCATCGCTCTGTTTACGATAATTCCGATCGCGAGCCTTGTATATGGCATTGTTCTGAAAAAGAAAGGGTTCCTGTATAAGAAAAACATCATCGTCGGCATCATCATGACTATCATAATTGCGACTATGGCTGTAGTGGTGATGATCTCGCAATACATTATTGGAAACGGTCTTGCGCCACTTACATTTTAGGCGTATAAAAACGGACCTCCTATCTGAAGTCCGTTCATTGATGGACACTCTGAAGTGCAACCGCTATAGCGGCAAGGCGGTCCTCTGTCAGACGATCGGTGGTCCCTTTGCCGGCATGATCGACTTTTTATATGCGGATCACAATTCATGTGCAAAGCGCAATTCATTCGTCCAAAATGTCATATTCCGGTAAACAAACGATGAATCTGCTTTCCGGTTAAAGGTGTGTATGATATACTGCCTTTACCTGGAAAGTGAGGTGTTTTCTTTGACACGCAAGAAGGTTTTCATTATTGTTCTTTGTGCTGTCATCGGTGTATTTCTGTTGATCTGCGCGCTGTTTGCGATTTTGCGGGCGGCACTTCCGACGCTGTATTATCGTATCTATCCGTTTTCCCGTATCACCGGAACCGTGACCGTGACCGTCGATGGAAAGCCGTATTCTTTGCATTCGGATTCCATCTCTTCGGTGGAAGATTCCTATCGCAATACGCCGCATGCTTCCGTTAATGCGGACGGCAGCGCGCGTGTCCGCATCCGGGGCGGTGATAAAGATGGATACAGTTTTCTGCTCCATATCGACGGCGTCGAGCAACCGATCCGTATCGGTACATTTCATTTTAACTGGTGGGACGTCACGCAATTTGACCTTGCTGTGTCGGTCGATACAAGCGCCGATACCGTTACGTTCCGATGCGCCGCAAAGGTGATCGGCAACGACGGCGAATGGATTCCTGTCGAGGACAGCGCAACCCTTTCCCTGTTCGATCCCGAACTGAATTTCGGATTTGGTTTGAGTTGAACAGATTATAGCAAAACAGCGGTCCGATATTTCGGACCGCTGTTTCTATTTTGGTTTTGCTTACTGCAGATGGAAGATCACGTTGATCAACATGAACATCCAATGCGCGGCGACGCCGGCGCAAAGACCGCCGATCGTGTGGCAGAGGATCGCCTTGCCGGTGAAACGGTTGCATTTCAGCGCGTCCATCATGGAAACGTGCGTCGAAAGATAGCCGCTCCAGCACATGCAGATCGCCGTGAAGACCGCGATGTCATTGAGGTTCACCGCGCCGTCCTCGACAAGCTGGACGATCATGGTGAGCGCCGCGCCTGCGCTGCCGAGTGCCGTCACCGGGATCGCAAGCGCCTGGTTATTGGAGAAGCCGAACAGCGGTTTCAGCAGGAATCCGATCTTGTCGGCGACCCACGGCAGCACGCCGAGGCCCTCCTTTGCCGCGCCGGTATAGCCGCCCTCCGGCATACCGTAGGTCAGCATCATGACGAACGAGCAGATGATGAGCACGCCGGGGATGATCGCAAGACCGAGATCGACGCCCTTCTTGCCGCCGTCCATCAGCGCGGAAAGCACGCGCAAAAAGCCCTTCGGCTTTTCGCCTTCCTCGACCGTCTCCTCCCTTTCCGTTTCGATGACCGCCGGCGCGTCGTGATCGGTGAACGCGCGCTTCATGAAGAAGAGCATCAGCCGTGTCGAGACGATCGCGCCGATCACCGTTGCGAGATTGCCGCACAGCGCCGCCCACGCGACGCCGGTGCCGAGCTTGCCGGACAGCGCGAGCATCGAACTCGTAACGATGAGACCCATGCCGAACGCGGTGCCGAGGTTCGTCAGCGCCGGGACCTGGTACGCCTTGAAGAAGCGGCGGAACTTGGTGTCGTTCGCAAGCGTCAAAATCGCGGGGTTGTCACTGAGATACGTCGTGACGATGCCGAGCGCGGACGCGCCGGGCATGCCGAACAGCGGCTTCATCAGCGGCGACAGGATCTTGTTGATGAGCTCGACCACGCCGAACTCCGAAAGGAGCTCCGAGATCGCGCCCGCGATGACCGCGATCGCCATCAGGTAGAACACCGTGTTCATCAGAACGTGATACGCCGTGTTCATCAGCGTGTTCAGCGACTCGCCGACGCCCATCGGGATCGCGAAGATCACGAAATAAGCGACGATCGACAAAAGGCAGATCACCGCCGTGATCGTCTTTTTCCGTTTTGCGCGCACCGGATCGACCGGCTGTGCGCTGCTGTCTGCGGGTTTCTTCATACGTGAACTGCCCCTCTGCCCCGAAGGCGGTGATTACATGTTGTAATACTTCTCAAACTCCGCCGGATGCGGGATCTTACTAAGCTCAAGGCACTCTGCGCGCTTGCGCTTGATGTAGTTGGTGAGCAGTCCCTCCGGGAACACGCCGCCCGCGGTGAGGTAGTCGTGATCGGCTTCGAGCGCGTCGAGCGCCTGTTCAAGCGACGTCGGCAGATGATGCAGTTTCGCCTTCTCCTCCGGCGGCAGTTCAAAGAGGTTCATGTCGTACGGACCCCAGCCGTTCTCGTGCGGGTCGATCTGATTCTTGATGCCGTCGAGACCCGCCATCAAAATCGCCGCATAGCAGAAGTACGGGTTGCAGGTGCCGTCCGGGTTGCGGAGCTCGAAGCGGCGGAGCTTCGGCGTCTTCGCGTATGCCGGGATGCGGATGACCGCGCTGCGGTTACTGGTTGCATAGCCCACGGTGACCGGCGCTTCAAAGCCCGGAACGAGGCGCTTAAAGGAGTTCGTTGACGGATTCGTGATCGCGCAGAGCGACGCGATGTGCTTTAAGAGTCCGCCCATGAACCAGTGCGCTTCCTTCGAAAGGTGCGAATAGCCGTTGTCATCACTGAAGACCGGCTCGCCGTTCTTATAGAGCACCATGTGCACGTGCATGCCGCTGCCCGCTTCGCCGTAGACGGGCTTCGGCATCAGCGTTGCGGAAAGACCGAACTTTTCGGCGACGTTTCTGATGATGTACTTGATCATCATACTGCCGTCCGCCATCTTCGTCATCTCGCCGAGGAGCGGCTCGATCTCAAACTGACCTGCGCCGCCGACTTCGGGGTGATGATACTTCACGGGGATACCCGCTTTTTCGATCTCCATACACATCTCGCTGCGGCACTCGTAGGTGCGGTCGAGCGGCTTTGCGACGTGATAGTGCTTCTGGAACGGGACGACACAGCCGCGGCCTTCGGTCTCGCTGTTCCAGTACGCCTGATCCGCGTCGAGGAATGCCGCGATCGCGTTGTGATCAACCTTCCAGCCGACCTGATCGAAGAGGTAAAATTCAAACTCCGGCAGGATCTTCATTTCGTCCGCAATACCGGTGTCCTTCATGTACTGCACGGCGGCGTTGACGATGTTGCGCGGATACTGCGCCAGCGGGCGGTTCTGCGGATAGTCGATGATCATCGCGTTGCCGATCATGGTGAGCGTCTTGACGGTGCAGAACGGATCGATCATGGCAGTGTCGAGATCGGGGATGTAGACCATGTCGCTCTTTTCGACGACGGCATAGCCGTAGTTGGACGCGTCGAAGCCGATGCCGTTGCTTAACGTTTCCTCGGTGAAATTCGCTGCGGGGATGGTCACGTGGCGGAACTGACCGTCGATATCGACGATCTTGAAGTCGACCATCTTGATGTCCTGCTCACGGATCATCGTCATAATTTCCTGTGCGGTCATAAGAATGCAAATCCTCCGTTATTATTCTTTTCGGGGGCGATCTCCACCCCTTATTCGACCACATTTTAACATACGATTTCGCGTTTGTATACGGGTGTGGACGCTCTCAAAAAAATATAATAAATTCTTTGACGGAACGCCCTGCGCATGATAGAATACAGGCAATCGAAGCGGAAAGGCGGCGCATACATGGAACCGAAAAAACTGCTTGTCACCGGCTTTATGCCGTTCGGCGGCGAAGCGAGAAATCCCTCGTGGGAGGCGGTCAACGCGCTGCCCGATCGGATCGGCGAATGGAACCTTCATAAACTGCTTCTCCCCGTGGAATTCGGGAACGCTGCGCGTCTTGCGATCGAAGCAGCCAAAGCGTGCCGCGCGGACGCGGTCTTTTCCGTAGGGCTTGCCGCAGGAAGAAGCGCCGTTACGCCGGAGCTTGTCGCCGTCAACGTGCGCGACGCGTCCATCGCCGACAACGCGGGACAGAAATTCAATGGCGAACCGATCCAGCCGGACGGGCCCGCGGCGTATTTTTCCACGCTGCCGGTGCGTGCAATGACGGCGGCAATCGCCGCGGCAGGCATTCCCGCAAAGCTCTCCTACTCGGCAGGCGCGTACGTGTGCAACGACCTTCTCTACACGCTGCTCGATCATTTTTCCGGCACGGAAATGCGTGCTTCGTTCGTGCATATTCCTCTTGAAAAGGATCTGCTGCTTTCCGACAGCATCCGCGCGCTGATCGCGGCGATCGAAGCCATATAAAAGCCATATGATGAACCGGGACAAATCGAAAATCGAATGGATCTTTTTTGATCTCGGCTCCACGCTGATCGACGAGACCGAGGTCTACGTGCAGCGTTTTGCCGAAACGGTCCGCGGCTCAGGCGTCAGCGTTCCGGAATTTCGCGAGACTGCCATACGCTTCTGGACGCAGGGACAGGACGGATACCCGCAGGCAGCGGCATATTACGAATTGAAAAAAGCGCCTTGGCGTTCCGAATACGAACGCTTATTCGACGGCTGTACCGCCGTTCTCGATGCGCTGAAAGCGCGCGGATGCCGGCTCGGCGTCATTGCGAATCAGGTCCCCGGAACCGCGGAACGGCTCAAAAAATGGGGTATTCTGCAATTCTTTGACGTGATCGCGCCGTCTGCGGAGCTCGGCATGGCAAAGCCGGATCCCGCGATTTTTCTTTGGGCGCTGAACGCGGCGGGATGCAAGCCGGAAAATGCGGTCATGGTCGGCGACCGCATCGACAACGATATCCTCCCCGCGCAGACGCTCGGCATGAAAACCGTGCGCATCCTCACCGGTCCCGCTGCTGTATACCGACCCGCGGACGATCCTTCGGATCGGATCGTCAAGGGGCTTTCGGATCTGCTTCTTCTCTTCTGAATCATTTGTATACACAAACGGTGCGGTCCCTTATGGGATCGCACCGTTTTGCATTTTGGGGTTGCTGTAATCGAATCAGTTGAGCGCTGCGCTCTTCACGTTCGACCATTCGCCGTGATACGTCATTCCGTTGAACACGTGATACGAACGGATGCGGACGTAGTAGGTCGTACCGACCGTCAGTCCTTCATACACCTTCGAGTACGTTGTCGGGCTCGCGATCGTATCTTCCTTGACGAGGTTCGTGAAGTTCGCGTCCGTCGCGATCTCGACCTTGTAACCCGTGAACACCTTCGAGCCGGACCACTTCACAGTGAGTTTGCCGTCTGCGGAGGTCACGCTCGTCAGCGTTCTGGTCGTGATGCGGACCGTCGTCTTCAGCGGGCTGACGACGCCGAGGTTGTAGTTATCCATTGCGCCGCCGATCTCCTGACCGGAAACGTCGTCCGTCTTCACCGCAAAGTACGCCTTGACGCCGTACTGGTAGCGCGTACCGGCATAGACCTTGTGGCTCGCGTCGGAACCGTCGATCCACGTCGTTTCGGTCACGTTGTTCCAGCGATCGAACGACGTCCAGCCGTTCGTCGTGGTGCTCCACGCGCGGCGATAGATGACGTAGCCCGCGGCACCTTCGACCGGTTCCCAGGTGAGCTGGATACCCGCCTTGATGTTCTCAACCGTCAGCGACGCGCTCGCCGGCAGATAAATCTTGAACCATCTGTCAGCCGGGCTGTCATAATTCGCGTTCGTGACCGTGACGCGGATGTAGCCGGTGCCGGGCTCGCTGTTGCGGAGGTACTCGAACGTGTAGTCGCTGCCCGTCAGATCCGCACCGTCTTCGCCCTCGACCTTGAACGCGGGCTCTGCTGTGCCGTTCCAGATCACGTACGGGGTGGTGTTGTTGTACAGGACCGCGCCGTCCGTAAAGACGATGCGCGTGCCGGTCTTGACAACCTCCTCGCTCCAATGTGCCGTCAGCGTCAGGTCGCCGGTGATCGGCGTATCGAAGTCGAACGCCTCTTCCGCACCGTCGGCAAACCAGCCGTCAAAGACCTTGTTGCCGTTTTGCGGCTGTTCGGGCGCCGCCATCGTTGCGCCGTGCTGCACCGTAACCTCGAGATAGGTCTCGCCGTTGTTCACGAAGGTCACCGTGTAGGTATTGATCGTGTAGACCGGCGTCAGCGTGACGTTCCGCGTGATCGGCTGCGTGACGTCGAACGTGAGATTTGCCTCTTCCCAACCGGTCAGCGTGTAACCTTCCTTCATCGGCGTCGGAATCTCGCTTGCTGGGATCGTGCCGTTCTCATCGACGGAAACGGTCTTAGCGACCGCGCCTTCCGCGTCGAGGAACGTGACCGTGTAGACATTGATCCACTTGAGCACGTAGACCGTATCGGTCGTGACAGTCGACGCAACCGTCGTTGTCCACATATCGTCTTCATCATAGCGGCAGTCGGTGTATGTGCCGATCTGATCGAATGCCGTGAACGCAGGCGTCTGCGTGTCTTCGCCGTCCTTGATCTCCACGACGAACACCTGCAGCGTCTTGCCGTGGCGGAAGTCGACGTACGCGACCGTTGCGCTCTCCGTCAGCTTCGGGATCTCGACCGTCTTGGTCTGCTCCGTAAACGCCGGGTTCGTGAACGTCGCGGTGTAGACGCCCTCACCGACCGTGGTGAAGGTCGGCGCTGTCGTCACTTCATAGGACGTGTTGACCGTTTCGGTCTCAACGTGCGTCGGATCGTTTGCGCAAACGCGTGTCGCGGTGACCGTGCTGTTGTCCGCTGCCCACGTGTAGGTCGGCGTGCCCCAGTTGTGTCCGGTTGCCGGGATCGTCACCGTCTTGGTATCGGTATGTTCGCCTTCAGTTGCGGTGTAGACTATGCCGCCCGCCGCTTCGCAGGTTGCCGGGGTCGTTGCGCTCGTGACCGTTGCGGTCTCGGTCTTGGTGTACGTGCCGTCATGCGCGCAGACGTAGTTCGCGACTGCCGCCGTGTAGCCGTTCGTTTCGTCGCCGGTCCACGTGAAGTCGACGAACTGCCAGTCGTGGCCGAGCGCCGGGATCGTGACCGTCT
Source organism: Clostridia bacterium (assembly GCA_017524445.1). Classification (GTDB taxonomy): domain Bacteria; phylum Bacillota; class Clostridia; order Christensenellales; family CAG-138; genus UBA3792. The sequence continues at coordinate 8,487 of JAFXVP010000053.1, read as the reverse complement.
TGGTGTCGGTGTGACCGTTCTCCGTCGCGGTGTAGACGATCTGTCCCGCCGCTTCGCAGGTTGCGTCAGTCGTTACGCTCGTGACCGTCGCGTTTTCGGTCTTGGTATGCGTGTTATCGTTGTTGCACTTGTAGTTTGCGACCGCGGTCCAGCCGGTTTCGGTCTCGGTCCACGTGAAGTCGACGAACTGCCAGTCGTGGCCGAGCGCCGGGATCGTCACCGTCTTGGTGTCGGTATGACCGTTCTCCGTCGCGGTGTAGACCGTCTGCCCTGCCGCTTCGCAGGTCGCTGCGGTCGTTGTGCTCGTGACCGTTGCGGTTTCCGTCTTGGTATGCGTGCCGTCGTGCGTGCAGACGTAGTTCGCGACTGCCGCCGTATAGCCGTTCGTATCGTCGCCGGTCCACGTGAAGTCGACGAACTGCCAGTCGTGGCCGAGCGCCGGGATCGTGACCGTCTTGGTGTCGGTATGCTCGCCTTCGGTCGCGGTGTAGACCGTGCTGCCCGCCGCTTCGCAGGTCGCCGCGGTCGTCGTGCTCGTAACCGTCGCGGTTTCGGTCTTGGTATGCGTGCTGTCATGCGCGCAGACGTAGTTCGCAACCGCCGCCGTGTAGCCGTCGGTATCGTTTCCGGTCCACGTGAAGTCAACGAATGTCCATTCGTGACCGGTTGCCGGGATCGTCACCGTCTTGGTGTCGGTATATTCGCCCTGGGTCGCGGTGTAGACGGTGCTGCCTGCTGTCTCACAGGTCGCAGGCGTCGTTACGCTCGTGACCGTTGCGGTTTCCGTCTTGGTATGCGTGCCGTCATGCGTGCAGACGTAGTTCGCGACTGCCGCCGTGTAGCCGTTCTCGTCGTCGCCGGTCCAGGTGAAGTCGACAAACTGCCAGTCGTGGCCCGTCGCCGGGATCACAGCCGTTGTGGTCTGTTCTGCAAACGCTTCGTTTGCAAACGTCGCGGTGTAGGTCATCACGCCGTCCGTTTCACACGTTGCCGGCGTCGTTGTCTGACCGATGCCCGGAGCCATTTCGACCTCGGTATGCGTGCTGTCATTCTTGCAGACGCGCGTTGCCGTGCAGTTGTAGTTCTCGTCCCAGACATACGTCGGCGTGTCCCAGTCATGTCCGATCGGGTCGATGTCGACCGTCTTGGTCTGCGTCGTGAACGCGCTGTTCGTGAACGTTGCCGTGTAAGTGCCGACGCCGAGTCCTTCGCAGGTCGGATCGGTCGTGACCGCATAGGTCGTACTGACCGTTTCCGTCTCGGTCGCATCGCAGCCGTCGCATTCGCGCGTCGCGGTGACCGTGCTGTTGTCCGCCGCCCAGACGTAGGTCGGCTCGCCCCAGGTGTGCGCCGCGAAGTAGACCTTGATCACGACGTCGCAGTCGGGCATCGTGAAGGTCTTGTTCGTTTCGTTCCAGTCGAGCGTGATGGGTTCGAGATCGTTCTCGCCCGCACCCGTCTTCTTATAGAGTTCGGTATGATCGTAATGATATCCGTCGTTCGGCGTTGCCGTAACGTAAACCGTTGCGGACAGATCGGGCGACATCGGATTGATCGATGCCGTGCCGTTGCCGTCCGTGACGACCGTAACGGTGTGCAGCTTCGAAATGTAGAAGAAGCCGCCGCTGTGGAAGGACCACCAATCGCCGTTGCTTGCCGGACGGAAGTAGACGTTCACGCTGCCGGAGTGCGCGTAATCAACATAGTAATTGCCGTAATCGGCGGGATACCATGTTCCCGTGGTCGTACCCGTCGCCTGAACGACCTTGATCTGATCGCCGACCGCGAGCGTGGTATTCAGGATGAACTCGCCTTCGGTGCTGCCGTTCGGCGTGAAGCGATATGCCGGATCGACCTGCCAGTTCGTCATCGAACCGATCAGATAGTATGCGGTGATCGCGACCGTCTTGGTTTCGGTATAGGTCTGACCTTCGAACGTTGCCGTCGCGGTGTAGACGATCTGGCAGGCGTTGTTTTCGGCGCTCGTTACCGTCGCTGTGACCGTCTCGGTGTGGCTGCTGTCGCGCGTGCAGACGAAGGTCGCCGTCGCCGCAGTGTAGCCGTCCGCGTCGTTTCCGGTCCACGACCACGTCGGCGTGCCCCAGTTGTGTCCGAGGCCGTCGACCGCGACCGTATCGCTTTCGGTCAGGTTATAGGTCTCGCCGCGCTCCTTCGTCGCGACCGTCATGGTCTTTTCGTCGCACTTCAAGGCGGTGAAGTCCGCCGTTGCGATCGTGGTGTTCGCCGCAAGCGCGTTTTCGCCCTTCATGGCGTACGCGACCTTGATCTTGCCGGTCGAGGCGTCGAGATGGACGGAGACGAACAGGTTCGACGCCGTACCCTTTGCCGTGCCGGTGCAGGTGAGCTCGGTCGTGTCATAGCTGACCTCGAACAGGCCGTTCGTGGCCGCCGCGCTCTCGGAGAACGCAACCGTGCCGCTCGTGTTCACGCCCGCCGCCGCGTTCAGCAGATGCGCGCGGTGCTCGCCGTCTTCGGGCTCTTCGGGTTCTTCAACCGGTTCTTCCGGCTCTTCGATCGATTCTTCATCAGCCGGCTCCTCCGGCTCTTCGATCGGTTCTTCGTCACCCGGTTCTTCCGGCTCTTCGACCGGTTCTTCCGGCTCCTCGATCGGTTCTTCCGGTTCCTCGATCGGCTCTTCGTCGACCGCTTCCGGCTCTTCCTCTGCCATCTCGAACATCTTGGCGTTCATCCTCTCGGCTTCCGCCGCAAAGCGCGCCATGATATCCTCGGTCATCAGCTCTTCGCGGGTTGCCTGAATCTGCAGTTCAAGCTCGCCGAGGTCCTCGCCGCCCATGACTTCATACTCGTCGCCGACAGACGCGGGCGCAACGGAACCGTTTGTATACATACCGGCTGCCGGCCAGACGTTTTCGCCGAAATTACCAGCACTGTAGAACTTCCTGCTTGCAGCAACATTTGCATTCGCAAGAATGTACAGCTGCGCATATTCGCCGTCGACGTGCGTCCAGTACAGGTTCGTTCCGTCATAATAGATGGAATTGTACTGAAGACCCGCGGTAACGCCGGTATCATAGACGAGCGTCGGACTCCCAAAGCTGATGCCGGAATTTTGGCTGTACGTCTGGTTAATCTGCCAGATCTTACCGGTTTCATCCAGGAAGTAATAACCGGCGCTTGTTGTGCTGCGGTTTCTGATGCAGATCGCAACCGCGTAAGCGTCGCCGACGTCCGTTTCGGATAGATCAACCAATCCGTACGGGAAGCCGCAGTATGTGCCGAGATCAGCGTCCGTCTCCTCGGTCAGATTGCCGAAGATGATGTATTTTGCAAACGCATACACAAAGTAATCGGAGCCGAAGCTTGATCCGACCGGTGCCATGCCGAATGCCGCAACGTAATTCTCGCCTTCTTTCGTGAGCGCGTAGCTCGTGCGGTTGACCGTATAGATGTTGGATACACTCAGATCATTCGTACATGCATACAGACTTGAGGTATCTGCCATCAACGCGCTAGTGATATACTCCGTCGTAGGTGTGTTATGCCGTTTTGTCCAGTTCGGCAGATTGTTTGCATTGAAGTATGAGAAGTAGACGTCGCCCTCCGCATCCCAGATCGCCGCGCTCAGTTCCTTATTGATCGACGTAACATTGACTACGCACTCGCCATACTTGGAACCGTCCGCGTTGGCCGTCGCGCGGATCGTTGCCGTACCAGCTGAGACTGCCGTGACCTTGCCGTTTTGATCGACCGTCGCTACACTGTTGTTTGTGGAGGACCATGTGACCGAGCGGTCCGGCACCGTCAGGGGCAGAACCTTTGCAATGAGCTGCGCCGTATTGCCCTTGTAGAGATCAAGCGTGTTCGGCGTAACCGTTACGGATTCAACTGCATACGGATCGATATCGTAGTTAATCTCTGTCTTGACGTACAGATAGACAGCAGTCTGTGTTCTTCCAATCGTGAAATTAGATCCGGAATAATACAAGTACCGAGTGCTTGTACCAGATTTCAAATAATGGTTACTGTAAGACCATGCACGATCAGATGGACTGGTATTGATTGTTAATCCGTTATTACTACTTCTACCAACATACCATGTTCTGGAGCCACTAACATTTGCAAATGTATAATAGCTTGTATTATATGTTGCCGTAGTCCAGATACCATTTGCAGGAGCATCACTACTGTCGATATAAGGTTGATTGTTTGTATCAGAATTACCGGTATTAATTGAAACCGCATAACGAACAGCGCTAGTGTTTGTAGTGCCGGTATTAGTAGGTGTGGTGTAAGTCAGACCGTAACCGGTAGTATTGGCAACATTGGTGTTGACAATCAAGTAATCACGATTAGCTTCAAGCGTATCCGTCAACACATAAACTGTCTTTTCAACATGTGCATTATTGTTGACCTGAACCGCAACCGCCTTTTCATTGCCTGCGTAGTCGCCGACGTACGCCGCAACGTAGCCGGGCGCGTTTGCGATCGCAGAGGATGCGTCAAGCGTGATCGTATAGTTGTCCGTACCCGGCGCTGCTTCTGCATAGACGGTCTCGCCGTCCAGAGACAGGACAGCGATATACGCGATCGCATGATTGTCGCTTGCTGTAATCGAAAGGGTATTGCCGTTCAGCGTCGGCGTACCTTCGATTGTCGGCGGCGTGTTGTCGATCGTGAAGTCATAGCCCACGAACGCGCCCTTGCCGAGTTCGTTGCTGGTCAGGATTGTTTCGAACAGGTCCGCCGTCAGCGTGCCCGCATTCGCGGCGGTCATGCTGCCGCTGTGCTGCATTATGTTATACTCGGGGATCGCATAGAAGCCGACACGTACGCGGTCGCCCTCCGTCAGCGAGCTGTATTCAGATAGGGTCTTATTAATCCCGTAAAGCTTCGACGCGGTATTCTGCCACGCGTCCTGATTCGTATGATACCACGCGCCGAGGACTTCTCCCGCCGCTGCAACCGTGCTGTACAAGACGTCTGTGACGTTGCCGTCGCTGTCGAGTTTGCTGATCGCAAAGCCCGTGCCGCCCGCGGGGCGGATCAGGTTATAGCAGACACTCTCGATCAGCGTATTGGTGTTGATCGCGAGGCGGTCCTCCGGGAAGCTGTTCTCGACCATATACGGGTTGCCGGAGAACTTCACCGTCGCGCCGTCCATGTTCAGGCGCAGGTAGTTCGTATTCGCAGCAGTACTGCCCGAGTAATTCGTCTGCGTATTGCCGTAGAGATTCTCCGTATAGGAGTTGGTATCGAACATCTCCGGATCGGTCCAGCTGCCGTAGTAGCCGATGATCGGGATGGTGTGCTGATGCGCGTAGCTGACGCCTTCGACGTCGGCGGTCGTGCAGGTCACGTAGGTGAAGCCCTCGATGTAACCGCCGCAATCTCTTGCGTCGAAGACTGCCTTCTGCGCCGCAGTCAAGTTGATGTGCACCGTGACGGTCGCCTTGCCGTGCGCGGAGATCACGTAGCCCGCAGGCGCGGCTTCCGCCTGCCAGTTCAGCAGCACGTGCGCGTCGTGCGAGGTGATCGCGCCGTCCTCGTCAAGATCCGCAACGGTGAGATCCACCTGCGCCGCGGTCTTTTCGCCGGTCAGGTAATCGAGGATCGCCTGCGCGTCCTGATCGTCGGTGTCGCCGTCCATGTCGACGTCATGGCCTTCCGGCGTGAAGTCGGAAACCCAATCGTAGGTGACGCCGCCGGTCGGCAGATCGACCGTTTCATGGGACAGGTAATCGCCGTCGATCGCCTGTGTGAACAGCTTGGTATCGAGCGTGTACTCGAGCGTTTCGCCGGAAAGGTTATAGACGTTGAAGCTGTATTCGTATGCGCCTGTTCTTGCGGGATCGTCGCCAAGCTCGACCTTAACCTTGCCGTCCGCCGTAGCGCCGGTATCGGTCGTGAGATAAGCGTCGTCCATCATGATAACGGACTTCGCTTCGACTGCCTTGCTTACCTCCGCAAGACCTGCGCCCTGCTGCAGGATCGAGACGTACTTGCTGTTGTTCTTCATCGGCGTCGCGGTGCTCATCAGTAAGCTCTGCATGATCGCGCGGATGCTGTAATCATTCGCAAGCTCGGTGTTATAGAGCGTAGCGTTTGTGTCAGAGAGATTGTTTTCACGGAGGTATTCCGCCACGATCGCCGAAAGACCCGCGATGTGCGGCGCCGCCATGGAGGTACCGGACATCGTGGCGTACGTGTTATGTACGGTTGTTTCCTTGTTGTCGTAGCCGTTGACGGAATAGATATTGCCGCCCGGCGCGACGATCTCCGGCTTCATGACCATGGAACCCGTGACGCCCCAGGAGCTGAAGCCAACCATCTCGGCGTCTTCACGCGCGGTCAGCACCTCGGAAACCAGACCGCTCTTGACCGAGATCGAACCGGTATAGTAGGTGTAGCCGCCGGTCGTATGGCTCGTGCTGCCCGCCTTGATCATCTGCGCGTCGGCAAGCGTGATGGAAACCATCGGGAACGAGCCGGTGTAGTCGTCCAGAGACATGTTGATCGTGCCCGCCTCGTTGTTGGCAACGATTACGGCTTTCGGGCTGTAACTGACCGCGTTATTGCCCTTTTCATAGAAGGAGAGTTCGCCGCGGTTGACAATCACGATCTTATTGGAAAGGGAAACCGCGCTGTTGACCGCAGTATACTCTGCCGTGCTGCCGACACCGTCGATATACACGAAGTTATAGGATGTGCCGTTTGCGCTGCCGATAGACGACATCGCCGCGCCGGTAGAGCTTGTTTCCGTATAGAAAATGTTGTTGCCGTTGAACACGAGCGGCGCGCCGGTCACGCCGGTGTTGTATGCTGCGCCGGTCGCAAGACTCGCGAGATAGGTTGCCGGGGAGCCCGTGGTCTGGAAATAGATGTCTTCCTGATACAGCGGGGTCGTGGTGTGATCGTCGAACGCGTCGGAGTTGCTCGCCGCGATCGCAAGAACGAGGTGAATGCTCGAATCGCTCGCGATCTCGTTCAGCTTCGCCTGATAGGTGCCCGCATAGGTAAAGCCGGGCTGCGCGGAACCGAGCGAAAGGTTGATCGAATCCGCGCCGAGCACGATCGCGTCCTCGATGGCGACGAAGTAATCGGACTCCGCCGCGCCGCCGGAAGAACCGAAGACCTTCATGGCGAGGATCTGCGCGTCCGGCGCCATGCCGACCGCATGGACCGTCGTCAGCGCATCGTCATAGCTCGAACCGTTCTTGATGAAGCGGTTTGCCGCCGCAATACCGGCAACGTGCGAGCCGTGGTTGCTTTGATAACCAACGTCGTTGCCGTAATTCGAATTATGATCCGCATAGTTGTATGCAAACGGGATCTTTGCGCTGACGTATGTGCCTGTTGCGTTCAGTTGCATGCCGGCGATATCGGTCTGGTCGAGAAGGTCGATCGTCTTGCCGGTCTCTGTGATCGCGTGATCGAACGCGTCGCCGTTGAATGACTGGTGCGTGGTGTCGACGCCGGTGTCGAGGATCGCGACGATGCTGCCCGCGCCGGTGTATCCGTCCGCCCATGCCGCCTGCGCGCCGACCATGCCGGAGCTCGTGTTTTCGGTCATCGGCTGATCGCCGTCGACGGGTTCGGGCGCAGCATAGATATTCTCCAGCTCGACGGACTTGACGCCCGGGATGCGCCGGATCAGTGCGATATCCTTATAGGGGATCTCGACGGAGAACGCGTTCACGAGCAGCGTCAGATTCCACTTGACGTTGAGCTCATGGCCGATCGTGGATTCGATCGTTGCCTGCATGGTCTCCTGCTGCCGTTTGAGCTTGTTCCGGTACGCGGTCGCACTGCTGTTGTTTGCAATGCCCTGCGTGGAATAGCCCACGTCGATCGTGGATTTCTCATCCAAAAAGATCGAGGCGCGGACGATCTTGTTGAGGTCGATGGGCTCGAGGTCCTCCGGATCGAATTCGTCCGGGTCTTCCTCTTCGACCTCGCCCAGCTTGTGGACGTGGAGCGTCGCGGGATCGAGATCCTCCGTTTCGAGGACAACGCCCTCGGACGGCGTCTCGGTTTCCGTCGATTCATTCGTGCCTTCGGCGATCGCCCGCGAAATGCCGGTCGTAAGCGGCATCGTGAGCAGCATGAATGCCGCCATCAGCACGGAAAGAAGTCTTCTCATCTTTGACATCTTTCTTTGTTTCCCCTTTCATGATTTCAAGCATCGTGCACTATTATGACATAAATAGTACATGATACAATATACCAAAAATAATTGTACCGCAGAAGTGTATATTTTGCAAGGAATAATTGAACATATTTCGGCTCGTATTTCATATATTATTTTAGTATGCAGTAAATAAAGCAATTTTCTGCATAAAAAACCGGTGCGGTCCCTTTCGGGATCGCACCGGAGTCGGTTATGTGTTGTTCTTACTTCGATCAGTTGCCGTATTTCAACGCCTTTGCCGCCATCGCGTAGCGATAAACCGCAGTCGCCGCGTTCACCGCCGTCGCGTTGCTCGCGTACGCCGTCATCATCGATCT